>NZ_LMLO01000012.1:0-1717 GCF_001421945.1 Devosia sp. Leaf64 | reverse complement strand
TGAGATCGAGAGGCTGCGGCGAGAGGTCGCCAAGCTCAAGGCGGAGCGCGACATCCTAAAAAACGATCAAGGGCCTTGGCCCGCCTGTGCGCGGTAGAAACAGGGCATGCTACGGTGGTCGGCGGAGGGGAGTTGCCGACTGCTTATTGGAGGCTCTCGACCCCGTTAAAAAACGTGGCACATGGGCTGTTGCGCACTTGAGAGTGGTGACGCTATTTCGGTGGCGATCCCGGTTAGGAAAATGACGAACTTGCGCGGCCCAGCCCCTCCATCACCATAGGAGGAAAAGCCATGCCCAAGTCAAAGTCTGCCAGTCTTCAGAACCTGACACGAATGAATCCCGGAGCGGCGGCGATCGACATCGGATCTACGATGCATATGGCTGCCGTGAACCCGGACAGCAACGATACGCCAATACGCCCTTTCGGCACCTTTACCCACGATCTCCATGATCTCGCAGATTGGTTCAAATCCTGCGGCGTCACCAGCGTGGCGATGGAGTCGACCGGCGTCTACTGGATCCCCGCCTTTGAGATCCTCGAGCAGCACGGGTTCGAGGTGATCCTGGTCAATGCGCGATATGCCAAGAACGTCCCGGGCCGCAAGACCGATGTCAGCGATGCGGCCTGGCTTCGCCAATTGCATTCCTATGGCCTGCTGCGCGGAAGCTTCCGCCCCGATGGTCCGGTGGCAACGCTTCGTGCCTATCTGCGGCAGCGAGAGCGTCTAGTTGAATATGCCGCCGCCCACATCCAGCATATGCAGAAGGCGCTGATGGAGATGAACCTGCAGTTGCACCATGTCGTGTCGGACATCACCGGAGTGACCGGGATGAAGATCATACGGGCGATTGTCTCAGGTGAGCGGGATCCGGACGTACTGGCATCAATGCGCGATGTTCGCTGCCATTCGTCGACGGCTACCATACGAGCCGCCCTGATCGGCAACGACCGAGAGGAGCATGTTTTTGCACTCTCCCAGTCCCTGGAACTCTACGACTTTTACCAGCTCAAGATGCTCGAGTGCGATCGGCGCCTCGAGGCCGCAATGGCCGCGGTGGCCGTAGAGCATGATGCCGCGCTCGCGCCCCTGCCAAAGATCCGGACCAAGACGAAGCAGGTCAATGCGCCGTCCTTCGACGTGCGCGCCGCATTATACGGCCTTGTCGGCATCGACCTGACGCAGATCCACGGTCTTGGCTCATCGTTGGCTCTCAAGTTGGTCGGCGAGTGCGGCACAGACTTGCGGGCCTGGCCGACGGCCAAGCACTTTACTTCGTGGCTATGCCTGGCGCCTGGAAACAAGATCTCCGGCGGTAAGCTGCTCTCGTCCCGCACCCGCCGATCCTCCAGCCGTGCGGCTGCGCTTTTAAGGTTGGCAGCAACTACCATTGGACGCAGCGACACCGCCCTGGGTGCATTTTATCGGCGCTTGGCTGGACGCATTGGCAAGCAGAAGGCGGTGACGGCGACGGCCCGCAAGATTGCGGTGCTGTTCTACAATGCCCTTCGTCACGGGATGATTTATCAAGACCCGGGTGCGGACGCCTATGACGAGAAGCATCGCAGCCGCGTTCTTGCCAATCTGCAGCGTCGCGCTCGGTCTCTAGGTTATCAACTCGAGCCCACGGCCGCTGGGGAATGTGTTTCTTAGGAAAGCCGCGGCCTACTTTGCCAGGGACTCGATATGAGGTTCTCTTTCGTGGCGAAGCACCGAG
>NZ_LMLO01000011.1:0-1631 GCF_001421945.1 Devosia sp. Leaf64 | reverse complement strand
CGAGGACCGAGTCGGTCACGACTGCGCCAGCGCGGAGGTTAGCGAAGAATTCGCCGGTCGAGACGCCATTGCCCCAAACGTAGTCACCGGTAACTTCGGCGCCGAGCAGGAACGGGTCGACGGGGAGGAAGTTGACGCCAACAGCGGCACCGACAACACCCTGGGTGATCGACGGGCCAGCAAGAATGTTGCCATACTGGTTGGTACCGACGAACTGACCACCGGCGCGAACACCAGCGTAGAGGCCATCCCACGAGAAACCAGCAGATTCATAGATCGGCTCTGGGCTGGTCGGGATGATCAGGTCAGCAGCCGAAGCTGCCGCAGTGCCGAGGACGGCGAGCGAGACGCCGACGAAAAGAGTACGAATAGACATGTGGAGCCCTCAAAGAATCCGTTGATGGCTGTAAATTGACAGAGCGGCCGACCGCTCGCAATGGTTGGAGCACTTTGTTTGACCATTCCAAGATGTGTTTTCGGTGGGTGTAACTAAAGGAACACACCTGGTGCTCGTGGAGCGAACCGCGAACAAAGCAAAACGGCGAACCGACAGGAGCCGGTTCGCCGCATGAGCGCAGGAATCAATGTCTCTGGCGCTTAGAGCCAGAAACTATGCGTTCTTAGAAATGGTAGAAAACGCCGACGGTGGCCTTGGTCGTTTCGAAGAACGAGTCGGCACCACCGGCATCGCTGAAGTCACCCTGGCCAACGACTTCACCGCGGACAGTGATGGCATCGGTCACAGCAACTTCGACGCCGCCGCCGAGCTGATAAAGGCCAACCGAACCAGCATTGTTCGGGCCGGTCTGAACGCCAACACCGCCGATTGCATAGACGAGAACCGAGTCGGTCACGACTGCGCCAGCGCGGAGATTAGCGAAGAATTCGCCGGTCGAGAGGTTGTTGCCCCAAACGTAGTCACCGGTGACTTCGGCGCCGAGGAGGAATGGATCCATGGGCAGGAAGTTGACGCCAACAGCGCCACCGATGACACCTTGGGTGATCGAAGCACCGGCACCGAGGTTGCCGTACTGGTTGGTACCGACGAACTGACCACCGGCGCGAACACCAGCGTAGAGGCCTTCCCACGAGAAGCCAGCAGATTCATAGATCGGCTGCGGGGTGGTCGGGATGATGAGGTCGGCAGCGGAAGCACCGGCAGTGCCGAGAACGGCGAGCGAGACGCCGACAAAAAGAGTACGAATAGACATAAGTAGCCCTCAAAAAAGTGCGTTGATGATCCTAAATGGCAGGCACGTCGGCTGATCGCAATGGCTGCGGCATTCACATCTAACGCGCGAGATGATGTTTTCGATCAGTGTATCCGAACGATCACACTTCCATTCATGACCTGTAAATCAACCTTAAAAACCAAACGGCGAACCGACAGGAGCCGGTTCGCCGCATGGGTGCAAGAATCATGTCTCTGGCGCGATGCGCCAGAAACTATGCGTTCTTAGAAGTGGTAGAAAACGCCGACGGTGGCCTTGGTCGTTTCGAAGAACGAGTCAGCACCACCGGCATCGTTGAAGTCACCCTGGCCAACAACTTCACCGCGAACGGTGATGGCATCGGTCACAGCAACTTCGACGCCGCCGCCGAGCTGGTAGAGGCCAACCGAACCAGCATTG
>NZ_LMLO01000010.1:0-1365 GCF_001421945.1 Devosia sp. Leaf64 | reverse complement strand
TTAATCAGTGCGCAATCTCATGGCTCACAAATGGGAGAAAGGTGGGGGTAGGACACCGCTTACGGCACATTGGACGATGGGATGCGGAAGAGTTGAGCTTAGCCATGAGTTTTACGACATTGCTGCTTTTCGCGAGGCGCTAGCTATATGGCCGACCTGGAGAGTTCAGCTACATTGTCAGTCCGAAATAGGAGCTTTGCATCTCTCGCCCTTCACATTGAACTTACGATTCCAGTCCGCATTGAACTTCGGTTCAACAATTCTATCGACGTAAAATATGTCGAACACATCCCAGGATCGCGCTCGCGTTGCAGGCCGCCAAGATCACGAAGTTCGTTACGAGGCCGAGAAGAAGAACGTAAGCAAAGAGGCGGTCAAAAAAGCAGTCGAAGACGCTGGAAATAGCCGGAGCAAGGTCGAGGAAAAGTTGGATCGCAAACACCGATCTCTTTAGTTCGCTCGCCTTTAACAACCACATTGAGTCGGCTAATTATTGAGGCAGATCTTCTTCAAGCTGCTTGAGGACACACGCCCGGCGGACAGCGCCGGGCTCAACTGCCAGCGCATCCGCGGGGCTCAAGAATTATTCTTCGAGCGAATCTTCGACATCGGTTTGCGGCCGGTCGCCACCACTGGCGAGTTCTTCATGCCACTGGCCTTGGTTGTCTTGATATTGAATGGCTTCGCTTTCACCTGCTAGCTGCTGGCGTTGCGCTGCTGAAACAGCAGCCTCATGGGCTGCCTGATGGGTGGGGAAAGTTTCCGAATAGACGTCGCCCACTTTGTAGGCAAAGCCACCATCGTGCTCAACTACATCGTACGTCACATGCGCCATGCTCTAACTCCTTTGTGTCGACCTAAAAACTTTCATCGTCCCCCGGAGGTTGCTGGGACGCGGAGCGAAAGTTTTTGTACTGGACTGCTCGATCTCTGCACTAGATCTGCCTGACCATGATGCACTTCCACGTCGTTGCGCGACGGAAAGCTCAGCGCGAGTTTCCTTAGGCGCTTAATCGCATAACGCAGAACGTTCTACTGGCATGCATTCGGAGGAAGATCTCAACCAGTCACAGCGAGAGGCGACCGGTGAGGCAGTCAAATTCTCCCAGAGCCTTCGACATGTGTGGTGTGCGTCGTCCCACTGGTCTCAAGCAGAGTGCACCCTGACTTGCTTAGTTCCGTGCCACCCTCGCGTTGCACCAGCAGCGCCAGCGAGAGCAGTTTGGCGAGATGGGCTGTATCCACATCCGAAGGAGGCTTTTCAGATTTGAACATTGCCAAGGTTCTAAGCTCTTCGGGTGTCTTTGAGCTGCTGCCGGTTTTGAGGACACCAAGATAAGGTGTTTTTGGAACTGGAGAGTTTTG
>NZ_LMLO01000009.1:0-1342 GCF_001421945.1 Devosia sp. Leaf64 | reverse complement strand
GGGTGGTTTCCGGACTGGCAGCTTCCGGTTCTTGCCATTATGAACCGGACATGGCAGCCACTCGGTCGTTCTACATTATTGATCCAATCCGGGCGCGTTAGATGTTGATGAAAGAATATGCTGGCAGGATCTGAACGCCTCTTTATCAAGGGTCCCGTTGGCAAGATCCAACTGACAATGAGTTACCCCGCAAGCATGCCGAAAGGTGTAGCCCTGGTTAGCCACCCTCAACCGCTTCTAGGCGGCTCGCCTCGGCATCCGGTGCCCCACAACGTAGCACGGCGGCTGAGTAGGGTAGGATGGATTGCCGTTAGACCTAGCTTTAGAGGGGTCGATGAAACAGACGGAGAATATTCGGATGGGGAAGGTGAGGCCGAAGACGGTCTAGCCGTCGCACAGCACATGCGCCAGCAACACCCAGGCTTGCCTTTGGCGTTGGTGGGTTTTTCTTTTGGGGCCCACGTGTATGCACGTCTTGCCTGTCTCCTTGAGAAAACCGATCCTGCTCAGAAGATCGTGCTGATGGGGTTACCAATAGGACTGGTGCCTGGAGGGCGAACTTATCCGGCGTTAGACATTCCTGCTCGCACATTGCTTCTGCATGGACAGGAAGACGCAATGGCATCACTAAGCTCCTTGCTCGATTGGGGCGCCCGCGACCATCATCCGGTCACGGTTTTTCCCCATACGGATCACTTCTTCAAAGGGTGTCTGGAGCAGGTCTTGGACCGTGTTGTGCGACACCTTGGTTGAGACGACAAAACCCGGAATTCTGTTGAGCGGTGCAAATCTTAAGCTTCGCCCTAGCGGCCTATCGTTGCTGAAGAAGCGGCACATCGTTTCGACCGAGATTCTGTTAGAAAGGACCAATGAGCCGCCACGTTTTGCCACTATGAACAGTAGCGCCTGGTCGACATAACCCCGCCAGGTTGCAAATATAGTCGATGCAGGCAAAATACGGACGACCGCCACCGAAGTTCATCCTCCGATCAATGCGGCTAACGTCAAGGCGCACGCTCTTATCGAGTGTGGCAAGGCTCGCTGAAAGGCAGCGCTCGAGGTTTTTTCATCGCTTTGCGCGTGCAAGCACTCAAGACCGTATTCCACCGGCATGTCCTTGTCTGCTTAAGGGAACGCTTTCAGCGTCGTAATGGCGGGAAACGGGGTCGAATGCGGGCCGCACCTTCCAGCGAGCACGAGACTGGCGTTCCGCACGGCATTGGGTCAAGGTGGTCATGGGCATTCAGGAGCCCATGACCTAGTGGCGCTTATCAGTCTTCTGCGGGGAGCATCTGTGGATTCCAGACTATCTCCCACAGATGACCGTTCGGATCGCGGAAGT
>NZ_LMLO01000008.1:0-1108 GCF_001421945.1 Devosia sp. Leaf64 | reverse complement strand
CCATCTGTGGACGCCCCGTAAGACGCAAGCGGCATTTTGAAGGATTGCACGTAGTCGGATGCTGCCATCTGTCCGGCCTCTAGTGCAGCACCAGAGGCTGCGGGCCCGTATGGGAGTTCGCGGACCGGATCCATATCACCCACAGCGTGCTCTTGGCACAGTGGATTGCCCTGGTTTTCCGGCCCCGTCTCACCGACTGTTGCGCCATACCTTCCTTCGACCGACTCCGTCTCCGACGACCTCTGGTCCGCTTTGGCTTACACCGCAGCTGCAACCGGAGCTTTGTAATCCTCTTGCTTCATCAGGACCGCCCAGATGATGCGCGCCGTCTTGTTGGCGAGTGCGACTGTGACCAGCATACGTGGCTTTCTGGCGAGCATCTGCTCAAGCCACGAGCCTGAGGGCGCGCCGCGCTTACTTGCCTGTAGGACGACCGCGCTGGAACCAATGATAATCAGACGCCCCAACGTTCGCTTACCCATCTTCGTGATGGATCCCAGCTTTTGTTTGCCCCCGGTCGAGAGCTGACGCGGCGCCAGCCCTAGCCAGGCGGCAAAGTCCCGCCCTTTGGTGAACGTCTCGACCGGAGGCGCGAGAGCGGCAATTGCCGTGGCGGTGATCGGGCCCACGCCGGGTATCGTCATCAGTCTCCTGGCGATCACATCCTCACGGGCGCGCCGAGCGATCTCCTTGTCCAACTCGCTAATCTTCTGGTTGAGCACTGCAAGCAAATCAAGCATCGTGCGGAACAATGGCGTGGCCGCATCGGGAAGTGACGAGCCCATCTCGCCGGCGAGCAGGCCATCCAGCACAGCTATGTGCGACGGTCCCTTCGGCGCTACCCACCCGTATTCGGTGAGATGACCGCAGATCGCGTCGATCAACTGGGTCCGCTGTCGCACCATCAAATCGCGGGTTCGAAACACCAGGGCCGAGGCCTGCTGCTCCTCGCTTTTGATCGCCACGAACCGCATGTTCGGTCGTTGCGCTGCCTCGCATATGGCTTCGGCATCCACCGCATCGTTCTTGTTCCGCTTCACGAATGGCTTCACGTAGGCCGGGGGGATCAGCTTCACCTCATGACCTAGCAGCCTGAGCTCGCGGGCCC
>NZ_LMLO01000007.1:59253-150423 GCF_001421945.1 Devosia sp. Leaf64 | reverse complement strand
CATTCGCGTCGTCAGCGTCGCGGTTTCTAGTGAAGTTCTTTTTCACTGTCAATCGCTTTTTTCAGAATTTCAGCAGAACCGAATTTCCGAGAGTTGCTTAATGTCCGAATTTTCGTTCGTTTTCAGCAACTTGGCTTTCGTCGTTGGCGTCTTGCGGCGCCGCGGTCTCAAGCGATGACCGGGTTATAGGGGCGGTCCTTTTTTCTGTAAACCCCCCATCGTGACAAAAACGACATTTTCCAAATTGGCTCGGATTGCCTGTGTGGAAAACTCGACTGAACCACCAGAGATTTCAGGCGCTACGGTCTGTTCGTGGTTTCTGGTCCCTAAACGGCAGCGTGATCGCCCCTAAAAACCCACTCCCCGCTTTCGCCGCATTTTCGCAGGATATGACGGCCATTGTAATCGGCCTCCCGTCTCCTTAGGTTGCGCGTATATAAAGGAGCGGCCGACGCACGGCCCCTTGGGGGAAGACCAGTTTATAAGCGAAGGACGGCGCGTTGAACGCTGCGCAAAGAAATCGCCATGCTTCCCTGTTGCGCGCCAGCGGGTTTGAAGAAGGCCCGGCCCTGACGATGCAATCGACCGATGGCGAAATTCCCCAAGGACGGGAATTGAGCTTTGCCTGGTTGAGCGGCACGGTGATGACCGGTTTGACCAGCGTCCTTCTTATGGGCGCGGCACTCTATGTCTCCTTCCAGGGTCAGGACACGTTCTCGACCGCCTATAAGGCATTGCAGCTCGCGGCCCCGCGGCTGAGCCAGACCCTTTCCAGCGACATCACTGCCAAATCATCGCGCGTCCGCCCGGTTGCAGAAACCCGCTCGGATCTCGAAACTATCGAAGCGTCGGTGCGCCAGGTGGTCGATGGCCGCGAAATGTTGCGCAATCAGCCATTCATCCGTCTTCGGGCGACGCTTGCAACGACGGCGACAAATCTCTCGGCCGACGCGCCCTCTTATGATCCCGTCGCTATATTGAATGCCACCCAGCCGCTCCAGGCCGTGGCGCTCGATCTC
Organism: Devosia sp. Leaf64; assembly: GCF_001421945.1. NCBI lineage: Bacteria > Pseudomonadati > Pseudomonadota > Alphaproteobacteria > Hyphomicrobiales > Devosiaceae > Devosia > Devosia sp. Leaf64. Next base: position 149,404 of record NZ_LMLO01000007.1, on the reverse strand, counting down.
AATGCCGACGTCTATGGCACCGATGTCGATGGTGAAGTCGCGGTGAAAACCGCCGACATGCCGCTGAGCTACATTCCCAAGACCGACATTTCCGATCAGGTCGCCGCCGACTTCGTCCGTGGCAGCGCTGACGCCACTTTCTATACGGAAGACGCGCCGCCGACCCTGGCCTATGCCGCGCTTGGGCCCAGCCTTGAAGACCTGACGAACCAGGGCGCCGGCACAACGCCCAATGGCGTTGCGGAAAATGTCACCGTCGTTCCCAAGACTACGGTCGCTGCCGCCAATGGCCCCGGCCGCACCGAACGCTTCATGACCGTGCGCGAACTCGGCCCGCTTGCCGATACATTGACCCGCAACGGCTTCACCGCCGCGCAGGTGTCGATGGTCGAGGCGACGCTTTCCAATCTTATTCCTGCAGGTGGTCTCCCCGCCGGCATCCGCCTTCGGATTCTCTATGGTCCCCTGACCAGCGACGCCAATAGTCTCGTGCCCTATCGCATGTCGATCTATCGCCCAGAGGGCACGCCGGGCGATCCGCATATCGCGACCGTCGCCCTCAGCGACAATGGCCAATATGTCGTCGGCCTCCAGCCGGACTGGGTGGATTTCCCGCAAGAAGATATCGAGCAGATCAATGTCGGCAATCTGCCCACGGTCTATCGCTCGATCTGGGAAACCGGCCGCAAGCATGATCTGAGCGATGATACAATCGAGCGGATTATCGGCATGTTCGCCTACGACGTCGACATGAACAAGCGCATCGCGGCCGGTGACACGATCGAGATCCTCGAAACCCAGGATACGCCGGACGCCAAGCCCGAGCTTCTCTATGTGTCGCTCACCCTATCGGGCACAAAGCGCCAGCTTTATCGGTTCGCAACCGCCGACGGCACGGTCGATTTTTATGATCCCGACGGCGAAACCGGCAAGCGCTTCCTCAATCGCCGTCCGCTAGAAGGCGGCGGCACGCTTCGCTCCCGCTTCGGCTATCGCATCCATCCGATCTTCCACACGCGCAAATTGCATACCGGCGTCGATCTTGCGGCCCGTACCGGCACCCCGATTTATGCGGCCGGCGATGGCACGATCGAATATTATCGCTGGCAGTCGGGCTACGGCAACAAGATCGAAATCAAGCACGTCAACGGTTACGAAACCGCCTATGGCCACCTCTCGCGTTTCGTCGACGGGCTTGGCGTAGGCTCGAAAGTTCGCCAGGGCCAGGTGATCGGCTATGTTGGTTCGACCGGCCAATCGACGGGCCCGCACCTCCATTTCGAGATGCACATCAATGGCAATCTCGTCGATCCGCTGAGCGTTAAACTGCCCAAGGACAATGTGCTGGCGGCGCAATATCGCGATAGCTTCAAGCAGGCTATGGCTCAGATCGACGATCTCCTCGCGCGAGAAGGTACGCCGACCAAGGTCGCTGCGGCAACGCCCACCACACCCTAAAGCGCGCGCTATTCGGCCCGGGCGATCCACACCGCCAATTCATTGCCGCCCGGCTCGCGGAAATGAAACCGGCGTCCGCCCGGAAAATCGAACTGCGCCTTGGTGATGACGCCGCCGGCGGCGATCACTCGGCGCTCGGCATCGTCGATATCATCGGTCCGCACGATGGCCATTGTTGCGCCGACCTTATCGAGTGCCTGATCGACACCGCCATCGATCCCCGCATCATCGATCGCATCATAATCCGGTCCGTAGCTCGTCGCGCCCCAACCGAAGGCCGCGCGAAAGAAGCCGATCGTTGCGGCCCGGTCGGTCGAAGGAAATTCGATATAGTCGATTTTGTCTGTCATGGCCGCCCTCCAAGGTTCTTATTTTGTTCTAACTACGAAGAGTGACCGTTTCAAGCGGGATTCGATGCGCACTCCAAAAGAAAAGGGCCGATCCTGCGATCGGCCCTTCCCGTAAGCTCTGGTGACTATGCCGCTGCGTCTTGTTCCGCCGCGCCGCCGGGAAGGAGAACGATCCCCTCGTCCCCGGCATCGACGATGACCCGCGATCCATCCGAGACCTTGCCCGACAAGATCTCCTCGGCCAACTCGTCCTGCACGGCGCGCTGGATGACGCGCTTAAGCGGACGCGCGCCATAAGCGGGATCGTAGCCTTCGTTCGCCAGCCACTCCCGCGCCTTGGCGGTGAGTTCAAGCGTGATGTCCCGATCGTGCAGAAGCTTTTCGAGCCGGCCGAACTGGATATCGACAATGGAACCCATGTGTTCGCGCCCAAGGCGATGGAATAGCAGGATTTCGTCGATCCGGTTCAAGAACTCAGGCCGGAACGACGCCTTGACCATGTCGAGCACCTTGCCCCGCACGAGCTCCACCGATTCCCCATCCTTGAGATCGACGAGATATTCCGCGCCGATATTGGAGGTGAGGATGATGACCGCGTTGCGGAAATCGACCGTACGCCCCTGCCCGTCCGTCAGCCGCCCATCGTCGAGCACCTGGAGGAGAACATTGAACACATCGGGATGCGCCTTTTCGATCTCGTCGAAAAGGATCACCTGATAGGGCCGACGCCGCACGGCTTCGGTTAGCACGCCGCCTTCGTCATAGCCGACATAGCCCGGAGGGGCGCCGATCAGTCGAGCGACGGAGTGCTTTTCCATGAACTCGGACATATCGAGCCGCACCATGGCGGTCTCGTCGTCAAAGAGGAACTGCGCCAAAGCCTTGGTCAATTCGGTTTTGCCGACCCCGGTTGGTCCGAGGAACATGAACGAGCCGATCGGCCGGTTCGGATCCTGCAAGCCGGCACGCGACCGGCGTACGGCCTTTGCCACCGCCGCCACGGCTTCGGACTGCCCGATGACGCGCGCGCCAAGCGAGGTCTCCATGTGGAGGAGCTTTTCGCGTTCGCCTTCCATCATCCGGTCGACCGGAATGCCCGTCCAGCGCGACACCACCTGGGCGATATCGGTCGGCTCGACAGTTTCCTTGGCCATAACCGGATCGGGCTTGCCATCGCCATTCGGGTCGTCCGCCGTTTTCAGCCGCTTTTCGAGATCGGGAATGACGCCATAGGCAAGCTCGCCCGCGCGCGCCAGGTCCCCCTGCCGCTGCGCGATTTCGAGCTGGGAACGCGCGGCATCGAGCTCTTCCTTGAGCTTGGTCGATCCCTGCAGACGTTCTTTTTCCGCAAGCCACTTTGAGGACAGTGCCTGCGCCTGTTCTTCGAGCCCGGACAGATCCTGTTCGAGCCGGTCGAGCCGCGTGCGCGAGCCGTCGTCGCTTTCCTTCTTCAGCGCCTCGCGCTCGATCTTGAGCTGCATGATGCGCCGATCGAGTTCGTCGAGCGCCTCGGGCTTCGAATCCACCGCCATGCGCAGCCGCGCTGCCGCCTCGTCCATCAAGTCGATGGCCTTGTCCGGCAGAAAGCGGTCGGTGATGTAGCGGTTCGACAGCGTCGCCGCGCTCACCAGCGCCGAGTCGGCGATGCGAATGCCATGGTGCAGTTCGTACTTTTCCTTGAGCCCGCGTAGGATCGAGATCGTATCTTCGACGGTCGGCTCGGACACGAAGACCGGCTGGAAGCGCCGGGCCAGTGCCGGATCTTTTTCGACATGCTTGCGATATTCGTCGAGCGTCGTCGCGCCGACGCAGTGAAGCTCGCCGCGCGCCAGAGCGGGCTTCAAGAGATTGGACGCATCCATCGCCCCATCCGCCTTGCCTGCGCCGACAAGCGTATGCATTTCGTCGATGAAGAGAATGATCTGCCCCTCGGCCGACTGCACTTCCGACAGCACAGACTTCAAGCGCTCTTCAAACTCGCCGCGATACTTCGCGCCGGCAATCAGCGCGCCCATGTCGAGCGACAGCAAGCTTTTGTTCTTGAGCGATTCCGGCACATCGCCATTGACGATGCGGATGGCCAGACCTTCGGCGATCGCCGTCTTGCCGACGCCGGGTTCACCGATCAGCACCGGATTGTTCTTGGTGCGGCGGCTCAGCACCTGAATGGTGCGGCGGATTTCTTCGTCGCGGCCGATAACCGGGTCGAGCTTGCCTTCGCGCACATCCTGGGTCAGGTCGCGGGCATATTTCTTAAGCGCATCATAGGCGTTCTCAGCCGAGGCCGAGTCAGCCGTCCGGCCCTTGCGGATTTCTTCGATCGCGGTGTTGATGCCCTGCGGCGTCACGCCGGCAGCGGCCAGAATGCGCCCGGCATCGGTGTCTTTTTCGACAACCATGGCCAGCAGCAATCGTTCGGCCGTGACAAAGCTATCTCCGGCTTTCTTTGCGGCGCTTTCTGCGGTGTCGAACACGCGCGCCAAGTCACGGCTCAGCGACAGTTGCGCAGCATCGCCTGAAACTTTTGGAATCTTGTTGAGCGCCGCCTCGACGCCAGCGCGCGCAGCCTTAGCGTCGCCCCCGGCGCGTTCGATCAGACCCGAGGCCAAGCCCTGGTCATCGTCGAGCAGCACTTTTAACAGATGGACCGGCGCAAACTGCTGGTGGCCCTTGCCCAGCGCCGTGGTCTGCGCGCTCTGGATAAAGCCGCGCGAGCGCTCGGTGTATTTTTCGATATTCATTCAACTCTCCAAGTCTTGCTCGCCACCCAGCCCCCAAGAGGCACCGGCATGACGACGGAAGCGTCGGTGATGAAACGCCCGAAAAACCCGGCGCGCTGCATCATCGAAGAGATATATGGGAAGGATTTTTGGGGCGGCAATGGTGGGGAGGAGGATGTCGCTAAATGCGTAGTTCCGCTCCACGCCCCGGCGACACATCGACCCGGATCCACCCGTCCCCATCGCGCCGCCCGATCAACTCGACCCGGGCGCCAGTTTCATAACTGTAGAGCATATCCGCGCCCATCTGATATGGCTCCGGCGCCGCGTCATAGGCCGCCAGAAAATGCCGCCCGATTGCTCCGCGCTCCGCCGGGGGCAGAGCGGCATCCACCGCCGCCCAAACCTCCGCGTCATCGAGTACCGCACGCTCGCGCGGATAAAACACACCCGCGCCACGCGACAACCCCGGTTCGCCATAGTGGATCACAAACGCGTCCACACCCTTCCGCCACTCCGGCACATATCGAATGCGTGCTGTATCCGCCTTGGGGTGCAATACGCCATAGTAAGCCGCCAAATGCAGGTGCGCGGCCACCGCAATCTCAGCCTCGGCGTCATCGCCCAGCTCGACCAGCACCGGTTCCATGCCCGGCACCACGCCGCGGATTTCTGTCGCCGCCATCGCGGCAAGATCGCTCCGTCCCGCGCGCCAGAGTCGCCGCACCGCATCGGGATGATCACCAGCCAGTTCATGCACGTGAAAATCGATGCCGTTGAACGGCAGGTCCTGCGGCTCAGGTCCCCGCCGCCGCTCGATGATGTCGAGCATCCACTCAAGCGGCTCAAAGCCGAGATTGTCGAAATCGGACTGCAGGAATCCCGTCGACGACCAATAAGGCCCGGCAATCCCCGGGCGCTCGATTTCCCGTGCCGTCAGCGCCGCAATGAAATCGGGATCGAAATAGGGCCCGTCCGCGTCCTGCGACTCGCCGGCCCCCATCCGCCCCAAGACATGGGCAGCACAAGCCCGCACATGATCAGACGGATGATCGAGAATTTCGGGCAGACCCGAGCCATCCCAATCCGCAATCCCGCCAATAAGGACAATCAGGCCTTCGACCCGCTCAGCCAAGGGCCCCGTGCTGCGCGACAACACCCTCCGCAACCACGGCAGAATGACCTGCGGATAAGGCTCGCTATCGCCTTTGTATCGCAGCTCATGGAGGAAAAACGCGACGACATCGTCGTGCCGCTCTGCCTGCCTGTCGACAAGGCCAAGCAGCCACCGCGCACGCTCAAGCTTGGCGGCCGTTGCCGCTTCACTCTCATCGAACACTTGCGCATGTTCCGACCAGAACACGGCCATGGAGAGCCGCTCGATGGCTGCCGCCCGCGTTTCGGCATCGTCGCTCTCGACGAGCGCCGCGACACCTTCATACCAATCGGGCCAGTCCTTGGCCTCGAATTGATGCAGCGGCGCCTTGAGAAGGGATGAGGTTGCGGTCTTTTCCATGCCGCAACCCTAGCAAAGCATCCGACAATATTGAGGCAGGCTCAGGCCCGCTCTTCCCAGACCTTGGCCAATTCGACGATCGTCTGCACCGCCCGCTCCATATCCTGCCGGCTCACCCATTCGAGCGGCGAGTGGAAGGCGTGGCCGCCGGCAAAGATATTGGCGGTCGGCAGGCCCATGAACGACAGGCGCGAGCCATCCGTGCCGCCGCGGATCGATTTTTGCACCGGAGTCATCCCGGCCCGGCGGATCGCCTCGGCAGCGTTTTCGATGATTTCAGGGTGCTGGTCGAGCACCTGCTTCATATTGCGATATTGCTCATGGGTGGTGATCGCATAGCGCGAGCCGGGGAAATCGGCGAGCACCGACCGGGCGAGATCATCGACCATGTCGCGCTTTTGCCGCAGGCCTTCCTCGGTGAAATCGCGGATGATCATCTTGATCACCGCCTTTTCCATCGACCCGGTGACTTCGGTCGGATGCACGAAGCCGTCGCGACCCTCGGTCCCCTCGGGCGACACATCGCGCGGCAACCGCGCGAGGATCGCGCCGGCGATCTTGATAGAGTTTTCCATCCGGTCCTTGGCATAGCCGGGATGGATGGCAACGCCGGTGATTTCGAGCGTCAGCCCATCGGCGGAAAAGCTTTCGTCCTCGACATGCCCGGCCGTGCTGCCATCCATCGTATAGGCAAAGCGCGCACCGAGTTTCTGCAAATCCGCCTTGTCCACCCCGCGCCCGATTTCCTCGTCCGGCGTAAACAGCAGTTTTATCGTGCCGTGCCGGATCGATGTGTCCTCGAGCAGAATTTTGGCCGCCGTCACGATCTCTGCGAGGCCAGCCTTGTCGTCGGCACCAAGCAGGGTCGTGCCGTCCGTCGTCACCAGATCATTGCCGATCTGGTTCTTGAGCTCGGGATGCTCGGCCACCTTGATGACCCGCCCGGAATTGCCGAGCGTGATATCCCCGCCCTGATAATTGCTGACGATTTTGGGCTGCACCCCGGTCCCCGAAAAATCGGGCGCCGTGTCCATATGCGAGCAGAAGCAGATGACGGGAACGTCCTTGTCGGTATTGGCCGGCACCGTCGCATAGACATAGCCATGCTGGTCCATATGCGCGTCGCTGAGCCCGATCGCGAGCAGTTCCTCGACCAGAACCCGCCCCAGATCCTTCTGCTTTTCCGTCGATGGCTGGCTCGGCGAATCCGCGTCGGATTGTGTATCGATGACGACATAGCGGAGGAAGCGATCGAGAACGGTATCGGTCATGGGTCTATCCGGCAGATAAAAACGACATTGCTTCAGCATAACGCGGCGGAGGCCTGAGGCACACCCGGGCAGAGCCTATCTGTCCACCCAAAATCTCACGTCTGCCCACCCAAAATATTGATGGCATAGGCGAGAATGCCGATGTTGAAGGCGAACGCCGCCATGGTGTGGATCAGCACGACGCGCCTGAAACTGCCGCTCTCGATGCTAACATCGGAGGTCTGGAAGGTCATGCCAAGCGTGAAACTGAAATAGAAAAAGTCCCAATAGTCGAGCGTGTCGACCTTGGGGAAATCGAGCCCGCCGCGATCGGAGCCATCGGCCTGCCCATAATAGAGGTGGGCATAATGGAGCCCGAAGACGACATTGGCGAAGAGCCAGGCGAGCGCCAGCGTCACGAGGACAAGCGGAATTTCGCCTGCAGCGCTGATCTTGTCCCCCACCAGGGTCCCGATGGAAACAAGCACCACAAGCAGAATGACGATGGTAATCGCCAATAGCCCCGTGCGGTTGGTGTCGTTTGCCGCAGCGCTCCGGCGCATGTCGAGCGCGTCATGGCCGCGAAGCCGCAAGAGGTAGAGCAGGAACACCACACAGGCCGCATCGAAGCCGAACAGCAGCGATTCCGAAATCGGGACCCCAGCCAGCAGCGCGCCAGAAACCGCGACGACGAGCGCCACCGCAAAGGCAATGAATGAAGGCGGCGCGACATAGGCACGAAGAAGACCGATCACGCGCATCGACAAGGGCCCCGGTTCTGTTCCAGCCAATTGGAACGTCCCGATGTCTTCTACATTAGCTATGATCTGATGCGAAACAGGACGGAGACCCAGATGCTTTGGATAATTGCGATCATTCTGCTCGGACTATGGGCCGTCGGGCTCGCCTTCAAGGTCGCTGGTGCGCTGATCCACCTTCTCCTCGTGATTGCCGTGATCGTCGTCCTCTTCAAGCTCTTCACCGGCCGACGCAGCGTCTAACGCCGCGCAAAGCCTGATCAGTTAAGTTTGGATATCAACATGCTGCAGAGGCTGGGCGCGATCCGCACCCAGCTTTTTGTGCTGACCCGAGGCTCTGTCTAGAGCGCCCAGACTAGCAAGAGCATGGGCACCGAGACAAGGATCACCAACAGGGACAGCGGCAAGCCCAATCGCCAATAATCGCCGAACCGATAGCCGCCCGGCCCCATCACCAGCGTATTGCACTGGTGACCGATGGGCGTGAGGAAATCTGAGCCCGCGCCAATTGCCACAGCCATCAAGAAGGCCTCAGGCTGATATCCGAGATCGGCCGCAAAGGTCGCTGCGATCGGCGCCATCACCAGCACGGTCGCGGCATTGTTGAGGAACGGCGTCACAGCCATCGCGACGACCAGAATGAGCGCCAGCGCCCCATAGGCCGGCAGCACCGACGCCGTCGAGGACAGCCAATTGGCAATCAGGTCCGTTGCCCCGGTGGTGCGCAGCGAGTCGCTGACCGGGATCAGCGCTGCCAGCATGATCAGGATCGGCGCATCGATATGGGTATAGACATCACGCAGCGGCACGGTGCGGGTCGCAACCATCAAAACGGCGGCGGCAAAAAACGCGATCGGCACTGAAACGAGGCCAAGCGCCGTACTGCCCATGGCAAGGATGAGGATCAGCACCGGGATAAGCCCATTGCGGATGCTGCCAATGGTCAGGTTACGCTCGACGAGGGGCAAACAGTCCCAATCGCGCAACCGTCCGGGCAGTGTGTCGAGATCGCCCTGCAGCACGAGGACGTCGCCGACGTTAAAGCGGATCTCCCCCAGACGCTCGGTCAGGCGTTTATCGCGACGCGCAACGGCGAGGAGGTTGAGACCTTCAGCGTCGAACAGTGCCAATTCCTTGGCGGTGCGGCCGACCAGCGACGAACTATCGCCCACGACGGCTTCGACAACCCCGACTTCCCTCGCGGATACCGCATGGTCGCGCCTTTCGGAAAAGGCGAGCTTTCCCTGCGAGACGATCCTGTCGAGTGCATCGGGCTCGCCCTCGACAATCAGCAATTCGCCTTCATGGACGAGTGAATCGGGCAGCGGCAGGCGGCGCTTGCCGTTCGCCGCAATGATGCCGGTGATCATCGCCTGGCCACCGCCAAGCCGCTGCACCGCGCCCACGGTTTCCCCGATGCTGGGAGAATCGGCCGGCACGCGAACTTCGGTCGTATAGTTCTTGATGGAGATCGCCTGATCGAGCGAGCTTTTGACTTGGGTGCGCTCGGGCAGAAGGCGATAGCAAAGCGCCAGAAACACCACGCCCACCAAAGCCAGCGACGCGCCGACGGGCGTAAAATCGAACATCGTGAATGGCGCGCCGGTCAGTTCCTCGCGCACGCGGGAGACGATCACGTTTGGCGAGGTACCGATCTGCGTCATCAGACCACCGAGCAGCGCGCCAAAAGACATCGGCATTAGAAACAGAGACGGCGACACACCAGACTTTCGCGCCATCTGAAAGGCGATCGGCATCATGATCGCCAGCGCACCGATATTCTTGATGAACGCAGACAGCAGAGTGACTGTCAGCACTAGAACCACCAGTTGCGCGCGCGGCGTCCGCAGATTGGGCGCAAAGCGCCGGACGGCAACTTCCATGACGCCCGAGCGCGCCACTGCGGCGCTGACGACAAGGGCGCTACCGACGATCACGACGATATCGTCGGAAAGGCCGGTGAACGCATCCTCGGGCGCAACGATCCCCGCTGCAACTGCCGCCAGAAGCGCCCCGACGGCGACCAGATCATAGCGCCATCGGCCCCAGACGAAGGCGACCATCATGAAGAAAATGATGCCGAACGCGAAAATTTGCGGCGTGGTCATTCAGTGTACTCCCCCAGATTTGGGCAACGGCCCAACCTGGCGATAAGTCGAAGCCAGGCAGCAATTTTTCGCGCGTCGTAAACAATTGCCTGATGCAAGCATCGCTTACATAGATCGCAGCAACAGCTCTCTTGCTCCTGCTCCCGTGAACAAACCGCTGAGTCGATCACGCCGGGATTTCATCGAGCAGGATCGAAAGCTCAGCCAGGGGCTCCGCGCCCTCGTCAAGCTTATGGACCAGCCGCTCGCCTGCCTGCTCCAGCCGCTTGTTTGAAGCCAGTCTTTTGCCAACGGCCTTATCCGCCGGCGTGAAGGCAATGGCGCGTGGACCGGCATCGATCTGGGTGACACCAAGCGCTGCCGCCTTGAGGCCGAAGCGCGCGTGGTCGAGCAACATCTCCACCTCGGGTGGGCGCTCGCCAAACCGGTCTTCCAGTTCATCGGCGAAATCATCCACCTCTTCTGGCCGCGAAAATCGCTGCAACCGGGCATAGAGATTGATGCGCAGCACGGCCTCGGGCACGTAGTCGATCGGGATACTGCCCGATGCGCCAAGGTTCAGCTTTGCCGAGCGCCGCTTTTCGGTTTCCTCTCCCTTGGCCCGACGCAGCGCCCCTTCCAGAAGTTGCTGATAAAGGCTTGCCCCGATCAGATGCAGGTGTCCGGCCTGATCTTCACCCAGAAGATCCCCCGCCCCGCGCAATTCGAGATCGCGTGCGCTGATCTCGAACCCGGCACCCAACCGGTCGAAGGCTTCGAGCGTCGAGAGGCGCGCACGCGTTGCTTCGGCAATCTCCTCGTCGGGCGCGGTATAGAGATAAGCCACGCCCTGCGCTCGACCGCGCCCCACCCGGCCGCGCAATTGATGCAATTGCGCCAGTCCAAAGCGGTCGGCTCGCCAGATCAGCATCGTATTGGCGCGCGGCACATCAAGGCCACTTTCGATGATATTGGTCGCGAGCAGCACAGCGCCCTCGCCATTGGCAAAGCCGAGAAGCGCGGTATCGATCTCCTTTGCCGGCAGTTCGCCATGCGCCACGACAATGCTGAGATCGGGCACGATGCGCACCAGTTCCTCGGCGACCTTAGCGATGTCTTCGATGCGCGGCACGACGACAAAGCTTTGCCCATTGCGGCGCTTCTCGCGCAGCAGTGCCGTACGCGCCGATGCCGCATCGAATGGCACCAGGAACGTCCTGATCGGCCGCCGTCGCGCTGGCGGTGTCGCGATAATGCTCGCGTCCTGCAATCCCACCATCGCCGCCTGCAAAGTGCGCGGAATGGGCGTCGCGCTCATCGAGAGCATATGAACGCCTGCGGTCATCTCCTGCAACTGGCGTTTGATCTTGGCGCCAAACCGCTGCTCCTCGTCGAGGATAACGAGACCCAGTTCGGGCAGGCTCACATCGTCCGCAACAATGGCGTGCGTCGCAACCACGATGCGGATCTCGCCGCTCTCCAACTGCGCCTTCACAGCCTTGTTCTCGGCCGTCGAATTGAGACGCGAGAGGTGACCAATCGTGATGTCGGTGCCCGCAAAGCGACGCTCGAAACTATGGAGATGCTGCCGCGCCAACACCGTCGTTGGCGCGACGACAGCCACCTGCTTGCCGGCCAGCGCCGCAGCCGCTGCCGCTCGCAGCGCCACCTCGGTCTTGCCAAAGCCAACATCGCCACAGACGAGACGGTTCATGCGCCGGCCTGAGCCGAGATCCTCCAGCACCGCGGCAATCGCCGCTGCCTGGTCGGGCGTTTCGGCATAGGGAAAGCGCGTGGCAAGGCGTTGATAGGCCGCCTTTGGCGGCCGCAACACCGGCGCTTCGGCCTTGAGCCGCGCTTCGGCAAGTTCGGCCAAACGCGCGGCGGCCTCATCGATCTCGGCACTGACGCTGGCGCGCTTCTTGAACCAGGCATCGGTATTGAGCCGATCGAGCGTCACCGCGTCGGGCTCGGCGCCATAGCGCCATAGCTTGCTGAAATCCTCGACTGGCACCAGCAGCGATGCATCGCCATGATATTCAAGCCGGATCGTATCCTGCGCGACGCCATCAACCTCGACCTGGGTCAGATCGCGCAGAATGCCGACGCCGTGGTCTTCATGGACGACGACATCGCCCACCCGCAATTCGACCGGCGCCAGCAATTGCTGCGCCGATTGGGTTGCATTCAATCGGCTCCCCAGCACATCGGCTGCCGCGATGACGACCAGACCGGCACGCGCATCGACAAAACCCTCGTCGAGATCGAATGGCGCCATGTGGACGCCAGCCGATCCATCCAAGGCATCGAGCCCACCGTCGAGATCCGAAACCTCGACGCCCTGCCGCCGTAGGATTTTGCGCAATGGCTGCTGCTCGCCCGGCGTTCCGCAGACGATCACTTGCCGCTTGAGCGCCAACTGCTCCTTGATGAAAGCGCCAAGGCTCGCGCTCGGGCTGCGCACCGCCGAAAAGTCCGGCACTGCCTCGATCTGGTAGAGATCGACATTCAGCTCTTCGGTCTTGGCGCAAGCCGCATCCCAAGCCTTTGCATCGAGATAAAGCTCGTCGACCGGTCGGGGTTTTCTCGCTTCCCCGAAATCGCACGCTGTGGAATAGGCTTCGGCGATCTGCTCGTGGATCGCCGCGATATTCTCGTGAGCCATGGGCGAAACGACCATTCGTCCCTTGGGCAGATAATCGAACAGCGTCTCGAGCCTGTCATAGCGCTCGCCGAGCCGATGCTCGTCGACATCGACCGTATCGGCGTCCTCCGCGATCCATTCCGACGCGGGACCCAGCTGCAGCGTCTCGATTTCCTCGAGCGAGCGCTGGCTGCGCGGATCGTAACGCGTCATCGTTTCGATCGTGCCGTCTTCAGCGTCCGTAATCCGGATCGGCGCATCGGCATCGGCCGGAAACACTTCCACTACATTGCCGCGAATAGCGATCTCGCCGGGCTCGTCCACGCGATCATCGATCACATAGCCCGTACGCAACACGAAGCGCTCAAAAGCCTCGCGATCAAGCACCTCTCCCCGCGTCAGGGTAAGAAGCGCCGCGCCGACAATTTTGCGCGGCGGCAGTTTCTGCACCACGGCCTGGGGCGAGGTGACGACGATCCGACCGGTTTTGGCCGGTTCGGTCATGCGCCGCAGGCTGGCCATGCGCCGTCCCATGCTTTCGCTCGATGGCCGGGCACGATCATAGGGCAGACAATCCCAGGGCTGCAGATGGAGCACATCCGCCCCGGCGGCAAAGCCGGCCAGCGCCCGCGCCGTCTCCTCGCTCCGCCGTTCGCTCGAAGCGACATAACAGAGGTCGCCGCCGCTTTGCGTCCACAACTGCGCCAGGCGAAACCCAACCGCCGCAGCCGGAGGTTGCGTTGCCGCCCGGCTGTCGCCGTTTTGCTGGTTGGGAAGGCCCGATGGCAGAAGAGGCGAGACAAGCGCTGGATCGTTCTGACTAGCCACGGGCCAGTCCCTCATCTGCGCAGGAAAAACCGACGGCTACCGGCAGCAAGAGACCGATAGAGCGCGAAGACGATAAGACGGACATGCGTGAGGACTCCATGTGTCATCCAATACCCGCCGTCCCCCATGGTTCCGATGGAGCGGTTGAGGTGCGCTCGCGCATATCACGGGTTTCAGGTCCGGCCCTCTTTTAGGCGCGCTCATGCGTGCCGAAACGCGCGGATTTTCAAACGGACAACCCTCCGGGCAAAAACTGCTACGGCGCCGCGGGATATTAGACTACCAGTTTCATAGACATTGTTGATTTGTGACGCCCTCGGGATAGGCTTTGCTCCGGTTAGGGCTGCAGGGCGGCCTACGAAGAAAAGGGTCACACCGTGTCATTGTTCGTGCGCGTCAGCGGAAAATTCAGTCGCCTTCTGGTGGTCGGGGCGCTTTTGTCCTCGGTATCGGCCAGTGCGGTTCTGGCTCAGGAAAGCCCTGTGCAGGGCGGCACGCTCGTTTATCTCGAGCAGCAGGCCCACACCAATCTCTATCCCCCGGCCGGCGGCTTTTATCCCAATAGCGGCATTCTCAATCAGATCACCGACAAGCTGACCTGGCAAAACCCAGAGACACTCAAGAACGAGCCCTGGATTGCACAGAGCTGGGAGATCAATGCCGACGCGACCGAATATACCTTCAAGCTGCGCGATGGCGTGACCTTCTCCGATGGCACCCCGCTCAATGCCGAAGCCGTCGCCAAGAATTTCGACACCTTCGGTCTCGGCAACAAGGAGCTGGGTTATCCGGTCGCCGAAGCGATCAACAACTATGACCACAGCGAAGTCATCGATCCGCTGACCATCAAATTCGTCTTCAAGGCGCCAGCCCCCGGCTTCCTCCAGGCGACATCGGTGATCGGCTCAGGCCTCGTGGCTCCGAGCGTCCTCGATCAGCCCTATAACGAATTGGGCGATGCGACCAAGATCATCGGCTCCGGCCCCTTCGTTGTCGAAAGCGAAGTGCTCGGCCAGAGCCTCAACCTCAAGGCCCGCGAGGATTATGCGTGGGGGCCGGAGAGCCTTGCTCATCAGGGTCGGGCCTATCTCGACGCCATCCAATATGTCGTGACGCCGGAAGACAGCGTCCGCATCGGCGCACTTCTCGCCGGACAGGCCGATGTCATCCGCCAGATCCAGGCCTATGACGAGGCGCAGGTGGAGCAGCAGGGTTATGAAATCCTCTCCGCGCCAACCCGCGGGGTCAACAACAACGTCTCCTTCCGCCCGGAAAATCCGCTCGTCGCCGATCTAAAAGTGCGTCAGGCGCTGACCGCCGCGACCAATAGCGAAGAGATCGTCTCGACGCTTTTTTCGAGCCACTATCCGCGCGCCACGTCGGTGATCGCCTCGACCGCTTCGGGCTATGTCGATCTCTCTGACAAGCTGGCCTTCGATCAGGACCGCGCCAAGGCGCTGCTAGATGAGGCCGGCTGGGTTCCCGGTGCCGATGGCATCCGGGAAAAAGACGGGAAAAAGCTCGAGCTCAATATCTATGAGTCCCTGCCCCAGCCGCAAAACCGCGCGACGCTCCAGCTCCTCAGCCAGCAATGGGCTCAGGTCGGGGTCAAGCTCAACGTGCTGGCCGGTGATAGCGGCAGCGCAACGACGGACAATCTCGACCCGCTGAAGACCCCGCTTCGTCCAGCCATGGTCGGTCGTGCCGATCCCGATGTGATCAAGTCGAATTTCTATCCGACCAATCGCGACTCGCTTTTGCAAAAGGGCGGCACCAACCCCAATGCGACCTGGGAAGATCCTGAACTCAACAAGCTCCTTCTCTCCATCGCCTCGGAGCCCGATAGCGACAAGCGCCTCAAGCTCACGGCCGATGTTCAGGCCTACCTCCTCGACCAGGCCTATGTGATCCCGATCTTTGAAGAGCCGCAGGTCTTTGCCGGTGCGCCCTATGTCCACGACGTCACCTTCGACGCCGTTGCCCGCCCGAGCTTTTACAACACGTGGCTTTCCCCGCGCTGATCCCAAACCAGGGCGCCCCGCCATCGGGGCGCCTCCCTTTCAGGAGTTGGCGATGACCCAAGCGATCGTTTCCCGCATCGGACAGGCCCTGGTGGTGCTGCTCCTTGCGTTCACGGCGTCCTTCCTGCTGCTCCAGGCGTTGCCTGGCGACGCCATCCTGATCAAATACCAGAACCCGGAAATGGGCCTGACACCCGAGCAGATCGCCGAAATCCGCGTGCTCTATGGCGCTGATGCACCGATTTGGGCGCAGTATGGCAATACGCTCTTGAATTTCCTCCAAGGCAGTTTCGGCTATTCCATTCAGGCCGGCGTGCCGGTCAATACGCTCCTTGCCACCAATCTGCCGCCAACCCTGCGGCTCGCGAGCCTCGCGCTCATCCTCGCCATTCTGCTGGCATTCGCCATTGCATTTGCCGCGACCCTCGCGCCATTCCGCTGGCTGCGCAACGCCCTCGCCTCTTTGCCGGCGCTGATGATTTCGGTGCCGGTCTTCTGGCTCGGCATCATGCTGATCCAGATTTTTTCCTTCCGGCTGCGGCTCGTACCGATCATCAATCCCAATGAATTCCAGGCGCTGATCCTGCCGGTGCTGACGCTGGCTCTGCCAATTGCGGCGCCGCTGGCGCAGATCCTCATCCGTAGCCTCGACGAAGTCGAAGCCCAGCCCTTCGTTGCCGTGGCCCGGGCCAAGGGAGCGACGCGCAAAGGCGTGCTCTGGCGCCATGTGCTGCGTAACGCACTCTTGCCGGTCCTGACCATTGCCGGCCTCCTCTTCGGCGAACTGCTGGCCGGCGCCGTCGTCACCGAAACCGTCTTCGGCATCAATGGCCTCGGCCGGATCACCGAACAGGCCGTGAGCAATCAGGATACTGCCGTCCTTCAGGCCATCGTCATCCTCGCCGCCGGTGGCTTCATTCTCATCAATCTCCTGGTTGATCTCG
Organism: Devosia sp. Leaf64; assembly: GCF_001421945.1. Taxonomy (NCBI): domain Bacteria; kingdom Pseudomonadati; phylum Pseudomonadota; class Alphaproteobacteria; order Hyphomicrobiales; family Devosiaceae; genus Devosia; species Devosia sp. Leaf64. Next base: position 132,828 of record NZ_LMLO01000007.1, on the reverse strand, counting down.
CCGCGCCCCTCATCGATCCGCGTCTTAAAAGAACAGTGGGAGCCCTCGCATGACGACGCTCGATCTCTTTGGCGCCCGCGCCCCATCGCGCCGCATTCCGCGCTTTGATCCGACGCTTGTTCTATCCTGGGCCATCATCGCGGTCGTGCTCGCCTGGGCGGTGGCCCCCGGTCTCTTCACGCCCCATAGCGGCACGGTCGGCATTGCCGGCAATCAGCTCAAGGCGCCCGACGCCGCCCACTGGTTCGGCACCGACGAAATCGGCCGCGATGTCCTCGCGCGTATCATCTATGGCGCCGCCAATTCGCTCGCCGGCGCCATCGTCGCCGTCGCGGTCGGCTTTTTCGGCGGCACGGCGCTGGGCCTCGTCGCCGGTTCAGTGGGCGGCAAGCTCGACATCGCCATCATGCGGATCGTCGATGTTCTCCTGTCCGTCCCCGGGCTTTTGCTGCAGCTCTCGATCATCATCATTTTGGGCTTCGGCACGGTCAATGTCGCCGTCGCCGTCGGGGTCACAATCGTTGCCGGCTTTGCCCGGCTGATGCGCTCCGAAGTCATCCGCGTGCGCCAGGCCGATTATGTCGAAGCCGCCTTCGGCAGCGGAGGGCGCTTTGCCGCCGTGCTGTGGCGCCATGTCCTCCCCAACTCGCTCGGCACGGTCATCGCCTATGCCGCGCTCCAGTTCGGCAGCGCCATCCTCGCGATTTCGACACTCGGATTTCTCGGCTATGGCGCGCCGCCGCCGACCCCGGAATGGGGGCTTCTGATTTCGGAAGGCCGCAAATATCTCACCGCCGCCTGGTGGCTGACGACCTTTCCGGGCCTTGCCGTCATTCTCGTCGTGCTTGCCGCCAATCGCATCAGCCAATCGCTGCGTAGATCATCATGAACATGCTGGCCTTTCCCTCCAAAAAGTCCCTGCTCGATATCCGCGACCTGACCATTTCCTATCATCTCCCCGAAGGCCGGCGGCAGGTGGTCAATGGAGTGTCGTTTTCCATCGGCGAAGGTGAAGTCGTGGCGCTGGTCGGCGAATCCGGTTCGGGCAAGACCACCACGGCTCAATCGATCATCGGGCTCTTGCCCGATAATGGCCGGATCGAGAGCGGCAGCATCCGCCTCAACGACGCCGAACTCAGCGATTGGGCGTCCCGCCGCTTCGATGCCATTCGCGGCAAGGTCGTGAGCCTTATACCGCAGGACCCCGGCAGCTCGCTCAATCCCGTCCTGACCATCGGCCGGCAGGTCGAGGAAATCCTGAAACTTCACGGCTGGCGCGATCGCAAGGCGCGCCACGCGCGCGTGCTCGAACTGCTTGGCCGCGTCGGGCTGAGCAATCCCGAACTGCGTGCCAACCAGTATCCGCACGAACTTTCGGGCGGCATGAAACAGCGCGTGCTGATCGCGATCGCCGTCGCGCTTAAACCAGCGCTGATCATTGCCGATGAACCGACAAGCGCCCTCGACGTCACCGTCCAGCACCGCATCCTCGATCTCATCGATGAACTGCGCGCTGAATCCGGCACGGCCGTCTTGCTTGTCACACACGATCTCGGTGTCGCCGCGGATCGCGCCGACCGCGTAGTGGTCCTGCGCAAGGGCCATGTCGAGGAACAGGGGCCGACGTCTGCCCTGCTCGCGCGGCCCACAAGCGCCTATGCAAAGCAGCTACTCGCCGATGCGCCCTCGCTCGCGCCAAAAGGGTTTAGGGACGCCCCAGAAAATCCCGAAGCCGCCATCGAGGTCCGCAACCTCCGCCAGGAATTCGGCCACGGCAAAACCCGTGTCCTTGCCGTCGATGATGTGTCTTTCTCCATTGCTCGCGGCACGACCCATGCGCTCGTCGGTGAATCCGGTTCGGGGAAGACGACGAGCGCCCGCAGCATTGTCGGCCTCCAGCGCCCAACATCCGGCAGTATTCTCATCGAGGGCACGGAGGTCACGTCGCTTTCGGGCGAAGCGCGCCGGCTGTTCCGGCGCGATGTGCAGCTCGTCTATCAAAACCCCTTCACCTCGCTCGATCCGCGCCAGCGCATCCTCGATATCGTTGGCGAACCGCTACGCAATTTCGAAACCTTGACCCGCAAGGCGCGTGACGAGCGCGCAGCCGCAATGATCGAGAAAGTGGGCCTGCCGGCCGATGTGATCACGCGCAATCCACGCGCCCTCTCGGGCGGTCAGCGCCAACGCGTCGCCATTGCCCGCGCGCTGGTCCTCGAACCGCGCTTCCTCGTCCTCGATGAAGCCGTGTCGGCGCTCGACGTGACGGTTCAGGCGCAAATCCTCAACCTTTTGACCGAGCTTCAGGACCAGCTCGGGCTGACCTACCTCTTCGTCACCCACGATCTCTCAGTGGTGCGCCAGATCGCCCACACCGTCACGGTGATGCAGGCGGGCCAAGCGGTCGAAACCGGCCTGGTTGCGCGCGTCTTCACTGAGCCAGCGTCTCCTTACACAAGCGATCTCCTTGCCGCCATTCCAGGCCGGCGCCTCGGCGCCAGCCATCCCGTCCTCCACTATTCAGGAGCCGCCGAATGACCAGCCCCAAGCGCCTGGGCTTTTTCTCCCGCCTGCTCGACAGCGTGTCGCCCGGCGAACGTTATCGATTGGGCGCCGAACAGATCATCCATGCCGAGCGGCTGGGATTTGACAGCGCCTGGGTCGCCCAGCACCATTTCAACTATGAAGAAGGCGGGCTCCCGTCGCCCTTGGTGTTCCTCAGCCACGTTGCGGCCCGGACCAAAACCATTCGCCTCGGCACCGGCATCATCACCCTCCCGCTCGAACAACCCATTCGCGTCGCCGAAGACGCTGCCGTGCTCGGTCTCTTGAGCAATGGCCGGCTCGAACTTGGCATCGGTAGCGGCGGCACCGCCAGCTCCTTCGTCGCCTTCGGGCTCGAAAGCGCCGCGCGTGGTGCGATCAATGGCGCCAATCTCGATGTCCTACGCAAGGCCCTCGGCGGCGGCGATCTCGGTGGCGGCAATCACCTGCACCCCGAGGGCAAGCCGCTCCTCGAACGAATCTGGCAGGCCACATTTTCGGTCGATGGCGGCGCCCGTGCCGGCGCGGCGGGCGATGGGCTCATGCTCTCACGCACCCAGCCGCGCGCGCCGGACAATCCGGACGCCAGCCTTGCCGACCTGCAGCATCCGATCATCGATGCCTATCTCCAAAACCTGCCCCGCGGCGTCGAACCGCGCATTCTCGCGTCGCGCACGCTCTTCGTCGCGGATGAGCAATCGACGGCGCTCGAATGGGCCGACCAGGGCCTCCGCCGGATCGCAGAGAAGTTCGCGGCGGGCGGTCATATCCTTTCGGGCAATACATTGCCCGATCTGATCCGCGCCTTCGACACCCATGTCGGCACAGTCGAAACCGTGATCGACAGCCTCTCGCAGGACACGACGCTCGCGCGCGCCACCGACATTTCCTTCCAGGTCCACTCGGTCGATCCACCGCACGAGTTGATCCTGCGCTCGCTCGAACTCACCGCCACCGCCGTCGCGCCCGCGCTCGGCTGGCGCGCCCGGCCATCCATCGCAATCGCCAGTTGAACAAGGATTTTTCCATGACCACCGATCTCATCGATCGCGTTCTGTCCATCGCGCCGGGGTCGCATCTCGACCAATTGCGCCGCCACCGCGAAGTGGCCCGCGACAATATCGAGAAAGCCTACGTAGCGCTGTTCGAACCCGTGAATACAACCGAGGTCAGTTCACTCGAGCGCTTCGCCATTGCCCGTTTCGTCACCGGTCTTCATGGCCCGCTTGTCCTTGGTACCCATTATGCCAAGGCACTCGACAGTGCCGCCGATAGGTCCGATATCGTGGCGGCAATCACGGCGGAAACCGCCGCGGGCAAGACCACCGGCCCCTATGGCACTTATCCCGAGGGCCCACTGTCCTCCGAAAACAAGGTTGGCCTGATTTACACGGTGTCTTTGGAAAACCGTTCGGTGCTCGGCGAGAAGTTGAGCGCAGCTCTCGAACATGCCCATCTGCTGGTCTTCCGCCCGCGCGACGCAAGCAAGGCAGCGCTCGATGCGCTCCTTGCCGCAGGCTGGAGCACGGCCGGGATCGTCACGATCTCCCAGCTTGTGGCCTTTCTCTCCTTCCAGGTACGCATCGTCGAGGGCCTCAGCGCGCTTGCAGCGCATCCGGCCGCCAACAATCTCAACGATCGCCTGCCTGAGGCAGCGTCCGCCACCGCCTGAGGAATTTCGACCGATGTCGCACACCAATACCCCCAATATCTTTACCCAGGACGAACTCGGCTGGACCCCCTGGCTGGAGCCGCTCGCCGAAGCCGAACTGACCGAGCGTTACTGGGCCGGTCTCGTCGATGCGTCCCGCGCAAAGTCTCCCTATTTCATGCTGCTCGCGCATGATCCCGAAGTGCTCGAAGCCCGCACCAAGGCCGACAAGGATATTTTTTACAATCCCAATGGCGGCCTGCCCCGGGCCGAACGCGAACTCTCGGCCACCGCGACCTCGCGGCACAATGGCTGCATCTTCTGCGCTTCGGTCCATTCGCGCTTTGCTTCCAGCCATTCTAAGCGCCGCGACGATGTGCAGAAATTGCTCGATGAAGGCACGGGCGCCGATCTCGGCGAGCGCTGGAATGCCGTCAAGGATGCGGCTGTCGCCCTCAGCGATACCCCGATCGCCTTTGGCAGCGCGGAAATCGACAAGCTGCGCGCAGCCGGCCTCGATGATTTCGAGATCACCGACGTGATCTCGGCCTCTGCCTTCTTCAACTGGGCCAATCGCCTGATGCTATCAATCGGCGAACCACTGCCTCCGCAGCAGAAATAGCCTTGGAATCCGGCGTCGCTTTATAAACGCGGCGTCGGATCATTTGCCGATGGCTACGGCAAACAGTCCTGCGCAAAATCCTCGGTGCGGAGTGAGCCGTCAGCCGGCGCCTCTCCCAATGAGTACCAATACTGATTTGCCGCCACGACCTCGACCGTTCCGCTGTTCGAATGTCGGCCGAAGCGGACCTCTACTTGGTCATCCACGACACACGCCCTGTCGCCGTCCGACATAACAAGCCGCGTGCCCGGATAGCCCTTCGTCGTCAGCGCCGTTCCAATGGCATCAGCCAATTCGTCATCATCTGCGTCGAGATGTTCGCTCCCCGCGGCCGTGGCAATGCGCGCAACCTGGTAGAGATCGAACATGCTTGCGCGGCCGCTTGATCCATCAAAGGGCGGACCCGCCGGGATATCGCCTTCGATGATATCCTGCGCGTGCGCGGCAGAGATCAGCATCGTCGCCAAGGCAAGAACCGTCAGAAGTCTCGATGCCCTCATGGCTACACTCCCAATCGGTTCATTCTGCCGCAGCGAACAAGATCACCCTGACTTACGATTATGCAGCGTGACTGTTAGTCCCGAGAGGAACCGTCGAGCGCTGGCCTTGCGGGATTGAGGTTCCGTCGCGCTGGACCTGACGCCGGTTGAGCTTGAACAGGTCGACCAGTTGCGCGAGCGCATCGGCACCGTGCTGCAGCGTCGCACTGATCTCGGTCGTGCGGTCGCTCATCATGGCGTTTTCCTGGGTCATCCGGCCAAGCTCGCCCACCGAATTATTGATCTCGCGCAGCCCCATGGACTGATCCTGCGCAGCGCTCGCAATCGCATCGACATTCTGGTCGATCGCCTTCACCAGTTCTTCAATTTCCCGGATGGTTTCACCGGTCCGGCCGACGAGACGCACCCCGTCCATGACCTTGGCGCCCGAATTGCTGATCAGGACCTTGATGTCCTTTGCAGCCTTGGCCGAGCGCTGGGCCAGTTCGCGTACTTCGCGCGCAACGACGGCAAAGCCCTTGCCCGCATCGCCCGCACGCGCCGCTTCGACGCTGGCATTGAGCGCGAGAAGGTTGGTCTGGAAGGCGATGTCGTCGATCACCCCGATGATCTTGTTGATCTCGCCTGACGCCAGTTCGATATCTTCCATCGCGCTGACCGTCTCGGTCACGACCAGCGTCGAGGCCTTCGTCGATTCGCGTGCGGTCTGGACGAGCTTGCGGGTTTCCTCGGTATTGGTGGCCGATGAGCGGACCGTCGTCATGATCTGCTCGAGGGAGGCCGAGGTCTGGCGCAAGGCGGCTTGCTGCTGCTGGGAACGGTCCGAGAGCTGCAAGGCCGCCTCATACATTTCCTGGCTGCTTTTGCGCACGTCGCCGGTCTGACCCAAGACACTGACCAGCGTCTTCTGGATTTCGCCGATGGCCATATTGTAGTCGGCCCGCAGGCGCTCGAATTCGCCCACCAGCGGATAATCGAGGGTCACGCGGATATTGCACTGCGACAGCCGATTGAGCGCTGCGCCCAATTCTTCGACGGCCGACATGCGCTCCGTTACGTCGGTCGCAAATTTGACGACCTTGAACACATGGCCCTTGTCGTCGAGGATGGGATTATAGGACGCCTGGATGAAGACGCGCTTGCCACCCTTGCCGAAGCGGAGGAACTGGTCGGTCACGAACTGCCCGGCCGCGAGCTTTTTCCAGAACTGCCGATATTCGGTCGAGTTCGCATAGTCCGGCGCGCAGAACATCGCGTGGTGACGGCCGACGATCTCGCCGGCGCTATAGCCAAGCACTGAAAGGAAGTTTTCGTTCGCCCCGAGGATCGTGCCATCGGGCGTAAATTCGATCACGGCTTGCGCGCGCGATAGGGCCGCCAGTTTCCCGTCGTCCTCGGCGCTCTTCATTTTGGCCGGAGTGATATCGGTCGCGATCTTGACGACCTTATAAGGCTTGCCGCGCCGGAAGACCGGATTGTAGGTGGCTTCGATCCAGATCTCGTCCTTGGCCTTGGTGATCCGCTTATACTGGCCCTGGTCGAACTCGCCCTTGGCAAGGTTGGACCAGAACGCCTGATAGGCCGGCTTTTCGGCATCTTCGGGCAGAACGAACATGCGATGGTGCTTGCCCACGATTTCCGAGCGGTCATAGCCGAGCGCCTTGCAGAAATTGGCATTGGCATCGAGAATATTGCCCATGAGGTCAAACTCAATGATCGCCTGCGATCGGCCGATCGCTGCCAACACAGCATCTGAATCGGAATCCTTGGGAGCAAAGATCGGCATGCACGTCATCCTGTATTGGAAAGAGGGGCGCCAAGCGCTTGCCTTGCCAATCCAAAGACTTGAGGCCGCTCGGTATTCCCCGCAATCACGGAAGAAAGATCCAAGCAGAACGCGCACCGAACTGACTGCCCTATTTAGGGCTTAGATTTTCAAATATTGGTTAATTACAGTCCAAACCAAGACTAGATCGCGGCCTGAAAGGTCAGATGACACCCATCCTTCGCACTGCGTTTCAAGCCGATATCCCGGCGATTTTCGATGTCCGCACCAGCGTGAAAGAAAATCACATCTCGCTCGAGCGGATGGCCGAAATGGGCATCACGCCCCAAACGATCGCCGCCGCGCTCAGCGCGCAACCTTGCATCTGGGTCGCAGAACAGGATGGCGAGGTGATTGGCTTTGCCATGGCCGATACCGACGAGGCCTGCGTCTTCGCGCTCTTCGTCCGCCCGGAATGGGAAGGCCATGGCATTGGCCGCGGTCTCATGGCCCGCGCCGAAGCATTCCTTTTCGCGCGCCATGACACCATCTGGCTCGGGACCGATGCAACCTCCAGCGCCGCGCGCTTTTACGACCGGCTCGGCTGGGTGCAAAAACACCAAATGGAAAGCGGCGACACCCGCTTCGAAAAGCAACGCGCGCCTTCCTAAAACTCTGCCCTCAACTGCCCCCGGGACTATACGGCCCCTTGGCCTCGCCCCAACCCCATCGCGGCATTGGTGCCATTTCGGACACCGTGGCGCCGGGCTGAGAATTGATCACCGCAAGACGCGATCCCATTCGAGATAGCTGATCAAGGCCGAAGCAAATTCTGGATCTGCCGGAAGCCCGAGATCGGTATAGCTATCGAGCAACAGATTGATCCACCGCCGCCGCATCGGCTCGGAAAGCTGGCGGTTGAGATGGTGCCGCACCATTTCAAGATGCCCGCCATGCGCTTCGGAATAAAATGGCGGCCCACCCAGGACCTCGGCCAGAAACTCGGCCACGTGACGCGGATGCTCGGGGTCCATCCGCGCAAAAACCGGCCCCAGCAGGTCATCGGCGTGAACGCGCTGATAAAATGCTTGGGTGAGACGGGACAGTGCATCAATGCCCCCGATCCAGTCATATAGGCTAAGTGTCGTCATGGCGCTCTCCTCAGGCGCCACTCTGCTGAGACCCGGTCCTTTCGACAAGGAGTTACCCGATGGTGAGTACCCCTGGCTTTGATGCCAAGATGATCGACTGCCCGGCCCTCGTCACCATCCAGCTCGTCTCGGGCAAATGGAAGACGCGTATCCTCTGGCATCTGCGCCATGGCGAGGCTGGCTTTGGCGAACTCAAACGCGCGCTCCCCGGCATATCGCCGAAGGTGCTGACCGATCACCTCGACGCGCTCGTCTCCGATGGACTGCTGAAACGTTTGGAGCGAAAAGAGAAAAATGTCGTCCGCAGCGCCTATGACTATAGCGACTATGGCCGAACCCTTATTCCGGTTCTCGACGCCCTGGGCAATTGGGGCCTTTCACACCGCGCTTAGTAAGCCAAGGCCCCCGGCACCAGAACCCTTTAACGTCCCGCTAAGCTAACCCACGCTCCGCAGTTTCGTTCGTCCACGGAATTTAATACAAATTGCTGCGCTTGGGGGATCGAAGATGCGGATCGTTATCGTCGAGGACAATCGCACCAATCTCGAGGTGCTGAAAAAGCTCGTCAGTCGGTTTCCCGATGTGACGGTCTCGGCCTTTTCCGAAGCGCATTCGGCGCTCGCCGATGCGGTGATGAACCCCTGCGATCTGATGATCGTCGACAATGTCATGCCCGGCATGTCGGGCATCGATCTGATTTCCCATATCCGCAAATTGCCAAGCCATCATCATGTGCCGCTGGTCATGATCACCGCCGACGCCGATCGGCCGACGCGGCTGGCAGCGATCGATGCCGGCGCCACCGATTTTCTCGCCAAGCCGGTCGATCCGCTCGAACTGCGCTCGCGCCTCACCAATCTCCTTGCCCTCCGCCGCGCCCAGAACCAGCTCGAAGACCGCGCCGTGCATCTCGAAGCCGAGGTCGCACAAGCCACGGTCCATCTCCAGCGGCGCGAAGAGGACATGATCTATCGCCTCGCCCGCGCCATCGAAGTGCGCGATCATGAAACCGGCGACCATGTCGAACGCGTCGCGCGCATTGCCGGCACGATCGCCGAGGAAATGGGCCTCGATCAAAAATTCGTCCGCACGCTCTGGCTCGCGGCCCCGCTCCATGACGTTGGCAAAATTGGCATTTCCGATGCCATCCTCAATAAATCGGGCAAGCTGACCGAAGGCGAATGGGCGCAAATGCGGGCCCATCCGCTGATCGGCGCCGATATCCTCGCCAATGGCGATTCAGACATGCTGCGCATGGCCGAAGAGATCGCGCGGTGCCACCACGAGAAATGGGACGGCACCGGCTATCCCCATGGGCTAGTCGCCGAAACTATTCCGCTCGCCGCCCGCATCACGGCCGTCGCCGATGTGCTCGACGCCCTCTGCAGCGCCAGAAGCTACAAGATGGCCTGGGCCGCCGAGGCCGCACGCGACGAACTCGTCCGCTGTTCGGGCACGCATTTCGATCCAGCCTGTATCGCGGCCCTTGTCCGCGCCTGGCCACGCATTGCCCCGATCTGCGGCAATGCCATGCACTCCAACGCAGCGTGAAAGGTGCGTACCATGCTCCGACTAGCATCTTGCCTTGCCCTCCTCGTGATCGCGACAGGCCCAAGCTGGGCCGGTGAGCTGGCCAAGCCGATCCTGAAAGTTCAAGGCGCCATTACCACGATGAACGATGGCGAAACCGCTGCCTTCGATCTCGCCATGCTCGATGCCCTGCCCCAGCACACGATCAAGGCGACGACCCCCTGGTATGATGGCGAACACGAATTCAGCGGCGTCGTCATCGGCGATCTGCTGGAGACGCTTGGCGCCAGCGGCGAGAGCGTCACGGTGACGGCGCTCAATGATTATTCGGCCGAAATCCCGATGGATGATATCAAGGACTACCCCGTCATCCTCGCGACGCGCGTCGATGGCGAGGAGCTCTCTGTCCGCGACAAAGGCCCGCTTTTCGTCATCTATCCGTTCGACGAGCATCCGGACCTCTATAATGAGGTAATCTTCTCGCGTTCGGTCTGGCAGGTCGCCAGCCTGACGGTTCACTGAGATGCCGACGGCGACAGCCAGAGCCCGGCAAGTTGTGTCCCGCAGGATCGGGCGGGGCATCGTCTTTCTGACCCTTCTCAGCGTCGTCCTGCTCAGTTCGGTCATCTGGCTTTTCGCTGGCCTCAGCGAGCGGCAGAACACTATCCGCTCCGGCGTGCGCGAAGACATCAGTTGGGCGGCCTATCAAGCCGACCGTGAAGCCGCGCGCCTCATCGAAGCAATCCAGACCGCACAGATCGACCATGACGTCGGCGACGTTTCCATGCGCTTCGATCTCCTGTTCAGCCGCACCCATCTCCTGACCCAAGGGTCCTATACCGAGATTTTCCCGGCATCGTCACTTGTCGGGCAAAAGGCGGCCGCGGCCAATCGCGCCATCAATTCCATGGTCGCGACCATGGATGGCCTTGCCGCCGACCCCGCCAGTTTCCCCGCTGAAGCCGCCGAAATTCTCGGCATGGCGCAGGCCGCGCGGCAGGCAACGGGCGATCTCCTCGTCGCGACCAATTCCGCATTCAATGAAATTCGCGTCGAAGAGCGCAACGAGACACTCTTCATCTATTGGCGCATCGGCCTCAGCGTTGCCGCGCTGACCATTGCCTTGGTGCTGATCGTCGCCCTTCTTGGCGTCCAGCTCTATCATCTCTCCCGCAGCGGTCGGGAAGTCGAACTTCTCAGCCGCCGCAACGAGCGCATCGCCAAGAAGGCCAAGAGCGCAAGCGCGGCAAAGTCGGCATTCCTCGCTACCATGAGCCACGAAATCCGCACCCCGCTTAACGGCATCATCGGCATGACCGAACTTTTGCGCGGCTCGCGACTCGAGCGCGACCAGATGCATCAGGTGGAAACCATCCGGCTTTCCGGCGACATGCTGCTCGATGTCATCAACGACATCCTCGATTATTCCAAGCTTGAAGCCGGCGCCGTGCGGTTCGAACCGATCCGCGTCAGCCTGCGCGAAACCATGGTGCCGATCGAGCGGATGATGAGCGTTCGTGCCGAAACGGCAGGGCTCAAACTCGTCTTCGACTATCCCGATGTCAGCGTCTTCGTCGATGCCAATCGCATCCGGCAGGTGTTGGTCAACCTTATCGGCAATGCCATCAAGTTTACGCCCGCCGGGTCCGTCGTCGTCACCGGCACGGTGCGCGGCGATCGGCTGAAACTCGAGGTGCGCGATACCGGCCCTGGGATTTCCGAAGCGGACCGCCAAAAACTCTTCCGCGAATTTAGCCAGATCGACAGCTCCAATACGCGATCCTTTGGCGGCACCGGACTCGGGCTCGCCATCTGCCGACGCCTCGTCAATGTCATGGATGGCAAGATCGGGGTGGAAAGCGCCGTGGGGCTCGGCAGCACTTTCTGGTTCGATCTGCCGGCCGGACCAGTCGAGACGATCGACGAAAACCATGTCGAGCTGGAGGCGCTTCCACCCGTGCAGCTTGGAGGCACAGTGCTCGTGGTCGATGACAATCCCATCAATCGCGACGTGGCCGTCGGCCTCCTCGCCAAGCTTGGGCTCGATGCCGTCGCGGCCTGCAATGGGCAGGAGGCGCTCGAAATGCTGGCCGCCTCGCGCTTCGATCTCGTCCTCATGGACATGCAGATGCCGCAGATGGATGGCCTTGAAGCAACGCGGCAATTGCGCGCCAGGGGTTTTGCGCTGCCCGTCGTGGGCCTGACAGCCAATGCGTTCGAATCCGATCGCGAGGCCTGCCTGGATGCCGGCATGGACGATCATTCGGCGAAGCCCCTGACCACCGTCAAGCTGACCGACATCTTGCAAAAGCACCTCTCGCCCGAGGCTGTCCAGCTCGCGCCTCTCTCCGAGAATGAGGTGGACAAGGACCATCAGGAAAGTCTCAGAGAAGCCCTCGGCGAAGACGAGTTCGACCGCCTCGTCGAAGACTTCATCCAATCCTGCGAGCATATGCTGGCCCAGGCGCAACTGGCGCTGTCAAAGGGCGACGCCGATGGATTGGATCACGTGCTGCATACGCTCAAGGGCGCGGCTCTGACGCTCGGCTTCGTCTCCCTCGCCGATGCCGCCCAAGCGGAGCGCAGCAAGACGCTGCACACGGTGCGCCTCGAAGACATTCGTCATCACTGTCAGGTGGCCGCATAGCCTCGGCGCGCGTCGTCCAACGAACAGCCGAAAACAAAAAGGCCGGGCACTGAGCCCGGCCTTTTCAATTCTGAAAGCAGTGCTTACTCGGCAGCGTTTGCCGTGCCGCCAGCCGTCAAAAACGCCGGCAATTCGCTGACATCGGGCTGCGGAGCATTGGCCGGATCGCCATTGCCATCCTGGGCAGTCGGGCGACGGCGGCGCGGACGGCGCTCACGCTGCTTGCGCGGCGCGGCTTCGCCTTCGGCCTGCGGTGCGGCAGCACCAGCTTCGGCCTGTTCGCCGGCTGGCTGACCAGCATCCTCGGCTGCAACGGCAACCGGTTGGGGCTGCGCTATGTCGTCCTGCGTCTCGTTGCCGGCCTGAGCCTGAACCGGCTGGGGCGAGGCAAAGCGCGAGTTGATGTCCGAGACATCGTCATCGAACTCATTGTCGTCCTGGCTCTGGCCATCGCGCTGGCCATTCATGGCCTGCTGGGCGGAGGAGACGATGCGGAAATAATGTTCGGCGTGCTGGAGATAATTCTCCGCCATCACCGAGTCACCCGAAGACTGGGCATCGCGCGCCAGTTGCAGGTACTTTTCGGCGACGTGAGCCGCATTACCGCGGACCTTTACGTCCGGCCCATTGCTCTCGTAATTCCGCGACAATGGGTTGACGTGCTTGCGTCCGCCGTTCCGGCCACGCTGCCGGTTCTTGTTCTGGTTTGGTCTCATCGGGTCGCTTTGTCTAACTCTAGATCGTTAAGCGTCACATCTGGGCGGACCGGATACCGATCCGGTCTGGCCCCACATCCCGCGATCATCGCTGAGGATGGGGTTATACTGGCTTCATGAAGACCGTATGCTCTCGGGCGGCGCTTCCCGGAAAATTCCGCCCAGATCATCCACTTGCGCCGAGCATTTCGGACAAGCGCGGCAAAAGCCGCAAACTATTGAGATCGGGTGTGATGGCCGCGGCGCCCATGATGCGCCAGTGACAGCCCGGATAAACTAGCCGCATTCGCTGGTTTTGACCAGCATAAATTCTTTTCCGCCGGCCTCTAACGCTTTTCAATTATTTATGTGGTGCGCCGAAACCACACGATCAAGCCCTGCCAGATCCCTATGGACCGCGACATCTTGAAATCCCGCCGCCAAAAACAGCGCACTGACCGTTTCGCCCTGGTCGTAGCCAATCTCTACCAGCACCCGCCCATCCGGCCGCAACCAGTTCCCCGCCTCCGCGGCAATCACCCGATAAGGCGCAATCCCATCCGGCCCACCATCGAGCGCCAGCCGCGGATCGAATTCCCTAACCTCCGCCGCCAGCGTCTCGACAACAGCACTTTCGATATAGGGCGGATTGGAGAGGATCAGGTCGAACCGCTCTTCACCTCTCCCTCTGGGGGAGAGGTCGGCGCGCAGCGCCGGGTGAGGGGGCCTTGGGTCGGGAGACATAAGCGCCCCAAACCAATCCCCCTGCCGCAAGGTCAGTCGCCCCTCGACCCCATGCCGCCGCGCATTATCCCCGGCCTGCTCCAGCGCCTTCATATTGAGATCGGTTGCGACCCCGACGGCATCGGGCCGATTGACCAAAAGCGAGATCGGAATGCACCCGGTCCCGGTCCCCATGTCGAGCAGGCGCCCGCCCTCGGGCAATGCCTCGAGCGCCAGATCGACCAGCAATTCCGTATCTGGCCGCGGCTCCAGCGTTGCGCCATTGAGCCCGAAGTCGAGCCCATAGAATTCTCTATGGCTGATGATCCGCGCCACCGATTCACCCGAGAAACGCCGTTTGAGCACGTCGGCGAGGCTCAATGTTAACGTGTTGCTAACAGTTTCGCCCTCGTTGATGGCCAATTGCAGTGCATCGAGCCCGAGCACATGCCCCACCAAAAGCTTGGCGTCGAGCGTCGGCGTCGCAAAGCCTTTTTCCGTCAGTTCGTCCCGCCACCGCCGCCAAAGCGCGCCGATGGTGACGGTCTCGCTCAGTTAGAATTCTCCATCGCCGCCAGCTGCGCCGCCTGGTTTTCAGTGATCAGCGCCTCGATCAATTCATCGAGCGCTTCGCCCGCTATCACCTTGTCGAGCTTATACAAAGTTAGGTTTATCCGGTGATCCGTCACGCGCCCCTGCGGGAAATTATAGGTCCGGATCCGCTCCGAGCGATCGCCTGATCCCACCTGCCCCTTGCGCTCGGCCGAGCGCGCGCTGTCGCGTTCTTCGCGCTGCATTTCATAAAGCCGCGAGCGCAGCACCACCATGGCCTGCGCCCGGTTCTGATGCTGGCTCTTCATTGCCGAGGTCACAACTATCCCCGTCGGCAAATGCGTGATGCGCACCGCCGAGTCGGTCGTGTTGACGTGCTGTCCGCCGGCCCCCGAAGCGCGCATCGTATCGATGCGGATGTCTTCATTTCTGATTTCAATATCAATGTCTTCGACCTCGGGCAGCACGGCCACGGTCGCGGCCGAGGTATGAATGCGCCCCGAACCTTCCGTCGCCGGCACGCGCTGCACGCGATGGACGCCAGACTCGTACTTCATCCGCGCATAAACGCCCTTGCCCGAAACATTGGCGATGACTTCCTTATAGCCCCCCATTTCCCCGGGGCTTTCTTCCATCAGCGTGACCTTCCAGCCGCGTAGCAAGGCATAGCGCTCATACATGCGGAAGAGATCGCCCGCGAACAAAGCGGCCTCGTCGCCCCCCGTACCACCGCGGATTTCAAGGATGATCGACTTTTCGTCGGCCTCGTCCTTGGGCAGCAGCATGATGAAGATCGATTGGGTTAATTGCTCAATCTTTTCATCGAGTTCTTCGAGTTCCGCTTCGGCCATTTCGGCCATTTCCCTGTCCGCACCCTTGGCGAGGGATGCGGCCTCGGCGCGGTCCATCAGCGCCTTTTTATAGGCGTTGATCTCGCCGACGATCGGGGAAAGGTCGGAATGCTCTTTGCTGAGCTTGGCCAGTTCATCCGGGCTCGCGCCGCCCGAAAGGGCCGCCTCGATATATTGGAAACGGGTGGCAAGCGCGTCGAGCTTATCCTCGGGCAAAGCGGGCATGCAATAATCTTTCCGGGCACAATAGCGGCCTTGGATAGTCGCGAGCGCCAGCAATCGCAAGGGAAACTAGGATTGATGAAAGAGCCGAAATTGGCCTCAGCCCATAGGGAGGTTCTGTTTTTCAACCCATTCGGTCAGCAGTTCGCGGATCGCGACACCATCTGCGCCGACGGATAAGGCCGCAGCCACGGAGTCCTGGATCGGCTTGAGATCGAGATTGAGCACCATCTCCTTGATCGGCCCGATCGATGCCGGCCCCATCGAGAGCCGCGTCATGCCGATCGCCATCAGCGCCAAGGCCTCCATCGGCCGCCCGGCCAATTCGCCGCACATCGTCACCGGCTTATTGTGCCGCCGCGCCGCATCGACAACGAGCCGGATCGCCCGCAAACGCGGCAGACCGATCGGGTCGTAATTCTTGGAAACGCGGGGATTGGCGCGATCGGCAGCCGTCAAAAACTGCACGAGATCGTTCGAGCCGATCGAGACGAAATCGGCCTCAGGCATGATCTGGTCGAGCTCGAAGAGCAAGGATGGCACTTCCACCATGGCCCCGAGTTCGAGGCGCGAGGGTATAGGTTCGCCCGCACGGCGGAGGCGCTCCATTTCCTTGAATATGACGAGCTTGGTCTGCCGGAATTCAAATGTCTCGGTGACCATGGGCACGAGGATTTTCAGCGGCCGTCCGCGCGCGGCGAGCAGCAGCGCCCGGACCTGCGTGCGCAACAGACCCGGCCGATCGAGCCCGAGGCGGATCGAGCGATAGCCCATGGCCGGGTTTTCCTCGGCCATCGAGCGCAGATAAGGCACGACCTTGTCCCCCCCGATATCGAGAAGGCGGAAGACGATCGGCCGATCCCCGGCGATTTCCATCGCCTCGGCGTAGAGATCGACCTGCTCCTGCAAACGCGGCAGCTTGCTCGCGATCATGAACTGCAATTCGGTGCGGAAGAGGCCGACGCCCGAAGCACCGGTATCGTCGAGCATGGGTAGATCGGCGACGAGCCCCGAATTGTGCAAGAGCGTAATATCGACGCCGTCTTTCGTCACGCTCGGCTTGTCCTTGAGCGCGGCATAATGCGCCCGGCGCTTGGCCGAAATCCGGACCTTGTCGATATAGGTCTGCTCGACATCGGGCGTGGGGCGCAGATGCACCTGACCGGTCGGACCATCGATGATGATATCGTCGCCCGTCTCGCACATCGAAACGATCGAATCCGCCTGCCCCACGGCAACGAGCCCGAGCGAACGCGCAACGATGGCGACATGCGCAGTCGAGCCGCCCTCTTCGAGCACCAGCCCGCGCAGCTTCTTGCGGTCATATTCGAGCAATTCCGCCGGCCCCATATTGCGGGCCACGAGAATGGCATTGTCGGGTAGCTCGCGCTGTCCCTGCTGGTTGGTATTGGTCAGAACGCGCAGTAGCCGATTGGCGAGATCATCGAGATCATGGAGCCGGTCGCGGATATAGGGGTCGGTCTGTCTGAGCATGCGGGCGCGCGTATCGTTCTGCACGCGCTCGACCGCAGCTTCCGCCGAAAGCCCGTTCTCGATCGCCTCGGTCAGCCGGGTTACCCAGCCCCGATCATTGGCGAACATGCGATAGGTTTCGAGAATTTCGCGGTGATCGGAGCTCGGCTGCATGTCGCCATGGTCGAGCATGGCATCGATCGAGACGCGCATGCTGGCGAGCGCCATATCGAGCCGCAGCTTTTCGGCATCGGTATCTTCAGCGATGAAATTGACCACGACAACGCGCGGGTCGTGCAAGACTACCGTGCCGAGCGCAATTCCATCGGTAAAGCTCACGCCGTTGAACATGCGAGGACGCCTGAGATCGATATCGGAGCCCGGCTTGATCAGATTGTCGAAGTCGGAAGTCGCCACCATTTCCGCAAGGATTGTGGCCGTAGTCAGCATGGCCTCGGTTTCGTCTTCGCCATAATGCCGGCGCTCGGCATTTTGAACGACCAAAACCCCCAGGGTTTGCCCCGCTCTGAGCACAGGCACGCCAAGGAATGAATTATATTTGTCCTCGCCCGTTTCCGGCCGATAGGCAAAGCCGGGATGGCTCGGCGCATCGTCAAGGCTGAGCGGCTCCGCCTCGGACGCGATGAGACCCACGAGACCCTCGCCGAGGCGCAGCGTCGTCATGTGAACCGATTCGGCCTCAAGCCCTTTGGTGGCAAACAGTTCGAGCGCGCCATCGTCGCGCAGCACATAAAACGAGCAGACATCGGCCCGCATGTTTTCGGCGATCAGGCCCACGATCTTGTCGAGGCGCGCCTGTGAAGCCAGCGGTTCCGCCATGGTTTCGCGCAATTGCCGCAGCAGCACCCTTGGGCCGCCTATGGTCGTGACCATCCCGTCTTCGGCAGCCCCGCCGAGCCGCCCCCCTTGATCGGACGCGGCCCCATTCCCCCTCGAAACGAGATCAGGCGTCCTTCTTGTCCAATCCGTAATAGGTGTGGAGCGCCCGGACCGCAAGCTCTGCATATTCCTCGTCGATCAATACCGAGGTCTTGATTTCCGAAGTCGTGATTAGCTGGATGTTGATGCCCTTGTCGGCCAGCGCCTTGAACATGGTCGAGGCGACCCCGGCATGGCTGCGCATACCGACACCCACCACCGAGACTTTCGCCCCGCCCTTCGAGCCGGAAAGGCGCGCATATTCGAACTTTCCGCCATTTTCTTCGAGCGCGCGGACGGCCTTGTCATATTCGCTGTCGGGCACGGTGAAGGTGATATCGGTCGTCGCGCCATCATCGGCAATGTTCTGGACGATCATGTCGACGATGATGCCTTCGTCGGCGAGCTGGCCGAAGATGGCAGCGGCGACGCCGGGCTTGTCCTTGACATCGCGCAGGGTGATCTTGGCCTCGGCCTTGGCGAGCGTCACGCCCGAAACGATCTGCTTTTCCATGATCTCATCCTCATCGCAAACGAGCGTGCCGGGAACACCGGGCGACCCATCGGGCGCAATCTGGGGCGCATTGGGGTCATCAAAACTGGAGCGCACCAGAAGGCGAACCTTGTGCGCCATGGCCATTTCGACCGAGCGGATCATCAAGACCTTGGCGCCGAGCGAGGCCATCTCAAGCATTTCCTCAAAGGAAATCTTGGTCATGCGCTGGGCCTTGGGGACGATGCGCGGGTCGGTCGTGTAAACGCCGTCCACATCGGTATAGATATCGCAGCGATCCGCGCCGACTGCTGCGGCGACCGCAACGGCCGAAGTGTCAGAACCACCGCGGCCAAGCGTCGTCACCCGGCCATGGGGCGAAATGCCCTGGAAGCCGGTGATGACAGGCACCCAGCCATCGCTCATGCGCTTGTCGAGTTCGGTCGGATCGATCCCGGTGATCCGCGCCGCGCCATGCGCGTCGTCGGTATGGATCGGTACCTGCCAGCCAGCGAAAGACCGCGACTGGATGCCCATTTCGCTGAGCACGATGGCCATCAGGCCGGCCGTCACCTGCTCGCCCGAAGCCACGACAGCATCATATTCGCGCGCGTCGTGGAATTTGCTGGCGTCATTGACCCAGCCGACCAGTTCATTGGTCTTGCCGGACATGGCGGAGACGACGACGGCAACTTCATTGCCGGCTTCGATCTCGCGCTTCACATGGAGAGCGGAATGGCGGATGCGTTCGATATTGGCCATCGAAGTGCCACCGAACTTGACGACGATACGGGCCACTGGCTTCCCCGGCTAAAGCGACAATCCAAAGCGTTTCTCGCCGAACCCGGCGGTACGCTTTCATTAGCGCGGGGGAATGCCACAAACCGGCGATGGGATCAACTGGCATCGCAACCCCTGCGTCACCCCGTGATCGCCAGCGTCGCCCGCGATCGCGCCTGCGGCACCGCGCGCCTTGAACGGAGGACACAAGCTGGGCCATATGAGGACAAAGGAGTTCCCCATGTCCGAGACCACGATCAACGACGCCGAAATCGCCAAATTTACGGCCATGGCCGAAGAGTGGTGGGACCCCAAGGGCAAGTTCAAGCCGCTCCACAAATTCAACCCGGTGCGTCTTGCTTATATCCGCGACAATCTCATCAGCCATTTTGGCCGCGACACGACCGTCATGCGCCCGCTTGAAGGCTTGAAAATCGTCGACATCGGCTGCGGCGGTGGCCTTCTCTGCGAACCGCTGACCCGCCTTGGCGCCACGGTTACCGGCGTCGATGCGGCCGAGCGCAACATCACGATTGCCAAAATCCATGCCGAGAAATCCGGGCTCGACATCGACTATCGCGTCACGACCTCGGAAGCGCTCGTAACGGCAGGCGAAAGATTCGACGTCGTCCTTAATATGGAAGTCGTCGAACATGTCGATAATGTCCCGCTCTATATGAAAAGCTGCGCCGATCTCGTCGCGCCGGGCGGCCTGATGTTCACCGCCACCCTCAACCGCACCGCCCGCGCCTATGCGCTTGCCGTGGTCGGCGCCGAATATGTGCTGCGCTGGCTGCCCAAAGGCACGCATGACTGGCGGAAGTTTCTCACGCCCGATGAGATCCACAGCCTCATCACCCGCAATGGCCTGAAAGTCATCGAAGACAAGGGCGTCGTCTTCCACCCCATCGCCGACGAATGGCGGCTCTCGGCGGATACCGGGATCAATTACATGGTCCTCGCCCACCGCCCCGCCTGAAAATGAGCCCGCTTGACGCGGGCTCCTTGGTTCAGGCCTTTAGCAGATCATCCTTGCGGACATTGAGGATCAGCCGATCCCCCTCCACCCGATCGATATGCTCGGGGAAAATGTAGCGGTCAGAGGCGAGGAAGCCATCGGCGTCGAGCAGGACAAAACCTTCGCGCAACGCCTTTTCCTGCAATTCACGGGGCAGGTCGTCCCCGGGGCTGAACACATCGGCCAAAAGCGCCGACATCGTATCGCGCTCGTCTTCGAGCACCGGGCTTACACCGGCCGCATCGATCTCCGGCTGATCCGGCGCTTCATCGGTAATGCGGAACGTGTCGACCTTGCCGATCGAATGCATCGCGCTATCGAAAACCTTCATGCCTTCTGCAATCGTATTTGGAATGGCGTCCATGGAAAAATCCTCCGTCTTGATAAGGGCTGAACGCCTGGCCTAAAGCCGACGTTCATTCACTTTTCTTTGGGCTCGCCTCTCGCCATCCCGGCAGCGTCGATCACAAACCGTACCGCACGGTACGGTAATTCCTTGAAGCTGCCCTGGAATGGGTCTAAACAGGGCAACCAATCTCGGCCCCACCGGCGCAACACTTCGAGGAACCGCCATGCCCGTCTATCGCTCACGCACCACCACTCATGGCCGCAACATGGCCGGCGCACGTGGCCTGTGGCGCGCCACCGGCATGAAGGAAGGCGATTTCGGCAAGCCCATTATCGCGGTGGTCAATTCCTTCACCCAGTTCGTGCCCGGCCACGTGCACTTGAAGGATCTCGGCCAGCTTGTGGCCCGTGAAATCGAAGCGGCCGGTGGCGTGGCAAAGGAATTCAACACCATTGCCGTCGACGATGGCATCGCCATGGGCCACGACGGCATGCTCTATTCGCTGCCGAGCCGCGATATCATCGCTGACTCCGTCGAATACATGGTCAACGCCCATACTGCCGACGCCATGGTCTGCATTTCCAATTGCGACAAGATCACGCCCGGCATGCTGAACGCCGCCATGCGTCTCAACATCCCCGTGGTCTTCGTCTCCGGCGGCCCGATGGAAGCCGGCAAGGCGATCGTCAAGGGGAAGCTCCAGGCGCTCGATCTCGTCGACGCCATGGTGATGGCCGCCGACGATCATTATACCGACGAAGAAGTGCAGGCCGTCGAAGAAGCCGCCTGCCCCACCTGCGGCTCCTGCTCGGGCATGTTCACCGCCAATTCGATGAACTGCCTCACCGAAGCCCTCGGCCTCTCGCTCCCCGGCAATGGCTCGACCCTCGCGACGCACTCTGATCGCAAGCGCCTCTTCCAGGAAGCCGGCCACCTGATCGTCGATCTCGCCCGCCGCTACTATGAGCAGGACGACGAAACCGTGCTGCCGCGCTCGATTGCGACGAAGCAGGCTTTTGAAAACGCTATGGCGCTCGATATCGCCATGGGCGGCTCGACCAATACCGTGCTGCACATCCTCGCTGCAGCCCATGAGGGCGGCGTCGATTTCACCATGGACGATATCGACGCTCTCTCGCGCCGCGTCCCGGTGCTCTCGAAAGTCGCGCCGGCCAAGAACGACGTGCATATGGAAGACGTCCACCGCGCTGGCGGCATTTTTGCAATCCTCGGCCAGCTCGATCGCGGCGGCCTGATCAATCGCAAAGAGCCGACGGTGCATGCCGCGACGATGGGCGACGCCATCGACAAGTGGGATATTTCCCGCACCAACTCCGAAGCCGTGCGCAATTTCTACATGGCCGCCCCAGGCGGCGTGCGCACCACGGAAGCCTTCTCTCAGTCCAACCGCTGGACTGATCTCGACACCGACCGCACCAATGGCGTCATCCGTTCGCCGGAAAATCCCTTCTCCAAGGATGGCGGCCTCGCCGTCCTCAAGGGCAATATCGCAATCGACGGCTGCATCGTGAAAACAGCTGGCGTGGATGATTCTATCCTGAAATTCACCGGCCCAGCCCGCGTCTTCGAAAGCCAGGACGCCACGGTGAAGGCAATCCTCTCCAACGAGATCAAGCCCGGCGACGTTCTCGTCATCCGCTATGAAGGCCCTAAGGGCGGCCCCGGTATGCAGGAAATGCTCTATCCCACCAGCTACCTGAAATCGAAGGGGCTCGGCAAAGCCTGTGCGCTCCTCACGGACGGCCGCTTCTCCGGCGGCACTTCGGGCCTCTCCATTGGCCACGCTTCACCAGAAGCAGCCGAAGGCGGCGCCATCGGCCTGGTGCGCGAAGGCGACATCATCGAAATCGACATCCCCAACCGCACCGTCAACGTCTTGGTCTCCGACGCCGAAATGATTGCCCGCCGCACCGAACAGGACAAGCTTGGCTGGCGTCCGGCTCACCCGCGCAAGCGCAAGGTGACTACCGCCCTCAAAGCCTATGCCGCTCTCGTCACCTCGGCCTCCAAGGGCGCCGTCCGCGACACCAAGGCCATCGACAAGCTCTGGCACTGATTGGCCACTGCGGCCGACACAAACGCGATCCATTCCTCCCCCTCCTAGGGGGAGGTTAGGTGCGGGTCGTCTCTCCACACCTCAATACGACTATCGCGTGACAATCGGCAGAAGCGCTGCTATAGCCCCGCCCAGCCACTTTAGCGGTCTGCCAAGACAGCTAATCTGGTCAGGCTCGATAGCGGGGATTCCACCCTCCCTATCGGGCCGACCTAACCTCCCAAAAACGCTGACGCCTCGTTCCGCCTTTCAAAAAGAAAGGCCGGAGACGCTTGCCCCCGGCCCTGATCTTGCGTGTCGTGGTGCTTACTTGCCGGCGATCGCATCCAGCGTTGCAAAGTCTTCGTCGCTGAGTTTTAGCGCAGCGGCGGCGACATTGTCTTCGAGGTGCTTGACCTTGCCGGTGCCCGGAATGGGCAGCATGACCGGCGAGCGCTTCAAGAGCCAGGCGAGCGCGATCTGGCTGCCCGATGCATTGTGCTTCTTGAGAATTTCGCGGGCCTTTTCATGGCCTTCCACGAGTTCGCCGCCCGCCAGCGGGAACCAGGGAATGAACCCGATCCCGTTCTTTTCGCAATAGTTCAGCACCTCTTCGCTCTGCCGATTGGCAAAGTTGTAGAGGTTCTGCACCGTCGTCACCTTGAAGTATTTTTGCGCTTCTTCGATATCGCCGACGCTGACTTCGGAAAGGCCCGCATGGCGGATAATGCCTTCTTTCTGCATGTCGGCGATCACGCCGAACTGCTCTTCGCGCGGCGTCTTGGGATCGATGCGGTGCAACTGCCAGAGATCGATGCGCTCGACCTTGAGACGACGAAGGCTCAGCAGCGCGCCCTGACGCAGAAATTCCGGACGGCCGAGCTGCGGCCATTCATTGGGGCCGGTGCGGGTCAGGCCGCTCTTGGTGGCAACGATCGTGCCCTTGGAATAGGGCGCCAGCGCCTCTCCGATCAGCTCTTCGCTGATATAGGGGCCATAGCTTTCAGCCGTATCGATGAAATCGACACCGACTTCCGGCAGGCGCTTCAGCACGCGAATGGCCTCGTCGCGATCTTCGGGCGGACCCCAGATGCCTTTGCCGGTAATGCGCATGGCGCCAAAGCCGAGGCGATTGACCTTCAGGTCACCGCCGATGGCAAAGCTGCCCGACAGGGAAGCGTCGAGTGTGGTCATATCAGTCACTCCATATGTGGATGCGAAAGGAACTATCGTCGCGCCGGGTTCGATCCCCGAAAACCGGATCAGCCAGTGGGAATATCGAGCTCGGCGCGCAATTTCTTGGTCAACCCGCTCGCCACCAAAGCGTGGGAACGGGCGATATAGGCACTTAAATCATCCGCGCCGAGCGGCGCATCCTGGGTGATCGAAACCCATTGCCGCTTGGCGAAATAGGGCGCCTGATCGACACCATCGAGCGCGGTCAAAATATCGAAACTGGCCTCGCCGCTCTTGAATACCAGCCGATGCGAGGGAGCGTCCGAAAGGAGGCAAAAGACCTTGCCGCCCACCTTGGCGACCCGTGCCTCCCACTGATCGACAAAGCTGACGCCCGGCAGTTGCCCAAGCTCCGCGTCGAACCCAGCGCGCGTGAAGAGGCTCAATTATGCTCCTCGGGCACATCGGGCAGCGGCAGGAAATCGACGCCATCCTCGATGAGGGCGGCAATTTCATCCTGCGATGCCTGGCCATAAATGCCGCGGGCTTCGACCTCTTCGAAATGGATTTTGCGCGCCTCTTCGGCAAAGCGATCGCCGACGTAATCGGCCTCATCGACGACCTTCTTCCGATACTCCCGCAGCAATTCGCGAAATTTTATCGCTTCCGGCGAGGACGAAGTTAGCGGCACCCGCTCATGGTCCGTGCGCGCCACCGCTGGCGCCATCGGGGCCTTGTCGACTTCGCCACCGCCACAAACGGCGCAGGTCACGATCCCGCGCGCCTTTTGCTCGTCATAGGCAGAAGCACTCTTGAACCAGGCATCGAAACGATGTCCGCTCGAACACTGAAGGGCGTATTGGATCACGGCTGTTGTCGTCTTCTAGGGCGCAAGTGTCAGCGCCGGTTCTTTCAGGATATAGGCAGCCGGTTCAGCTCTGCAAACCCGGTCGCGCAAACTCTTTTGCATTGGCCAGCGCCGGAATGCGCTGCCGCGCCTCGACCACCGCGGCCGGATCGATCTCGACCACCAGCACACCGGGCTCGTCGTGATCGAGCTCGGCGACGATTTTCCCCCAAGGGTCGATCACCAGCGAATGCCCATAGGTGGCGCGGCCATTCTGGTGCACCCCGCCCTGCGCCGCCGCGATCACATAGGACCCGGTCTCGATAGCCCGCGCTCGCAACAGCACATGCCAATGCGCCTGTCCCGTCGGCACGGTAAACGCCGCCGGCACCGCAATCAGGGTTGCCCCGCCATTGGCGAGCGCATTGTAAAGTTTTGGGAAGCGCATGTCGTAGCAGATGGAAAAGCCGAGCGTGAAATCGCCCACTGGCGTCACGACGGCTTCCTCGCCTCCTTTATAGGTCGCGCTTTCGCGATAGGCATTGAGCCCGGCAATATCAGCATCGAACAGGTGGATTTTGTCATAGACCGCCTGCTGGCTGCCATCCGGCGCAAACAGCACCGAGCGATTGGCAAAGCGCCCATCCTCGAGCGGCACGGGCAGCGAACCGATATGGATATGGATGCCGAGTTCACGCGCCAATTCGCCAACGCGCTTAAGCTGCGGATGGTTTTCGAACGGCGCCGCTACCGAGCTCAACTGCTCCCGGTTTTCCGGAAAGATCATGGTGACCTCTGGGGTCAGCACATAATCGACGCCCTCGGCCGCGGCCTTGCGCAGCATGGGTTCGAGCGCTGCAAGATTGGCGTTCGGATCAAGGCCCGAACGCATCTGGATGGCGGCGATTTTCATGACGCTGAACCCTGGAAAAGTTTACTGCGCGAGCAGCGGATCGAGCCCACCGGCTCGGTCGAGCGCCGCCATATCATCATAGCCGCCGACATGGGTCTCGCCGATGAAAATCTGGGGCACGGTGCGGCGGCCATTGGCGCGCTGGGTCATCGCGGCGCGCAGATCAGGATCGAGCACGGTGATCTCGGTATAATCGGCACCCTTTTCGTTCAGCAGCGATTTGGCCGCGTGGCAATAAGGGCAAGTAGGGGTCGTGTAGATTTCTATTTTGGCCATGGAATGGGGCTCCGTCGCGGGGTTGATCTTTTATATGGGGTCTTCATCTCCCCTGACAACGCGCGCAAAGGTCAGAATATCCACCCCGCTCGCGCCCCCGCGCAAAAGCGCGCGCGTCGCCGCCTTCACCGTCGCGCCTGTCGTATAGACATCGTCCACTAACACCACCCGCCGCCCACGCAGCCTCACCAAAGCGTCAGTATGCGCGACGAACGCCCCCTGCACATTCCGCGCGCGCCCGTCGCCCGAAAGCCCGATTTGCGACCGCGTCTTGCGATGCCGCTTGAGCAAATGCGGATCGACATCGAGCCGCAATTGCCTCCCCAGCGCCTGCGCCAGCAGCAGCGATTGATTATAGCGCCGGAAGCGCAATCGACTCGCATGGAGCGGTACCGGCACCAGCAATGGCCGTGCAGCCCAGAATTCGTGCCCTGCCCCGCTCATCAATCTTGCGCAGAACGGCGCCAATTCTGTCCGATCTCCAAATTTGAGCCGTGTGACAAGGCTCTGCGCCCCCTCGCCATAGCGCACCGCCGCCCGCGCGCGCGAAAAGGGCGGCGGATCGGCCAATGCCTCGGCGCTCAACGCATCGTCACCGAGCGACACATCGAAAGGGATACCGAGCACGGGACAGAGCGGTGCTGTGATAGGGCCGAGCCGCGCAAAACAGGCACCACAAATCCCCTGCCCACCCGCCATGGGCGCCGCGCAAACGGCGCAGGCGGGCGGATAGAGCTGATCAAGCACGATCGTGCCGAGCGCCCGGGCTTGCGCCCAAAGGCTCGCGATCAGATCAGCCCCTTTGACTTCCCGCCGCCCCGTCTCCATAACCCCACTATTGCCCCCTGGCTCGCATCTGGCCAGTTCTTTTGGAGGACATTTTCATGTCCCAGCCACCCAATATTTTCGACGCCGCCGCAATCAGCAGCCACCTTCGTCGTCGCCCAGCCCGCGAAAATTTTGTCCGCGATCTGGTCTTCGACGATCTCGTCGATCGCCTCGGCGCCCATATGCGCGATTTCACCGACGCCCTCCTGATCGCGCCAGATGTCGGTCTCCTGCCAAGGCAAGTCGCGACCGGTTCCAGCATGGTCACCTTCCAGCCGATCGAAGCCTTTGGAGGCGAAGATTTTCCGGACTTGCCCCCGGGCGAATTCGACCTTGTGGTGTCCCTCCTCCATCTCCAGGCCGTCAACGACGTGCCGGGCCACCTCGCCCGCCTTCGCGCCAAACTGCGCCCCGATGGGTTGCTCCTCGTCGCCATGATCGGCGGCGAAAGTTTTAGCGAACTGCGCGAAGCCTTTCTTGCCGCCGATGTCGCCACCTCGGGCGGCGCCTCGGCGCGCGTCGCCCCCATGGTCCAGGTCCGCGATGGCGGCGCCCTCCTCCAGCGCGCCGGATTTGCCCTGCCGGTCGCCGATGTCGAAACCCACCGCGTCCGCTATTCGAGCGCCATCGCCCTCATGGCCGAACTCAAGACCCTCGGTGCCTCAAACCCATTGGTCGATCGGCCGAAAAAGTTCGCCACGCGCACGCTGCTCGCCAAGGCCGCAGAGTCCTATCACGAGCGCTCATCCGACCCCGATGGCCGTGTCCGCGCCACGCTCGAAGTGATCTGGCTCGCCGGCTGGGTGCCGCATGAAAGCCAGCAAAAGCCGCTGCGCCCCGGCAGCGCCAAGGTCAGCCTCGGCGATCTTCTCAAGAAAGACTAAGCATGGACCATCTCAAAGGCCACATCGCGATCATTTCCGGCTCGCCCGGCTCGGGCAAGACGACGACGGCCGAAACCCTTGCCCACCGGCCCGGCATCGCCAAGGTGCATGTCCATTCCGACGATTTCTGGGGCAATATCAAAAACGGCCACATCCCGCCTTGGCTCCCCGAGTCCGATGCGCAAAACCGCATGGTCAACCAGATCGCCGCGGATGTGTCTGCCCGCTATGCCGAGCACGATTATCTCGTCCTCCTCGATGGCGTCGTCCGCCCCTGGTGGCTCCCGGCGTTCGAGGCCACCGGTCGCCCAGTGCATTACATTGTTCTCCGCACGTCCGTGGAAGACGTTGTCGCCCGCTGCCTTGCCCGCGGCGGCGACAGCCTGACCGACCCCGCCGTCGTCACCGACATTCATGGCCAATTCGCCGATCTCGGTGTCTATGAAAGGCACGTCTTGCCAACCGACGGGCTTGACCCAGAAGCCACCATCGAAGCCGTCATTGCCGCGCTTGAAAGTGGGGATTATCGTCTGCCTTGAGGTGGTGGGAGAACACGATGAAAGAATGCAAGGTGATCCGCGGCGGCGCAGGCTTTCACGGCAAGCAGGGCATGGACTATTTCTCGGGCGTCTCGGCAGAAAGTGCCGGCGCCACCGGCATCTGCATGCATCTTCTGGTTCTACCGCCCGGCGGCAAGGCCAAGCCGCATTTCCATGAGCATCACGAGACTGCCATCTTCCAGCTCGAAGGCTCGACCTCGTTCTACCACGGGCCGAACCTCGAATTTCTCGATAAGGTCCGGGAAGGTGACTATGTCTATAGTCCCGCCGGCGTGCCGCATCAGCCATTTAATTCGACGGGCCAAACTGCTCGAGCGCTGATCGCTCGCACCGATCCCAAAGAACAAGAAAGCGTTGTTCTCCTTCCTCAAAGCATGAGCCGGATGTAGACTTCGACAGTCTTTTGAATGGTTTACCGGAAGACGCGCGGTCTCTGACGCCTAAAACATAGGTTTATGCGCAAACTTACCGATTTTTAGCCTTATTTCTTTACATGGGACAAAGGCCCGAAGGGCTCTCCGACAGGAGTTTGTCGTCAGCGTACCGCAGGATGCGGATCAGGAAGCCCATGTCCCTAAAGCACCTCCCTATTCTTCAGAAATTCCTTTTGACCATCGTCGTCATGGCAGCCGTCGCGCTGATCCTCGGTACGGTGAGCTGGCGCGAGATCACGAGCCTCCGGGACACGATGCTCAATGTTGGCGCCAAGGAAGAGGCCGCGCGTGAGGCTATGGACCTGCGCATGGATATCATCGCCATATCGCGCATGACCTATCAGCTCGCCATGGAGCCACAGCGCGTTGAGGACTTCACCGCCGAACGCACCCGCCGCACCCAGGAAATGCTCGCTCGCTTCCCCGTGATCGAAGCTGCTGCCGATGCCGAAGAATTGCGCCTCCTGGCCGACGTGAAGCCGGTCATGGCGGCCTATTTCGACAAGATTGGCACGATGCTGACCGTTGCCGCCACCGGCGATGACACTCAGATCCGCGCGGCTCTCGCACAGGCCCTGACCGCCCAAAAGACCGTGACCGATACGGTCAAGCTCTACAGCACCTATTCTGGTGAACTGATGGCGTCGATGCGCGCCGAAGCGGAGTCCAGCTCCAACCGCGCCTTGATCATCGTGATCAGCACCGCAGCGATCGGTATCATCCTTGGCCTCGTCCTTTCCATTTTGATCGGCCGCCGCGCCATCGTCGCGCCAGTTCGCGCCCTGACGGAAAAAATGGGTCTCTTGGCCGAGGGCCAGCTCGATATCGAAATCGAAGAAGCCACCCGTCGCGATGAAATCGGCAATATGGGCCGCGCTGTCGAAATCTTCCGCGAAAACGCCCGTCAGATTGCCGCGCTCAGCGCTGAAGAAGCCGAACGCGCCCGTGGCCTTGCCGATCGTGCCAAGGTCATGGATCGCCTTGCCAATGAAGTTCATGGCGCCGTCGGCGCTGCAGGCCGCGGCGATTTCTCCCGCCGTGTCTCGGGGGAATTCGGTGATGCGGGCTTCAATGCCATTGCTCAGAGCGTCAATGACCTGATCGATACGGTCGATCGTGGTCTGACCGAGAGCGGCGAAGTCCTTTCCGCGCTAGCGCAGGCCGACCTCGCCCCGCGTGTCGAAGGCCAATATGAAGGCGCCTTCGCCAACCTCAAGACCAATACCAATGCTGTGGCCGATCGCCTCGCCGAAATCGTCAGCCGCCTGCGCAACACCTCGCGCATGCTCAAGACGGCAACAGGCGAAATCCTCTCCGGCGCCAATGACCTTGCCGAGCGCACCACCCGTCAGGCTGCGACCATCGAGGAAACCTCGGCGGCCATGGAACAATTGGCATCGACCGTGCAGCAAAATGCCGAGCACGCCAATGACGCGAGCCGTGCTTCTGGCGCCCTCACCCAGGCCGCAGAAGAAGGCGGCGTCGTCATGGCCGAAACCACGGCCGCGATGGAACGCATTTCTGGCTCCTCGGCCAGCATATCCAACATCATCGGCATGATCGACGACATCGCCTTCCAGACCAATCTCCTCGCGCTCAATGCGTCGGTGGAAGCGGCCCGTGCCGGTGAAGCCGGCAAGGGTTTTGCAGTCGTGGCCGTCGAAGTCCGTCGTCTCTCCCAGTCGACCGCCGAAGCTTCACGCGACGTCAAGCAATTGGTCGAGCAGAGCGCACGTGAAGTCGCCGCCGGTTCGCAACTCGTCGTCGATGCGGCAAAAAAACTCGATCTCATGCTCGACATGGCCCGCACCAGCAATGGCCTGATGGAAGGCATTGCCCGCGACAGCCGCGAACAGGCCTCGGCCATCGACGAAGTCGCCGTCGCCGTACGCCAGATGGACGAAATGACCCAGCACAACGCGGCGCTCGTCGAAGAAACCAATGCGGCAATCGAACAGACCGAAGGCCAGGCGACCGAGCTCGACCGCATGGTCGACATCTTCAAGCTCGGCCACGAGGCGCCTGCTGCCCGTGCCGCGGCTCCTCGTGCCCCAGCCCCGCGTGCCAAGCCCGCACCGCAGAAAGCCGCTGCCGGCCGCTACCTGTCGCAAGGCAACGCCGCCATCTCGGAAGACTGGAGCGAGTTCTAAGGCTCTCACGCTCGCCACCCCCCCCTCCCAGCCTCCCCCATCAAAGGGGGAGGTGCAAGGCCGGTAGATGAGGCACCATCCAACCTCGGCCGCGATGCAACACCTCCCCCTTGATGGGGGAGGATGGGAGGGGGTGACGTCGCAAGCCCCACCCAGCCTCTATCCATCAGAAACAAAAAGGCCGGCATCACTGCCGGCCTTTTCAATTTCAGTTTCAAAGAAGCGCTTACGCGGCTTCTTCGTCGCTTTCGCTCTCGGCCGCATCGGCCTTGGTGCGCTTCGGGCTCTTGGCGAGCTGCTTTTCGATGAGCTGCACGGCTTCGGTCAGCGTCAGCTTGTTGACCGAGCTGATTTCGCGGCTCATGCGATCCATGGCCTGCTCGAAGAGCTGGCGTTCGGAATAGCTCTGCTCTGGCTGGTCGTCGGAGCGATAGAGATCGCGCACGACTTCCGAGATGGCGATCAGATCGCCCGAATTGATCTTTGCTTCGTATTCCTGGGCGCGGCGCGACCACATGGTGCGCTTGACGCGAGCACGGCCGGTGACGGTGTGCAGGGCGTTGTTGACTTCGTCTTCCTCGGCAAGCTTGCGCATACCGACGGACTTGATTTTGGCAACGGGAACGCGAAGGGTCAGCTTGTCCTGTTCGAAGCTGATGACGAACAGTTCGAGCGTGAGGCCAGCGACCTCCTGCTCTTCGATGTTGACGATCAAGCCAACACCGTGGGCCGGATAGACGACATACTCACCCGTCTTGAACCCGAGCCGCTGCTGAGACTTCTTGGCTACCATAAGCTGGAACTCCTTGTTGACGCCCCAGAATGGCCAGTTCCTCGCGGAAAAGACTGTCCATCCACACTACTGCCCCCAAAAGGGGCCTTATAGCAGTACGAGCACCCACAGGCTTCGGTTCCGCTTTGTTCCGAAGCGCCATGCAACAGGAGATGTTGTGTCAAAAAAATCGTGCCCTAAGGCACGCTCTGGGTGAAGGGCTTAACTGCATTTGGTGGGACCATAGCACAAAAAATCAGCAAAATCAAAAGGAACGAATCGCCAGCACTGGCGTTCGCTGAACTTTGATTTTGTGCGACGATTCAATGTCGAATCGAGACGCGTCCGATAGTTAGCCTCAATCGCCTTCGCCGGCCGTCTCGGAAAAGTACTTTTCGAGCTTGCCTTCTTCGCCATCGCGTTCCTTGGCCTCGGGCAGCTCATCGCGACGCTCGGTCAGGTTGGGCCAGACGCTCGAATACTTCCGGTTCAGTTCAAGCCAGTTGTCGAGACCGCTTTCGGTATCGGGCTTGATGGCTTCGGCAGGACATTCCGGTTCGCAGACGCCGCAATCGATGCATTCATCGGGATGAATGACCAACATGTTCTCGCCCTCGTAGAAACAGTCGACCGGACAGACTTCCACGCAATCGGTGTATTTGCAGGCGATGCAATTGTCAGTGACGATATAGGTCATAGAAAGGGCAGTCCTTGGCGGTCATCGCGGCCGGGGCGGGCCAGGCGACAGTCTCAACGGCTTTGGTGCTAAACTTTTTTGGGCGGGCCTGCAAGCATCGAACCGGCCGCAAAAGCCCACCTCATACCCGCAAGCACCGCACACCTTACGACATTTGCGCGCGGATGGTTCACTCGTCCTCGGTGCGTAGTGCATCGGTCTCGCGGC
This sequence comes from Devosia sp. Leaf64, assembly GCF_001421945.1. NCBI lineage: Bacteria > Pseudomonadati > Pseudomonadota > Alphaproteobacteria > Hyphomicrobiales > Devosiaceae > Devosia > Devosia sp. Leaf64. Next base: position 100,523 of record NZ_LMLO01000007.1, on the reverse strand, counting down.
GCTCTTTCTTGGTCGGCCGTCCGGCTCCGGACGGGCGCTCGGCAATCGCGGCCTCGAATGCGCTCCGCTCCTGCCGCGGTGGTTGAGCGGGGGACATATCTTCGTAAAGCCCCTGCGCTTCAGTCGCCGGGCCGCGTCGCGTCCCGGGATCGAGCACGCGCCAGACCACAATCCGTCCATGCAGCGACATGGTCAGCACATCGCCCGCGCCGATCTTGTGATCGCTGCGATCGGTTCGCTCGGAATTGACGCGAATGGCGCCGGTCTCGATGATTTTTTGAGCCAGGGTGCGCGATTTGACGGCGCGCGAGAAAAACAGGAACCGGTCGAGCCGCTCCTTGCGGAGAGGTTCGCCCGGCCCTGTCAAATCTTACTCCGACTTGCCGCGCAGGGCGGCAAGGGCTGCGAAGGGGCTATCGGGATCGAAAGCGACCTTGCGTTCTTCGCGCTGCGGACGACGTTCGGGACGCTCAACCTTTTCGGGGCGCGGCCGCTCGTCGTTACGCGGTCGGGTATTGGCTGGGCGGGCCTGCGGACGCGCATTGGCAACTTCGCCCTCGGGACGACGCGGGCCCTTGGGACGCGAGCGATCCGGACGGCCGCGGCCTTCAGGCTTGGCTTCGCCGCCCTCGGCAGCTTCAGGCCGGCGGTTGCCAGGCTTGCGGCCATTGTGATTGTTGTCGTTGTGACGACGCCCACCGGGGAACCAGATCTCGTCGAATTCCGGTTCAGCCGGCGCTGCAGTTTCCGAAGCCTTGGCTTCGTCGATCACGCCCTCTTCCGCAGTCGGCGTCGCGTCGAGGACCGGCTCAGCGGCCACTTCAGCAACCGGAACGTCTTCTGCGGGCGCATCGAGGGCGGCAGCATTATCGTCCAGCACTGCCTCAAGCGCCGGAGCCTCCGCACCGATTTCGGCGACCGGTGCCGGTGCGGCAGACTTTGGCGTGCGCCGAACGCGATAGCCGAGCGACGTCAGGATCGAGGCAAAATCCTCGCCCGAGCAACCGAGAAGGCTCGTCATTTCGACGGTGACGCGGAAACCATTGCCTTCGGCAGCGCCGGCTGGCGGCTCGCCTTGGAAGCGGATGGGATCGATGGCAATCAGCGGCCGGATAATGTCGGCGAGACGCTCGAGAATATCGATACGAACGGCTCGCTTACCGGCCACCTTGAAGCCGGCAATCTCGTAAAGCCGCGGATCGACTTCGGGATCGACGAGGAAAGAGGTCCGGCCCGAGAGGACGATATGGGGGATATCGGTGACGCCGGGCTGGCGCACGCCACCATTTTTCAGCGCAAACAGGATCAGCGCGAGTTCGCGCGGCGCTGGCTTCAGCGAGAGCGGCACATAGATATGATAGGCGCCGAATTTGATACCAAGCTTGCGCATCTTGCCGCGCACGTCCTGGTCGAGATTTTTGACATCGTCGGAGACCTGCCCGCGCGGCAGGAGACCAAGATGCTCGAAAAGCTGGAAGGCAATGCCACGCGCCGCCCCTTCAAGATCGGCTGGCGCTTCGAGCGCCATGACCTGCTCCAGCGTCGTATTGACGTGGTGGCGCAGCCAGAGGCCCAGGCGATCCTGAACGCGTTCGAGATCGGTGCCGGTCAGCGATTCGTCGGCAAGGATCAGGATCCGCGGACGATAAAGGCTGTCGCCCTCGACGAGTTCAGCCACGAGATCGCCGCGCCAGCGCAGGCGTCCATCGGTGGCCAGAACGAATTCTTCGTTGGGCGCGCCCGCCAGACGGTCGGCGCGATTGCGGATCTCTGGAGCGACGACCTGATCCGCGGCACTGCGCGTGCCCTTGGCGTCAAGTTCGCCATCCATCCGCGCCAAAGTGAAGCGGAAGCCTTCAAGCGTGCCGAGAAGATGGCCCTCAAGCCTCACTTCGCCGCGCTCATTGATCTCGGGAGATACCATACGTTTGTCTTTCAGATGGCGGAGCAGCACGCTGGTGCGCCGGTCGACGAATCTCTGGGTGAGACGCTCATGGAGCGCATCACTCAGGCGATCTTCAATCTCTCGGGTCTTTTCGCGCCAATGTGATGGGTCTGCAAGCCAGTTTTTGCGGTTGGCGACGAAGGTCCACGTCCGGATTTGCTTGATCCGATGACTAAGTGTCTCGATGTCGCCCTCTGCATTGTCGCAAAAGCGCACCTGCTCGGCAATCCAGTCTGCGTTGACCGATCCATTTTGCCTCAAATCCGAAAAGATCCGCGTGACGATCTCGCCGTGGGCTGCTGGCGAAATCCCCTGATAGTCAGGGGTCTGACAACATTCCCAAAGGAGTTTGACCGCTTCGTGGCCGCGCGCCAGCCCACCAGCCTCGTTACGCGAGAGGAATTCCAGGGCGAGCTGATCGGTCGCAATCGGCACCCGCGTCAGGGTTTTGTCGTCGGGCGTTCGCTCTAGGCTGGAGCGCAACCGATCGATGGACGAAAAATCCAGCACGGAATTGCGCCATTGCAAAACCTTGATCGGCTCGAAATCGTGTGTTTCGAGCTGCACCACCAGTTCTTGGTCGAATGCGTCGGTGCCGCCCGTCACCCCAAAGGTGCCGTTGCGCTTGTGCCGCCCCGCTCGGCCCGCGATCTGGCCCATCTCGGCCGGTGTCAGCGGCCGGCTCTGGCGGCCGTCGAATTTCATGTCATCGGCAAAGGCGACATGATGGATATCGAGATTGAGCCCCATGCCGATGGCATCGGTGGCGACCAGAAAGTCGACATCGCCATTCTGATAGAGCTCGACCTGGGCGTTGCGCGTGCGGGGGCTCAGAGCCCCCATCACCACTGCCGCCCCGCCCCGCTCGCGGCGGATCAATTCGGCGATGGCATAAACCTGCCGCGCAGAGAACGCGACGATGGCGCTGCGGCTTGGCTGGCGTGAGATCTTTTTCGATCCCGCATACATCAACTGCGAAAACCGCGGCCGCTCGATGATCTCGGCATGCGGCAACAGCTTGCGGATGACGCTCGCCATCGTTCCCGAGCCGAGCAGCAGCGTTTCATGAAACCCGCGCGCCTTAAGGATGCGATCGGTAAAAATATGCCCGCGGTCAAAATCGGTCGCCGTCTGGATCTCATCGACTGCAACGCAATCGACATGGATATCCATGGGCATGGCTTCGACGGTCGCCACCCAATAGCGCGGTTTTGGCGGCACGATTCGCTCTTCGCCCGTCACCAGCGCCACGGCCTGTTCGCCGACGCGTTCGACGACGCGCGCATAGACTTCGCGCGCCAATAGACGCAGCGGCAGGCCGATCATCCCCGTGGGATGAGCCAGCATGCGCTCGATGGCAAAATGGGTCTTGCCGGTATTGGTTGGGCCCAAAATGGCCTTGACCGACTGGGAGGATGCGAAAGTCATTGAGCAACAATGTAGGGTGCGCAAATGCCTATGGCGAGGGGCAGCACGCATTGTCCCACAAAAGCACGGTTTTTGTGATCAAGCGGCGAGGCGTTAAGCTTTGGAACGCAGCGGAAACGAACAGGGACAGAATCGGCGCAGTTCAGTAAATCCGCTTTTGTTCACGGCGATGGGTGGTGGTGAGAATCGCTCGAAGCACACAAGTGTCGTTGGATGGTCTGTGTCCGCGCCCCTATAACGCCATCTGGGCTTCATCTTGATTGCTAAAGCGTAAATTTCGGCGAAATCGGGCCGTTTCGTAACGAACTAGAAATGCCAGGACGCTCAAATTATTTGCGGAGTTAAGAGCTTTGTCTTGGCCTGCTGGCGGCGTTGAACCGTGAAATTCATACCTTTTCGTTTGACGTCCCATTCTGGGTCGCCGAGCCTGTGAGAAATCTTGCGACCAAGGCGCGCGTACAACTAGGCTCTTTGAAGAATATCGATCGCATCCCAGTTGCGACGCTAAAAATAAGCTTTGTCCCAAAGCGGGGCACTTTGCTTCTCCCGGCTTTGGCTCCTTAACATCTGGACCACACCGGGAACGAACAGGGTCAGAATCACGATCGAGGTTGAGATACCCGGTTTGTTCTACGCTATGGCTGGTAGGCCTATGGGCAAGGCTCTACCGTTAGACCTCCTGGAAGCCGCTAACCGCTTTCTTGGCCTTCACGTCCATGACCAAACCCCTAATTTCAAGGTGTAGCCCGGCTTTCCGATCAGTTCGTTACCGCAAACAAAAAGGGCGCCGAAGCGCCCTTAACAATCTTGCCCTGCAAATCCGGGCGAAAAATCAGCAAAATTGAGAAAAAACCTTTTGACCGTCCCAAGCCGGGACGGAGGGCCTCAGCTCTCGGCTTTGACCAGCACCATCGAGAGGTCACCCATCGAGGTGCCGAGCAGCACGCGATAAGGAATAAAGTATCCCGTTTCGCCGAGCGGCATGTACCAGATGAGAATGCGGCTCTCGTCGGCCAGGTAATTGGTGATCTCGTTGCTCTCATAATGGCCCGAAATCGGCTCATAATCGATCGAGCAGAGCACGACCGGCCCCTGATACCCCGTCCGCGGTGACGTCGCGTCGTCGGTATCGACGAAGCTCATGTCGAGGTTGAAGCGTTCGACGCCGGTAAAGATGCGCATGCGCCGATCGCAAACCGATTTGTCGAGCGCCCCGCCCTTGAGGACAAAGGCCGAAACGAAATCGCCCACACCCGTCAGATGTCCCCGCTCGACGGGAACGCGATCGAAATCCCCTACCGGCGGATCGACCTTGAAGGACGTGACGTTCTGACCCGAGAAGCCGACATCGACATTGAATTTTTCGCCATTGGCCCGGGTTTCGAGCGCAAAGCTTTCCGAGCGCAGCGTTGAGCCCGAGGAATTGCCCTTGGCGGTGATATTGGCCGTGCCGCTCGCCACCACTGCGCCAAGCCCGGCCACATTGGCTTTGACATCGAGCGTATAGGCGCTGCCCGTGTCATCGAGGTCCACACGCATCATGGCGACATTGATGCCGCCAAGCGTAAGGACGTAGCTGGCGCTGGCGTCGACTGGAGAGGCCTGGACCTGAGTAAGGCCAAGAACAAGGGCTAGGGAAGCAAGACTGGTTCGGATCAAGATAAAGGTCTCGGCTCGTGCAAAAGGCGGGCATCGGGCCCTTCGCGAATCACGATAAGAGGCCAAAGTGCCGGGCTCTTGTGGTACTGGCAAGGCACTCGCGGGTCTTTGAGCCCTGCCCGACCTTGACGCGCCAAGCCATTTTCTCTAAGACGCCCGCAGATTTCATCACAATCGAGGCCCGTTGCGGGATTCCCCGCCACGCAGGACCTTTACACAAATAGGAATTCTGAACATGGCACGTCGCTGCGAACTGACCGGCAAGGGCGTTATGGTGGGTAACACCGTTTCGCACGCTCTCAACCGTCACCGTCGTCGTTTCCTCCCCAACCTGATCAACGTGACGCTGATCTCGGACGCTCTGCAGCGCCCGGTCAAGCTGCGCATCTCTGCCGCTGCCCTGCGCTCGGTTGAGCACCGCGGTGGTCTCGACGCCTTCCTCGTCAAGCAGGACGACGCCGACCTGTCCCCGCTCGCTCTCGGCATCAAGAAGGAAGTGCGCGCCGCTCTCGCCGGCTAATCGCATTCTTCTCAAGATTTCAGCCGCGCGTGCCAAAAGCCGCGCGGCTTTTCTTTTTATATAAGCTTCATCAATGCCACGCCGGTCTTCTGCCGGAGAGTGGCTCTCAGAGGTGCATTCTGATGCTGTCTCGTTTCCTTGGCGCTGTCGCGGCCATGGTCGTGGTCGTTGCCGCGTCCAACGTTCTTGTGCTCTATCCCTTTCAGGTACAGCTTGGCGGCATAAACCTCGCCGATCTTTTGACCTGGGGCGCTTTCACCTTCCCCTTCGCCTTTCTGATCACCGACCTGACCAATCGCTATGATGGTCCGCGCAATGCCCGTCTCGTCGTGCTCGTGGGCTTCCTCGTCGGCCTCGCGCTCTCATTCTATTTGAGCTTCCATCCGCTACCTTGGAATGCAGGCGGCGCTTCAGCCACCACCCAGCGCATCGCGCTCGCCTCGGCCGCAGCGTTCGTTACCGGCCAACTGCTCGATATCAGCATCTTCTCACGGCTCCGCGCCGTGCGGGCCTGGTTCCTGCCCCCGCTCGTCGCCTCGCTGTTTGGCTCGCTGATCGACACCACGATCTTCTTTACAGTCGCATTCGCGCCTTTCCTTGCCGGCATCGATGCGCTGTTCGGGCTGCAGGATGGCTCGCTGGCCTTCCCCGCGCCCTTCCTCGGGATTGGCCCCGAAGTGCCGCTCTGGATTTCGCTCGCGGCAGGCGACTTCATGGTGAAGTTCCTCGCAGCACTCGTGCTGCTCGCGCCCTACCGCGCCCTCATGGGCCGGCTAAAGCCGCTTCCGCCGCTCGGCAATGTGGCGGCTCTGCGCTAACAGGTTACGCGGATCTCGGCGAAGCCGGTCTCGGCTTCGTTACCGCCCGAGGTAACGGCCAACATGCAGGCGGTCCCGTTGAGCGGCACATTGCCGCCAGAGGGAACGGTCGTGCCATCGGTCAGCGAGATATAGCCATTGTTGACGTTCATCACCGTGATGGTCGCGTCGGTCCCACAGACGGGATAGCTATCGCCCGAAGCGACGAGCAGCCGCATGCCTGATGGCAGGCAATCGCCGTCGCTCTCGGCCGAAACCGTCGGCCCTGAAATCGATGGCAAGGCGGCAGGCTGAGTACCGGCCGCAGCGCCGTTGCCAGCGCGCCAATTCTGTTCGAGCACCGCCAGGCGATTTTCGATGGCTGCAAGACTGGTGTCACTGCTCGTCGGCGCCACAGCGGCAGCGCTGGCTTGCGGGCTGCTACGCTGGGCATAAAGATCAAGGCTCAAGCGCACTTGCGCCATCTCGGTCGAGATCCGCAAAACTTCCCGGCGCATTTCGGTATAGGTCCAGGCAGTTGTCGCGAGGGCAGCAACACCAACGATGGCGGCAACGCCGGCTAGAAGCGATCCCGGCCTTAGCCGCCATTTGCGCCGCGGCGCCTTGCGGGGCGCGGAGAGGCCAAGCTTTTCGCGTGCACCAACCCGCATATCGGCAGTTACGCCACCAACGGTCGTCTCGTCCCGATCCTGGCTCGGCTTGTCATCCACGCAGCATGCTCCCGGCCAATCGACGTCGCGATTGGCCTTTCATCCAACTGGGGCCGAACTAAGGACCACAACTATTGCGCTGGCGTTGCGGCCACTATCGGCGCCGGTGCCTGCTGGCCGCCGGTAAACACCGAACCGATCCCGGAAAAGAAGCCCGATACCGCTGCGCCACGATCCTTGATGGCCGCCTCGGTCGCCGCCTGGCGGGTGATGGCGTTCCCGGCATCGGCCAGGGCTTTATCATCAGCTGCCTTTCGGGCCGCAACCTGAGCGTCCGGCACGGTGGGCGGGCAAAGGGCCGCGGCATCCAATGGTCCCGCTGCAACAGGATTGAAGATATAGCGGTTCTCACACACGTCCCAAGCTGGCGGCGTCTTGTTGAGATCAAAGAGGTCATAGCCCTCCTTGATATTGCGCCAGAAGGCGAGGTGCTGATTGGACGCGAACTGGGCAAGGTTCGCCGTCGTCATCCGAAAGGGATAGATCTGCACCTGGAAGGAGGAATTGCCACCCTTAAAGCTCTCGCGCGCCAAGGCATAGATTTCCGCCATGCCACCATCCGTCATCGCATAGCACCCCACCGACTTGCAGTCGCCATGCACCATCAGGTTGGAGCCGCTGCGGCCATTGGCGCGGTCGAACTTGTTCGGAAAGCCCGTGTTGAAGGCGAGAAAATAGGCCGACTTCGGGTTCATGAGGCCGGGCGTGATCGTATAGAACCCTTCCGGGCTCTGATAGTCGCCTTCCCTGAACTTGGGACCGAGATCGCCCGAAAAGGCGCAGATATTGTAGGTCTTGAACAGCTTGAACTGCCCCGAATTGGTGTGCTTCCACACCTCGAGCACGGCCTCTTTCTTGAAGATGCGCACGACCATGCCTTCGCCGGGCGACGATCCAATGTCGTGAAGCGCCTTCACCATGGCCGGAGCCAGCGGGATATTGTGGCGGTTGTCCCCGCCCTTGACGAAGTTGGAACAGGCAGCAAGGCCCACACCCAGCCAGGCGAGAATGATGATGGCGGCGAGGCGATGAAAGAAGGTGGCAGTCACTTAACAAGGCCCAAATAACGGCTCCACACGGGAGCAATGGTTAGCGCAGCATGAGCGGGCTGAGTGAACGAAGCCTTATCACGCTCCCGATCTCGGGGAAAAGCGGCGGTTTTTCACGCAATAGTGTGTGTGGGATGTCGGCATAAGAAAAAGGCTCCCGCATGCGGGAGCCTGTTCGTTGAACGCAGATCCAAAGACCTAGAGATTGGTGCCGATCGCGAGGAATTTTTCGCGCCGCTGCTCGCGCGTTTCGAGCCGTGACTTGCCGGCGAAATCACCGAGGAAAGAGCTGAGCGCGCGGCGGGTCGCGTCCATCACCTGACCATGGTGGCGATGCGCGCCGCCGGTTGGCTCGGGAATGATGCCGTCGATCACCTTGAAGCCCAAGAGGTCCTGTGCCGTGATCTTCTGCGCTGTTGCCATGTCCTGCGCGCGGGCGGCATCGCGGAAGAGGATGGATGCGCCGGCTTCGGGCGAAATCACCGAATAGATCGAATTTTCGAGCATCAGCACGCGATTGGCCGTCGCAATGGCGATAGCGCCACCCGAACCACCTTCGCCGATGATGATGGCAATGTTCGGCACACCGAGTTCGAGACCCTTTTCGGTCGAGCGCGCAATCGCCTCGGCCTGGCCGCGCTCTTCGGCGCCGATGCCGGGATAGGCGCCGGCGGTGTCGACAAAGGAAATCACCGGAATGTTGAATCGGTCGGCCATATCCATGATGCGGACGGCCTTGCGATAGCCTTCCGGGTTAGCCATGCCGAAATTATGCTTGAGGCGCGTTTCGGTGGAATTGCCCTTTTCCTGGCCGATCACGGCAACGGATTCGCCATTGAACCGGCCAAAGCCGGCCTGAAGCGCAGCGTCTTCACCAAAGGTCCGGTCGCCGGCCAGCGGCGTCCATTCGGTGATCAACGCGCCGACATAGTCGGAGAAATGCGGCCGCTGCGGATGGCGGGCCACCTGCGTCTTTTGCCAGGGTGTGAGTTTTTTATAGATCTCGACCAGGGCTTCTTCAGCCCGGGCGGAGAGCCGGTTCACTTCCTCATCGATCGACACGGCCTGATCGGACGCGGCCAAGGACTTGAGTTCGGCGATCTTGGCTTCAAGATCGGCAACCGGCTTTTCAAAATCGAGATAAGACTGCATCCCACCCGCCCGTAAGGGTCGTTATTGCCGACCCGGACTATTCCAGGCCCCGGCTCTTGCGCCCTAAAGTGGCCGGAAAGTGGCGATGGTTCAACACCGAGTCAAGTTTTGCGACGGATTTGCCGGGGAAAGCTCAATCTTAGTCGCTAGCGAGCGGGTGATGCGTCTCGACCAGGGTCTTGAGTTTGTCGTCGAGCACATGGGTGTAAATCTGCGTGGTCGAGATGTCCGAGTGCCCAAGCAGCATCTGCACCACCCGCAAATCGGCCCCACCGGCCAGAAGATGACTGGCAAAGGCATGGCGCAAGACGTGCGGCGCGACGCGTGCCGAGGAAATACCGGCCCGCGCCGCAAGTCCCTTGAGATCGCGCGCAAACACCTGACGCGCCAGATGCCCCGATTCTCCCTTGGCCGGGAACAGCCAGGTCCCCGCGGGCAGCGTCTTGACCCAAGCGCGGACGGCATCGCGCGCCCGGTCATTCATCGGTACCACCCGTTCCTTGCGGCCCTTGCCGACCACGGTGATGAACGCTGCTTCCCGCATGACTGCCGAGCGCTTGAGCTCGACCAGCTCGGACACCCGCAGCCCCGTGGCGTACAGCATTTCGAGGAGGCAATAGAGCCGCAGCGCCGCGTTCTGCCCCTCTCCCTCCGCAGTGTTGGCCTCTACCTCGGCCAGAATGAGCAGCTTATCGACCTCGGCGACCGACAAAACTTTGGGCAGTGGCCGCCTGGTCTTGGGGCTAGAGACGATCCGCGTCGGATCGTTGCCCCTGATCCCATCGGCACATAAGAACTTGTGAAACTGGCGCACAGCGGAAAGGTGCCGCGCGCTTGACGAGGCAGACAGTCCCTCTTGCTTGAGAAAATCAAGATAGGCGTTGACCGTCTCGCGAGAAGAGTTTTCGAGTGTCTCTTTCTTCCCCGCGACAAACCCGGCATAGCTCGCCAGATCGCGCCGATAGGCCGCAATCGTATTGGCCGCAGCCCCACGCTCGGCGCTCATCATTTCGAGAAAAGCGCCGATCAGGTGGCTGCCGCTCATTGCGCGGGTGCCGGGCTCGGCGTGCTCGTCACATTGGGTGTCGGTAGACCCGCAGGGCGCGTCGGCGCACTCTCACCCAACAGGTCCTGCGTCGAGAGGCGCAGGGTGACAGCCTTGGGCGTCGGTTCCACGAATGAGACAAGCGCGAACATGCCCGCATAGACGAGGCCCACGAGAAAAACGATCGTGATCAGGAGGCGAAACAGTGTCGGCATGGCAGTCCAGTCGGCGTTTGAGAGCAAACCTTGACACAGAAAGGTTTCCATCCGGTAGGTGAAATCGCGTCGCGCTTGACATAGGTGAGTGAGATCGCTTCAAGCGACATGAAGTCGGAGGGCGCCTGGCGTGAGCAAATCGGACACCACCGCGCGCTCTGCGCGCGCCAAGGCATTGGCCGAGCGTCTCGGCGGCCGTCCGCTTGTGCTCGTCGGGATGATGGGCGCAGGCAAGACCACGGTTGGGCGGCGCATCGCCACCCGTCTCAATCGGCGTTTCATCGATAGCGACGAAGAAATCGAAAAAGCCGCGCAGATGACCATTCCGGAAATTTTCGCGCAGCGCGGGGAGCCCGAATTTCGCGCAGGGGAAACCCGCGTTATATCGCGGCTTCTGAAGGAAGACGGCATCGTCCTCGCAACGGGTGGCGGCGCCTTCGTCAATCTTGAAACTCGGGCCCAGATCAAGTCCGGGGCGGTTTCAGTCTGGCTCAAGGCCGATCTCGATATACTGTTCGAACGGGTCTCGCGCCGCTCCAATCGACCGCTTTTGAAGACCACCGACCCCAAGGCGACGCTGCAAAAGCTGATCGAAGATCGCTATCCCATCTATGCCGAGGCAGACCTGACCGTCCTCAGCCGCGACGTGCCGCAAGACAGCGTCGCCGCCGACGTGATTTCCGCCCTCCTCCATCATCTGCGCTGAAGGTCCGAAAAAAAATGGCCGAAATCACCCATACGGTTCACGTCGCTCTGGGCGAGCGCGCCTATGACATTCTGATCGGCCCCGACCTTCTCGATCATGCCGGCACGATTTTGGCCGAAAAATTTCCCGGCCGCCGCTATGGCATCGTCACCGACACCAATGTCGCCCAAGCACAATTGCCGCGGCTGGTCGCGAGCCTCGATAAAGCCGGCCTCACCCACCAGACCATCACCGTGCCCGCCGGCGAAAGCACCAAGAGTTGGGAGCATCTGCAAACAGTCGTCGAGGGCCTGCTCGCTGCCAAGCTTGAGCGCAATGATCTCGTGATCGCGCTGGGTGGCGGCGTCATCGGCGATCTCGCCGGCTTTGCCGCTTCGATCACCCGCCGCGGCATGGATTTTATCCAGATGCCCACCTCGCTCCTCGCGCAGGTCGATTCCTCGGTCGGCGGCAAGACCGGCATCAATTCGCCCCATGGCAAGAATTTGGTCGGCGCCTTCCACCAGCCCAAGCTCGTGCTGGCTGACCTGTCGACCCTCGACACCCTACCCCCGCGCCAGTTCGCTGCCGGCTATGCCGAAGTCGTCAAATATGGCCTGATCGATGATCCCGAATTCTTTGAGTGGCTTGAGGCGAACCACGCCGATATCTTTTCCGGCGGTCCGGCGCGCGGCGAAGCCATCGCCCGCTGCTGTGCCCACAAGGCCCGCGTCGTCATCGAGGACGAGAAGGAAACCGGCGTCCGTGCCCTCCTCAATCTCGGCCACACCTTTGGGCACGCGCTCGAAAAAGACACTGGCTACTCAGATCGCCTGCTCCATGGCGAGGGCGTCTCGATCGGCATGGTGCTCGCCCATACCTTTTCCAATCGCCTCGGTCTTTCACCAGGTCAGGATTCCGGCCGCGTCTCGGCCCACTTGCAGAAATCGGGCCTGCCCACCACATTGGGCGACATCCCCGGAACGCTCGGCTCGACCGAGACCTTGATGGCCGCCATCGCGCAGGACAAGAAAGTCTCGCGCGGCGCGCTGACTTTCATCCTCACAAGAGGCATTGGTCAGGCTTTCATCGAAAAGAATGTCGATCCTGCCAAGGTTTCGGCATTTTTGGAGGAGATGCGTTCTCCTTAACTTGGCAAAACCTCGATGTTGAGAGCGTGAACCCGCTCCTTGAGTTCGGCATTGAGCACTTCGAACACCGCGCGGTGTTGCGCCACGCGGCTCAAACCGTCAAAGTCGCTGGTCGCGATTCTGACGCGGAAGTGGGTTTCCCCGCCTTCACGCCATCCGGCATGACCCCGATGCTTGTTCGATTCGTCGATCACCTCGAGGTGGGTTGGTGAGAACCGCTCGGTCAGCTTGGTCGTAATGGTGTCCTTCATGGACATTGGCGGTCTCCGCTTTGGGCTTTTGAATGCGCTCCGATGAGCGCCACTATTGAAAACTAGGCATTTAACTAGGTGCTATGAAACAGCAATCCAAGCTTTTCGATGGGATCCGCATCAGACCGCGCCGGGAAGAAAAGCCCGAACCGGCCGAATTCACCTGCGAGTGGGAAGGCTGCGAGGAGGCGGGCGAATATCGTGCGCCCAAGGGTCCGCGCAGCGAAGGGCAGTATCACCATTTCTGCCTCGAACACGTCCGCCACTATAACAAGGCCTTCAATTTCTTCGCCGGCATGAGCCAGGAAGAATTGGACGAAGCGCTAACAACGCCTCCCAAGGCCGAGTCACGTTCAAGCTTTGCGACCGGCAATCCGCAAAACGCCCGCGCTGCCGGCCGCACAGCCAGCACCCGGCCGGGCGACAAATATGGTGATCCCTTCGGCGTCTTCGCCAAATATCGCTATCGCCAGTCCCAGACCCCGGCCGCCGAGCGCGTCAAACCGCTCAACGAGAACGATCGCCGCGCTTTCGAACAGCTTGGCTTTCCCGGCCATGCGAAGTCCGATGACATCAAGCACGCCTATAAGAACCTCGTGAAGACCCACCATCCCGACGTCAATGGCGGCGACCGATCCTCCGAAGAAAAGCTCCGGACGATCATCGCAGCCTATTCTCACCTCAAGAAAATGGGCTTCGTCGTCCGCTGAGCTGATCCAAAAAAGCCGATGTCAGGCGGGATTCCCGCGTGACAGTTTGGCTACCAGCATGTCAGCATTGCTGCTATAGAGCCCATGGCCGATGGGCCTCCCGCCTTTGAAAATCTCTGATCCACGAGTCCTGCCATGACCGATTTCACCAACCAGCCCGACACCGAATACAAGGCCCGGGATCTCTTCGGCATCGATACCGACATGGTGGTCAAAGGCTATGCGGAGCGCTCCGATCACGTGCCGCCGGCCGACCCGGATTACCTCTTCGACCGCAACACGACCCTTGCGATTCTTGCTGGCTTCGCCTTCAATCGCCGCGTCATGGTCCAGGGCTATCACGGCACCGGCAAGTCGACCCATATCGAGCAGGTCGCGGCGCGCCTCAATTGGCCGCTCGTCCGCGTGAATCTCGACAGCCACGTCAGCCGCATCGATCTCGTCGGCAAGGACGCCATCGTCCTCAAGGACGGCAAGCAGATCACCGAATTCCGCGACGGCATCCTGCCTTGGGCCGTGCAGAACAATATCGCCCTCGTCTTCGACGAATACGATGCCGGCCGCCCCGACGTGATGTTCGTGATCCAGCGCGTGCTCGAGCAGTCGGGCCGCCTGACCCTCCTCGACCAGAACCGCGTCATCGTGCCCCATCCCTCGTTCCGCCTGTTCGCCACGACCAACACCATTGGTCTCGGTGATACATCCGGCCTCTACCACGGCACGCAGCAGATCAACCAGGGACAGATGGACCGCTGGAGCATCGTCACGACGCTCAATTATCTGCCGCATGACAAGGAAGTCGGCATCATCCTTGCCAAGAACAAGGTTCTTACTGAGACCGATAAGGGCAAGAAGCTCGCCTCCAACATGGTGCGCCTCGCCGATCTCACCCGCTCGGCCTTCATCAATGGCGACCTCTCGACCGTGATGAGCCCGCGCTCGGTGATCACTTGGGCCGAGAACACCCAGATTTTCGGCGGCGATGTCGGCTTTGCCTTCCGTCTCACCTTCCTCAACAAGTGCGACGAACTCGAACGCCCCGTGGTCGCCGAATTCTACCAGCGCGTCTTCGGCGAAGACCTGCCGGAATCCTCGGCCAACCTCGCGATCACGGCGTAAATATATGGCCCCTCACCCGCCGCTTTGCGGCGACCTCTCCCCCAGAGGGAGAGGTGGGTGGTAGCCAAAGTCGCATAGCGACACCTCTCCTTTTGGGGGAGAGGTCGGCCCCCAGGGCCGGGTGAGGGGGACTTTGCATAAAACGGGCATTACGGATACGACCATGGCAAATCCCCCGCGCAGCAAGCCCAATAAGCCCGATCAAACCCAGGTCTTCAAATCGGCCATGGGTTCGACGGTGCGCGCCATCGGGGGCAAGGCCGATCTCGAAGTCACCTTCACCGCTGACCGGCCTCTGCTGACCTCGGACAAGGCTCGCCTTGCCAATCTGCCGCGCCTGCCCACCAAGCGCGACATTGCCATCGCTCGCGGCCAGGGCGACGCCATGGCCATGCGCCTTGCGAGCCACGACCCCGATGCGCACCGGAAGCGCAGCCCGATGGACCCGCAGGCCCGCGCCGCCTTTGATTCCCTTGAACAAGCGCGGGTCGAATCCCTCGGCGTGATCCGCATGCCCGGCATGGCCGGCAATATCCACGAAATGCTGGAAGACCGGCTGTTTCGCGCCAATTTCGCCGAAGTCGACGATAAGAACGAAGCCCCGCTCGCCGAAGCCCTGGGCCTGATGCTGCGCGAAAAGCTCGCTGGTGTCCCCGTGCCGCCCTCGGGCCACGCGCTGGTCGATCTCTGGCGCCAGGAGATCGATTCCAAGGCCGGCACCTCGATCGACAAGTTGCTGTCGACCTACGAAAGCCAGGAAGATTTTTCGCGCGCGGTGAAGGCCGTTCTGCGCGACCTTAACCTCATTGCCGAAAGCGAATTCGAGGACGGCGACGCCTCGGACGAAGACGAGAGCAACGACAGCCAGCCCGAACAGGCTCAGGGCTCCGACCAGTCGCCCGAACAGGGCGAAGGCGAGAACGAACAGGCCGAATCGGAAGAAGATCAGCAGTCGGGCGAAAGCGAAGAAACCGGCGATGTCGAAGGCATGGAAGCCGACATGGCCGATGTCGACGACGATGCCGAGGCGGAAGCCGGCGAAGACGCGCCCATGCCCCCGCCCGCCAAGGACGGCGGTGAGCGCCTCTCGAACCAGTTCAACTACAAGGTCTTCACCCAGAAATACGACGAGATCGTCAAGGCAGCCGAACTCTGCCCGCCCGACGAGCTCGACCAGTTGCGGGCCCTCCTCGACAAGCAGCTTGAAAATCTCGCCGGCGCAGTCGCCCGTCTTGCCAACAAGCTGCAGCGCCGCCTGATGGCCAAGCAGAACCGCTCCTGGCAGTTCGATCTCGAAGAAGGCCTCCTCGACACCGCGCGCCTGACCCGCGTCGTCACCGATCCGCTGCAGGCTCTCAGCTTCAAGGTCGAGAACGATACCGACTTCCGCGACACGGTCGTGACGCTCCTGATCGACAATTCCGGCTCCATGCGCGGCCGCCCGATCACCATCGCGGCGATCTGCGGCGATATTCTCGCGCGCACGCTCGAACGCTGCGGCGTCAAGGTCGAAATCCTCGGCTTTACGACGCGCGCCTGGAAGGGCGGCAAGAGCCGTGAAGCCTGGCTTGAGGCCAACCGCCCGGCCAATCCCGGCCGCGTCAACGACATCCGCCACATCATCTATAAGGCCGCTGACGAGCCGTGGCGCCATGCCCGTCGTAATCTTGGCCTGATGATGCGAGAAGGGCTCCTCAAGGAAAACATCGACGGCGAAGCGCTCGAATGGGCGCGCAAGCGCCTCATGGCCCGCCCCGAGCAGCGCCGCATCCTGATGGTGATTTCCGACGGCGCCCCGGTCGATGACTCGACGCAGTCGGTCAATGCCGGCAATTATCTCGAAGCGCACCTTCGTCAGGTGATCGAAGACATCGAGACGCGCTCGCCGATCCAGCTCGTCGCCGTTGGCATCGGCCACGACGTCACGCGCTATTATCGCCGCGCGGTGACGCTGCTCGATGCCGAGGAGTTAGCCGGCGCGCTCACCGACGAGCTTGCCGCGCTCTTTGACGAAGAACTCCCGGCACAAGCCCGCAGGCGGCCGCGGGGATGAAGCGGCGGGTCTTTCTAGCGACCTGCTGCTTTGCGCTTCTCGCCTCGCCAAATTATGCTTTGGATGTAATCGTTACCGCCGCTCAAGTGACGCGCTTCAAGGGCGCGTCGCTCGATCAGCCCGTTGACAAACTGATCTTTCGCGGCGGCCTGACCATGCAGTCGCAGGACGATCTCTTCGGTGGCCTTTCCAGCGTCACCATGACCGGTCCCGACCAGAATGTCGCCTTCGTCACCGATCGCGGCCAGTTCGTCTCCGGTAAGCTCGCCTATGACCAAGACGATCGGCTGTTGAGCTTCATCGGCGTCACCATGGACCCGATCCAGAATTCTGCCGGCGAACCCCTACCCCGCCAATTCGCACGTGATGCCGAAGGCATGGATACGGTCTATCGCGATGGCCAGCCCGTCGCTGTTCGCGTCAGCTTCGAAAATCTCACCCGCGTCGCCGATTTCGCCATCACCGATGGCCGTCCTGGCGGTCCTGCCCGCGAAATCGCCATCCCCGATTGGATGACGAAGCTCCGGACCAATCGCTCGCTCGAATCGATCTGCATCGCTCCCGCGACCTCCCCGATCGCGGGCTCGACGCTTCTCCTCACCGAGGAAGCGCTCGACGAAAACGGCAATCATCGCGGCCACTTCCTCGGCCAGAATGACAAGGGCCCGGTGAGCTATTTCAATTCGCCGGTCGTCAACCCGACAGACTGCGCGTTCCTGCCCAATGGCGACCTTCTCGTCCTCGAACGCGGCGTCGCGCTCTTCAGCTTCGTCATGAACCTGCGCCGCGTCCCCGCCGCCGAAGTCCGCCCCGGCAATCTCATGCGCGGCGAACTTTTGCTCTCCGCCGAAGGCGCCGAGATCGACAATATGGAATCGATCCTCGTCCACCAGACCCCCGCCGGCGAAACCCGGATCCTCATCGGCTCAGACAACAATTTCAACGATTGGCAGCGGCAACTGCTGCTGGAATTCGCGCTGCCGGAATAGGGGTCTGCCCACGCCGCACACTGACTGTTACCCCGGCGCAGGCCGGGGCCCATCTCCTGCATGACGTGAGCCAAGATTGGTACTTGGGCCAAATCATCAGGATGGGCCCCGGCCTGCGCCGGGGTGACAGCCATTACGAAAAACAAAAAAGGGCCCCGAAAATCTCCGGAGCCCCAAACTTCAAAAACCCAAAAAACCTCAGACAAACGCGCCGTGGCAGTGCTTGACCTTTTTGCCCGAACCACAAGGGCAAGGCGCATTGCGCGAGAGGCCGACGAGCAGTTTCGGATCGAGCGGCGGCAGTGCGCCGACGTCGGAATCATCGCCCACCGCATCATTCTCCCCGGTCGTCGGGTCGATATGGGTCTCTTCGAGCTTGGTCAGATCAAGCATCGGCGGCGGCTCGGGCTGACGCATCTGGATTTGGATATGGCTCATCTGCTGCGTGACCTGCTCGCGCAGGCCCGAAAGCAGGCCTTGGAAGAGCTCATAAGCTTCCTGCTTATATTCGGTCAGCGGATCGCGCTGGGCGATACCGCGCCAGCCAACGACCTTGGAGAGGTGGTCAAGGAGCACGAGGTGCTCGCGCCACAGGCCATCGATCGACTGCAGCAGGACGGATTTCTCCACCTGGCGCATCACCTCGCCATAGGCCTCGTTCTTGGCCGCGATAACGGCATCGGCAGCGTCGCGAATGCGGGTCTCGACGGTTTCCGCCTCGATGCCCTCTTCCTTGGCCCATTCGCTGATCGGCGCATCGACGTTGAGATAGGTCTTGGCGTCAGCCTGTAGCTCCTCGGCATTCCACTGCTCGGGATAAGCGCGCGGCGGAATGGACTTGGCGACGATATTGTCGACCACGTCATGGCGCATTTCGGTGACGGTTTCGCTGACGTCCTCGGCATCCATGAATTCGAGACGCTGTTCGAAGATCACCTTGCGCTGATCGTTCATCACGTCATCATATTTGAGGATGTTCTTGCGGATATCGAAGTTGCGGCTTTCGACCTTGCCCTGCGCACGCTCGATGGCCTTGGTCACCCATGGGTGGGTAATGCTCTCGCCCTGTTCGAGCCCAAGCTTGCCCAGCATGGAATCCATAGAATCCACCGGGAAAATGCGCATCAAGTCATCCTGAAGCGACAGATAGAACTTCGAATGGCCTGGATCGCCCTGACGGCCTGAACGGCCACGGAGCTGATTGTCGATACGGCGGCTTTCATGCCGCTCGGTGCCGATCACCATCAGGCCACCAGCCGCAAGCGACTTGGCCTTCTCTTCGGCGATCGTTGCCTTGATCTCTGCGATCTTGGCTTCGCGTGCTTCGCCTTCAAGCTCGCCGGCCTCGCGCTCGATGCGCATTTCAAGATTGCCGCCGAGCTGAATGTCGGTACCGCGGCCCGCCATATTCGTCGCGATGGTGATCGCACCGGGAAGGCCCGCATCGGCGACGATGAAAGCTTCCTGCTCGTGGTGACGCGCATTGAGCACGTTCATCTGCCCCACATTCTTCTTGCGAAGAATGTCAGCCAGCATTTCCGACTTTTCGATCGAGGTCGTGCCGACGAGCACCGGCTGGCCGCGCTCCTGGCATTCCTTGATCAGGTCGGCAATGGCATCGAACTTTTCTGCCGCCGTGCGATAGATCGCATCGTCTTCGTCGATACGCTGCACCGACAGATTGGTCGGGATGGTGACGACACCGAGATTGTAGATGTCGGCGAATTCTTCCGCTTCCGTCGAGGCCGTACCGGTCATGCCGGCGAGCTTTTCATAGAGGCGGAAATAATTCTGGAAGGTGATCGAGGCGAGCGTCTGGTTTTCCGACTGGATCTTGACGCCTTCCTTGGCTTCCAGCGCCTGGTGGAGGCCCTCGGAATAGCGGCGACCCGGCATCATGCGGCCGGAGAATTCGTCGATGATCACCACCTCGCCGCCTTCTGGCGTGTCGCGGGTGATATAGTCCTTATCCCTACGGAACAGCTTGTGTGCGCGCAGCGCCGAATTGGCGTGATGCACGAGCGCGACGTTCTCGACGTCATACATGGACTCGCTCTTGAGGAGGCCAGCTTCAGCCAGCGCCGCTTCGAGCTTTTCGACGCCCTGATCGGTAAAGGTCGCAGCGCGATGCTTTTCATCGAGCTCGAAATCGCCTTCACCGATGATCGGCATCAGCGCATTGATCTTGATGTAAAGCTCGGACCGATCTTCGGAGGGACCCGAAATGATCAGCGGCGTACGCGCTTCGTCGACGAGAATGGAGTCGACTTCGTCGACGATGGCAAACGCGTGCCCACGCTGCACCATCTGGTTACGCGCATATTTCATGTTGTCGCGCAGATAGTCGAAGCCGAATTCGTTATTGGTGCCGTAGGTGATGTCGGCGGCGTAGCTTTCGCGACGCTGCTGGTCGGTCAGGCCATGGACGATGATGCCATATGAGAGCCCGAGGAAACTGTAGATCTGACCCATCCAGCTCGCGTCGCGGCGGGCGAGATAGTCGTTGACCGTCACGACGTGAACGCCCTTTCCGGTCAGGGCATTGAGATAAACCGCAAGCGTCGCGACGAGTGTCTTGCCTTCGCCGGTGCGCATTTCAGCAATGGCGCGGTCGTTGAGCACCATGCCGCCGATGAGCTGCACGTCGAAGTGGCGCATGCCGAGCACGCGCTTGGAGGCTTCTCGGACGGTGGCAAAAGCTGGCACGACCAGGTCTTCGAGGTCAGCCCCCTGAGCCAGTTGCGCCTTGAATTCTTCGGTGCGGGCGCGCAGTTCATCGTCGCTCAATTTGGCCAGTTCGGGCTCGAGCGCGTTGATCGCAGCCACCTTGCCCTGATAGCGCTTGACCTGCCGATCCGACGGCGATCCGAAAATCCGCCGGGCGAGCGAAGCGAGAGCCATGGGTGTTCATCCTTCAATTTTTGTGGCGTGGCGAAAGGGGCGGGCAGCTTGCGCCGGAGCGCTTTCAGAAAAAGTGAATCCCACTCTTCCATTTTGAAAACGTTCGGAACAAAGACCTGGTTCATTCGGGCGAATGAACCAAGGGCGCCATCGGCCCATCTCGCCTCGTCACAACTCTGGGAGGCCCTTTTGGCTCCCCGTGTGGATTGATCCGTGGAAAGCAGTGGCAAACGGCCCCTGCTCCACGCTTTGAAAAAGCGGCTGAGATGTAAGAGTGGGGTCCTGTCTTGTCAATGTTGGCGAAATGGGCCACACCTTTCTCGCCCGGCACCGCTGGCGCCTCGGCACCAGCCCAAACCGACCGGAAAGCGGCACAATTTGGCCCCCTTGTTATGTGAGGCAAGGCGCGCTTTGGGCCCCGCTGCCCCGATTGATCATGCCCGGCCCGCTGGCCGGCCCAGGAGATCCAGGACGTTCATGATGAAGTTTTCCTCGCGCCTGATGCGCACCCTTTGCCTTGCCGCTCTCATTGGCGCTGCGCCGACGCTGGGCGCCTTCGCTCAGGATGCTGCCGCACCGGCCGCTCCCACCGCTGAGGCACCTGCCGCAGTCGCGCCGGAAACCGTCGTCGCCAAGGTCGGCGATGACGAGATCACCGAAGCCGATCTCAACTTTGCCGCCGAAGACCTGGCCCAGGACATCGCGCAGATGCCGGCATCCGAACGCCGGGCATTTCTCCTTCGCGTCCTCATCGACATGAAGGTCATGGCTGGTGCCGCCAAGACTGCCGGCATGGACCAGACCCCGCTGTTTGCCCAGCGCCTTGAATATCTCAAGGACCGGGCGCTCCGCCGCGCCTATTTCGCCGATGCCATCGCTGCCGGCGTCACCGAAGAACAGGTTCGCGGCGAATACGACAAATACGTCGCCCAGTTCCAGCCGCAGGAAGAAATCCACGCGGCCCACATCCTGGTCGAGACCAAGGAAGAAGCTGACGCCATCGAGGCCGAGCTCAAGGGCGGCGCTGATTTCGCCACCATCGCCAAGGAAAAGTCGATCGATCCAGGTTCAGGCGCCAATGGCGGCGACCTCGGCTTCTTTTCCAAGGGCATGATGGTCCCTGAATTTGAAACCGCCGCCTTTGCCCTCGCCAATCCCGGCGACATCTCGGCGCCGGTGCAGTCCCAGTTCGGCTTCCACATTATCAAGCTCGAAGAAAAGCGCGAAAGCCAGCCGCCGGCCTTCGAACAGGTTGCGCCGCAGCTCCAGCAGCAGGTCCTGATGCGCGTTTTCAATGAAAAGGTCGCCGAGCTGATGAACGGCGTCACCGTCGATGTCACCGACCCGGAACTCAAGGCCGCCATGGACGCCCAGGACGCCGCTGCCGCCGCGCCCGCCGAAGGCGAAGCCGCTCAGCAGTAGTTTTTGAGTTTTTGCAATTTTGGCCACTCGGTTTCGACCGGTGGCCTTTTTGTTTGGGCAATTGTCAGGCTGGGTTATAGCCCGCGCAGCCCATGAGCATGCCGTCGACGACGCCCTCGATCGAGCCCATCGCCTCTTCGAGCCGGTTGATCAGCAATTGGTGCCAGGCAAAGGAGATGATCATGTCGATGATCAATTCGCCATTGACCTCCGGCGCCAACTCACCGCGCGCCTTGGCTCGCTCGATGATCACCGCCGTCGTTTTCTTGCGCTCTGTCTGATAGGCAAAGAGTGCGGCAGCCGCATCGGCATCGTTCTGCGCCTCGGCAATGATGGCGCGATAGACCGTGCCGCAAAGGCTATCCTTCCAGAAGCCGAGCAGGTGATTTTCAAGGAGCGATATCAGGTCGCCGCGCACCGACCCCGTATCGGGAAAGCCTCGCGCATTCTTGAACCGCTGATAGACATCGAGCATCAGCAGCGTGCGATTGGGCCACCAGCGATAGATCGTGGGCTTGCCCGCCCGCGCGCGCCGCGCCACGGCCTCGATGGAAAAGCCAGCAATCCCCTCTTCGTTGAGGATTTCCTGCGCCGCATCGAGGATCGCTTCCTGGCTCGCCGGATTACGCCGCGCACCGATCGATCGCCTGGTGTTTTCGTCTGATTCAGCCGTGCTGGTCATGGCCCCTATATGGGCCGAAATAATCGCAAAGAAAAGGCTTGAACGAAACGGCTCGTTTCGTTATTTAACGGAACGTACCGTTTCGATAGAGGTTCCTATGTCCTTTTCCGCCCGTGCTCGCATGGCCTTCCTCATGACCTTTGCGGTCTATCCCGTGGTCGTCGTCTACGCGACCATCGTCGCCGCCCTCACCCCCGGCTGGGAATTCTGGCAGCGCAGCATGATCCTCGTGCCCTTCATGGCAACGACCATCGTTTTCTTCATCGTCCCCTTCATCACCACCCGTTTCGGCGCCTTCATCGCCGGCAAGAAGAGAGTAGCGGCGTAAGTCAGCAAAGCTTCCCCCTCACCGACTCGGCTGCGCCGAGCCACCTCCCCCCGAGAGGGAGAGGAAAAGAGGGGGCCACTTTTTATTCTTCTCCCCCTCGGGGAGAAGGTGCCCGCAGGGCGGATGAGGGGGATCTATCAATAGGCCACCAAAGCGCCCTCATCCCTGAAACCCACCAAGCCTTGCACCCATCACACTAATCGGGCAAACCGGGACGGTCATTTTACCGCTCAAGGTTCTGCCATGGCTGCCCATCCGGTTTCCCCGCTTGCCCCGAAATCCTATCCGGACCTGCCGGCAATCGATGGCGTGCGCTTCGCCACCGCCGAAGCCGGCATCAAGTACAAGAACCGCACCGACGTCCTGCTGATGACCTTCGACGAAGGCACCACGGCTGCCGGTGTTCTGACCCGCTCGAAATGTTCCTCGGCCGCCGTCGACTGGTGCCGCGCCAACCTGCCTGGTGGCAAGGCGCGTGGCCTCGTCGTCAATTCGGGCAATGCCAATGCCTTTACCGGCGCTAAGGGCAAGGAAAGCGTTCAGCTCACGGCCGACTATGCCGCCAAGGCGCTCGGCTGCTCGACTGACGAGATTTTCCTGGCCTCGACCGGCGTCATCGGCGAGCCCCTCCCCGCCGCCAAGTTTGCCGGCGTGCTCGATGAAGCCGCGACGCGCCTTACCCAGACCCCCTGGATCGAGCCGGCCAAGGCGATCATGACCACCGACACGTTCCCCAAACTCTCGGGCGCCGTGCTCGATATCGATGGGGTCGAGGTCAAGATCAACGGCATCGCCAAGGGCTCGGGCATGATCGCGCCGGATATGGCCACCATGCTCTCCTTTGTCGTCACCGACATGCCGATAGCAGCCCCGGTGCTGCAGGCGCTGCTCTCGAAGCACGTCCAGAAAAGCTTCAATTCCATCACCGTCGACAGCGACACCTCTACCTCGGACACGCTCCTCGCTTTTGCCACCGGCAAGGCCAAGCTCGATCCGATCACGAGCATTGACGATCAGCGCGCCGAAATCTTTGGCGAAGCGCTTTTCGATGTTCTCTTTGAACTCGCCATTCTCACCGTCCGCGATGGCGAAGGCGCCACCAAGCAGGTCGCCGTCAATGTCGAAGGCGCCACCGACGACGCCTCCGCCTTCCGCATCGCCAAGTCCATTGCCGATAGCCCGCTGGTCAAAACCGCTATTGCCGGCGAAGACGCCAACTGGGGCCGCGTCGTCATGGCCGTGGGCAAGGCCGGCGAACCCGCCGATCGCGACCGCCTCGCCATTCGCTTCGGCGACCTGCTCGTCGCTGAAAACGGCGAACGCGCCGCCGTCTATGACGAAGCCGCCACCTCCGCCTATATGAAAGGCGAAGAGCTTGAAGTCACCGTCTCCCTCGGCCTCGGCACCGGCTCGGCCACCGTCTATACCTGTGACCTCACCCACGGTTACATCACCATCAACGGCGATTATCGGAGCTAGGGCAAAGGCTTCTCCCACAACGTCATTCCCGCGAAAGCGGGAATCCCTCACTACGAGCCCGCACCGGAGATCCCCGCTTTCGCGGGGATGACACCGAGTAAAGCGACAGGACCATGCCAGAACAAGCCGCCCCCCTCCCCTCCGTCGAAACCTTCGAACGCGCCGGCCTAGAAGCCTGGCCCGGCATCGAGGTGAAGTGGGACGGCAATTGGGTGCGCCGCGCCGCCGGCGGCTACACCAAGCGGGCCAATTCCGTGCAGTGCTTTGACCCCAATGACGACGCCGATGTCGAAGATCGCATCATCGGCGCGAGTTCCTGGCTGGTCGTCCGTGGCGTCAAACCGGTCTTCCGGATCACCCCACTCTCCGCCCCCGCACTTAATGAAGCGCTCGATGACGCCGGCTGGGACACGATCGATCATTCCTATCTCTATGCGATGCCTATTGCCGATCACGAGCAGGACAGCGAGGCAAAACTCTTCTCCGTGCTCGATCCGGCATTCATCGCGGTCCAGCAAAAACTTCAGAATTATTCCGAACCGGTCCTTGCGGGCATGAAAGCCCTTCTTGGCGTCATGGCCGTCCCCGCGACCGGCATCGTCGTTTATCGGGATAGCGAGCCCGTCGCCTCCGGTCTAATGGCCATTTCCAACGACATTGTCATCACAGGCAATGTCATCACCGACCCCACCCGCCGCCGCCAGGGTCTTGCTGCCGCTATGATGCAGACGGGCCTCAACTGGGCCAAATCCAAGGGCGCGGAAACCGCCGCCCTCAATGTCCAGGCCGACAATCCCGGCGCCCAGGCGCTCTACCAAAAGCTCGGTTTCACCCATCAATACGATTACACCTATCGCATCCCGGGAGCGGTCAAGTGAGTGAAGCCAAGCCCATCCTGCTGGTCGTTGCCTGCGCTCTCGTCGACGCCGACCGCCGCGTCCTCATCGCCCAGCGCCCTGAAGGCAAGCATATGGCAGGCATGTGGGAATTTCCCGGTGGCAAGGTCGAACAAGGCGAAACGCCCGAGGCAGCACTCATCCGCGAACTGCGCGAGGAATTGGCCGTCGAGACCAAGGAAGCCTGTCTGGCGCCCCTCTCTTTCGCCAGCCATTCCTATGAGCACATGCATCTCCTGATGCCGCTCTATGTCTGTCGCCGCTGGCAGGGCACGCCGCAGACCAATGAGCACAAAGCGCTCAAATGGGTCCGCCCGCAGGCGCTACGCGATTACCCCATGCCGCCCGCCGACGAACCGCTCATCGCGGCTCTCTGTGATTTGCTCTAATAGGGCCTAGGGTGTGTGGGGATTCAGGTCAGGGTTAGGAGAAAACGGCGGTTTTCAAGACCCGGAGCGGAGCGTACGTTTGGGTACGTGAGCACCGGAAGCGCAGAAAACTGGTGTTTGCAGCCAACCATCACCTGAATACCCACACACCCTAGTTCGGCCCCACGACCTTATAGCGCTCGCCAACCTTGACCGGATCGCCCGGATAAAGATTGTTGAGGATGTAGAAGAGGTCGCGGCCACCGGGAACGCCGGACATCTGCGCGGCCAACTTGTCTGCCGTATCGCCGGCCTTGGCTGTCAACACGCGCATCGAAAGCTTGCGGATCTGGTTGAGATCGCCGGCTTCGGCACGACGGAAGCTCTTGATCGTCGCATCGGCCCCAGCGGCAAAACGCTGGCTATCGGCCTTGGCGGCAAAAATGAACCGATAGACCGCGCCATCGAGCCGCATCACGGCGACGCGGAAGAACCACTGCTCTGTCTGCGCCAGACCCGAAGCCATCTCGATGCCGTTATAGGTGTGCGAGGTGACCGTCTCGGACTTGAGCCCGGCGATCCAGCCGGACTTCAGATAATCCGTCAGCGGCATGTTAGGCTGCACATCGGCGCTGTCGAAGCGCACCGCTTCGCCATCGCCAGCAACCCCAACCACCGCGCTCTGCGCCGTCTGCAGCGTATAGCCCTGCGGAACCGTGAAGGTAAATTTTGAACCCGACTGGATGAAGCGGTTGCCGACGATCGAGCCCTGCGATGGGCTGTCGCCAAAGGCGAGCCCCGAGATCGCGGCCATATAGCCTGCGCGATCCGTCTCACCGACAGGCGCCGTCCCAAACATCTGCTGGGCCGTTTCCATGGCCTTCTGAATACGCTGCGGCGTCGACGGGTGCGACGAGAGGAACCCGTTGTCGCCCGCATTCTCGCCGGCCGAGAATGTCGCAAACCGGCTCATTACGCCAAGGAAGCGCGCCGCGGCCTGCGGATCAAAGCCCGCCTTGCCGGCAAACTTGATGCCTTCGCGATCCGCTTCAAGTTCCTGCTGCTGACCAAAGGCCGCTAGCGATTCTCGCGTCCGGTTCGCCGTCGCATCCGTCGATGTGTCGCCACCAAAAATCCCGGTGATGACGCGATCGACGATCTGCGTCGTCCGTGTCTTGTCCGTGCGCGCGCGCGCATGGCGCAGCGTCACGTGCGCAATTTCATGCGCCAGAACCGCTGCCAGCTCGCTCGTATCCGAGGCCAGCGCCAGAATGCCGCGCGTCACATAGATATATCCGCCCGGCAGAGCGAAGGCATTAACCTCGGACGTGTCGAGAATCGTTACCTGGAATTGCGCATTGGGCTGGTTGGCCGCCGCCAAAAGGCGTCCGACGATCCGCGCCACCATAATCTCGGCTTCGCGGTCCGAATAGACCCCGCCATAGGCGGCGATGATCCGAGGATGCTCGCGGCGTCCTATGACGACATCATCGGGCTCCGTGCCTTCCGGCACGACCATGGGTGCGGGATTGTCGCCGGTCTTGGTGACGGCAACAGACTTCCCGGTCAGCGACGAGCACGACGCGACAGCCAGGACGGACAAAGCTAGGGCGCCGAGGCGCAGTGACTTGGATAGAGAAAGCGCCGTCATCGCGTCGCCAAAACCTCGATCTGCTCGGGATGGGTGATTTCGATGCGTGGACCATCCCGATCGTCCACCCATCCTCTAATGCGAACCAGCGCCCCCTCAAGCACCGTCGGATCCATGCCATCCGCCTCGAAAAGGCGCATGGCCGGAGCCTCGATCACAGCGGTGAAGTCTTCTTTCCAGAAGCGGCCAAAATTGAGGTAGACACGAGAGCCAGACCGGTCGGCGAGGAAAACCCTGCCTTCCACCAGCTCATAATGTCCAACCCGATTCAGCAACTCGTCCGGTCGGTCCGCCGCCCGCACGCTGTAATAGGGATTGCTCCAAATGCCAAGCCGCTCCGTGCGCGCCCGCGCCTCGGCGGCAAAAAGCTGATCGAGACAGGCGCGATTGTCGGGGAACGAATAGACCCGCGCCAAGCCCTGTTCGACCATGAAAAGCTGCGCCCAGATTTCCCCATATGCCGTCTCGACGAAGAGATGCGCCAGCGCGCGGTCATAGCGGTCGATGCGTTCGCCACCAAAACCGAGCCGAGCGGGCTTGTTGAGCGAAAGATCGGACAGCACCTTTTGCGCTTCGGGCGCCAGCGGCCAGGTCTCAAAACCTTCCCGGCCGAGCGGTAGTTTTGGCGCCTGCGTCCCGATCAGCCGCACCTTGCGCCCATCGTTCAGAACCACCGTGTCGCCATCGGTCACTTCGACGATCGTCCCGCCGGGCATCATGTCGAGGCTCTCGCAGGCCAATGCGGAATTGGCCAGCAAGGCGAAGGCGGCAGTCGACAAAAGCTTGTTCACGCGCAATCCGGCCCCCGAAAGACTTCGTTCACCATAAGGACCAATAAGGCAAAAAAGCATTACCAGATCCTGACCATCCCCGATCACAAGCCGAGATTGCCAATCACATCGCTCTCAGCCAAGCTCGGGGCAAAGGGGAGTGCACATGAGCAAAACGGGAACGATCCGCACAGGTGCGGCAGGCTGGGTCTTTGCGCCCTGGCGCGGCACCTTCTTTCCCGAAGGGCTCGTGCAGAAAAAAGAACTCAACTATGCCAGCCGGCATCTGACCAGCATCGAGATCAACGCCACCTTTCGCGGCAACCAGAAGCCCGAAAGCTTTGCGAAATGGGCCGCCGAGACGCCTGAAGGGTTTCAGTTCTCGGTCAAAGGCCCGCAGCTTGTCACCCATATCAAGCGGCTCAAGAACGTGACCGAAGCCCTCGCCGGTTTCTTCGCCTCCGGCCCGCTTGCGCTTGGAGATCGCCTCGGGCCCTTTGTCTGGCAGTTGCCGCCCAATCTCAGCTACGATCCGACGAGCTTTTCAGCGTTCCTCGCTGCTCTGCCCCGCGAAATCGACAGTTATCTCGCTTTGGCCAGCAAAGCGGACGGCGCAAAGGCACCGCCCTATCTCGAGGCCAATGGCCTCACTAATTTCCGGCACGCCGTGGAAATGCGCCATCCGAGCTTTTATACGGCAGATGTCGATGCGCTGCTGCGCGAACACAACGTCGCCCGCGTCATCGCCGATACGATCGACAACCCCAACCGTGACCTGACCGCCGATTTCGCCTATTGCCGCCTGCAAGGCCCAGCCCGGCCGGACGCCAGTGGTTACGAGGACGCGGACATCAACGATCTCGCCACAACCATCACCGGCTGGCGCGATGCGGGCGTGGACACCTATGCCTATTTCGTTCACGAGGACAAACTGCATGCGCCGGCAAATGCCATGGCGCTTGCGGCCAAGCTTGGTATTCCACCGAAGAGCTGATCACGTCCCCGTGCTCCGCTGGTTTTTGCCGTAAAGCGGAGATATCGCACCCACTCCAAGCGTCACTTGAGAATTTTCATGGCAACTCTGGCCTCCCGCCCCCTCGACAAGCTCGCCACCGGCGCAGCATTCTTTCTCGGCTTCGCGACCATTCTGGGCGCCCTTGGCAGCCAATATATCGGGGGCCTGCAGCCCTGCGAGCTCTGCCTCGAACAGCGCCTCGCCTACTATTGGGGCCTGCCGCTTCTCGCGCTCATTTTCATCCTCTGGAACCGCCTGCCGCTGCCTGTCTGGTATACCGCCATGGCCATCGCCACCGCGATCTTCGCCTGGGGCACCTATATGGGCGCCTACCATGCAGGCGTCGAATGGCGTTTCTGGCCCGGCCCCACGGCCTGCACTGGCGTCGGCGGCCCCATGAGCTTTGATCAGCTCAACAACATGACGCCCGTCATCGGCTGCGACGTCGTCCAGTTCCGCTTCCTCGGCATTTCCCTCGCCGGCTACAACGCCCTGATCTCTCTGGCGATGGTGGTGCTCCTAATCGCCGCGATGCTGTTTCAAGCGCGGAGGAAGGGCTAAAGGCCGTCCAAAGCGTCATCAAGATCCTGCCAGGCCGAAAGCACGCGGATAACCTCGACGCCCGAATTCAGGATGCGGTAGACGATCAGATATTGTCCAATCGGTCGTCGCCGCAAGGCCTTGTGTTCATAGCGATCTAACATTGCAAATCGCTCGGGGTGGTCCGCTAGCCCTTCACAAGCTTCGACCAGTTCCTGGACGAAACTGGCCGCACGGCTGGGGCTGTCGACCACAATAAATCGCGCTATATCAGCAAGGTCCTCGACGGCGGCCGGGGTGAGCTGAACAACGATCAAGAAGCTTTCTTGGCCAGGTCGGCAACGAGTTGCCGAAGCTCGGCAAAAACTTCTTCTGCAGGTATAAGCAATCCAGCGTCAGCTTGCGCTAGCCCTACAGCGATCTTCTCGTCCAGTTCCCGCAATCGCGCCTCGCGCTCTTGCACCAGCCGCACACCTTCGCGCAGAACTTCGCTCTTGGAATTATACCGCCCGTTTTCGACAAGATCGTTCACGACCTTTTCGAGCGTCGCACCCAGATCCGCACTGATCGCCATGTCGAGATCTCCTTCAAACTCCATCCAATAATAGTTATTGGATGGGCTTGCAGCAAGTCCGCATGACCATCGATGCCCTCAGGGCTCGAGCTCGATGTCCCAATAGAGATAATCGAGCCAGCTCTTGTGCAAATGGTTCGGCGGGAACGCGCGACCGTTATTATGAAGATCATGCACCGTTGGCGCGAACGGCGCCTGATGCGGGAACATCTTGATCTCGCTCGGTAAACGGTTTGCCTTCTTGAGATTGCATGGCGCACAGGCCGCCACCACATTTTCCCACGTCGTCAGCCCGCCCTTTGAGCGCGGAATGACGTGATCGAAGGTCAGGTCATCGCGTGAGCCGCAATATTGGCACTGGAAGCGATCGCGCAGGAAAACGTTGAAGCGGGTAAAGGCCGGATGCCGCGCCGGCTTCACATAATCCTTGAGCGACACGACGCTTGGCAGCCGCATTTCGAAGCTGGGCGAGTGGATGACCGTGTCATAGAGCGAGACGATATTGACCCGCTCGAGGAACACCGCCTTGATCGCGTCCTGCCACGACCATAGCGAGAGCGGGTAATAGCTGAGCGGCCGAAAATCGGCGTTCAACACGAGAGCGGGACAGGCCTCAGGCGACACATGGATGGTCACGAGAGTCTCCCGAAGCGGGAATCTGTAAAGTCCATAGCCCCTTTATAGTAAGCCCTTTGTGTCAGGGCTGTGAAGCGGGGATGAAGGACTTATTTCGCGGCAATTTTCGCAATGAAATCGCTGGCAAAGCTGAGTCCGTCAGGCGAAATTCCGTGCCCCACGCCGCGGCTGACGTGATAGCTCACATCAAAACCGGCCTCGGTCAGCACGGCATTGGCATCGCTTGAAAGATTGGGATCGACCACCTGATCCATATCCCCATGGACAAGGCAGATCGGCGGCTTGGCCAAAATGTCGTTGCCGAGGTCATCGGGCGGCAGATAGGCGCCGGAAAAACCGATGACCCCCATCAGCCGCGCCTTGAGCGCCGTTCCGGTATGAAGCGCCATCATGGCACCCTGGCTGAAGCCAGCGAGAATTGTGCGCTCGGGCGCAATGCCAGTCTGGGCCCAGAGATCGCGCAGGAATTCTTCGATCACCGGCCGCGCTTCCAGAATGCCCCGCTGCCGCCCCGCGACGCGATCACCCGTCCAGTCGATCGAAAACCATTGAAACCCGCTCATGCCCGTTGGCGTCGGCGCATTGGGCGCAACGAACAGCGCGCCCGGCAGCAGGCTCTGCCAGTGCGGCGCGAGGCCGATGAGGTCGTTGCCATCGCTACCATAGCCATGCAGCAGCACCACTGCGCTGTCCGGCGCCTGCCCATTCTTCGGCGCCATCATCGGACCCGAAAGCTTGGTCATAGAAGAATTCCTTCCCGGTCCCGCATCATCGCGAAATAGCGCCAGAACAAGAGAGCCGCCGCCGAGCGATGCGGCGACCAGCTCTCGGCAAGCCCGATCATTTCCTTGATCGTCGGTCGCGCGTCAAGGTCAAGCCCGTGATGCGCGGCCTTGAGGAGCGCCAGGTCTCCGGCGGGAAAAATGTCGGGATGCGCCGCGCAAAAGAGCAGATAGACCTCAGCTGTCCATGGCCCGATACCCTTGAGCGCCACCAGCGCCTTGATCGCTTCCTCTGCCGGCAGCGCATCCACCTCGGCAAAGTTGAGCTCGCCCCCCATCACTGCCTCGGCAATCGTCCGCACCGCAACATATTTTCCACGCGAAAACCCGGCGCCCCGCACAGTCTCCTCGTCGAGCATCAAGTAACTCTCGGGCTCCAGCGCTCCGGGCAAAAGGGAAAACCGCCCCCAGATCGCCGCCGCGCTTTGCACCGAAAGCTGCTGCCCGCAAATCACCTTGGCCATGCCGGCAAAACCCTTGGGATTGACCCGCGGCAAGACCGCGCCGACCCGCTCACGCATGGGAATGAGCTGAGGCACCAAAGCCATCAGGCTATCGAGATGGGCCGCAACGCCCTCCGGCGTGTCGATCCGCGGTGACGCGCCCAGCGCGAAAGTGCTAACTGCAATAACCATGTCAAAACCACTTCTTCGCTTCGCCCCAAGCCCGAACGGACGCCTCCATCTCGGCCACGCCCTGTCCGCACTCGTCACCTGGACGGCCGCCAAAACCTGGGGCGGCACTGCGCTTTTGCGCATCGAAGACATCGACATCAACCGCTGTAAACCCGAATTTACCGAAGCGATTGTCGAAGACCTTCATTGGCTTGGCCTCTCCTGGCCCGAACCGGTCATGATCCAGTCCGAGCGCTTCGAAGTTTACGCGGAGGCTGCGAACCGATTGCGCCAGCGTGATCTGATTTATCCCTGCTTCTGCACCCGCGCCGAAATCGCCGCCCATGCCGACGCCACCGATCCCGATGGCGCGCCGATCTATCCCGGCACCTGCAAACATCTCTCCAATGCCGAGCGCATCGAGCGCTTCGAGCGTGGCGACCCCGTCCAGTTCCGCCTCCATACCGATCTCGCGATCGAGGAAGCCGGCATGCTGACCTATACTGTTATCGGCCCGACGCTGACCGACCGCCCCCAGATCCGCTACGCCCGTCCCCAGCGCTGGGGCGACGTCGTGCTTCAGCGCAAGGACATCGGCACCAGCTATCACCTCAGCGTGGTCGTCGACGACGCCGCCCAGGGCATCACCCACATCACCCGCGGCCGTGACATGGAAGCGGCCACCGATATTCACGTCCTCCTCCAGATGCTGCTGGGCTATGCGACGCCCATCTATTACTTCCACCGCCTCCTCCTCGACGACGATGGCCAAAAGCTCTCCAAATCCAAAAACAGCCAAACCCTCGCCGATCTGCGCAGCGAGGGTTGGACCGCCGACGATGTGAAGCGGGCCGTCGGCTTTTAAAAAAGTCGCGAAGCGACACCTCTCCCTCTGGGGTAGAGGTCGACGGCAAAGCCGGCGGTTGAGGGGGCCTTCTTCCTAACTCAAGCCGCCTTCTTCGCCTCCACAAACTCCTCCACTGTCGCCGCCACGGCCACCTCGAACGGCGTCAAGAACCCCCCGCCCAATATCGATTCGAGCCGCGGATCGACCAGCTCCATCTCATGGGTCCAGAGATAGCGCATGCGGTACAAATCCCGCATCACGGGATTGATCAGCCCCATCATCGCCAATCCCCACCATGGGAAAGCCCCAACCTTCACCTTTTGCGGCAGTGCGGCTTCTATCGCCGCCATCACTTGACGATGCGGGACCCAATGGCCGGCAAAATGGAAATTCTCGAACGCCTGCAAACTCTCGCGCTTTTCGGCCAGCACCGCAAAGGCCCGCGCCAGATCGGGCAGATAGGCCCAGCTATGGCGCATATCGAGATCGCCCATGTGATAGATCCGGCCCTTGCCCAGATCCATGAGCATGCCGTCGCCGAACCATTCGCCGCGATTGCCCGGCCCATAAAAGTCGCCACCGCGCAAAATGATCGTCTGAAACTTGCCCGCCGCAGCAGCCTCCCGCAGCATGGTTTCGAGTTTGATGCGGATTTCCCCGCGCGGCGCCTCGGCACTCTGCCGCGTCGCTGGCGAAACGACCCGGTCCCCGGCGCGATAGTTGTAAATCGTGCCCGGAAACAGCAGCGTCTTGCCGCTCGTCCCCAGCGCATCGATCACCACTTGCAACTGCTTTTCCGAGCGGCCATTGCCCCATTGGTCATAGGGCAGGTGGAGCGCATGGACGACGACATCAGCTTCCGCGATCGCGGCCCGCACCACCCCGACATCATCCGCATCACCCGCGACAAACGTCGTGCCGCTGACCGGACGCCGATTTGTCCGCCCCAGTCCCGTAACCTCCCACCCCGCATCGCGAAACGCGATCATCGCCGCATTCCCGATATGGCCATTGCTACCGAGGACCGTCACCTTACCCTTGTTCATTCTTCAGCTCCATTGTGCGATTGCTGAAGCTCACTCTGCGCGCTACAGATATTTATAGCGATTGCGCAAAATTCGAGATTTGATATTCACCCATGAATAGAGAGCCCGACTGGTCCCTGTGGCGCAGCTTTGCCGCCGTCATCGAAAACGGCTCCCTCTCCGGCGCTGCCCGCGCGCTCAAATCCAGCCAGCCCACAGTCGGCCGCCATGTTGAACTGCTCGAAGACCAACTCGGCGTTCAGCTCTTCGAGCGGAGCCTCTCCGGCCTAAAGCCCAATGAAACAGCCCTAAAACTTTACGGCCCCATTGCCCGCGCCAAGGGCGAACTGGCCGAAGCCACCATGATGGCCGAAGGCGCCCAGGACGATACCGGCGGCACCGTCCGCATTACCGCCAGCACCATGATTTCCAATTATGTGCTGCCCGAAATTCTCTACACCATTCGCATGCTGCATCCGCGCATCGCGCTCGAAATCGTCCCCACCGACGCTGCCGGCAATATCCTCATGCGCGAGGCCGATATCGCGGTCCGCATGTTCCGCCCCACCCAGCTCGAACTGGTCACCAAACACCTCGGCGATATTCCCGTCGTTCCTATCGCCCATCACCGCTATCTCGCGCGCCGTGGCCGGCCCACGAAAGCCGAAGAGCTCTGGAAACACGATCTCCTCGGCTTTGATCGGTCAGACGCGATCATCCTGCACGCCCAAAAACTCGGTTTTCCGCTGACCCGCGACAATTTCATCATCCGCTCCGACGACCAGCCTCATCTCTGGGAGGCGATCCGTGCGGGGCTCGGCATCGGGTTCGGCCAAGCCAATCTGGCGCGGCAAACGCCGGGGCTCGAAATCCTGCCCATCGATCTGGCGATCCCGCCCCTCCCCATATGGCTGACGACGCATCGGGAACTGTTCACCTCCCATCGCATTCGTGCCATCTATGATGCCTTGGCGGAGCGCCTTTCCGCCTATATGCAGGGCTGAACGCCACAAGTCAGGTCTTCATGGACACTCTTCTCAATATCGGCATCGCGCTGGCCCTCCTTTTCGTCGTCATCGTTCTCGGCATGGGCCTGTGGAACATGACCAAGGGCGGCTCGTCCAACACCAGTCAGCGCCTGATGCGCCTCCGCGTGATGGGCCAGGCCGTTGCCATCATTCTCCTCATGGGCGCCCTCTTCTTCTTCGGCGGCCGCGGCGGCTGAGATCTCGCCCAACCAGACTACCTTGCCCTCGTCACCACCGGGCTTGTCCCATGGCCGAGCAAACTGGATTGCCCGGACAAGCCGGGCAATGACGTCGAACTGATCAAAAAGCTTTCTCAAGTCGGCCAGCGTGCAGGTCTCACTGTGCTGTCCTAGGCGCCGCGTCGAAGGAGAAAAACCCTGTTCCTCCCCCTCCATGACGTCAACCCGCACCGCCATGTCAGCTTCCCCACCGTCACCTATGGCCTCATCGGCCTAAACGTCCTGATCTTTCTCATTCAGATGCTGATGCCGCCCTCGGCGATCGATGAGGCCGCCATTCGCTTCGGCATGATCCCGATCGTCGTCCGCGATCTCTACCCCGCTCCGCTCCCCTGGCTCCCCGATTGGGCGACACTCCTTACCTATGCCTTCCTTCATGCCGATTGGCTGCACCTCCTGACCAATATGCTGTTCCTCTGGGTCTTCGGGGACAATATCGAGGATGCGCTCGGACACGTTCGCTTCCTCGTGTTTTACCTCGCCTGCGCTGTCCTCGCCGCGTTGGCGCATCTCCTTTTCAACTGGACCGGCAATGGCCCGCTGATCGGCGCGTCCGGCGCTGTCGCCGGCGTCATGGGCGCCTATATCCTCCTCTTCCCCCATGCGCGCGTTTTCGTCCTCGCGCGCATCGTCATTCCCATTCCGCTGCCCGTCCCCGCCTTCTGGATGCTCGGCTTCTGGGTCGCCACCCAGCTTTTCTATGTCCTTATAGGATCGACCGAACCCGTCGCCTGGTGGGCTCATATCGGCGGCTTCCTGGCCGGCATCGCCCTCGCCCCACTGATGCGCCGCAAAAGTGTTCCGCTTTTCGGCGGGCGATAAACGACCCTCACTCACAAGCGCCACACCTCCCCCTTGATGGGCTCTGACCCGTCCCGTTGGGGAATTCGCTCCAGCGGAGCGAATTCAGGCGAGGAGGCCGGGAGGGGTGTAAGGAGCCACGAAGCCTGAGTTCCGCAGACACTTTCTTTACCCAAAACCCTTAACCTAACCCGCGTCTCGTAAGTATCGCGTCAGGACAATCAGCCATGGATACCGACCTCGCCTCCAGCCTCATGGCGGCTCGTAGCGCCCAGACGCATCAGTCGGTCCAGATCGCGATCGTCAAGAAGCAGCACGATATGCAGACCCAGCTTCTCGACATGCTGCTGCAACCGGCCCAGGCCGTGCTCCCGCCCGGTCAAGGCACGCAGATCGACAAATCGGCGTAACGCCGATGGCCAGCGCCATCGCTACCAATCCAAATGCCATGGTCACCCGCCTCGCCCTCCGCGATGGCGCCAGCACCAATTCGCTCCTCGCCCAAGTCGCCAAATCCCGCGGCGAGATGCTCGCTGCCCAAGCCGAAGAAGCCCGCTCGGAAACCCCGAGCAAAGCCCTGCTCACGCCCACCAATGGCGCGGAAGTCGATCTTTTGGTTTAGGCACGAGTGCACTAAGGCACGTTCCAGAACTCGGTCGTCACCCCGGCCTTGAGCCGGGGCCCATCCTGAAATCTGGAGATGGATCCCGGATCAAATCCGGAAGCCGTGGGCTGTTACCCCCTCAGCCCGATCAACGCGTCGATAACCGCCTTGCCATCGCGGCTGTTCCACTCCGCCGGCCCCTGCAACACCGCGATCTCACACCCTTCGGGATCGAGCAGCAACGTCGCCGGCAGGCCCACCGCCACCGCCTCGCGCTTCAGTCGATCGAAGGCGGCAAACGTATTGTCGGCATAAAGCGGCAGGTTCTGGAATATTCCCTCGGCCAAAAACTCTTCGGCCTTGCCGAGGCCGCCCTCTCCGATATCGAGATTGATCGGCACGACCTGGAACTTGTCCGAATTATACTCGCCGGCAATCGCGTCGAGCGCCGGCATTTCTTCCCGGCACGGCACGCACCAGCTCGCCCAGA
Organism: Devosia sp. Leaf64; assembly: GCF_001421945.1. Taxonomy (NCBI): domain Bacteria; kingdom Pseudomonadati; phylum Pseudomonadota; class Alphaproteobacteria; order Hyphomicrobiales; family Devosiaceae; genus Devosia; species Devosia sp. Leaf64. Next base: position 63,332 of record NZ_LMLO01000007.1, on the reverse strand, counting down.
AATTGACGAGTAGCGACTTGCCCGAAAAGTCGGCCAGCGTCATCGCCTTGCCGCTCTCGTCCTTGAACGCCATGTCGGCATAACCCCGGCCTTCCCCTGTGCCCATGAGCGCGGCAAGTTCCCCTGTGGCCGCCGCATCGACCACCTGCGCCTGCGCGATCTTGGCGGGGCATGAGTTGGCCTGGGCAGTGTTGCCGAGATAAATCCACGCCGCTATAGCTAGCGCCAAACCTGCGACCCCCACCCCCAGAAGCGCCGGCACTGTTCGGCGGGCTGGTTTGGGCTGGCTGGTTTCCGACATGGGTAACTCCCGAAAGGCATAAGATGAGCAACAAGATGTGGGGCGGCCGTTTCGCTTCCGGCCCCGACGCCATCATGGAAGAAATCAACGCTTCGATCGGTTTCGACCAGCGCCTTTTCCGCCAGGATATTGCCGGATCCAAAGCCCATGCCACAATGCTCGCTGCCACTGGCATACTGACGCAGGCCGATCGCGATGCGATCCTTGCGGGTCTAGACGAGGTGCTCGCCGAAATCGAGAACGGCTCGTTCAAATTCTCGCGGGCGCTCGAAGATATTCATATGAATGTCGAATCGCGCCTGCGCGAAAAGATCGGCGATGCCGCCGGCCGCCTCCACACAGCCCGCAGCCGCAACGATCAGGTCGCCACCGATTTCAAGCTCTATGTCCGCGACACCATCGATCACCTGGTCGCCCAGATCCACACGCTGCAATTGACCCTCGTCAAGCGCGCCGAGGAAGAAGCCGAAACCATCCTCCCCGGCTTCACGCATCTCCAGAACGCCCAGCCCGTCACCTTCGGCCATCATCTCCTCGCCTATGTGGAAATGCTCGGACGCGATGCCGGTCGCTTGACCGATGCGCGCCGCCGGCTCAACGAAAACCCGCTTGGGTCCGCCGCCCTCGCCGGCACGCCCTATCCCATCGATCGCGACATGACGGCAACGGCCCTCGGCTTTGACCGCCCGACCGCCAATTCGCTCGACGCCGTTGCCGACCGCGATTTCATCCTCGAAACCCTAGCCGCCGCCGCCATCTGCGCCATGCACCTTTCCCGCTTTGCCGAGGAAATGGTCATCTGGTCCTCGGCGCAGTTCGGCTTCATCCGGCTCTCGGACAAGTTTACCACCGGCTCGTCCATCATGCCGCAAAAGCGCAATCCGGACGCCGCCGAACTCGTGCGCGCCAAGATCGGCCGCATCATGGGCTCGCTCAATTCGCTTCTCGTCGTCATGAAGGGCCTGCCGCTCGCCTATTCCAAGGACATGCAGGAAGATAAGGAAGTCGCCTTCGACGCCCTCGACGCGCTCTCCCTCTCGCTCGCCGCCATGACCGGCATGGTCGCCGACATGGCGCCAAACCGCGAAAAGATGCACGCCTCGGCCTCCGCCGGCTTCTCGACCGCCACCGACATAGCCGATTGGCTCGTCCGCGAACTGAACATCCCCTTCCGCGACGCCCACCACATCACCGGCCAGATCGTCGCCCTCGCCGAAAAGAAAAACTGCGGCCTCGAAGGCCTCACCATCGAGGACTTCAAGACCATCGATGAGCGTATCGACAGCCGCATCCATAAGGTGCTGACCGTAGAAGCCTCCGTCGCCGCGCGAAAATCCTATGGCGGCACTGCCCCCATCAACGTCATGGCTCAGGCCGCCCGCTGGAAATCGACCCTGACCGGCGAAGACCACCAACCCCAGCCGCTCACCAAAAAGAAGCATGGCGGCCATGGCGATGGCGGTGTTGAATAACTTCGATCCGGCCCGCAGGGCAAAATCGCTCCGGTGGAGCGATTTTAGGTGAGAAGGCCATGAGAGCTATGCTCGAATGGCACGAACGGCGAGCGAACTCGATTCGCTCTTCCTTTCTGTCATAACGAACGCGGAGCGCGGAGTGGCAAGAAACAAGCGACAGATGCGCCTCAGCCCGCGCCACGTCGCCTATCTCCAGCCCGAAATCGTCAGCGAAGACCTGCCCCCACCGCCCGAGGGCATGCACCAAGCCTCCGAAGCCGACCACCGCGCCACCATCGCCAAATTCTTCGGCGACGCCGACCCATCGGACGAAACCTGGATCTTCGCCTATGGCTCGCTGATCTGGAAACCCGCCTGCGATTATGTCGAAATCCGCACCGGCCTTCTTCACGGCTGGCACCGCGCTTTCTGCCTCGGCTGGAACAACCGCTTTCGCGGCAGTGAGGAAAACCCCGGACTGATGCTGGCACTCGATCGCGGCGGCGCCTGCAAGGGCGCGCTCTACCGCCTCCCGCCCGGCCGCCGCGACGAATGCCTGATCAAACTTTTCGAGCGCGAAATGAGCTGGCTACCAAGCGCCTTTCCGCCGCGCATGGTCACCGTCCGCTCCGGCGAGCGCAAGATCAACGCCTTGACCTTCTGCATCGACCGAAACTCAGGTCGCTACATATCGGGCCTCTCCGAAGCCGAGATCGCCGATGTTCTCGCCAAGGCCGTCGGCAGTCGCGGCTCAATGGCCGACTATCTCTTTGCCACCGTAGAACACCTCGAACAGATGGGCCTCCACGACCCCCACCTCTGGCGCCTCCAAAACCTCGTCGCCGAGCGCATCGAAGCCGTTTATGAGACGGATCGAGAAGTCTGACTTTTGTTTTTTGGGCCTTTGGCTTAGGGGAAGCGCAGAGTTCAGCACCCACGCGGCGAGCGCGGCACCAAAGGGCGAAAAATGGTCCACCACTTCAACCACCGCGACGGCACGCTTTATGCCGAGGACGTCAATCTCAACGACCTGGCTGAAAAGGTCGGCACGCCGTTCTACGTCTATTCCGCCGCGACCCTCCGCCGCCACGTTCGCGTCGTGCGCGAAGCCTTTGAAGGCATCCCGACGCTGATGGCCTACGCGATGAAGGCCAATTCCAATCAGGCCGTCCTCACCCTGATGGCCCATGAAGGCTGCGGCGCCGACGTCGTCTCCGGCGGCGAACTCCAGCGCGCCCTCGCGGCCGGCATTCCCGCCAAAAAGATCGTCTTCTCTGGCGTTGCCAAAACCGTCGCGGAAATGCGCCAGGGCCTAACCGCCGGCATCAAGTGTTTCAACGTCGAGAGCGAACCCGAACTCGAACGCCTCTCGATGATCGCTGGGGATATGGGCCTCACCGCCCGCGTCTCGGTCCGCATCAACCCCGATGTCGATGCGCGTACCCATGCCAAAATCTCGACCGGCAAGAGCGAAAACAAGTTCGGCATTCCGTTCAAGCGCGCCCGCGAAGTCTACCAGCGCATCGCCGAACTGCCCAACATCGTGGCCGTCGGCGTCGACATGCATATCGGCAGCCAGATCACCGATCTCGAACCTTTTGGGAACGCCTTCGGCCTCATGGCCGAGCTGGTAAAGGCCTTGCGCGAAGATGGCCACGATATCCATCATGTCGACGTCGGTGGCGGCCTCGGCATTCCCTATCACCACGATCAGCAAGCCCCGCCGCATCCGGAAGCTTATGCCGCCGTCGTCCGCGACAAGATCGGCCAATTGGGCTGCACCCTCGTTATCGAACCTGGCCGCCTCCTTGTCGGCAATGCCGGAATCTTGGTGACAAAAGTCGAATATGTGAAGGAAGGCGCGTCCAACTTCATCATCGTCGACGCCGCCATGAACGACCTGATCCGCCCAACGCTTTACGAAGCCCATCATGACGTCGAACTGGTCAACCAGTCCAACCTGCCGCCCATCACCGGCGACATCGTCGGCCCCGTCTGCGAAACCGGCGATTATCTCGCCAAGGGCCGCACCATCCCCGGTGTCAAGGAAGGCGATCTGCTCTCCATCATGAGCGCCGGCGCCTATGGGGCCGTCATGGCCTCCACCTACAATTCCCGCCCCCTGATCCCCGAAGTTCTTGTGGACGGCCCCCGCTGGCACGTCATCCGCCCGCGCAAGAGCATCGAAGAATTGTTGGCGCTCGATAGCGTGCCAGATTGGGTGTGAGCTAAGGCCCCCTCACCCCAACCGAATTCGCGATTGCAAATTCGGTGAGCCCTTTGGGCCGACCTCTCCCCCGAAGGGAGAGGTGTCGCTCCGCGAC
>NZ_LMLO01000007.1:0-59243 GCF_001421945.1 Devosia sp. Leaf64 | reverse complement strand
GGGGGGGGGGGGGGGGGGCCTTCGCCCCTACTCTTCCCGCGCCTGCCGGGCCAGCGAAACCACCTCGACCGGCCGCCCCTCAAGCGCGTCCTCGACCTTGGCCAGCAACTCCGCCAGTGTAAACGGCTTCACGATCACATCGTAAACCAGCGCCTCGAGCCCATGCGCCCGCTCGCGTTGATCGGCAAATCCGGTCATCAAGACAATCGTCACCTCGGGAAACGACGAGCCGACCTGCAGCGCCAGCGCGATCCCGTCCATCACTGGCATCTTGATGTCCGAAAGCAGGAGGTCGAACTTGCCCTCCTCTGCTTCCATGGTCTCGGCAGCGAGGCCACCATCTTCTTCGGCGACGACCTCGTGCCCCTTCATCGTCAGCGCGCTGACCACGAAGGCGCGGACGGAGGGATCATCTTCAGCGACAAGAATGCGGGCCATATGTCGTCTCCGGGCAAACGGCACTTGGGCCGCTGCAAGGCTAGAACCAGTTCTGGGGTGAAGAACCGGCGTTAGAATGCATTGAATATAGGAACGATCCCGTCAGTGGTGAACCGCCGGGGCTTCGGCTTCAACAGGCGTTTCTGCCGCACCATGCTCTGGCTCAGGCGCATCGTGGCCGGCGGGTCCCGCCTCGGCTTCCGCGCCATGGGCTTCGGCAACTGCCGGCTCGCCATGGCCTTCTGCAGCGGCAACCTCCGGCGCACCGTGTTCAGCCGGCACACTATGGCCATCGCTGGCTGGGCTCGGCGGCACACCGGCCGGCTGCGTGGCTTCACCGCCATTGATGGCAGTACGTCCGCCCGCAAAACTCAAGCGCACCCGTGTCGCCTCGACGGGCGGCAGCGGCAGGCGCGTATCGAATGTCGCGCGCTCGCCCGCCATCAGATCGCGAATACGCGGCGCGACGCTCCACTCATAAACCGTGTGCCCCGTGCTATCGAGGAGGCTCACCAATACTGGCGGTACCGAAACCGGGTTGGGCATCAGCCCCACGATCTGTCCCGAAACCACCAGCACTTCCTTGCCTTCGCTGAGGCTGCGTGTCGATTGCAGATCCGACAGCTCGAGCCCAACGACGTTCACGCCCAGCCCGACGGCCTGGTAAATGCCCGCAAGATCAGGATTGCGCTCGACGATCTGGACGCGCCCGAAATAGCCAAGCCCCAGAATACCAACCAAGGTGACTGCGCCGGCGATCCTTGCCGTCCGTCGCATACGCGCCAGCGGCATGCTGGCGGCCATGGCGACCTGGCGGCGCGACAGTTTTTTCTGCCGCTCGCGCACTTCGGCCGCTGATTCCCGTTTTTTCGCCGGGCGCGGCTCCACAGGATCGAGAGGATCGGCCGGACGCGGCGCGTCTTCGACGGCGGTTTTTTCTTCCGCCTCGATCGCAGCGTCGAGCGCCTCTTCGCTCATATTGTCGAAAAGCCGGTCCGATTCCGGCTCGGATTTTGGCACCAGTCGCAGATCCGGCCCCGGCGGAGGCAGCGCCGGCTGCTGCCAGGATTGCCGGCAACTGGCGCACTGCACCTTACGACCAGCCGAGCCGATGGCCTCGAAGGTCACCTGGTATTTCGTCTGGCAATTGGGGCAGGTAATGATCATCTAAACCGGCGCAACCATATTGGGCTTGCACTGACCCTAGCCTGCCGCGGGTTAATACTCCTCAAACCGGCAAGAAGCTGAGGCAAGAACACAAAACTGCCGCTTTCCCCCGTCCATAGCGGGTGCGATGCCGCAGACCCGGCACGACGCTGCTATGATGGCGCGGTCTCTGATTCGCGTGTTGCGGCAAGACCACCGGACGAGCTGGGGAGCACCCGTTCTTGATCGAATTTTCCGATGTCGGCCTTCGCTATGGCAATGGTCCCGAAATCCTGAGTGATCTGACCTTTTCCATCGAGCCCGGCTCGTTTCATTTTTTGACCGGCCCGTCGGGCTCGGGCAAGACCAGCCTCCTCAGGCTTTTGCTCCTGGCGCTCAAACCGAGCCGCGGCAAGGTCACCATGCTCAATGAGGATGTAGGCACCCTCGATCGCGATAGCCTCCTCCAGATGCGCCGCCATATCGGCATCGTCTTCCAGGAATTCCGGCTCCTCGATCACCTGACGACTTTTGAAAATGTCGCTCTGCCGCTCCGCGTCCTCGGCCAGCCGGAAAGCGAATATCGGCCAAACGTCACCGAACTTCTCGAATGGGTCGGCCTCGGCGAGCGCATGCATGCGCTCCCCACCGTTCTTTCGGGCGGCGAAAAGCAGCGCGCCGCCATCGCCCGCGCCGTTATCGCCCGGCCAAAAATTCTGCTCGCGGACGAGCCCACCGGCAATGTCGATCCTGATCTTTCAAGCCGCCTCGTTCATCTCTTTGCAGAGCTCAACCGCACGCTGGGGATGACGATCATTCTCGCTACCCACGAATTGCCGCTGCTCGATCGCTTTTCCTATCCGCGCATGGTGCTCAACAAGGGGACGCTGACCATCCATGATTAGGCAATTGGTGGCGCGCCTGACGCGCCGTAGCGCTGGCGCACCCATCGTCCCCAAACACAGCGTCGCCGGCCGCACGCTCCTTATGCTCATCACCATCATGAGCTTTTTGTCCGCCGTCACGCTCGGGGGCGTCGTCCTCGTGCAAAAATCGGCGATCGCCTGGTCCGCCGATGTCGGGCGCGAAATGACCATCCAGATCCGCCCGGTCGAGGGCGAGGTGATGGAAAGCAATCTGCGCACCGCCGTGTCCCTCGCGCAAGCAACGCCCGGCGTCGCCGGTGCGCGCGCCCTCAGCCTTGAAGAAAGCCAGGCCCTGCTCGAGCCCTGGCTCGGCGCGGGTCTCGATCTCTCCGCCATTGCCGTGCCACGTCTCATCGTCGTGCAATTGGGCGATCCGGTCGACGCCGATATCGATCAGCTCCAGCGCAATCTTCAGGCCATCAAGGGCGCAAGCCTTGATACGCACGCTGCATGGCGCCAGCAGCTCAACACCATGGCCGGCACAGTCGTCATTTCCGGTCTGCTGGTTCTCGGGCTCATCGGCGTCGCGACCGTCCTCGCCATTATCTTTGCGACGCGCGGCGCCATGGCCACCAATCGCGAGATCGTCGACGTCCTTCACTTCATCGGCGCCTCCAACAAGTTCATCGCCGGAGAATTCCAGGGCCGCTTCCTCACCATCGGTCTACAGGGCGGGCTTCTCGGCGCGCTCCTCGGCACGCTGTTCTTCATCCTCATCGGCACCGCTGCCGGTTCGGTGCTCCCCACAGAGGCGACGACCCAGGTCGGTTTCATCTTCGGCAATTTCGTCCTCGGCATCGATGGCACCATTTTCGTCATCCTCGTCATTCCGGTCATCGCCGTCCTGACCGCCGTCACCTCCCGCATGACCGTCCGCCGCTACCTCAGCGAAGCCTCTTAGTCATCGCACTTAACGGTCGCTGCAGAGCCCCCTCATCCGGCCCTTCGGGCCACCTTCTCCCCGAGAGGGAGAAGAATAGCCCAGCGCGCCCTTCCTATTCCTCTCCCTCTCGGGGAGACTTGGAAGCGCCCGGAAATCGCTCCAGTGGAGCGATTTCAGCGAACAAGGCCCGGAAGGGCAGGCTAGGCGAAGCGCAGGTCGGTGAGGGGGATCTTCCAAAACCCCAAAAAAGCCCCCCTCGTCATGTCGCCCCTATCCCGCTAAGGATAAGCCGACGCCAGGAGCACGCATGCCACTGAGAATAGCCATCCAGGCGATCCGCACGGGTCTCTTCTATTTCGTCTTCATCGGCCAGACGGCGATCATTGCCATCATCATCGGCATTGTCGGCCTGATTGCAGGCCCCACCCGCTTCACCTGGGCTTTGGCGCGCTATTGGTGCTGGTCGAACGTCCAGTTGCTGCGCGGCATCACCGGGCTCCACACCAAGGTCACCGGCGCCGAAAATATCCCACCCGGCGGCTGCATCATTGCGAGCAAGCACCAGTCCGATTGGGACGTCTTTGCTATTTTCCCCTATACCGGCCGCCCTGCTTACATCGTCAAGCAGGAGCTGATGAACATTCCCTTCTTCGGCTGGGCCGCGCGTTCGCTCGATTGTATCGCGGTCGATCGCAAGAAGGGCGCCGAAGCGATCCCGGCCATGATGCGCGGCGCCCGTGACGCCATCAATCGCGGCTGCCGCATCGTCATCTTCCCCGAAGGCACCCGCAAGGCGCCACTTTCGGCTCCCACCTATCGCCAGGGCATCGTCCGGATGTATGGCGAGCTCAATGTGCCGGTAGTCCCCGTGGCGCTCAATTCAGGCCTCTTCTGGGGTCGCAATTCGCTCATCATCTGGCCAGGCCTTGCCCAAGCCGAGATCATGCCGCCGATCGAAGCTGGGCTTGCTCCCGACGTTTTTGCCGAGCGGCTGCGCCAAGCCATCGAGCCGCGCTCGGATGCATTGGCGCTCGCTGCCGTCGATAAAGGCCTCGTTCGCCCGATCGATTCCGAACTTGCCGAGCGGATTGCTGCTGCCCGACAGCGCACTTCCGCATCTTGACCCTCTAGAGCCACCCGCTACTAGATGTAGTAGGAGTGAAAACGCCGCTTGACTGATTCGCGGTATTTGTTCTAATTTTGTTCTACTCCGTGCAGGGAGGGACAGGATGCTTTCTTGGATCGAGGCGGGTTTCGAACCGCCACTTCGCCATAAGAAGACCAGCCAGTGGCTCGGCCTGTCCGGCCATGCCTATGCTCTGGAACATGAGAATCTGGGGGACTTTGTTCTCAACGGCGCCGATCTCTATCTGATCGCGCGCGGCAACAGCGTTCTCTGGGTCGGCTGCGGTCTCGATCTCATTGCCGAACCCGCCATTCGCCTGCGCTTTCGCAAAGCCATGAACCGCGCCGATGGTGTGTTCCGCCTCGCCCGCCCCATGCTGGACGATGGCCGGCTCTCGGTCATTGCAGATCTAGAAGGCGCCGTGCCCGCAAGGATCGATCAGGCCGCCTGACTCGTCGCTTCATTGGCTTCGAGCCGCCGCGCCAGATCCATCAGCACCCGATCATGAATGCCGAGGCTTTCAAGATGCCGTGCGGTGTTGATGACATAGTCGACATTCCGCCCCGAAATCCCGACACCGACCTTCACCATGGCCAGTTGCGCGTCGAGATCGAGATTGCCGGCAAACTGCTCGTGGGTCTCGTCGACGATAAAGGTCAGCGCTGAAACCCGTCGCCCATCGTCGAGCACGACCGGCCGGATCACGTCGCGATAGACCATCGTCACCTGCTCGCGTTCTTCGAGATAGGCGCGAACGTCAGCCCAGTTTTCGTCGGCCACCTCGAACACCATGCCGCGCACGGAACCGCCCCGCGTGAGGCCGAAAACCAGACCCGGTTGTTCCTTGGTGCCCCGGTGATGGTGCGAAATGATCGAGAGCGAGCGATGCGCCCCCTTGAGGCGCCCGATCTGGGTTGAAACGAACGGAAAGCCCGGGTTCCAGATCAACGAACCATAGCCAAACACCCAGTGGCTTGCTGCAGTCGTTTCCGTCATCACCATCTCCGCTTCAGTCCCACACCCACCTTCACGGCGGTGCACAAACTTAATCCCGGCCTCGCCCCGGCCACAACCATGGGGCAGATAATCTGATGCCAACAAAGGCGGTCTCAAGGCGACCCGCTTTTGCATTTTGCCAATCCCGTAGCATGCCGCCCGAAATGGCCTTGGGTTCAGGATGACGACATGCGGAAAACAAAGAGCTAAAGCGCGCGATGCGAATCTCGGAGATCGCGACGCGCTTTGGAGATAAAACCGACCCATGAAGAATCGAATCATCGCCCTTGGCGCCGTCATCCTGCTCGTCATCGCCGCCGTCGCTGGCGCCTGGTATTATTTTGCCGGCCAGTTGCGGCAGCAAATCGAGCTCCTCGCCTTTGCCGATGGCGAGACGTCCCCGCGCCTCACCTGCGCCAATCTCGGCGTCAGCGGCTTCCCTTTCGCCTTCGATGTCGATTGCACCGATGCCGTCGTCACGACGGGCGATGTCATGATCAAGGTTCCCGGCCTTCGCGCCAGCGCCATGGTCTATGAACTCAATCATTTCCTCGGCTCGGCCAAGGGCCCAGCGGAAATCTCCGATGCCTTTACCGGCCAACGCTCCGCGGTGTCCTGGACGGCCCTTGAAGGCAGCCTCCGGCTGACCGACAACCGCATCGCGCGCCTTTCCCTGATTGGCGACGACATTGGCTGGAACGATCTGTTGCTCGGCGACACGCTCCTCGCGCGGACCAAGCATGCCGAATTCCACCTTCTCGACATGCCCGAGGCGCACAATGCCGAGCGCAATCTTTCCGCGCTCGCGCTTTACATGCGCGCCGATGCTCTCGAATTGCCCGCTGCGACGCTGACCAACACGGCCGTCGAAGTCGAAGCTGAACTCACCGGCATTCCCGACGATTATTCGACCATTGGCCTCACGCCGATCCTCCCCACCTGGCAGCAGGCCGGCGGCGAACTCAAGATCGTCTCGGTCAAGATGACCGATGACACCGCCGATCTCAATGCCAGCGGCAACCTCGCCCTTGGCCCTACCGGTCTCGTCGATGGCACCATCAACATCGATTCCCAGGGCGTTGCCGAACGCATCGGCCCCATGATCGAAGAACCCTGGCGCACCCTCGTCCTCGGCGTCCCCGGCGCCGACGGCCGCCACACCAACCAACTCAACTTCCGCGCCGGCACGCTCTCCTCCGGCCTCCTCCCCATCACAACCCTGCCGCCGCTGTTCTAGAAATCCTGCCGGCGCCTCAAACAAGCGGCGCCGGCCATTCATGTTCAGGCAAAAGCTCGCGGAGGGTCATCGACCTATCCCGCCCCAGCACGACCTCCGCATCGAGATTGTCCGATGCAATCTGCCGCATGAATTCTCGGCACACGCCGCATGGCGGCAGGACATGAATTTGGCCTGTGTCCTTATTGCGCCAAACCGCCACGACCTTCGTAAAACGATACTGCCCCGCCGTAATCATCGCGGCCAACGCACTCCGCTCGGCACAAAGCCCCCAACTGGTCGTATCGACGCAAACGCCTGCAAACACGCCCCCATCTTCAGCCACGACGATCGACGCGACATCCCCATGCACGCGGCCATCGACCCAATGTGGCTTCAGCAGTGCCACCGCCCGCGAGATCACCTCGTCATGAGTCACTTTCAGCTCCTTACGGCTTGCGCTAGAATTGACGACAAAGGGCGCCACAACAACCACGCCCCCGCCCACCGAATCCCTCAAAGCCCGTGTTGCCAAAGGCGGGCAACTATTCTATAGAGCCCCCAATCCCAACAGAGACGTGTCTCTGGGCCGCTTTCGGCGGCGCAACGATTTTGAATTCGGAGTACCGACCATGGCAGTGCCAAAACGAAAGACCTCGCCGATGAAGCGCGGCTTCCGCCGCTCGGCCGACGCGATTGCAAACCCCACCTATGTCGAAGACAAGGATTCGGGTGAGCTGCGTCGTCCGCATCACGTCGACCTCAAGACCGGCATGTATCGCGGTCGTCAGATCCTCGCCGTCAAGAGCTAAGCCTTAGGGCTGGCGACGCGAATGCGCGCGACCTGAAATGATGTATTGGCCGATCCTTGCAAGAGGGTCGGCCTTTTTGTTTTGTCCAAGGGACCGCCGACAAGAGCGGCCACAGCCGGAGAGCCAGATATGACCATGCGTATTGAATCGGACACGATGGGCACCATCAATGTCCCGACCGACAAGTATTACGGTGCTCAGACGGCTCGCAGCCTCGCCAATTTCGACATTGGCGGGGAAAAGATGCCCAAGGAAATCATCACTGCCTTCGCGATCCTGAAAAAAGCCGCCGCGATCACCAATACCAAGCTTGGCCTTCTCGACCCAGCGCTGCGCGACCTGATCGTTGCGGCAGCCGATGAAGTCATCGACGGCAAACTCGACGACCACTTCCCGCTCGTCGTCTGGCAGACCGGCTCGGGCACCCAGTCGAACATGAACGTCAACGAGGTCATCTCCAACCGCGGCATCGAGATGGCCGGCGGCACCATGGGCTCGAAAAAGCCGGTGCACCCCAATGACCATGTCAACATGAGCCAGTCGTCCAACGACACCTACCCGACGGCCATGCACATCGCCGCCATCGAAGCAGTCGTCAATTACCTCTTCCCGCGCGTCAAAATCCTGCGCGATACGCTCCATTCCAAGTCTGAAGAGTTCATGGACGTGGTCAAGATCGGCCGCACCCATCTCCAGGACGCGACGCCCCTGACCCTCGGCCAGGAAATGAGCGGCTGGGTCGCCCAGATCGACCTCGCGGTAAAAGCCATCGAAGTCACCCTGCCCCAGCTGCGCGAACTCGCCCTCGGCGGCACTGCCGTCGGCACGGGCCTCAATGCCCACCCCGATTACGCCGTCGCCGTCGCTGCTGAAATCTCGACGCTCTCGGGCCACGAGTTCATCACCGCGCCGAACAAGTATGCCGTCATGGCCGGCCACGACGCCTTTGTCGGCACTTCGGGCGCCCTTAAGCAGCTGGCTGTCGCTTTCATGAAGATCGCCAATGACGTGCGCTGGCTCGCCTCCGGCCCCCGCTCCGGCCTCGGTGAATTGACCATTCCGGAAAACGAACCCGGCTCCTCGATCATGCCGGGCAAGGTCAATCCGACGCAGTCCGAAGCCATGACCATGGTCGTCGCCCATGTCATGGGCAATGACGCCGCCATCGGCTTTGCCGCCTCCCAGGGCAATTTCGAGCTCAACGTCTTCAAGCCCGTCATCGCCTACAATTTCCTGCAGTCGGTCCGCCTCCTTGCCGATGCGGCCAAGTCGTTCAACGACAATTGCGCCGTCGGCATCGAACCCGACCGCAAGCGCATCAAGCAGCTCGTCGATCAGTCGCTGATGCTGGTGACCGCGCTCAACCGCAAGATCGGCTATGATAACGCGGCCAAGATCGCCAAGACCGCACACAAGAACGGCTCGACGCTGCGCGAAACCGCCATCGACCTTGGCCTCCTGACAGGCGAAGAATTCGACGCCGAAGTGAAGCCCGAGCAGATGGTCGGTCCACTGACGATCAAGAAGTAAGCTTCGTCAGCCTCAAAAAAATGCCGCCCCAACCGGGCGGCATTTGTTTTTACCGGTCTTGTTCAATGGGTCCGCGACACCTAGCTCTAGCCTCACCCCAGACACGAGGTCCGACATGAGCAATTTCAACGACCAGGTCATCGCCGACTTTAACGCCAATGGCGGCAAGCCCGGCGGCTATTTCGAAAACGCCCCGGTGCTCCTGCTGCATTCGATCGGCGCAAAGTCGGGGCTCGAACGCACGCAGCCGCTGATGTATCTGCGCGAAAACGACACCGGCCCCTGGTATGTGTTTGCCTCCTATGCCGGCGCCCCCAACAATCCGGCTTGGTATCACAACCTCATCGCCCACCCCGATTTCGACATTTCCGTAGGTGACGGCACGACCATCAGCCGCCTTCCCATTCATGCCCGCGTCGTCGAAGGCGAAGAGCGCGACGCGATCTATGCGCGCCAGGCGAGCCTCTTCCCGCAATTTGCCGATTACGAAAAGAAGACCACCCGCGAGGCCATTCCGGTCATCGAATTGACCCCACGCCACTAAGGCAGGACATCCCCACCTCTCCCCCATCCCACCAGATGTCACCCCGGGCTCGACCCGGGGCCCATCCTGAGATGTCGAGCCTGAAGCCTAGCCCCGCGCCGCCGCCTCGATTGCAGCGACATCGATCTTCTTCATCGTCATCATCGCTTCAAAGGCCCGCTTGGCCCCCGGCCCGCCCTTCTGCATGGCTTCGGACAGGGCGCGCGGCGTGATCTGCCAGGAAATGCCCCACTTGTCCTTGCACCAGCCACACATGCTCTCTTCGCCGCCATTGCCGACAATGGCGTCCCAGTAGCGGTCGGTCTCTTCCTGGCTGTCCGTCGCGATCTGGAAAGAGAACGCTTCGCTGTGCTTGAAAGCGGGTCCGCCATTGAGCGCGATGCAGGAAATGCCCATCAGGTCGAACTCGACCGTCAATACGGCTCCAGCGTCGGTCGATGGATTATCGCTCGGCGCCCTGTGCACGGACTTGACGACGGTATCGGGAAAAGTCTCGGCATAAAACCGCGTTGCCGCTTCGCCATCCTTATCGAACCAGATGCAAATCGTATTTTTGGCGATCGTCATGATTGTCTCCTCAAACCAGCCCGCCGAGCGGGATCACCAATACGACGCCTGAGCCTTGGCGTCTTCAACACCCAGTCTGGCTCTTTTTCAAAGCCTGTCCAATCACCACTTTTCCCATAATCCACCAAGCCGCTGGGAACTCGTTGGCCCAAGTGGTAGTTGCCGATACAGTGTTAACCCGTGTTATTTCCGCGTATCGGATGCCGATCTTGACTGAAAGCCACAGAGCGCCGGGTGTGGCGCCCCATGTCCGCGCTCTTCGTCAGTCCGGTTTGCTCAGCGCAGCCGGCGACGATCACTTCGAAAAGCACATTCAGCTCGTGCGCAACGCGCTCGGCGTCCCCGTGGCTATCGTCTCGCTGCTCGAAGAAGATCGCCAGGTTTTTGCCGCTCATGCCGGTCTGCCAAAAGTCTGGGCCGAAAAGGGCGAAACCCCGCTCACCCATTCCTTTTGCCAATATGTCGTGCGCGAAGAAGCCAATCTTTCGGTCGCCGACGCCCGCCTCCATCCGGTTCTCAAGGACAATCTCGCCATTCGCGATCTCGGCGTCATCGCCTATCTCGGCACGCCCCTCCGGCTGCCGACGGGAGAGGTCGTCGGCGCTCTCGCCGCCATCGATACCAATGCGCGCGCTTGGAGCGAGAGAGATCGTCTCCTTCTTGAATCCATTGCCGAAGTCGTCAGCGACAAGATCCGCGCCTATATTTCCGATCTCAATTGGGAGACCATGTTCGCCCAGTTGCATGAAGGCATGATCATGGGCGAGGTCCTCCGCGATGAAGCGGGCCACGTTCACGATTGGCGCCATCGCGAGGTCAACCCAGCCTGCGGCAGGATGCTCGGCATCGATTATCGCAAGATCGCCGGTAAAACCCTTCGTGAGCTTTTTCCAGCCATCGAACGTGAATGGCTCGATGAAGTCGCCTCTGTCGTCGAAACGGACCAGCCTGCCCGCTTCCTCCGCCAGTTCAGCGGCTTTGATCGGTGGTATGAGGGATCGTGCCAGTCGACGGGCCCCGATACCTTCGTCATGCTCTTTATGGACGTCACGGCTCGCGTCAAAGCCGAAGAAGAATTGCGGGCGAGCCAGGATTTCACGACGCTGCGCCAGGCCGCTCTCCTTGAGATTGGCGATAGAACCCGCGCCACCATCGATATCGATCTGATCCTTGCAAGCACCGCCGAAGTCCTCGGCAAGGCGCTCGGCAGCACGCGTGCAGGGTATGGGCAGGTCGATCCTTTGACCGACACTGTCGAGGTCGGTCAGGATTGGACAGCGGGCAGCGCCGTCTCGATGGCCGGCATGCATCATTTCCGCGAGTACGGGTCTTTTATCGAGGATTTGAAGCGCGGCGACGATGTGCTGATTTTCGATGTTTCGCAGGATGAACGCACCCGAGCCTCCGAGGCGCTGCTGCTCGCCCATGATATCCGCATGCTGGTCAATATCCCGATCATGGAAAGCGGCGTCATGACCGGGCTGATGCTGCTGCATTTCGATAAGCCCCGGCCATTCGGCAAGGTCGAGGCCGATTTCGTTCGCGCCGTCGCGGACCGCACCCAGGCCGCCCTCAAGCAGGCCCGAGCCGTCGCCGCCGAAAAATTGCGCGAGGGCGAAATCAGCCACCGCCTCAAGAATTCCATGGCTATGGTTCAGGCCATCGCCATGCAGACGCTCAAGGGCGCCGACATCGAAGATCGCCGCGCCGCCTTCACCGCGCGCCTCTCGGCGCTCGCCAATGCGCATGAGCTCTTGTTGAAGCGCACCTGGCATAGCGCGCCGCTCGACGAGACCATCCGGTCCGCCCTCCTGCCCCACGGCGAGGCGCACCGCTTCCATATTTCGGGTCCCACGCTCGATCTCAGCCCCAAGCAGTCGCTGTCCATGTCGCTTGCGGTCCACGAGCTTGCGACCAATGCCATCAAATATGGGGCCCTTCGCGAGGCCGAGGGCAAAATTTCGATCGGCTGGAGTCTCTTCCGGTCCGAAACTGGCCAGCCCATGTTTGGCTGGACCTGGCAGGAAAAAGGCGGCCCCATCGTCGCCCCGCCGCAGCGCTCGGGTTTCGGCTCGCGGCTGATTTCCCGCGTGCTGCCATCGGATTTTGCCGGTGAAGTCGCCATCGACTATCCCCCAACCGGCCTTGTCTGCACTCTTACCTGTCCGGCTTGGGATACAGTGGATGTACCGCCGACCGATGCCGACCTTGTCGAGGTCTCGGCCTGATGGATAGGCTGATCAAAGTTCTTGTCGTTGAAGACGAACCGCTTCTGCGCATGGGCATTGTCGATCACCTTGAAGACGAGAATTTTGTGGTCCTCGAAGCAGGCAATGGCCATCAAGCCATCGCACTTCTCGAGCGTAGCCTCGATGTGACCGTGGTCTTTACCGATGTCGATATGCCCGGTGGCATGGGCGGCATAGAGCTCGCGAATATCGTCCGGCAGCGCTGGCCCGATATCAAGCTCGCCGTCACCTCCGGCTTCCGCCTCGTCGGAAACGAAGAACTCCCCCACGGCAGCCTGTTCTTTCCCAAACCCTACGATCCGCCTGCCATCGCTCGGGCGCTGAGGAAACTCGTCGCAAAGTCCTGAGGCAGTCGAATAGTCTTCTTCCGCCTCAATCAAACCTCTGGCATGCTCGTGCGACCAATCGGAGATCCGCCATGACGGAAACCGTCGTCCTGCCCACTCACACCGTCACCAGCCGCCGCCGCAATGGCTTCATCGTGCCGCTGCTGATCATCCCCTTCTTGATCTACAATCTCGTCGTGTTCCTCTTCATCGGCGGCAATCCGATCAATTGGGCGGCCGGGCTTTTTTCCATTCCCATGCCCTCAGGCATGCCCTGGGCCGTGACGGCGGGCGATCTTCTCCTCGTCATCGGCGTCATCATGCTTTTCTTCGAAGTGCTGAAATCGACCCAGACGGCGCGCAATTCGATCATTGAGCACATGCTCTCGATGTTCCTCTTCGTCATCTTCCTCGTCGAATTCCTGCTCGTCGGCGCCGCCGCCAGCTCGGTCTTCTTCCTTCTGATGGTCATGAGCCTGATCGACGTCGTCGCCGGCTTCACCGTCTCCATCACCAGCGCGAGCCGCGACGTGTCGATGAACTGACTTGGGCTGCTGCCGAATGTCACCCCGGCGAAGGCCCAGGCCCATCCTAAAATGTACTGACCATCCCCAAAAAACAAAAAATCCCCGCCTCATCAGCGGGGATCATTCTTTTGAACCTCTGGTCGGATCTTCAGGCGACAACCGTCTTTCGATAACCTTCCGGCATCCGGCGCACCGCGATAGCCGCGCTTTGCGCATAGGCCCCGACGGCGCGATCGACACTCGCCCGGCGCCGTTCGCGCTGCGGCGGCAACCGATCCCGCGCCGCAATCAGCTGGCTGATGAATTCGACAGTCGGCGCGCCGCTCGCGAGCGATGGACGCGCTGCAGCCGGCGTCATCAGCGCGGGCAATTGGGATCGATATGTCTCAGTCTCGGTCATCTGGAACCCTCGCCTGTCTCATTGCGAGCCGGCTGTCCCATTTTGAGACGGGACAACACTGCTATGCCCCTATAGGAGCAACGGGCGTGCCAGATGTTAACGGAATGTTAACCGATTACGATCCCAAATCGTCGTCAGACGTCAGAAATTATCCTTGCCCTTGCGGATCGCGGCGAACACCTCGGCCGGGTCCTTGCCCTCCAAACCATAATGCGCCGCCAGTTCCGGCGCATCGGCCCGAAGGAAGGGATTGGCGCGTTTATCCTCCCCCAATTCGAACGGAATCGTCGGCTTGCCCCCATTGCGCAGCGAGTTCACGAGATCCGCCCGCTGCTGCAGCGCTCGGTTGTTGGGATCGATGCTGAGCGCGAATTTGGCATTGGATTGGGTATATTCATGGCCGCAATAGACGAGCGTATCGTCCGGCAATTCGCGGAGGCGCTTGACCCCTTCCCACATCGGTCCGGGCGTGCCTTCGAACATCCGCCCGACCCCGAGCGAGAACAGCGCATCGGCAGAAAACAGATGTTTTCCAAAGGGTTCGAAGTAAACGATATGCCCCAGCGTGTGGCCCGGCGTCGCGATGATCTTGAAGGAGGTCTCGCCGAGCGTAACGGTGTCGCCATCGCCCACCAGCTCATCGAGCCCATCGATCTTGTCCGCCTCGGCCCGCGGCCCTACGACCCGGCACCCAAACGCCGCCTTCAATTCGGCAATGGCCTCCACATGGTCGATGTGGTGATGGGTGATAAAAATATCTGTCAATGTCCAGCCGGTGCGCTCCAGCGCATCGCGGATCGCATTCGCTTCGGGCGCATCGAGCGCCGCGGTCTTGCCGGTCGCCTGATCATGCAGCAAATAGCCGAAATTATCGGTCCGGGCGGAAAAAACATCGACGACCAAAGCCATTTAGCGGCTCCTTGCAATTTCAAAATTCGGTTCGGGTACCAAAGCTAGGGTGCCCAAGGGCCGAACACAACCGCCGCATTGGACAAGTCCACGCCCCAATGGCTAAACTCAAGCCATGACCAGCGATGTCACCCGCCTGATCTCCTATTATAAATCCCCGCTCGGGCGCATTTCTCGCGCCTTGATCCGCGAGCAAATCATTGCTTTGTCAGGCAATTTGTCCGGCAAGCGCGTGTTGGGTCTTGGCTTTGCCACCCCCTATCTACGCTTCGCGCTCGAACCCGCCGAACGCGTCGTCGCCCTTATGCCGGCCCGCCAGGGCGCCTCGGCCTGGCCGCGTGAAGGTCCGTCGCGCACCGTCCTCAGCGATCCCCTCGAGATGCCGCTGACCGATGCCGCGATCGATCTCACCATCGCCGTCCATGCCCTCGAACATGTTGCCGATGCTGAAGAATTGATGCGCGAACTCTGGCGCATCACCGCGCCCAACGGCCATCTCATCATCATCGTCCCCCGCCGCCGCGGCATCTGGGCCCAGCGCGATGTGACCCCATTTGGCCAGGGCAATCCCTATTCGGGCGGACAACTCGAAAAGCTGCTCCGCGATCACTCCTTCGTGCCCGAAGCCTGGCGCGACGGCCTCTTTTTGCCCCCGGTCCAGTCCTCGCTGTTCCTCCGCTCCGCCCGCTTTTTCGAGCGCATGGGCCGCCTTTTCGGCCCGCCGATGAGCGGCGTCATCTGCGTTCGCGCCCGCAAGGAAGCCTTCCCGGCCATCCCCCGCCGCAAACGCGCCGAGCGCTATGTGCGCCTTCCCGGCATGGCCCCGGCAACGGCGCGATCCAGCTCTTGAGGACATGACGGGGCGCCGGATGGCCTGAGCCTCCGGTTGACGTGGTGGACGGACCCCGGAGCGGCATTCGCCTCGAAGGAATTTAGAGTTTTATGAAGCGGAAACCGCTCCGGGGCGCCCGCTTTTCGGACAGGATTCACAGCGCCCCTTTGATCGCTCGTCGCGAGGCGGCCAATCCCCGAACGTGCGATGGAGACGATCCATCGCCGGGCCCCCTCGCCACTGTCGTCTGCAGACCGTCCGTGCGAGGTTGGACCTAAAGAATAGCGTGAAACCGGGGTGGCGGGGATAAACGGGATAAGTGTGCCCTTCCCCCGACCCAACCATCACCATCCAGGCAAGACAGGCTTTGCCTTTCAGACCCCTTTTGCATATGGTCCGCGCGGCCTTTCCTGCCCGTCATAAAAGTGCGTCATGACCAATCCCAATCGCCCCACGCCGCAGCCCGGAATTTTGGATATCGCCCCCTATTTGCCGGGCAAATCCGGCGCGCCGGGCAGCACGACGGTCAAACTCTCGGCCAATGAATCTCCGCTTGGCGCCAGCCCCAAGGCCGTCGCGGCCTTCGCAGGCGCTGCAGAAAATCTTGCGATTTACCCTGAAGGTTCCTCGCGTATCCTGCGCGAAGCCCTCGGCGAAGTGCACCGCATCGATCCCGCCCGCATCATGTGCGGAAATGGTTCGGATGACCTCCTTCACCTGATCGCCCAGACTTATCTCGGGGAAGGCGACGAGGCGGTGATGAACCGCTATGGCTTTTCGGTCTATCCGATCATCACCATGGCCACCGGCGCCAAGATCGTCATGGTCGAAGAGACCGACTATACCGCCGATGTCGACGCCATCTTGGCCGCCGTTACCGACCGCACGAAGATCGTCTGGCTCGCCAATCCCAATAACCCGACCGGCACCTATCTCTCGGACGCCGAAGTGCGCCGGCTTCACGCCGCGCTGCGCCCCGATATTTTGCTCGTCGTCGACAATGCCTATGCCGAATATGTCACCGCGGCTGACTTTTCCGTAGGGCTAAAACTGGTCGGCGAGGCGGACAATGTCGTCATGGTCCGCACCTTCTCCAAGATGGGCCTCGCGGCCGCGCGCATCGGCTGGATGGTTGGCCCCGACCACATTATCGACGCGCTCAACCGCATCCGGGGGCCGTTCAACGTCAACCTACCGGCCCAGCTTGCGGGCGCTGCGGCGACGCGCGATGTCGACTTTAACGAAAAGCTGCGCGCCCACAATGCCAAGTGGCGCGACTGGCTGACGACCGAACTCAGTGGCAACGCCATGCGCGTGCTGCCGAGCCAGGCCAATTTCATCCTCGTGCTGTTTCCCGATGCCGCGACCGCGGCCCGTGCCTTCGATACTCTCCTCGCGGGTGGCTATGTTGTGCGTGAAGTCGGCAAGTCCTACGACATCCACAATGGCCTGCGCATTTCCATCGGCTCCGATGAAGCCATGCAGGGCGTCGCCAAAATTCTCAAATCCATGGAAGCCGCCCAATGAGCGCCCATTTTCGCAAGCTCGCCCTGATCGGCATCGGCCTCATCGGCTCGTCCATCGCCCTCGCTGCTCGGCGCCAAGGCTTGGTCGATGTCATTTCCATCGCAACGCGCCGCCAGGAAACGCTCGACGAAGCGCGCGACCTGAAGCTCGGTGATATTTATACGCTCGACGCTGCCGAAGCCGTGCGCGGCGCCGATCTCGTCATTCTCTGCGCCCCTGTCGGCGCCTATGACGCGCTTGCCCGCGCCATCGGACCCGCACTCGAACCCGGCGCCATCGTTTCCGACGTCGGCTCGGTCAAGGAGCATGTGGTCAAGGTCGTGGCGCCACACCTGCCGGCCATGGTGCACTTCATTCCCGGTCACCCAATCGCCGGCACCGAACATTCCGGCCCGTCCGCCGGTTTCCCGGAACTCTTTGCCGGCCGTTGGTGCGTGCTCACTCCAGGTCCTGAAGTGCCAGCCGCAGAAACCGAAAAGCTCGCCGCCTTCTGGCGCGCCATGGGTTCGAAGGTCGAAAGCATGGATGCCGCGCACCACGACATGGTGCTCGCTATCACGAGCCACATTCCCCATCTCGTCGCCTATAATATCGTGGGCACGGTCGCCGATCTTGAAACCGCGACCCAATCCGAAGTCATCAAGTTTTCCGCCTCCGGCTTCCGCGATTTCACCCGCATCGCCGCCTCCGATCCGGTGATGTGGCGCGACGTGTTCCTCACCAATCGTGATGCCGTGCTCGAAATGCTGGGCCGCTTTCTCGAAGATCTCTCGGTGCTGCAGCGCGCCGTGCGCACCGGCGATGGCGACGCGCTCGAAGCCATGTTCACCCGCACCCGCGCCATCCGCCGTTCGATCATCAATGCGGGCCAGGAAACCGCGGCCCCCGACTTCGGTCGCCCGCACGATACCCCACCGGAGCCGGAGACCAAGTTCGTGCGCGAACATGGCGGCGGCGACGACGCCTAAAGCGCCAGCCGCCCGCCGCTGCCGACGCAATTCGCCCGCTCGCCATACAGCTGCGCCCGCTCCGCGACGATCCCCGCCACTCGTAGCAGCCCATTGTTCGGCCGCGCCGGGTTGCGTACCAGCGGATTAGGCAGCGTCACGGCCAGCAAACTCGCCGTCTGCCAATCTAAATTTTGCGGCTCACGCCCAAAGGCCCGCTCGCTCCCGGCGGCGATCCCGAACTCGCCATTCGGCCCCCATTCCGCGATATTGAGATAGATCTCCATGATCCGCTTCTTGGGCATGACGAGGTCGATATAAAGCGCCAGCGGCACTTCGAGGACTTTGCGGATCGGGCTCGGATCGTTCCAGAGAAAGAGATTGCGGGCGACCTGCATGGTCAGCGTCGAAGCGCCCCGCGTCGGCTTGCCCTCGAGATAATTGTCGACCTCGGCGCGCAGCGCCCCGAAATCGACGCCCCAATGGCGGCAGAATTGTCCATCTTCTGAGAGGATGATCGACGCCTTGAGGCGGTCCGAGACCTGATCGATATCCCGCCACTCCCGCGTCACAGGGCGTCCCGTCAGATAGCGCTCGATCATCGGCACGGAGATCGGATCGACCACCAGGTAAACCGGCGTCAGGACAAGAGGAATGGCGATCAGCACCGCAATCGCGGTGACCAAAAGGCGCAATGCCCGCCTCAAACCTTTTGCCTTTCGTGCCATGATCCGGTGATAGCGGCAGTTGGCGCTGCGGCCAAGGCCGGAGTCCCCTTGCCGCTTTTGGGGCAACGGGTTAGCAACAAGCTATGTACGACTTTTCCACCGACAGCGCCGCTTGCGCCCGAGCCGTCGAAGCCGGCCTTTCTGATTACCTGACTGGCCCACGGCTGTCCGGCCCCGGCCCGGCCGCCGATCGCGTTGTCGCTGCCATGCGCCACGGCAGCCTTGAAGGCGGCAAGCGCCTGCGCCCGCTGCTGGTGCGCCAGGCCGCCGCGATCTTTTCGGTGCCGCCGGAGGCCGCTCTCCCCGCCGGCCTCGCGGTCGAAATGATTCATTGCTATTCGCTGATCCATGACGATCTGCCCGCCATGGACAATGACGATCTGCGCCGAGGCCGCCCGACGGTCCATAAGGCTTATGACGATGCCACCGCAATTCTCGCCGGCGATGCCCTCCTCACCCAAGCTTTTGCTCTTCTCGGCGAGCCGGCCACTCATGCCGACCCCGCCGTCCGCATCCGCCTCGTCACCGAACTGGCCCTCGGCGCCGGCGCTGGCGGCATGGTGGGTGGGCAGATGCGCGATATCGAAGGCGAGAAGGGCGGCTTTTCTGATGGTGAGATTGCCATCATGCAGGCGATGAAAACCGGCGCCCTCATCCGCGCCAGCGTCCGCATGGGCGCCATCATCGGCGGCGCCGATCCGCGCGCGCTCTCGGCGCTCACCGCCTATGCCGAAGCGGCTGGCCGCGCTTTCCAGCTCGCCGATGACATCTTGGACGTCACCGCCACGCCCGAAGCCATGGGCAAGGCGACCGGCAAAGACGCTGAGGCCGGCAAGCAGACGCTCGTTTCGACCCTCGGCCTTGAAGGCGCCAGGAAGGTCTTGGACAATACCGTCAATGAAGCGCTCCTCGCGCTCCGCACCTTCGGCCCCAAGGCCGATGGCCTCCGCGCCACCGCAAAATTCTTTGCCAGCCGGAAGAACTGAGAAATGGCAAAACTGCTCGCTGTCTGCATCGGCAAGGCTGAACATATCGAGGGCTATCGCCCCCTGACCGGCATCAACAAGCGCCCGGTCGCTAGGCCAGTAGCGATCGAAATGCACGGCATCGCCGAAGACGCCGTGCTTGATCGCAAACATCACGGCGGCAATGACCAAGCCATCTACGTTTATTTCCAGGGCGATTACGATTGGTGGACCCAAGACGGGGTGGCGAACACGCCGGGTCTCTTCGGCGAAAACCTCGTCATCGACGGTCCGGTCAGCGCCGAAACCGCCATCGGAGACCGCTACCAGATCGGCGATTGCCTCCTCGAAGTCGCCTATCACCGCACCCCGTGCATGACCTTTGCCGCCAAGATGGGCGACAAGTTCTGGGTCAAGCGCTTTCACCGCGCCAACCGCCCCGGCGCCTATTGCCGCGTGCTGCAGCCCGGCAGTGTCGAAGCCGGCATGGATGTCACCGTCACGCCCTATGCCGGGGAGCGGGTCACTGTCTCCGAGCTCATGGCCTTCGACACGACGAAAAACATCCCGCTCGACTTTCTCCGCCGCGCCGTGACAACGCCGATCCGCGAACAGACACGGTTCAAATACGAAACCCGTCTCGCAGACCTGTTCTGAGTCTTTTCCCGATGAGCCTTGATTCCGTTCGCATCGACCTTGCCAACCGCGCGCCCGACCTGTCGGTTGAAGTCACTGCGGAATCGACCGCCACCGTGACACTTGCCGCGGCCGTGCATGGCGTCGAACCCGGCCAGATCGCCAAGACGCTCTGCATCCGCATCCGCGACGAAGAAGTGCTGCTCGTGACCCGCGGCGATGCGCGGCTCGACAATCAGAAATCGAAAACAGCCTTCGGCGGTCGTCCGCGCATGCTCGGCGCCGAGGATGTGTTGCGGCTGACGAGCCATCCCGTCGGCGGCGTCTGCCCCTTCGGCCTTCCCGCGCCATTGCCGATCTATCTCGATACCTCGCTCAAGATTTATGACGTGGTCATTCCCGCCGGCGGCGATACCCACGCTTCAGTGCGCCTCACCGTCGCGCGGCTGGCCGAGCTTTGCGGCAACAGATGGGTGGATGCGTGCCAGCTCCCCAAGTGAGCGCCAGGGACTATATCCTTGACCACTTCGCGCTGACGCCCCTTTCGGCCCGTCCGGATATTTCGCTTTATCGCCCCACGCCCAAGAGCGGGCTGATCTCTTTTCTGGCTCAAGAAGGCCGCGCCGACGAACCGCCTTATTGGGCCTATGCCTGGGCCGGTGGCGCCGTCCTAGCCGTGCATCTCTCGCAAAATTCAAAACTTGTTGCCGGAAAAACGGTGCTCGATTTTGGCGCTGGCTCCGGTCTCGTCGGTATTGCCGCCGCCAAGGCTGGCGCCGCGCATGTCTGGGCCATGGAGCCCGATCCCCTCGCGCATGCCGCCATGCTGCTCAATGCCGAAGCCAATGGAGCAACGCTGCACGCCTGGACCGAGCTCGGTATGCCCGAGGTCGACCTGATCCTCGCCGGCGACGTCTTTTATGACGCGAGAGTAGCTCAGGAGACGCTGCGCGCCCTCTCGGCAGCAGTTGCCAAAACCCCGGTTCTCGTTGGCGATCCCTTCCGCCGCGACCTGCCGCTCGACCACCTCGACCTCCTGGCCGAATATCAGGTGCCGGACATGGGCGGTGGCGAGCCGGTGCGGGCGGGCGTCTTCGCCCTGCGGTCAGAGAATATCGGAAATGCCCCATAGGCCTTGCCGGGAAACCGGGCAAATTCTATATCGGGGGCAAGCGAGGACGACCTCCCCCTGACTGGGCTATCGCTCGGGACGACCCGACATTTTAGGGGAAGTCCCATGCGGACCACCGCAGATCGTATCCGTCACGCCATCAGCTTTGAAGCGATCGGCATCATCATCGCCACGCCGCTTGCGGCCTTTGCCTTC
This sequence comes from Devosia sp. Leaf64, assembly GCF_001421945.1. NCBI lineage: Bacteria > Pseudomonadati > Pseudomonadota > Alphaproteobacteria > Hyphomicrobiales > Devosiaceae > Devosia > Devosia sp. Leaf64. Next base: position 37,686 of record NZ_LMLO01000007.1, on the reverse strand, counting down.
CATCTACCGGGCGGCGACTCGGCTGTGATCGTCATTGCCAGCGCCACCGTCGCGATGGCATGGAATTACATCTACAATCTTGGCTTTGACCACGTGATGCAGCGCTGGACTGGCGGCACCGCCAAGACGACACGCATTCGCATCCTTCATGCGGTGCTGTTCGAGCTTGGCCTGCTTGCCATCATGCTGCCGCTCGTCGCCTGGTATTTGCAGATATCAATCTGGCAGGCGCTGATCATGGATATCGCACTGGCCCTTTTCTACATGGCCTACGCCTTCGTCTTCAATTGGGCCTATGACCGTGTCTTCCCGCTCCCCGAGTGGAAGGAAGCGGCCTAGTCAGCCCAAGTGCCCGGTCAGTTTTAACGTTCCGAGCACGAGGATCAATATAGCGAGCCAGAAGAGCCGGCGGGTATTGCGTTCGTTCATTCGGCCGCGTTCTGCCTGCCGGTGCCGAATTTGCGCTCGATATAATCGGCCACCATCACCTTAAACTGGTCAGCGACGTCGGCCCCGCGCAGCGTCGCGACCTTTTCGCCATCGACGAACACAGGCGCAGCCGGAGTTTCCCCGGTGCCGGGCAGCGAAATGCCGATATTGGCGTGCTTGCTTTCCCCGGGCCCGTTGACGATGCAGCCCATGACGGCGACCGACAGCCTCTCGACCCCAGGATAGCGCTCGCGCCATTCGGGCATCGAGACATGCAGGTGATCCTGGATTTCCTTGGCCAGCGTCTGGAACGTGCTCGACGTGGTGCGCCCGCATCCGGGGCACGCGGCCACAACAGGGAGGAACTGGCGAAAACCCATGGTCTGCAGCAATTCTTGCGCGACCTTCACTTCGGTCGTGCGATCCCCACCGGGCTCGGGCGTCAGGGAAATGCGGATCGTGTCGCCAATCCCCTGCTGCAGCAGGATGCCGAGCGCAGCCGACGAGGCGACAATGCCCTTTGAGCCCATGCCGGCCTCAGTCAGCCCCAGATGCAGCGCATAGTCGCAGCGGGCCGCAAGGTCCTGATAGACCGCGATCAGGTGCTGCACATCCGACACCTTGGTCGAGAGCAGGATTTGATCGCGCCGCATGCCCAGCTCTTCGGCGCGCGTCGCCGAGAGGAGCGCGGATTGAATGATCGCCTCGCGCTGTACGGCTGCAGCCGAAATCGGCGTTTCCGACATGGCGTTCTCGTCCATCAGCTTGGTGAGCAGTTCTTCGTCGAGCGAGCCCCAATTGACCCCGATCCGCACCGGCTTGTTGTATTTGTTGGCGATCTCGATCAGCGTCGCAAATTGCGTGTCGCGCTTGGCCTTGAAGCCGACATTGCCTGGATTGATGCGATATTTCGCCAGCGCCTCGGCGCAGGCGGGGTGGTCGGTAAGAAGCTTGTGGCCGATATAGTGAAAATCGCCAACAAGCGGCACATCGTAGCCCATGAAGGCCAGACGATCGCGGATAATAGGCACAGCCGCCGCGCTCTCGTCACGATCGACGGTAATGCGGACGATTTCTGAACCGGCGCGCGCCAGTTGCATCACCTGCTTCACGGTCGCATCGATATCGGCTGTGTCGGTATTGGTCATCGACTGGACGACGACAGGCGCGCCCCCGCCGACCATGACCCCGCCGACATTGACGCCTACCGATTTTCTGCGTGGTGCCGGACCCGCCATCAAACCACCTCGTGTTTGCGTCACAGATAAGCTCATGAACCTAGAAGAGCAATGTTACGGTTCAGTGATTGGAGGAATCATGCGCCTTCTTGCCTTGCTTGTCGCCGGGCTCCTGGCTGCGCCTGCGCTGGCCCAAGGATTGACCGGCAATATAGCCATCCATGACCCATCCATCGCGGTCCCTAGTGATGGCTTTGCGTCCTTTGCGACAGGCGTCGAAGGCGCGAGCGATGGCGGACAGATCCGCACCAAGACATCGCCCGATGGGGTAGATTGGCAGGAGACCGGCGCCCTCCCCGGTGGCATGCCCGCCTGGGTCGAGACCGAACTGGGCTTCACGCCAAAAAACATCTGGGCGCCAGCGGTCACCGAGCACAATGGCACGCATTACCTCTATTATTCGGTCTCCTCCTTCGGCAAGAACGACAGCGCCATCGGCTTGATGACCAATGCCGCTCTCAAGGCGAAAACGCCGACCGAAGGCTGGACGGATCAAGGCCTGGTGCTTCGCTCCCGCGCGGGTGACGATTTCAACGCCATCGACCCCTTCCGCATCGATAGCGGCACCAAGGCCTGGCTCGCGTTTGGCTCGTTCTGGAATGGCATCAAGCTCATCGAGATCGATCCTCAAACCGGCATGCCACTGCCAGACAGCGAGGCGCAGTTCATCGCCTCGCGCCAGGGCGATGCCATCGACGCGCCGGCCATTCTGGAACACGAGGGCAAGTTCTATCTCTTCGTCTCGTTCGACGCCTGCTGCGGGGGCATTGGCTCGAGCTATCGCATCATGGTTGGTCGCGCCGACGCCGTCACCGGCCCCTATCTCGACAAGGCGGGCAAGCCGCTCCTTGAAGGCGGCGGCACCGAACTCGTCAGCACCACCGGCCGTTTCGTTGGCCCCGGCGGGCAGGAAGTTTTCATGCGCAATGGCGAGCCATGGCTGGTCTTTCATTTCTACAACAAGGACGATGGCGGCACGCCCAACCTCTACCTCGCCCCGATCAAATGGGCCGATGGCTGGCCAGAAATCGACCCGTTGCAATGATGTGATCGACCACCCCTTGAACCGAAACCGGGCGAGACCATTTATTGATCATGATAAAGATGCTCCTCCCCCGCCTCGTTCTGTTCCGCAAGGAAGTTGTGCAGCTCTGGAAGGCTTTTTGGGCTGCTGAGACCCCGCTCTATTTGAAGGCGGCGACCCTGTTCGTTGCCTTCTATCTGATCAATCCGCTCGATATCATTCCCGACGTCATCCCGTTCGTGGGCTGGGTCGATGATATCGTCCTCGTGCCGCTGATGGTGAGCTGGATCGTCTCCCGCCTGCCTGTTCCGGCCCGCGTTTATGCCGGCAAGTATGGCAAGACCGTTGATGGTCGCGCCCGCCGCGTCTGATCGCTGATAATAAAAAAGGCGCCTGCTGGGCGCCTTTTCCTTATGTGCTTGCCGCCTTGGCATTGGCCTCGGCGACGAGTTCATCGGGAATATCGTCGAAGCTGGCATAGTTCATGTTGTAGAGCCGCGAATAAAGCCCGCCGAGCTCCATGAGCGCGTCGTGATTGCCCTCTTCGATCTTTTCCCCGTTTTGCAGCACGATGATCCGATCGGCCCCGCGAATGGTCGCCAGACGATGCGCGATCACGAGCCCCGTGCGTCCTTCGAGGAGCGTTTCCAGCGCCTTCTGGATCTGCCGCTCGGTATAGCTGTCGATATTGGCCGTTGCCTCGTCGAGGACGAGAATTTTCGCGTCCGCCACTAGCGCGCGGGCAAAGCTGAGAAGCTGCCGCTGTCCCAGAGACAGGTTCGAGCCGCGCTGTTCGAGCTTGCTGTCATAGCCATCCGGCAAGCGCTCGATAAATTCATGCGCACCCACGGCCTTGGCCGCCGCGATGACATGCTCGCGCGTTGCGGACGTTTTGTTGTAGCGGATATTGTCGAAGACGGTGCCAGTGAACAGGAACGGCTCTTGCAGCACCATGGCGACCTGTTCGCCAAGGCTCTCCTGGGTGACATTGCGCACATCGTGGCCGCCGACCAGCACCGCGCCGCCCTGCACTTCATAAAAGCGATGAACGAGCGCCATTGCGCTGGTCTTGCCCGAGCCCGTTGGCCCGACAAGGGCAACCGTCTCGCCCGGATTGACCCGGAAAGACACGTGTTTGAGCACTGGCCGCTCGGGATCATAGCCAAAGACCACATCGTGGAAAGCGACCGAGCCATCCATGTCGCTCTTGAGCTCCACCGCGTTCGGCTTGTCCGTGATGGTCACCGGCAGGTCCAAGACTTCGGTGATGCGACGGCCTGAGGTCATGGCGCGCTGCATGATCGAATACTGCATGGTCAGCGACCGGATCGGATCGAAGAAGCGCTGGATATAAAACAGGAACGCGACGATAACGCCGACCTGCAGCGAGCCATTGAGCACGAGCGAGCCACCGACCAGAACCACGGTCGCCATCGAGATACCGGTGAGGCTATCGACGATCGGTACCATGACCTGGGCGAATTTCGAGCCCGTAAGCTGGGTTTCGAGATTGTGGTAGGCCTTGTCGTCATAGAGATCGAAATTGACCTGCTGGCGCTCGAGGTTCTGCACCGTGCGCACGCCATTGATCCCCTCGGCCATGGCGCCATTGGTCAGGGAATTCGTCTCATGCGCCGCCCAGAAGGCGCGCTTGGCCGGCGGCAACCAGAAGATGCGGACGATGAAGAGGATTGGCATGGTGACGAGCGTCAGCAGCCCGAGCCATGGATCGAGCGTCAACAGCACGACGACGATGCCGATCAAGAGGACAATGTCGCCCACGGAAATGACCGAGGTCTCCAAAAATTCCTGCATGGAATTGACGTCGCCCTGCAACCGGCTCATCAGCCGGCCAACCTCGGTCTTGTCCATGAAACTGAGCGACACGCGCTGGAGCTGGGCAAACATCGCCCGTCGCATTTCAAAGAGCACGTTCTCCGCAACCTGCCCCACCTGCGTTTCCTGCACATAGGACGCGCCAAAATTGAGCAGGACCGCCACGGCAAAAGCGCCGACGGCGACCATGAGATTATTGGCATTGCCGCCCGCAACCATGGCCCCGTCGATGGCCCAGCCGATGATGAGCGGGATTGCCAATTGGGTCGCGGTGAAAACCAGCACCGCAGCGACCGACAGATAGATCTTGCCGCGAAAGGGTTTTACGAAGGCCCAGATCCGGCGGACGGTCTTGGGGTCGTAAGCCTTCCCAAAAACCTCTTCCTCGATCTTATGGCTGCCAACGCTGGCGCGCGGCGGCCGCTGGCCGGGGAAAGTGGCGCTGTCGCGTTCGTCTTCTTCAATGACGCTCATTGGGCGGCCTCCCCGATATCGATATCCGTTGGGCGCGTCTGCAGATCATAGAGCGCGCGATACCGCCCGCCCTCGGCCAGAAGCTCGGCATGGCTACCGCGCTCGACGATTTTCCCGTCGTCCAGAAAGAGGATCAGATCCGCATGCATGAGCGACGAAAGGCGATGGGCGATGATGATCGTCACGCGATCGCTCGCATAGGCCTTGATGGCCGAGCGGATGCGATGCTCCGTGCCGGCATCGATGGCGGCGGTCGAATCGTCGAACACCATCACCGCAGGCCGCAAAACCAGGCTTCGGGCAATGGCGAGGCGTTGCCGCTGGCCACCCGACAGCGATACGCCGCGCTCGCCCACCACCGTGTCATAGTCGGAGGGCAGGCCCATGATGTAATTGTGGAGCTGCGCGCTTTCTGCGGCGCGCTCGATCTTGGTTTCCTTGGCCCACGGATCGCCATAGGCGATGTTGTTTTCGATGGTCGTCGTAAAGAGAAACGAATCCTGCTGCACGACGGCAACCTGGCGCCGAAGGCTTTCGAGCGTCACTTGGCTGATGTCCTGACCATCGAGCGTGATACGGCCCGAGGTGACATCGTAAAAGCGGGGGATAAGGTGAGCCACAGTCGATTTCCCGCTCCCCGGCGCGCCGACAATGCCGATGGTCTGGCCGGCACGTCCCTCGAAGGTGACCCCGGTCAGTGTGGGATGCGCGGCGCCGGGATAGGTGAAATGCACATCCTCGAAACGCAGCGTGCCCTTGGTGATCTCCAGCGGCAGAGCCCCGGGCTTGTCGATGATCTCTTCGGCCTGATCGATGAAGGAATAGAACCGCTGCCCGCAGGTATCGGCGCGAGCGAAAGAATTGACCATCAGCCCAAGCTGGCGCACCGGCATCTGGAGGATGGTCATGAAGGTCAGAAAGCTCGCGAGCGTCCCGACCGTCATTTCACCGGCGATGACCTTATGCCCCCCGACCCAGAGCACGAGGCCCATGGCAACGAAGAACGACAGGGTCATCATCGACGTATTCTTGACGCGGATCATCACGCGCTCATGCGCAAGGTCGAGCGCCGCCGCAGAAGCGGTGTCGAATTTGCCCAGTTCATGCGTCTGGCTCGAAAATGCCCTGACGACACGAATACCGCCAAGGTTTTCTTCCATCACGCGGGTCAGCACCGAGAGCTTTTCCTGCAAGACGATCCAGGTGCCGCGCAGCAGCAATTGCGCGACAGAGGACCGCCAGGCGACGAACGGCACGAAGCTCAGCGCCAGAAGGCCGAGGACCACATCGGTCGTCAGCAGCATATAGGCCCCAACGCCGATCAAGACGGTTAAGAGTATCGTGCGCACGAAACCGGTCGAAAAGAACATGCGGACGCCATCGAGATCGAGGAGACCGAGCGTGATCAGATCGCCCGAATGGACGCGGTCGTGATAGGAATAGGAGAGGCGCTGCACCTTATCGTAAAAGGCGAGCCGCAATTCGTAGCCGACATGGTGGCCGACCGATTCCGAATAATAGTTCTGCACCAGGGTGAAGAACCCGCGCGCCACCGAGACCAGCAGCAATGTCGCCGCGCTCCAGAGCAGCGCCTGTTGCGCGCCATCGGCTGCAACGCTGATCACATTTTGCGCCTGATCGACGGCGTGGCCGAGCAGCCGCGGAATCATAAGCTGCAAGACAGCCGCGATAATGGTCGCGCCGATAGCCAGACTCGCTTGCCAATAATGCCGCAGCGAGAACAGCGTGATCCGTATCAGGGGGCTCCGGCCTACACCGTCATGGACGGCAGCAACGTGAACCCGTGCATCGCCGCGTGAACGGGCGCGGCCGGCCTTGAGGGTAGCCAAGACAGTATCCAGACATAAAAATGAGGCCCGAAGGGGAGGCGGGAAAAACCGTCGGCCAGCGATCGGGCAAATCAAAGCCCGCCTATAAAATGCGCATTGCGCCTACCATTCAAGGTGCAAATTGCGCAATTTTTGCAACTTTTCGGCGTCCCGCTACGCGGGTGAAAGGCTCCAGTGGAGCCTTTCAAGCCGAAAAGGCCATGAGACCTATGGTCGAATGGCATGCACAGGCGGCGAGGGAAGTGTCATCCCCACCTAGCCTCCCCTTAAAAGGCGAGGGACCTATTGAGCTTGGCGCGATGCTCGGGAGCCACCGCTAGATCCCTCCCCCTATTAGATGGAGGTTAGGTGGGGGCCCGCCCCTATTCCAACCGAACCAACAGATCCTTCGCATCGATCTGATCGCCTGGGCGGATCAGCAGTTCCGCCACCACGCCATCGACCTCGGCATGGATCGCCGTTTCCATTTTCATGGCTTCGATCGAGCAGAGCACATCGCCCGCCTGCACGCTCTGGCCTTCCTTGACGGCGAGGGTCGAGATGACGCCCGGCATGGGCGCACCAACCTGCTTGGGATCGCCGACGGCTGCCTTGGCGCGGACCTTGACCTCGCCCGCCTTCAAGCGATCGGGCACGGCAATGGTACGCGGCTGGCCATTGAGGTCGAAGAACACGCGGACTTCGCCCTTTTCATTGGTCGGGGCGCGGCCGAGATAGTTGACGACGAGGGTCTTGCCCTTCTCGATGTCGACGAGCAATTCGTCGCCTTCCTCGAGCCCGTAGAAATAGACTGGGGTCGGCAGCACTTCGGTCGGGCCGTAACGATCCTGAGTCTTTTCAAAGTCTGAATAGACCTTTGGATACATGAGGTACGAGGCGAGGCGGAAATCATCGACCGGCACGCCGACCTCTTCCGAGATTTTCTTCCGCTCGGCTTCGAGATCGACATCCTTCAAATAGGAACCCGGCCGCTCGGTCAGCGGCGTGCGTCCCTTGAGGACTTTCTTCTGCAGCTTTTCCGGGAAACCACCGGGCGGCTGGCCGAGATCGCCGGCAAAGAAGCCCACCACCGAATCGGGGAAGGCAATGTCCTTGTCCGGGTTTTCGACATCGGCGCGAGCGATACCCGCCGAGACCATGGCGAGCGCCATGTCGCCCACGACCTTGGACGATGGCGTCACCTTGACGATATCGCCGAACATCTTGTTGACGTCTGCATAGGTCTGGGCAACCTCGTGCCAGCGCGTTTCAAGCCCGAGCGAACGCGCCTGTTCCTTGAGATTGGTGAACTGGCCGCCCGGCATTTCGTGGAGATAGACTTCCGAAGCGCCACCCTTGAGATCGCTCTCGAACGCGCGGTACTGCGTGCGCACGGCTTCCCAATAGAAGGAAATCTGGCGGATCGCCTTGGCGTCCAGGTGCGGATCGCGTGCGTCGCCCTCAAGCGCCGCCACAAGCGAGCCGAGCGTCGGCTGCGAGGTCGTCGACGAGAGGGCGTCCATGGCCGCATCGACCGCATCGACACCTGCCGCGACTGCCGCCAGCACTGTTGCCGCCGAAGCGCCCGAGGTGTCATGGGTGTGGAGATGGATCGGCAGGTCAGTCTCGTTGCGCAGCGTTTCGATCAGCTTCTTGGCCGCAGCAGGCTTCAAGAGCCCCGCCATGTCCTTGATCCCAAGCACATGGACGCCTGCGGCCTCCAGTTCCTTGGCGAGACCGACATAGTATTTCAGATCGTATTTGGAGCGATCAGGATCGAAGAGGTCGCCGGTATAACAGATGGCGCCTTCGGCCACCTTGCCCTCGGCCGCCACCGCATCGATCGAGACGCGCATGTTTTCGACCCAGTTGAGACAGTCGAAAATGCGGAAAATGTCGACGCCACCCTTGGCTGCCTGCTTGACGAAGAATTTGACGACATTGTCGGGATAATTGGTGTAGCCGACGCCATTGGAGCCGCGCAGCAGCATCTGGGTGAGAATATTCGGCGCGCCTTCGCGCACCTTGGCTAGGCGCTCCCATGGGTCCTCATTGAGGAAGCGCATCGAGACGTCAAACGTCGCCCCGCCCCAGCATTCGAGCGAGAGCAAGTTTGGCAACCCGCGCGAATAGGCCTGGGCAATCCGCGTGATATCGAAAGAGCGCATGCGTGTCGCGAGCAGCGACTGGTGCGCGTCGCGCATGGTGGTGTCGGTGAAAAGCACGCGCTCTTGGCTCTTCATCCATTTGGCAAGACCGGCCGGACCATCGCGATCGAGCACCTGCCGGCTGCCATCGATCGTCGCAAGCGGCGGGAAATCCGGCACGAAGGGCGCGGCGGCATCGGCCGGAGGCCGCGGACGATCGCGCACTTCGGGATGCCCGTTCACGGTCACGTCGGCGATATAGCTCAGGAGCTTGGTCGCGCGGTCGCGGCGCGGCTTGAAGTTGAAGAGTTCCGGCGTCGTATCGATGAAGCGCGTCGTATAGCGGTTTTCGACGAAATCGGGATGCGTGATGATGTTTTCGAGGAATGCCAAGTTCGTCGAGACACCGCGAATACGGAATTCGCGCAAGGCGCGATGCATGCGGGCAATGGCCTCTTCAGCCGATGGCGCCCAGCAGGTGACCTTTTCGAGAAGCGGATCATAGTATCGGGTGATGACCGCGCCAGCATAAGCCGTGCCGCCGTCGAGACGCACGCCAAAACCCGTTGCGCCGCGATAGGCGGTGATGCGGCCGTAGTCCGGAATGAAATTCTGTTCCGGATCTTCGGTCGTCACGCGGCACTGAATGGCATTGCCGTTGAGCTTGATGTTCTCTTGTAGCGGCACGCCGGACTCAGGCGTGCCGATCACGGCGCCATCGAGCAGGTGGATCTGCGCCTTGACGATGTCGATACCCGTCACCTCTTCGGTGACCGTGTGCTCGACCTGAATGCGCGGGTTCACTTCGATGAAGTAGAACTTGTCGGTATCAGCATCCATCAGGAATTCGACCGTACCGGCACCACGATAGTTCGCAGCATTGCCAAGGCGCACGGCGGCATCGGTCAGTTCGGTGCGGACGGCATCAGAGAGGTAAGGCGCCGGCGCGCGCTCGACGACCTTCTGGTTGCGGCGCTGCACGGAGCAGTCGCGCTCGAAAAGATGCACGAGATTGCCGTGATCGTCGCCGATCAGCTGCACTTCGACGTGGCGGGCGCGCTCGATCAGCTTTTCGAGATACATCTCGTCCTTGCCGAAGGCAGCCTTGGCTTCGCGCTTGCCTTCCGAAACTTCGGAAAGCAGCGTCTTTTCATCCATGATCCGGCGCATGCCGCGCCCGCCGCCGCCCCATGAGGCTTTCAGCATCAGCGGATAGCCGATTTCGGCCGCGAGCTTCTTGATGGTCTCCGGATCGTCCGGCAGCGCTTCGGTCGCGGGCACCACCGGCACCTTGGACGCGATCGCCATATTGCGCGCGGCAACCTTATTGCCGAGATCACGCATGGTCTGGGCGCGCGGGCCGATGAAAATGATCCCGGCATCGTCGCAGGCATCGACGAACTCAGGTGATTCAGACAGAAGCCCATAGCCGGGGTGGATCGCATCGGCGCCGGAAATCCGCGCGATACGGATATATTCTTCGATTTGCAGATAGGCTTCGACCGGGCCCTTGCCCTTTCCGATCAGATAGGCCTCGTCGGCCTTAAACCGGTGCAGCGCCAGTTTGTCTTCCTCTGCGTAGACCGCGACGGTCTTAAGCCCGAGTTCATTGGCAGCGCGAAACACGCGGATGGCGATTTCGCTGCGATTGGCGACGAGGATTTTCTTGATTGGCATCGATTTAAATTCCGAGCAGGAGAGGGTTGGGACCCTAGGCTAGAGGGTCCGGCTCAGCTTGTTCTGCGGCTCGGATGGCGGGCCATCCATGCCGCCATAGTCGTTCGTGTCAGCTTCTCGACAGAATGCCGGCGAGATGGCTCATGTCGTAGCCGGCCTCGGCCGCCTGCGAGATGATCTCGGATGCGTCCGTTTCACCAGCCTGGCTCAGCGCCCAAAGGGTCGTCGAGCGCGTGCCGGAGCGGCAGAAACAGAATACCGGGCCGTCGTTCCCCTCGAGCGCGGCCTTGGTCTTCTCGACGAGTTCGGGATTGACCCCTTCTCGTCCCAGCGGAATGGCATAGTAGTTGAGACCGGCAGCCTTGGCGGCAGCCTCGATCTCGGCACCCGCCGGCTGGTCGGGCGATTCACCGTCAGGACGGTTGTTGACGATGGCGACAAAGCCGAGGGATTTGAGCGTGGCGACATCTTCCGGGTTGATCTGCCCCGAAACGCTGACGTGATCGTTGATCCGCTTCAAGTCCAAGTCGCTACTCCCCGTTCGCCTGTGCCTCCCCTTATATCCACCGGCTTGGGAGCCATGCAACCACGACGTATGCACGACGATCGCGACAAATCTTGCTGCTGAGTCACCAGTAAATCCGGCGCTTTCAGTCGTATTGGAAATTGGTTCCATGGATGATGCTAAAATTTTCTTGCCTTGAAAAATGCCAAATTTCGCCACCGCAAGGTTGAAATGCAGATTATCCGCGGTTAAGTTGGCTTCAGAACAGCAACATGCCTGGGTTGAGCGTTGACACATTTCATGTATCAGCGCCGATATTATTTTGTCTTTCGCCAGCTCTATTGAATGACTGGCACGCCGACAAATTGGATTGCCCGGCATAAACCGACGAGGTTTTATGACCAGCAAGATCAGCGTAAAGAACGTCTTCAAGATATTTGGCGAAAAGCCCGGCCGCGCCCTTGAGATGCTCAAGTCCGGCCAAAGCAAGAATGACATTTTCGAAGCGACCGGCCAGACCATCGGCGTCCAGAATGCCGCATTTGATGTGAAAGAAGGCCAGATCTTTGTGGTCATGGGCCTCTCGGGATCGGGTAAATCCACCCTCGTCCGCATGCTCAACGGCCTCATCCGCCCCACCAGCGGCGAAATACTGATCGATGGCGATGATGTCGCCTCCTGTTCTCCCGCTAAACTGCGCGAAATCCGCCGTCAGAAGATCGCCATGGTCTTCCAGCATTTCGCTCTTTTCCCCCATCGCACCATTGCCGAGAACGCGGCCTATGGCCTCAAGGTCAAAGGCGTATCGAGCGACGAGCGCCGCGAACAGGCGCTGATCGCCCTCGAACAGGTGGGCCTCTCCTCCTGGGCCGATTCTCTACCCGCCGATCTTTCGGGCGGCATGCAGCAGCGCGTCGGGCTTGCCCGGGCGCTCGCGACCGATCCGCAGGTTCTCCTTATGGATGAGCCGTTCGGCGCGCTCGATCCGCTGATCCGCAAGGAAATGCAGGAAGAGCTGCTGGTGCTCCAGCGCACGCTGAAAAAGACCATCGTCTTCATCACCCACGATCTCAATGAAGCACTGATGCTCGGTGATCGCATCGCCATCATGAAGGATGGCGAGATCGTTCAGGTGGGCAGCGCCCAGGATATCGTTTCGCAGCCGGCCAATGATTATGTGGCCGCCTTCGTGGCCGATATTGATCGGGGCCGCGTCTTCACCGCCGCAACCGTCGCCACTGATGCCCTACCCATGCAGTTGACGGGCGATACGGCGGGCGATGCCGTCAAAGCCATGGAAGAGCAGAACCGCAGCGCGGTCTATGTGCTCGATGGCGAGGATATCGCCGGCGTCGTGACCTATCAGCAAGCCGCCGCCGCCGATCGCGAAAGCGGCACGGCCGATGTGCCGCTGGCCGATGTGCTCATCACCGATTTCCCGACGGCCGATCGCGATACTCAGCTCGCCGATCTCTACGCCCCAGCATCTTCAGGCCTCCCCATCGCCATGACCGATGCGGACAATCGCCTGATCGGCGTCATCGAGCCCGAAGCGGTTTTTGCTCAGCTTTCGGCCGATCCAGTCACCCCCGATCCCGAGCCGCAGGCCGAGGGCGAGCAGCGCGAACTCGCGCCCACTGCCTGAAACCGCGCCCCCCCGCTAAAAATTCCCATTTTGCGCGAGCCCTTCTGGGCTTGCCGCCAAGACAAGGAGACGTGCCTTGAGCCCGTCCGATTTCCTCATCATTCCCTTTGACGATTGGGTCAATTTCCTCGTCCGCGATTGGCTTGTTCCCAATTTCCGGCCCTTCTTCCGCGCCATGCAGGTGCCTATTAGCGTGGTGCTCAACGGCCTCGATGACTTTCTCGCCTTCGTGCCCATGGTGGTCACGACCCTGGTCTTTGCGCTCCTCGCCTTCAAATATGCCGGGCGCGGCATGGCCATCTTCACTCTTATCGGCTTTGCCTTCATCGACATGATCGGCCTCTGGCCCGAGACCATGACGACCCTTTCGATGATCCTCACCTCGGTGCTGTTCTGCACCATCATCGGCGTGCCCGTCGGCATTCTTGCCGCCCGCAGCGATCTCACCTGGAAGATCGCGCGCCCGGTGCTCGACATCATGCAGACGATCCCCAGTTTCGTTTACCTCGTACCCATCGTCATGCTCTTCGGCGTCGGCATGGCCCCCGGGATCATCGCGACCATCATCTTTGCCCTGCCCCCGATCATCCGGCTCACCAATCTCGGCATCCGCAATGTGCGGACCGACCTCATAGAAGCCTCGACCGCCTTCGGCTCGACGCCGATGCAGATGCTGTTCGAGCTGCAATTGCCGCTCGCCATGCGAACGATTTTGGCCGGCCTCAACCAGACCCTGATGCTGGCGCTCTCGATGGTGGTCATCACCGCCCTGATCGGCGCCGGTGGCCTCGGCCTCACCGTCAATACCGGCCTCGGCCGCCTCGATGTCGGCGGCGCGACCGCCGGCGGCGTTGGCATCGTCATCCTTGCCATCGTGCTCGATCGCATCACCCAAGGCCTTGGCGAGCAGAAGAGGCTCGAAACCACCTCGCTCCGCCAGACCATCATTTCCCTGTTTAAGCCAGGCGCCCCGGCGCCGGCCCAAGCGGGAAAGGCGGCTTAATCGCCGCCACGCTGGGGGCGCTCTGCCCCCATTCGCCTCCGCACAAGCGGAACACCGAAAAGCAAAAACAAGGAGACAAAAACAGCAATGTTCCGTCTCGATAAGAGCCTTCCTCTCCTCGCCGCCGCCCTTCTCGCCACCTCAGCCCTGCCGGCAATCGCACAGGACAGCCCAGGCGCCGGCACCGCGATCACCATGGCCCAGCCCACCTGGGACACTGGTTGGTTCCACACCGAAATCTACCGCCAGCTTCTCCAGGAGCTTGGCTATGACGTTGCTCCGGCCATCACGCTCGACAACCCGCCGTTCTATCAGTCGGTCGCCATGGGCGATGTGACCATGTGGGTCGATGGCTGGTTCCCGCTCCACTCCACCTATGAGCCGATCTTTTCGAGCGGCGCTGAAATCGTCGGTGCGGTTGCCAAGGGCGGCGCGCTCGAAGGCTATCTGATCGACAAGGCTGCAGCCGACGAGTTCGGCATCACTTCGCTCGAAGACTTCAAGCGCGACGAGGTCAAGGCCGCGTTCGATCGCAATGGCGATGGCAAGGCAGATATGGTCGCCTGCCCACCGGGCTGGGGCTGCGAGATCAATATCGAGCATCACATGGATGCCTATGAGCTGCGCGACCATATCAACACGATCAAGGCGGGCTATTCCGCCTCCATGGCCGACGCACTTGCGGCCTATAAGGGTGGCGAGCACATCCTCTATTACACCTGGACGCCGAACTGGACCGCAAACCAGCTAGTGCCCGGCAAGGATGTCGTCTGGATCGAAGTGCCAGAAGTTGACCTGCCCGATATGAGTCTTGCCGATGCCGCGACGCTCGAAGGCGTTGAGGGCTGCATCAATGATCCGTGCAAGCTCGGCTTCCCGGCCAATGACATCGTGCCGGTCGTCAATTCCGAGTTCCTCGCCGACAACCCGGCCGTGGGCGCTCTGCTCAACGAAGTCGCTATTCCGCTCGAAGATATCTTTGCGCAGAATTCGGCGATGAATGACGGCGACACCGATATCGAAGCCCAGGCCGCCGCTTGGATCGAGGAGAATCGTGCCGCTGTCGATGGCTGGCTCGACGCTGCCCGCGCAGCCGCGTCCTAAATAAACTCGGGACCGGGCTCAGGCCCGGTCCTATGCCGCATCGGCAAGTTTGGCCGGCTTCAATGGCCCTGGCCGTCCCAGCAGATAGCCCTGGAACGCGGTGCAGCCAGCCCGGCGCAACAGGTCGAGCTGAACCTCCGTCTCGACGCCTTCGGCAATCACTTCCACCTCGAGCGAGCGCGCAATATCGCAGATGGCTTCGACGATCATCGCATCGATCCGGCTTTCCCCGATATTGGCGACATAGGTCCGGTCGATCTTGATGACGTCGAAGGCAAAGCCGCGCAGATATTGCAAGCTGGCGTGACCGGCGCCGAAATCGTCGATCGCCACCTTGAAGCCAAGGCTGCGCAGCGTTTCGAGATTGCCCTGCTCGACCAGCCCTGCCCCAAGCGGCACGGTTTCAGTGATTTCGATAATCAACCGGCCCGGCTCGACCGCGCTATCCATGACCATGGTCGCGAATTTTGCGGCGAAATCACCGCGACGCAGTTGCGCTGCCGAGACGTTGATCGCCACAGGCGTGCCAAGTGTCGGGATATCGTTGAGCGCGCGCCGCAAAACCCATTCACCGAGCTTGTCGATCAGGTCACTTTCTTCGGCAATACCGATGAACTGCGCAGGCGGGATCATGCCGCGCACCTTGTGCCGCCAGCGCAACAGCGCTTCGTGCGAACGCACTTTCATGTCGGCGCCAACGACCGGCTGGTAATGGAGTTCCAACTCGTCCATCAGCAGCGCTGCGCGCAGTTCCCGCTCGATGAACCGGCGATGCCGCTCATCTCCCAGCATATCGGGATCAAAGGCAATCACCTGCCGCCGCCCGGCGCGCTTGCCCTTGTAAAGCGCAAGGTCGGCCTTGGCGATGAGATCGTCGACATCGCTGGCATCCGTCGGCGCCAGCGAGAAACCGATCGTCGCTGAAAGCCGCGTCGGCCGCCCGGCAATCGTAATCGGTTGATCGAGGCGGCGGAGCAATTCCTCGCCGAGCCGCTTGAGCGCGCCGCGATTATCGCAATCGAGCACGGCAATGCCGAATTCGTCGCCGCCAAGCCGGCCGATCACCGCGCCTGGCATCACCTCGGCAATCGCCTTGGCCAAATGCACCAGCGCCGCATCGCCCGCGCCATGTCCTGCGCCGTCGTTCAGCACCTTGAGATTATCCATGTCGAGCTGCAGATAGCCAAGGGACCGCGACGAGCCATGAAAGATTTCGTCGCGCAGCGCCTGCATGAAATAGGAGCGCGTGAAGACTCCCGTCAGCGCGTCACGATGGACGGATGCGACGATTTCCTGGGTGTCCTGCGCGGCCTTGGCAAGCTGGCGGCGAATGCTGCGATGGCCCGCAATGAGAAGACCCACTCCGGACAGGAGCGACGCGACCCCAGCCAATAAAAGTGTCGGATTAGGCGCAACCACATAGGCCGGCCGATCGAGGGCCATTAACGCAATCGCGCTGATCGCCAGAAGAACCAGCGCCAGTCCCAGTGCAACCTTGCGGTAGCTGGCGAGGATCGGGGCGAGATGATTGGCGCGGCGCGGCGCTTTTTCTCCAACAGGCTGCACCCGCCGCGCGAGACGCGCTCCAGGCAGCCGGGTTCGCTCTCTCGGCGGAAAATTCATATTGAGTTCAGGGGTATAGGTGACGCCACAATTAGCCGCGACCCTAGTTTTCTCAGGTGACAAAACCAAGACAAGTTGCACGGCACATCGGGTCGTGGTGAACAGCTGGTAAAACCCCGGTCAGGGCGTGCCGCCCGTCCAGGCCTGCCAGATATCGCTATGCTCGGCGACAAACCGCTCGGCCACACCTTCGATGGTCGCGCCCGGCTCATTGGCTTGCGCCAGGAGCCGATTCATTTCCGCGATTGGCAAGGTGGCGCGCTGAAAATATCCCGCGACATTGGGGGCCTCGGTAAAGACCCATTCGGCCACGGCGCTCACCACCAATTCGCTTGGAAAGGCCGACGGTTTTGGATCCGCACACGTCGCCGCCGCAAGGCATTTCATCGCCGCCTCATCAAATGCGCCCATATCGAGCGCCTTGAAATCGAGCTGCGCCAAAACCGCATTGGGCTGCCAATAATAAAAGACGAAATTCTCGCGCCGGCTCACCGCCTCTGCAATCAGCGCATCCATTTCGAACCGATTGGCCGGCTCGACGATCTCGAGACGATCCGCCAAACCCTGCGCCTTGATCAGGTTGCGATTGATGACTGAACAGGCCCAATCCGCCGGGCAGGAAATAAAGCGCACCGGGGTCGTGCCTGCCCCGGCGAGGAGCGTCGTCAGTCCCGCTGCCGTCAAGGCGCTGCCATCGCTGGCATTCATATAGGAGGGGACGAACCAGCCTTCGAAGGTCGTCGTATCGTATGTGGGCGCCGCACTCCGCAGCATCTGTGCATCGACCGCGCCATTCCAGACATCGGCAATGCGCGTCACCCACATTTCCGGCGCCATCGCCGGCTGCCCGGTCGAGCCCATGGATGAAGTCGTTGCCGCAAGATCGCCGGGAATGACCCGCGCATCGCAGCCATACGCTTGCTTGAGGACGCGCGCGTGAATTTCCGACAAAAGTGCGGCCGATGGCCAGGTCATTCGCGCGATCGTCATCGGCTGCGTGCCGCAAGGCGTTGCGATCGCGGGAGTCGGCGATGCGCCAGTGGCAGCACCGTCGACAGGCGCGACTTCGGCATCCTGCGCACTATCGAGCATGGTGAACTGCGCCTGCGCCGGAACGACTGGTGAGGTCAGCAGCAGGGCAAGAATGATGGTGGTGCGAAAGGCCATTGGCGTCCTCATTCCCTCCCCTCCAGTCTATGCGCAAACATCATGCCTTAAGCAACCGACAGGCCTTGGCAATTTGGCGCAAGACCCCCGGTGACAACTGTTTTGAAATTGTGCAACAGTCCGTGCCAGCGGGGCGCGTGTGGCGCCCCCAGCATCCGTTGCACGTCGCAAGAATGAGGCCAGCAAGGCCATCCTGCGTGCAACGCCAACAGAGGGACGTCCATGTTCAAGAAAACCCTGACCCTGGCGGTCGCCGCCACTGCCCTTAGCGTTGCCGCACCGGCAATCGCCCAGGACACCGGCGCCACCATCGGTTTCATCGGTGGCTTCACCGGTCCGATTGAATCGCTCACGCCGCCGATCTTTGCGGGCGCCGAACTCGTCGTGAAGCAGGTCAACGAACAGGGCGGGATCCTGGGCGGTGAATTCAAGATCGTCTCGGCCGATGGCGCGTGCGACGCGACCGCAGCCGCAGCCGCTGCCGACCGCCTGATCAACACCGACAACGTCACTGGCGTCGTCGGCGCCCTCTGCACCGGCGAAACCATCGGCGCCTTCAACGGCTCGGGTCTTTCGGGCAATGTCGTCTTCATCTCGCCAGCCTCGTCCGCTCCGGCCCTGACGACGCTCGAAGACAACGACCTCGTCTACCGCACGACCCCGTCCGACGCGCTCCAGGGCGTCAAGATGGCCGACCTGCTGCTCGCCAAGGGCATCAAGGACATCGCCATTACTTACGTGAACAATGACTACGGCAAGGGCTTTGCCGACGCACTGTCCGCTGCCTACACCGCTGGCGGTGGCACCGTTGCTGCCAACCTCGCGCACGAAGAAGGCAAGGCCGACTATCGCGCCGAGCTTGGCAACCTTGTTGCTTCGCAGAACCTCGTCGTCCTCGCCTACGCCAACGCCTCGGGCAACACGATCCTCCGCCAGGCCGTCGAATCCGGCAACTTCACCACCTATGTCGGCGGTGACGGCATGGTTGGCGACGACCTCCTCAGCGGCATCGATGCTTCGGCTGTCGAAGGCCTGATCGCAACCCGCGCAGGCGCCCCGACCGGTGAATCCGTTGATCTCTACAACGCCTTCACCTCCGACGGTTTTGAAGCCAACGCCACCTACGCACCCCAGGCCTATGACGCTGCCTTCCTGATGGCCCTCGCCATCGAGAAGAACGGCTCGACCGACCGCGAAGGTCTCTCCGCAGCCCTCCGCGACGTCGCCTCCGCTCCCGGCGAAACCATCCGCCCCGGCGAATGGAAGAAGGCCGTCGACCTGATCAAGGCCGGCACCGACATCAACTATGAAGGCGCTGGCGGCTCGCTTGACTTCGACGCAGCCGGCGACGTCGACGGCATCATCGTCGAACTCGCCGTCGAAGGCGGCAAGTTCGTTGAAAAGGGCCTGATCCAGTAAGCTGGGTCTTGCTAAAGAACCGAAGCCCGGGAGTGATCCCGGGCTTTTTGTTTGGTAGCAAAAAGCCCGAAAACGCCGATTGCAGCGTCTATGCTATCTCGTCGAGACACAGAGCCTGTTCTGCCGTCATTGCCCGGCTTGTCCGGGCAATCCATTTCGCTGCTAGGTGGACTACCCCGACAAGCCGGGTAGTGACGATGACCAAGAGGTCACATCCGACAATCGATGGTCACTTATCCTA
Organism: Devosia sp. Leaf64; assembly: GCF_001421945.1. NCBI lineage: Bacteria > Pseudomonadati > Pseudomonadota > Alphaproteobacteria > Hyphomicrobiales > Devosiaceae > Devosia > Devosia sp. Leaf64. Next base: position 18,325 of record NZ_LMLO01000007.1, on the reverse strand, counting down.
ACCCGCAGAAAGCCGCTCCACGACCACCTGCCGCATATCGGTGCGTACCGTGATCGAAAAATGCTCGGCCTGCACTACATCCAGGATTTTGCGTGGCCGGAAGGCGCAGAGGCAAAGACCATCGCGGTGCCGCAGGCTGGGAAAGACAAGACCATCCCTCGCGGCCGCCCGTAATCCCTCGCCCAAAGCCTGGCTCGGTCCATAATCGTCGGTAAAACAGTCCGGCCGGTCCTCAGGCCGGACATCGCGATAGGCACCCTCGATCCGCGCCTGGTACACGCGAAAAGTGCGCTGCCCTTCGGCCTTGCCGCGCGCAAAAGCCTCGCGCCGCAGATGGTGTCCGACTTCGGCGATGCCCGTTTCGATCCGCGCGGCTGCATACCAAGCGCCGAGATCCGGCCCGGAAAAGCGCGCACCCATCGGCGGGGCATGGAGAAAGGCCGCCATGACGATCGAGGCGTTGGGCCGCCCAAAAACCCAATCCGCCTTCGGCAGGCGCGCAATGCGCTCGGTCACCAGCCGGTCATTGGTCCAGCGGGACAGTTCCATCACCGCTTCAAGATCATCCGCCGAAGCGACCGTCTCGAACAGCCCGATTGGCGGAAACTGCGAAGGGATCAGCCGATAGGTGACGTCAGGGGCTGCCACATCCATCGTCAGCGCCAAACGATATCGGCATCCGTCGTGGGGCTGAAGACCGCATCGATGCCATTGGGCGGCATATAAAGCCCGCCCCGCGCCGCATCGAGAAAGCGCCGCACCAGCATGATCCCGTCCATGCTGCCATTGGTCAGGAGCGCCAGTGGCGCCTGCCCGCCAAAGACCGGCGCAAGGTGCGGCCCCTTGAGCCACTCGACCCCGGCCTCCTTGGTCGCAAACAACACGCCGAGCGCCTGATGGACACCCAGAAGCGCCGAAAGCCGCATCAGCGCATCGACATCGAGCGTCACCGCCCCGCCGTCACGCGCCAGCCGCATCCAGTTGTGGTAGGTCGATCGCGACGGATAACCAAGCACCAGCCGCCGCTGCTCTTCGCTCAAGCCCCAGTCTTCGGCGATATTGAGAAATGTGCGCAAAGCCGGCCCACTCAGCCGCTTGCGATTGACCGACGAAAACCGATCCGACGCCAAGACAGGCGTCTTACCGACGAACGAACTCTGGTTTTCTTCTAATCCCGCAGCGCGCATTTTGGTCTCCTGAGACACTAATACCCCAGAAGCCCCAAAGTTTCAAGCGTCCTGTCCAAATTTGTACATTAACGCTCGCGTTTGACCACTTCTGGAATCAGACCGCGGGGTGCAAAGCGCAAGGCGATAGTGATCACGAGCCCCAGAACGAAGACGCGCATCTGCGCCGATCGGGCTTCGATCTCAGGGATCGCGCCCCAACCGAATTGGGTCGACCACGTACTGACAAAGTCAAAAACAGCCTTCGACAGCGGCTCCGAGATCACCCAGATCAGCCAGAGGAGGATCGCTCCGAACAGCGCACCCCAATTATTGCCCGCTCCGCCAACGATCACCATCACCCAGATGAGGAAGGTATGGTTGATCGGCTGATAGCTCGAAGGATCGAAAATCTGGACAAAGCTGACCAGCATGGCGCCGCCAATGCCCATCAAAACCGAACCGAAGACGAAGATTTCGAGCTGCCGGGCGGTGACATTCTTGCCCATGGAGGTTGCAGCGATGTGGTTGTCGCGGATGGCGCGCATCATGCGCCCCCAAGGCCCGGCATAGGCGCGCGAGATCAGCCACATGACTACCGCCAAGACGATCACCGCCAGAAGCAGATAGCCCGAACGCGCCGCAAGGAGCGCTGTCGATCCATCCATGCCACCGGCCTGGAAGACTTGCGGCAGCGGCGTCGGCCACGGGATCGGCGACACGGTCAGCGTGCCGCGCGTCAGCCAGTCCATGTTCTTGATCAGCGCGCGGATGATTTCGGAAATACCGATGGTCGCGATCGCGAGATAATCGGTCCGCAGGCCAAGACAGATTTTTCCGACGATATAGGCAATGCCCGCAGCGAGGACGCCCCCAAAGAGCCAACCGAGAACCGGATGACCGCCAAGCCCACCGACCCAACCGCCACCGGCGGCCGATTCGATATAGGCCGCAGCGGGATCGATCTGGCTGCGATAAAGGCAATAGCCGATGAACCAGGCCAGCATCGTCAGCGCCGTCTTCCACTTTCCGGTAATGCCGATGCGATCGGATTTCCGCGCCGCCAGCACGATCAATGCGCCGACCGCAAAGGCGAGCAGCGCCTTGCCGAGCATGGCTGGACCTTCACCGGCCCAAAACACCGGATTGACCGGGAACGAGATGAAGGTCACGGCCGCCCCGCCCACCATGAGAAAGCCCATGATGCCGAAGTTGAAGAGCCCGCCATAACCCCACTGGATATTGAGCCCCAGCGCGATCAGCGCATAGGCCGCTGCCTCGACGAGACGCGAGGAGGTGAAGGGCAGCCCCATCACCCATCCCATGAGAAGGATGAGGACGAAAAGACCGCCAAAAAGCGTCAGGGAACGCTGGATCATGATGAGGCTCCCTTGAAGATACCCGTCGGCCGAACAAGAAGGGTGACGACGAGGATCACGAAGGCGACGGTAAGCTTATATTCGGTCGGCACCAGTGCCAGCGTTGGCGGCAGTTGCATCCAGTCCGGCAGGATTGCATTGAGCGGCCGCAAAACCATCGTCCAGTTGAAAACGGCGAGCGTTTCGGCAAATCCGATCAGCAAACCGCCGGCAATGGCGCCATAGGCCTGGCCGAGCCCGCCAACGATGGCGGCGGCAAAGATCGGCAGGATGATGTTGAAGGCAAGATCGGGCTTCAGCGTCACGTCAAGCGCCAGCATCGTGCCGGCCATGCAGCCGAGCGCCCCGGCGATGATCCAGGTGACGCGCACGACGAGCGCGGTATTGATGCCCGAAACCTGCGCGAGATCGGCATTGTCCGCCATGGCGCGCATGGCCTTTCCGAGACGCGAACGCGTGAGGAAGAAATGCAGCGCCAGCACCGACACGAAAGTGACGAGGATCATCAACACCTGCGGCTCGGTAATCACCAGCGGCCGGGTCGAACCGATGCTCGAAAGGTCGAAGCGAAAAACTTCCTTGGGCTCATTTTCAAAGAAGGAATAGGAGCCGGCGCCGAAGAACAGGCGAATAAGCCCCTGGATCATCAGCGTCACGCCGATCGAGGCGATCAGTAGCGTCACGGGCTTGGCGCCACGCTTCCTCAGCGGAGCATAAAACCCCTTGTCGATACCGAGCGCCAAAATGGCCGCGAGCACCATGGCGATGGGCAGCACGACGAAGCCGGTCGGGATCGGCGTCACAATGCCCCAGGCCGCAAAAGCCGAGGCGAGCAGGAAAGCGATGAAGGCCCCGCCGGTCATCAGTTCGGAATGCGCAAAATGGGCAAAGCGCAAAATGCCGAAAATCAGCGTGATGCCGATGGCCCCGAGCGCATAAATGCAGCCCAGAACGAGACCGGAGATGATCACCTGATTGGTGAAGAAAACGAGTTCGGTCACGGCTCAGCCCCCGAGGAAAGACTTGGCGACTTCCGGGTCGGCGATCAGCTCCGCCCCAGTGCCGGTGAAGCGGTTCTGGCCGCTGGCGAGGACAAAGCCCTTGGACGCGAAAGCCAGCGCCTGACGGGCATTTTGTTCGACCATGAGAATGCCGACGCCTTCTTTGTTGACGCGCTGGATGGTCTCGAAAATCTCGATCACATAGCGCGGCGAAAGCCCTGCCGAAGGCTCGTCGAGCATGAGAAGGCTCGGCTTGCTCATCAGCGCACGGCCCATGGCCACCATCTGCCGCTGCCCGCCCGAAAGCTCACCCGCCGGCTGCCGCCGCTTTTCGCGCAGCACGGGGAACATCTCGTAGACCCATTCCATCGTGCCGGAAAAATCGTCGGGACGCGTAAAGGCACCCATTTCGAGATTTTCCTCGACGGTCATCGAGGTAAAGACGTTCTTTTCCTGCGGCACGAAGCTCAGGCCCTTGGGCACGAGCTTGTCCGGGAGCGAATTGGCGATGTTTTCGCCACCAAACTCGATGGTCCCGCCGGTGACTTTCAGCAGCCCGAAAATGGCCTTCAGCGTCGTCGACTTGCCGGCCCCATTGGGGCCGACGATGACCCCGATATCGGTCTTCTCGATGGCCATATTGACGCCATTGAGGATCGGCGCGCCGCCATAGCCGCCGACGACGTGCTTCAGTTCAATCAAAGGCATCAAACGGCCTCCACTGGAGTGCCGAAATAGGCTTCGACGATTTGCGGATTGGCGCGGATTTCGGCCATCGGGCCTTCGGCGATCTTCTCGCCTTGCGCCATGACGATAACGGGGTCGCAGAGCCGGCCGATCAGGTCCATGTCATGCTCGATGACAAAGAACGTATAGCCAAGCTCGCGATTCATCCGCTCGATGTTCGAAGCCAAATCGTTGAGGAGGCTCTTGTTGACGCCTGCCGCGACTTCGTCGAGCAGCACGACCTTGGCGTCGACCATCATGGTGCGCCCAAGCTCAAGCAGCTTCTTCTGCCCACCGGAGAGATTGCCGGCAAGCTCATTGCGCACATGACCGAGCTTCAAGAAATCGATGACATCGAGCGCCTTCTTGCGCACCCCAGTCTCGCGGCTTCTAACGAGTCCCGGCCGAAACCAAGTATCGAGCAAATGCTCGCCCGGCTGGTCGCCCGGCACCATCATCAGGTTCTCGAGCGCGGTCATCTGGCTGAATTCATGCGCAATCTGGAAGGTGCGCAACATGCCGATGCGGAAAAGCTGGTATGGCTTCATACCAGTGACATCTGCACCATCGAAGATCACCTGCCCGCTATCAGGCACGATATTGCCGGCGACCATATTGAAGAGGGTCGATTTGCCCGCGCCATTGGGGCCGATCAGCCCGGTGATCGATCCGCGCCGGACCGAAAGCGAGCAATCGTTGACGGCCAAAAGGCCGCCAAATCGTTTTGTGACGTTGCGAACGTCAATCACCAAGTCGGTGGTCACCAAGCGGCCCCGAATGTTCCTGAAATGCCATGCCTGCCCAGTTCAATCCGGGCAAATTTGCGGCATCTGTTCACAAGAGGGCCGGGCGGTCAACGCATTGCAGCCGGCGCGCGGGACAAAAAACCGCCAGCAGCGCGATTTTCCCGTGGGAACGCTTTATTCCGAATCCGTTCGGTCCGGCAGGAAGGCCAGAACCGCGTCTGCCGTCGAGCGATTATTGGCGAGCGGCACATCGTAAAGCGTCGCCAATCGCGTCAGCGCCTTGACGTCGACGTCATGGGGCTGGGCCGACATGGGATCGATGAAGAAGATCAGCATGTCGAGCTTGCCTTCGCAGATCATCGCGCCAAGCTGTTGATCCCCGCCGAGCGGACCGCTTTTGAGAAGGGTAACGGTCATCCCCGTTGCCGCCATGACGCGGCTGCCGGTCGTGCCAGTGCCCCAGAGCTGATGCTGGCTGAGCTTGGCCTTGTGCCGTTCGGCCCAGGCGCAAAGATCGTCCTTTTTATCGTCATGCGCCACAAGGCCGATATGCGCCATGGTCCGTCTCCCCGTTCGCCGTCTTCAAGCACGGCGAACGAGACGGCGCAATGCCGGTCAGAACGCCTCCCAGTCATTGGCGATGGCCGCATTGCCCGCGACACGCGGCGCCGGCCGGCGCTGCGGCGCAGACCGATACTGCGAACCACTCGAACTGTCGTCGATGCGAAACACCTCGACGATTCTGTCGAGTTCGGCCGCCTGGCCTTCGGTTTGCTCGATGGCAGCGTTGGTTTCTTCGACGAGCGCGGCATTGTGCTGGGTCATCTCGTCCATCTGCCGCACGGCAATCGTCACCTCTTCAAGCGAAGAGGACTGCGAGCGATTGGCCTGCGCAATGGTGTCGATCAGCGTCGCGCTTTCCTGTGCCCCGGCCAGAATATCGAGCAACATTTCCGCCGCTCGCGCCACAAGCTGGGTGCCGCCGCGCACTTCGGCCGCCGAGGTTTCGATCAGCTGTTTGACCTCGGACGACGCATTGGCCGCGCTTTGCGCCAGGCGCCGCACTTCGACGGCTACCACCGCAAAGCCCTTGCCTGCTTCCCCCGCCCGCGCCGCTTCCACCGAAGCGTTCAAGGCCAGAAGATTGGTCTGGAAGGCGATATCGTCGATCATGCCGATGATATTGGAAATCTTGGACGACGAGGCTTCGATGGCGCCCATTGCCGTATTGGCTTCGTTCATCACCTGGCCGCCGGTCGTCGCGCTTTCCGAGACGCTGCGCGCCTTTTCGCTGGCCGTTGCGGCGCGTTTTGCGTTTTCGACCACAGCGGAGGAAAGCTGCTCGATCGCTGCCGTCGTCTCTTCGATCGTCGCCGCCTGCCGCGTCGTGCGCTCGGCGAGATCATTGGCGCCGGTCAGGATTTCGCTGGTCGCCGTCTTGAGCTGGCGCGAGGTGCCCTGCAATTGCGTAACGATCGAGGTCAGCCGCTCGGCCACCGCATTGGTGTCGAGCTTGATCTGGTCAAATTCCGGATCGAGGTTCTGCGTCACACGGCTGCGAAGATCTCCGCGCGCCACGTCTTGCAACACCGATCCGGTCGCGGCGACCGCTGCCTGAATGCTGGCCTTGGCCGCATCGTCGGCCGCCCGCGCATCGCTGTTGAGCTTTTCGAAATAGGCGGAAACGCCGATATCGATGTCGAGCATCACCGCCTTAAGGACAGCAACGAGCGAAGCGGTCATCGCCTCGACATCCTGCATGACGTCCTTGGGGTCGCGCGCCACCTTGCGCCCGAAGGCGCCCTTGGTCGGCTCCAGCGCCGCCGCCATCGTGTCGCGCACGATCCCACTCACCAGCGTCTCGACGATGAGACTATAGCCCCCGATATGCCAGCGCGGCTCGAGCCCGATCTGAGCATGGCGCAGGCCGACCTTGGTGCTTGATTCGAAATAGGCCTGATCCAGCTTGCCGTCGGCGATCGAATTCCAATGTCCGGTCTGCTTGCCCTGTGCCCGGTTCATCTGCCCCTTACCGTCGAAGAATTTCGTAACGGCCGGCACAGTGGAGAGATGGGCGTAAAACCGGTCGAGCGCCTCGCCGAGATGGGTATCGATCAGCGGGCGAATGCGGGCGATGCCAGCAAGGGCTTCTTTATCGAGCTTGACGAAATCAAGACGGGATTGGAGGGAATCGTTCGGATTGGTGGACATGGATCAGCCTGCGACTCGTGCATCAGAAAGTTCGATTTGAACCGCGCACAAGTTCCCAAGCTTGATCACGATCATTCACCGAACCTTATGTCAGTTATGGTAAATTTGGAGTTGATGCGGCCCTCCTTAGGCCGCATAAGCTTCCTTGCGAGGAGCCCGGCTTTCCTGCCGGAACACATCGACAATGCCGTCGAGCTTGGCCGCCTGTTCCTCGGTTTGTTCGATGGCGGCATTGGTCTCTTCCACCAGCGCCGCATTGTGCTGGGTGATTTCGTCCATCTGCCGGATCGCCATGGCGACCTCATCTAGCGCGCCCGATTGTTCGCTGCTGGCCTTGGCCATGGCCTCGATCAGCCCAAAGCTGTCCTCGGCCCCGCGCAAGATGTCCTCCAACTTGCGCGCCGCCTGCGCCACGAGTTGCGCCCCGGTCCGCACTTCCCCCGCGCTAGCTTCGATCAGCGCCTTGACGTCCGACGAGGCCTGCGCCGCGCTCTGCGCCAGGCGCCGCACTTCGACGGCGACCACGGCAAAGCCCTTGCCCGCATCCCCGGCCCGGGCCGCTTCCACCGAAGCATTGAGCGCAAGAAGATTGGTCTGGAAAGCGATGTCGTCGATCAGCCCGATAATATTGGAGATCTTGCCCGACGAGGCTTCGATCGCCGTCATCGCGCCGGTCGCTTCGCCCATAACGGTGCCGCCATTGGTCGCGTCCTGTGCCAAAACGCGGGCCTTTTCGCTCGCCGTTGCCGCGCGCCGCGCATTCTCGGCTACTGTCGTCGCCAATTGCTCGACCGCTGCCGAGGTCTCTTCAATAGTAGCCGCCTGCCGCGTCGTGCGCTGGGAAAGATCGTTGGCACCGGTCAGGATTTCAGCGGTCGCGGTTTTCAACGACCGCGAGGTGCTGCGCAGATTGCCGACAATGCCCTCGAGCTGGGTCAGCGATTGATTGAAGGCCTGCCGCAGCTCTTCATATTGCCCGGTAAAACTGGTCTCGATGCGCCCACCCAAATCCCCGTTCGCCATGCGTGCAAGGCTTTCAGTAAGAAGCTTGATGATCCCCTCGGCGCGCTTGCGCTCAGTGATGTCGGTCGCAAACTTGATGACCTTTACCACCTTGCCGGCGGCGTCGAAGATCGGATTGTAGCTGGCCTGGATCCAGATTTCCTTGCCGCCTTTGCCGAAGCGCTGAAACTCGGCCGAGACATATTCCCCGGCGCCAAGCCGCTGCCAGAAATTACGATAGTCCGAAGTCGAGACGAATTTGGGGTCGCAGAACATCGAATGGTGCCGGCCCTTGATGTCCTCGAGCCGATAGCCAACCGTCGACAGGAAATTCTCATTGGCCTCGATGATGGTGCCATCGAGATTAAAGGCGATCACAGCCTGCACGCGCGAAATCGCCGCGATCTGCGCCTCGTGATCCGCCGCCACCCGCATCTGTTCGGTCACGTCGGTCGCGAACTTGATCACCTTGACGGGCTTCCCCGACCGGTCGAACACCGGATTGTAGCTCGCCTGGATCCAGATCTCGCGCCCACCCTTGGCAAGCCGGCGATAGGCTGCCGACTGATAGGTGCCGCTGCGCAGCGCCGCCCAAAACGCCTTGTAGTCAGCGCTCGCCGCAAAAGCGGGATCGCAGAACATCGAGTGGTGCTTGCCCGAGATTTCCTCGAGCTGGTAGCCCATCGCGCTGAGGAAATTGTCGTTGGCCGTGATGATGGTACCATCCAGCGTGAATTCGATGATTGCCTGGCTGCGGGACAAAGCCGCACTTTTCGCTTCCAGGTCTCGGATAGAAGCACTCTGACCAAAACCCAGAGTTCTCATGATTAGCCCCATTGTCCGGGGTGACAGCCGCTTTGTCCCCCTGAGACAAAATTGCGCCCGCCTGGTTAAAAAATCCTTTCACACCAATGGAATGGTTTTCCGGATGCAATGCTCCGGCGAGCAATGAAAACATTCCTCGCAGAAACACGTAGAAAAATCCGAAAACGACAATAAAAACTCTGTAGAATTACGGAGATTGATTTTGTCAGTATAGAACAATATTCGCTTTTTGCGCGCACAGCGGGGCGACAACGCATCCGAACAAGCGGCCGTTCTGAAAATGGTGCGGAGGTGATGCTGGGACGCATGCTCCACCGGAGGTCATAGCGGCCGTTGGAGGAATACCCTGTTCGATCAGGGAAATCGCTGCCAGCCGTCCAAATCTGCGTCCAAGCACAGGATGCCGCATCACGGTTAATCCGGCGTAAACAGCTATGACACTGTCATCAATAGAAAAACGGCGCCCCGGAGGACGCCGTCTGCATGGAACTACTAACCGGGATCAGAACTCGTCCCAATCCGTCGAGATCGCTGCATTGCCCTGTGTGCGGAACGCTGGCGCAGGGGCACGCATCGGCGCCGGACGCGTAGCGGCCACGGTCCGGGACGCCGGCCTGCCATCGATCTTGAAGATATCAACGATCCGGTCGAGCTCCGTCGCCTGCGCTTCGGTTTGTTCGATCGCGGCATTGGTTTCTTCCACCAGCGCCGCATTGTGCTGGGTCATTTCATCCATCTGCCTGACCGCGGCGGTGATCTCTTCGATCGCGCCCGCCTGATCTCGGCTTTCGCGCGCAATGGCTTCGAGAGAGCTCGTATTCTCACGGATAGCGCCCAGCACCGACGTCAGCTTGCTCGCTGCCTCTTCGACCAGTTTCGATCCCGTCGCAACCTCGCTGCCGCTCTGTTCGATCAAGACCTTCACTTCCGACGATGCCTGCGCCGCGCTTTGCGCCAGGCGCCGCACTTCGACGGCCACCACGGCAAAACCCTTGCCGGCATCGCCTGCCCGCGCCGCTTCCACCGAGGCATTGAGCGCGAGGAGATTGGTCTGGAACGCGATATCGTCGATCATGCCGATGATGTTGGAGATCTTCGACGAGGATTGGGTAATCCGCTCCATCGCCTGCGTCGCGTCCTGCATCGCCGCGCCGCCATCTTCCGCCGTTCGCGTCACCTGCGCTGCATTGGCGCTAGCGTCCTTGGCCCGCGCTGCGTTTTCCAACACCGTCGTCGCCAATTGCTCCATGGCGGCCGATGTCTCTTCGATCGTCGCCGCTTGGCGCGTCGTGCGCTCGGAGAGATCATTGGCGCCGGAGAGAATTTCGCCGGTTGCGGTCTTGAGTGTCCCCGACGTGCTGCGCAATTGCCCCACCACATCGCTCAACCGATCGGCCACGGCATTGACGTCTGTCTTGAGCCGCGCGAAAGCGCCTTCGAAATCGCCCTCCATGCGCTGCGTCAGGTCGGTATTGGCGAGCGCCGCGAGTACCGTCCCGGTCTCGCCCACGCCCCGATCGACCGTATCGACAAGGCCATTGACCGAACGCGCCAGCGAATTGAGTTCGTCATCCGGGAATTCGGCATGCACGCGCCGCGAAAAGTCGCCTGAAATGGCGGCATCGACCACATCGCCAAAGGCGCGCTGCAGCTCCGTCATCATCTGCTGGCGCTCTGCCTGATCGGCAATGATGCGCGCAGCTTCCGCCTCGGTCATCTGGCTGACGCGCAGCCCATTTTCACGGAACACTTCCACCGCCCGCGCCATGGCGCCGATTTCGTTGCGTCGCGCCAGGTAGGGCACATCGGTCTCGAACTGCCCCTCGGCGATCGCCTCCATGGTCTCGGCAAGGCGCGGCACGGGCTTGGTCAATTGCCGAGCAACGAGAATGGTCAGCGACCCCATGACGACAAGCAAAATGCCGCCCATCATCAGCATGCCGGGCACGGCGTCCTGCGCTGCCGCACCCGCGGCCGTCAGATCCGCGCCGACCCAGAATGCGCCAAGAAGCGTATTGTCGAGCTTGAGCACAGGATAGAACCCGCCCCAATAAGTCGTCCCGAGTATCTCGACCGAGCCCTCATAAGGCTGGGACTGCGCCAGCGCTGCTGCCGCTGCACTTTGTGGATCGAGCGCGAACTCAACCGCCCGCTCCTCGCCCTCGCCCGGAAAGCTCGTCGTTTTGGCCATGAACTGGCCCTTCGCCGGATCGAGCGCAAAGATTGCGGCCTGACCGCCGGTGACGCGGGTTACCGAGTCTATGGTGCTGTTGTCGTAAAAGCGCGGGATCGAATAGGTCTGGAAGGCGCCGATGCTGTTGTCGTCGCTCCAGGTGATGATCGAACTCGCCAGCCGCTTTTCGAGAATCGTCGCGGCAGTCTTGAGGTCAGTGCGCTGCTGCATCTGTGCCTGGCTTACCGCCTGGCTCTCCAGGCCCAGATAATTGCTCACGGAAAAGGCCGTGATCGTGATCAGGATACTGGTCAGCACCAGGCCCGCGATCGCGGCCGTGAGCTTGATGCTGCCGAATATTGAAAATGCCTTCATGAATCCCCCCATGGCACCCAAGCGGACGCCACCTCAAATTTCCTCGGGCGCAATCCTAGGAAATTACGGGTTAATGCGGGGTTTCTTGTATGGTAGCGGAGAGGCAAAAGGGGCGATACCGCCCCTTTTTATTTCACATCAGGCCTTTAGAACTCGCTCCAGTCATCCGCCTTCACCGCGGCATTGCCGTGGCTGAGATAGCTCTTGGCCACCGACTTGAGCTTTTGCTGCAGGCCGCGCACGCCGTCTGCCGGCGCTTCGACCCGCGCGGGAGCCGCAGACCGTCCACCGCTCGTATTGAAAATATCGACAATACCATCGAGCTTGGTGGCCTGGGCCTCCGTCTGCTCGATCGCTGCGTTCATCTCCTCGACGAGAGCCGCATTGTGCTGGGTCATCTCGTCCATCTGCCGGACGGCCGTATTGACCTCCTCGATGGACGAAGCCTGCTCGCGGCTTTCCCGCGCAATGCCGGTCATCAGCGTATTGGACGAACGCGCGGCTTCCAGCATGGCATGGAGCTTGGCCGCGGCATCGTCGACGAGGCGCGTCCCGCCTTTGACTTCGCTGGCGCTCTGCTCGATCAACTGCTTCACATCGGCCGAAGCGCTTGCCGCACTTTGCGCGAGGCGCCGCACTTCGACGGCAACCACCGCAAAGCCCTTGCCCGCCTCGCCCGCCCGCGCCGCTTCCACCGAAGCATTGAGCGCAAGAAGGTTGGTCTGGAAGGCGATGTCATCGATCATGCCAATGATATTGGAGATCTTCGAGGACGACTGCGTGATCCGCGCCATGGCCTCGGTGGCTTCGGCCATCACCTGGCCGCCCACTTCCGCCGAGCGCGTCACATCGGCCGCGACAGCGCTGGCTTCCTGCGCGCGCTGCGCATTCTGCAGCACCGTTGCAGCCAATTGCTCCATCGTCGCCGAGGTTTCCTCGATCGTCGCCGCCTGCTTGGTGGTACGTTCCGAAAGGTCGTTGGCACCGGAAAGGATTTCGCCCGTCGCGGTCTTGAGCGTGGTCGAGGTCTCGCGCAATTCGCCGACCACATCGGTCAGGCGATCGGCAACCGCATTGACGTCCGACTTGAGGCGCGCAAAGGCACCCTGATAGTCGCCCTCCATCCGGCGGCTAAGATCGGTATTGGCAAGGGCCGAAAGGACGATGCCGGTTTCTCCGACACCGCGATCGACAGTCCCGACGAGACCATTGACCGAGCGCGCCAAGGCATTGAGTTCCTCATCGGGGAATTCCGCATCCACCCGGCGCGAAAAATCGCCGGCGATGGCCGCATCCACCACCGCGCCAAACGAGCGCTGCAGATCCTGCATCATCGTCGCGCGTTCCGCCTGTCCGCGAATGATCGAAGCGGCCTCGGCTTCCGTCATTTCTGCGATCCGGACGCCATTCTGGCGGAACACTTCGACCGCCCGCGCCATGGCGCCGATTTCGTCGTGACGCTTGCCGCCTTCGACGCTGACCGAAAGATCCCCCTCGGCGAGACTTTCCATCGTATCGGTCAGGCGCGAAATCGGCCGGCTGATCGAGCGGGCAAAAAAGAAGCCCCCAACCGCCGCGATCGCAAGCAGCAACCCGCCGACAAGAAGCGTCATGTTGCGCATATCGACCACGGCCGCATAGGCTTCAGCCTCCGGCTGCACAGCCGTCACCGCCCAGGTCACCCCGGAAACCGTTACCGGCGCCGCGCGTACCACCATGGTCGCGCCGCGATAATCCGTGCTCGTGCCTTCTCCGGTTGCGCCAGAGAACGCGCCCGCCACCACATCGGAGGTCAGTGTCGTCGTCAGCACGTCCGGCTCATTGGTGCGCGGCGATTCGCTGCGCAACAAACCGTCCTGCCCCACAAGCACCACTTCGCCGGTCTGCCCAAGCCCCGAAAGGCTCGAAATCCGCGCACTCAGCGTCGCCGGCGAAATGGACAGCACCATCACGCCGGTTGCCTCGTCCTTTTCATAGACGGGCATGGCCATAAAGCTCTGCGGCGTGCCGGTCGGACCATATTGGGTGTAGTCGACAAAGGCCGCCGACCCCTCCGGCAAATCCTTTGCCGCCGCAAAGACCTGGCCAAGGCCCGACGATGCCAGCGCCGGATCGTTCACGACGTTACCGGCAAAATCGGTGTTCTTGGCGACCGAATAAACGACATCACCCACCGGGCTGATCAGCAGGACGTCGGAATAAGCACGCTCGACCTTGAGCGTGCGGAAACCGGGATGGAAGCGCTTATGCGGCGCGTCATAGGTCGCGCCCTTGCCATTGGCGCTATCGAGCGCGGCGCGGTCCTCCTGGTTGGGATTGTCCGTGATATAGGCGGCCTGAAGCTGCAGCGCGGCCCGTTCCTTGAGCCCCATGCGCAATTCATCGAGCGCGCGCGTCAGATTCTTGGTCGCGGTCACCGTGTCCGAGCGCTGCACGAAAAGCTGCAGATCGACCTGCGCGCTCGAGAAATATTCGCTGACTTGGCTCGCGGCCGTCGAGAGCGCAGCCTCCATCGACTGGTCGCGCTGCTCGCGCACCGTTCCGAGCCCGATATTGTAGCTGGCAAGCCCGACGCCTGCGCTTACCAAAAGGGCCGAACCCACCAGAGCCAATGGCAACTTCTGCGCGATTCGCAGGTGTGGCAAGAATTTCACGATTTCCCCCCGATCCCGAATGGTCCCAACCACTCGGCCAGCCGTTCTCCGGACAGCGCTGCTGCGCCGCCCGGGCCGGACCAAATTAGATGGCTGCAATCGTTACATATCTAGGTTTAACCACTTATTACGCTTAGGCTTATCGCAGGTTTATGCCGCCAAAATGCGAGACGCCCGCAGAGGGCTCTGCGGGCGTCTTGATCAAATCTATTGGCAGAACTGACTTAGGTCAGCGCGCCGATCACCGCTTCGATACGTTTCTTCATGGTCGAAACGTCGAACGGCTTGATGATGTAGTTGTTCACCCCGGCCGAAATAGCTTCCTTGACCTGCTCGGCATCCGAGCGGCCCGTCGCCATGATGAACGGCATGGCCTGGGTCTTTGGATGCTTGCGGATCACCTTGAGCAAGGTAAGCCCATCGATGTCGTCCATGTTCCAGTCGGAAATGATCAGATCGATATTGGTGGTTTCGAGCTTGCCAAGGGCATCACGGCCGGATTTGGCCTCGGTGATTTCCTTGAAGCCGAGCTGATTGAGAATGTATTTGCAGATACCACGCATGGACTGCTGGTCATCAACGATCAAAACGCTGACAGCACTTGCTTTGGGCATGGACCTTCTAACCTCTTATGCGCCGGGCATGGTGTCCCGGTATTTCTCAGCATCCTAGGCAACAAGCGTTACAATTCTCTCAACCCGAGGGTTAAGCTTGTCGCGCTTACGCTGCCGAACGCAGGCGAACCAGCGCATTGGCCAGCTTTGCGGCAATTTGTTCGACCGCAGCCTGCTCCACTACCGCGCCTTCCTCGAAAGCAACGCGCGGCATGCCGTAAACCAGGGCCGAAGACTGGCTCTGACCCACCGTATAGGCGCCGGCATCGCGCATCAGCTTGAGCCCGCGCGCACCGTCCCGGCCCATGCCGGTCAGGATCGCGCCGACCGCCATCGAGCCGACGGATTTGGCGACCGATTCGAACAGCACATCGACACTCGGCCGGTGCCCGCTCGTCAGCTCATCCTGGCTGAGGCGGCACTTGAGCTGGCCCGAACTGCGCTCGACGCGCAGATGATAGTCGCCCTTGGCCACATAAGCATGGCCGCGCTCGAGCACCATGCGGTCCTCGGCTTCGACAACCTTGATGGCGCATAGCTCGTCGAGGCGCGCCGCAAACCGGCCAGTAAAGCCGGGCGGCATGTGCTGAGCGATGACGATCGGCGGGCAATCCTTGGGAATATTGGTCAGAACGGCGCGGATGGCTTCGACGCCACCAGTCGATGCGCCGATCGCGATCAGCGCGCCATCGGGCGCTGCTGCAGTCTTGACCCCGACATTGGGCATTTCGCCGCGCGCAGCGACACCGCGCACATTGGTCTTGGCCGCGTCGCGGATCTTATCGCGAAGGCCGGCGCCAAAAGCTTCGAGGCCTCCAGACAGATCGGTATTGGGCTTGGCGACGAAATCGACCGCGCCAAGTTCAAGCGCCAGCAGCGTTTCGCTCGCGCCCTTCTTGGTCAGCGTCGAGACCATGACGACCGGCATGGGCCGCAGCCGCATGATCTTTTCGAGGAAAGCCAGCCCGTTCATATTGGGCATTTCGATATCGAGCGTCAGCACATCGGGGTTGAGCTGCTTGATCTTCTCGCGCGCTTCGATGGGGTCCGTCGCCGTCCCGACCACCTGGATGTCGCCCTCACGCATCAGCATGCGTGTCAGGACTTCGCGGATGAGGGCCGAGTCGTCGACGACCAGAACCTTGATTGTCATGCTGCTTCTCGCTTCGCCTGCGCGCGGGACTGGTAGATGGTCTTGCCGACGAGACGGAACCCTTCGCCGCCAGACCCGAGATTTTCCGAGTGCCCGATGTAAAGGAAGGCCTCGGGCGCCAGGAGTTTGCCGAACCGGCCGAACACCATGCCCTGGGTCGGCTTGTCAAAGTAGATTGCCACATTGCGGCAGAAGATTGCGTCGAACGGGCCCTTCATCGGCCATTCGGTGATGAGGTTCAGCTGCTTGAACGAGACCAGTTCGCGCACCGCCTGCGGCACTTCCACCGTGCCGTCATTGCGGCGCTGGAACGGCCGCGAGCGCTCGGCGCTAAGCCCGGACAATTCGTTGTCGGGATAGATCCCGCGTGCCGCCTTGGCGATCACGGCGGTGTCGATGTCGGTGGCGAGGATCTTGAAATCCCAGCGCTTCAATTCGGGGAAGGCGCCAAGCAGGTCCATGCCGATCGTATAGGGCTCCTGCCCCGTCGAGCAGCCGGCCGACCAAATGCGCAGTTTTTGGCCGCGTGGCTTGCGGCTCATCAGCGCCTGGACATGGGTCCGCAGGTGTTCGAAATGATGATCTTCGCGATAAAAGCGCGTGAGATTGGTCGTGAGAGCATTGACGAAGTCCTGCCCCTCGACGCCCGACGCACCCTTTTCGAGATGGTCGACATAAGCGTCGAAACTATTGAGCCCGAGAGCGCGCACGATCTTTGAGAGGCGGGAAACGACGAGGGTCCGCTTGGCATCGCTCAGCGAAATGCCGGCGACCTTATAGACGCGATCCTTGATCCGCGAAAACTCGCGCTCGCTGAGGGAAATCTCTCCCTGATCCATGAAACATTCCCCGACTCGACGCGCTCGAAACAACCAAGGTGCCCAGGCTGCCGACGCGGATCATCCTGCTGGTCCCGCGCTTGGCGAGCAGAACCGATATTGGGGGTGTCATTCCTTAGATTGGGTAAATTCGCCTCGTGCCAGACGCCAATATTTGTCGATTGTGAACAAGGACAAAGAAAGCGTGTCAAATGCCGGCTGGCCCAAAAGCCAGCCAAGCAAAACGGGCTTAGAACAATTCGATATCGTCGACGGGCGGCGCCACGACGACGCGGCGCTTGGCCAGCGCGATTTCTTCGCGCGCAACATTGGCACCGACATCGCTGTCGAGCCGCTTGACGAAGGCGCGCCCCGAATGGGGCTTGAACAGCACGCGACGGGCAAAATTACCGCCCAGATCCTCGCTCGAGGCCATATAGCCTTCGTCGGACAGAAACTGCCGAACGAACTCGATGTTCTTGGCCCCGACATCATCGAGCGCGGAATTGATCTTGCCCCCGCCAAAGACCTTGATCTCGAGATTGCCCTTCTTGCCCGAGCCGACCGAGAGCACCTTGTTGATCAGCTGCTCCATGGCAAAGGCGCCATAGCGGGCCGAGGCGCCATAGCGATCCTTGGCAGAGCCGGATTGTTCGGCGAGGAGAAAGTGGTTCATGCCACCCACATTGGCGACGCGATCCCGCACGCAGGCGGAAATGCACGAGCCGAGCACGGTCGAAAAGGTGACGTCCTGAGCGGAGGAGACGTGGCAATCGCCCTGGTGGACCGTCGTTACAACGCCTCTGTCGAATTCGGGAGGCAGGGAACTGTTCTGGCCCATAGTCGAAGGTCTACCCGTGTCGTCTAATTGGTCGGACAATAGCGATAAGTCGTTAGCCAATTGCTAACCACGCTAAGCGCGCAACCCTCCTATGACTTGCGTCGGCAAGAACCGGTTTAGAAATACCGAGTTAGGTTGAACGTATCTATCGCGGGGTAAGTGTATGTCGCTGCAGAAATTGGCACGAGAGCTGGACGAAACGGCGCGTCAGTCGACCTCGCTGCTCGAAGGCATCACCGCGGCCCTCGAAGTGCTCTCCGATACGCCCCTGAGCCGTGACTCGTCCGTGCGCCAGGCCATGCAGATGATCATCACGGCGCTCCAGGGCCAAGACCGCATCGAACAGCGCTGCCGCAACATGGCGCTCGCCACCCGCCAGTTCTCGCTCCTCCCCCCAACCGCCCCCGAAAGCGTCTACGACGAAATCTGGCAGAGCCTCACCCTCGACGAACTCCGCGTCCCGTCGCTGTCAGGCATAGCGGCCAACCAAAACCACGGCGACATCGAGCTGTTCTAGGCGGAGACGAAGGGGCGACGGCTTCCGACCCCATTGCGGCCTTTGGCTGTTGAAGAGGATGTCCCTGGAAACGGACCTTCCACGTGACGCCGAGCGTTCGCCGCTCTAGTCTTTTCTCGTCTGA
>NZ_LMLO01000006.1:134095-225722 GCF_001421945.1 Devosia sp. Leaf64 | reverse complement strand
GACCAAGGGCCAATCGATCGCCCTCCCGGAACCAATCTCGCACACTTTCAACAGACAAGGGCCTCTGTGGGAGCCACGGCATTCATGGGTGGACTGGTGGCCCTCGGGTCAAGCCCGAGGGAAGATGGTGGTTGGGAAGACAACCTCCAAAGCAACCAGCCATCGCCGGGTGACAGGTAGGCGGAACCAGACGTCAGGCGATCAGCCCCACACACCGCCCCTCTAACCACCTCGCCCACCCAGAAAATCTCGATCACGTTTTTTTATCATAACCAAATAGTAACCATAAACATGTTTGGTAGCAGTCATCATTCTACAGTTGATCGAGAGAAAAATGATCCGCACTGCACTGGCAATTACTGCCGCACTTCTGTCTACCGCGGCCGTCAGCGCCGCCGATCTGATTATCCCGACGAGCCCAGAGCCGATTTATGAAGCCGGTGGCTTTAGCTGGGAAGGCCTTTACGTTGGCGCGCGCGCTGGTGGCCAGTGGTTTACCGCTTCGACCTATGGCGTCGTCGGTGGCGTTGCCGGCTTCAACTTCATGCCCGCCGACAGCGTCGTGCTCGGTGCCGAAGTCACGGGCGACTATACCTGGAATAACGCGTTTCATGGCGGCGAATTTTTCGTCAATACGCGCGGCGGCTTCCTCCTGACCGACGCTGCCCTGGTCTATGCCATCGGCGGCATGGGTTTCTACACCTCGGACAACCTCTATATCGGTCTCTACCAACTCGGTGGCGGCGTTGAATTTGCTGTCACCGATTCCGTAACCGTGCGCGGCGAAGTTGTCGGGCAGGGTAGCTTCACCGGCAATATTGGCCGCTTCTTTGACTCCGCCAAAGCAACTGTCGGCGTCTCCTACCACTTCTAAGGCTTTGCCTGACCCAGTCATGCCAGTCTCTGAGAAGGCCCGCATTGGCGGGCCTTTTCTATTATTGCAGTTAAATACCCTAAGGCAGCTACACTGTCTTTTCTTGGTCTTGCGCAGCGTCTAAAACCCCGGCCCCTACGAACCGGAGGATATTGAGATGGACGCAAAAACCGTTGCTGCCCATTGGGAGGCCAATGCCGAGAACTGGACACACTATTCCCGCGCTGGTCACGACAAATACCGCGACGCCCTCAATACGCCGTCCTTCCTCGCCTTTCTCCCCGAGATTGAGGGCCTGACCGGCCTCGACCTCGGCTGCGGCGAAGGCACCAATACGCGCTCCGTCGCGGCGCAAGGCGCCAAAATGACAGGGCTCGACATCGCCCCCACGTTCCTCCGCCATGCGCAAGAGACCGAAGCGTCGGACCCGCGCGGCATAACTTACGTGCTCGGCGATGGACTCACCCTGCCCTTCCCCGAAGCTTCATTCGATTTCGCCACGGCTTTCATGTCGATGATGGATATGTCCGATCAGGCCGGCGTCCTCCGCGAAGTTTTTCGCGTCATCCAGCCCGGTGGCTTCTTTCAGTTTTCCATTCTCCACCCGTGCTTCGTGCCGCCGCGTCGGCGCAATATCAGGAACGAAGCGGGCGAGCCGGTCGCAGTCGAAATTGCGGACTATTTTCGCGAAACCAATGGCGACGTCGAGACCTGGATCTTTTCGTCAATCCCCGCGGAAGAACGCGCCAATGTGCGCGCCTTCACCGTTCCGCGCTTTCACCGAACATTATCAAGCTGGGTCGGTATGATCGTTGCGGCCGGCTTCACTATCGAAGCACTCAACGAACCCATGGCCGACGAAGCGACCGCCGCCGCCGTCCCAACCGTCGCCGACACCCGCATCGCGCCGCTCTTCTTGCATTTTCAATTGCGGAAGGCGGCGTAGCGCTAAGGCGTATTGGCTTCCTTGGCCTTGATCCGATCAAGGCCAAGGCGGTGTTCGCGAAGAATGACTGCGATGCCCGAGCCGATGATGATCAGCGCCCCAATGACCATGGTCACCGTGGGCACTTCGGCAAAGACGAAAAACCCAATGAGGATCGTCAGCAGCAGCGACACATATTCGAAAGGCGCGATCACCGACATATCGGCATAGCGGTAGGACGAGGTCATCAACAACTGACCGATGCCGCCAAAAAAGCCGGCGCCGATCAAGAGCGCGGCCTGTTGCGGCGTCGGCCATATCCAGCCAAAGGGCAGCGTCATCAGCGAGATGATGCTGGCGCTGATGAAGAAATAGGTGACGATGGCTTCCGTGCGTTCGGTATGGACGAGATTGCGCACCGCCATCATCGCAAAAGCCGAAACCACAGCCGCAAGGAGCGCCGCAATCGCGCCCACCGCCTCCGCGTCTCCCAGGGCCTCGCCGCCGGTGAAAACCGTCAGCCGCGGCCAGAGAATGACGACGACGCCAAGAAGCCCGACGACGACCGCAGTCCAGCGAAACACATGCACCCGTTCATGCAGCAACACGGCGGAGAAAATGACGATCAGGAGTGGGGTCGCGTAATTGATTGCCGTCGCTTCGGGCAGCGGCAGGCGCGTCAGCGCGAAGAACCCCAGGCTCATCGAGGTGACCCCGATCAATCCGCGCAGGATATGCCCGACCGGGCGCTTGGTGGTGAATGCATGATGCAGCCGCCGCTTCCAGCCGAGATAGGCGAGCACGGGCAAAAGCGCGAAGAAGGAACGGAAGAAAACCATCTCGCCCGAAGGCACGGTTTCCGTCGCCTTGAGCATCGTGGCCATGACCACGAAGAAAAAGACGGAAATGACCTTCAGCATGATCCCGCGCATGGGATCGGCGACCGCTGGGGCCGCAGCATGCACGGCCGAGGCCGCTACACGCGCGGGATCTTTTTTGGAAACAGGCATGGCACTCTGACCCGGCCGGAGGCGGGCTTATTTAGACTGGGACTGTTCCAGCTTTTCCTTGGCGACACGCGCCGTGGCGAAAGCCTTGTGCTCCGGTCCGACAGCGCTGCCGGTCTTGACGACCGTGCCATCTGCGTCATGGATTTCCCAGTGCCAGTTTGCATTGGGACCGCTGCCGCCCTTGAGGCGCAGCTTGATCTGGTAAGAAGATTGTTCGCTCATGGTCAGCCTTATGCAGCACATGCGATGCGGAAGAAAGCACAAAGTGGGCCGCTTTTTAGCGCCCCACTCACCAATTCGTCCTTCGCACCAACTCGATGTTAACGGAATGCTACCGTTTTAGACGTCCGAAACGGTTACCTTCACCCGCTCGCCACCAAAAGTGATGAGGTCGCGAATATCGGCATAGGCGCCATCGGCATAGGGAAAATACCACGCTTCATCCGGGCCGTCGGCGGTCAAGGTCTTGATGGTATAAAAATGTGCCTCGCCTTTTCCAGGCTCAGTCCGGCGCGTATCCGAGGCCTCCAGAATGCCCGGATGGACATGGTCGAGCGGCACGAAATATTGTGGCTCCCGGCCAGCCTCTACCACCTGCAAGGCATTGGCGCTGCTGGCGATTTCCGCATCGTCAAAAAAGATATGCACGCGTCCTGTAACAGGGCTCACATTGGCGGTCGCAGTCTCGTCGGCGGTCACGGTTGCCTCCTTCGTTCAAGAGTCATCTTCCCATGGTAACGCACGAACAAAATCTCCGTTCACCCCACCTTGACTCATTGGCCAGCGGCTCCCTATATCCCGGTCAGCTTGTTAGCACTCAGCTACATCGAGTGCTAACAGGCCCGAGATTGCACCAGAAATGATGCCAAGAGGAACTGAAATCATGGGCTTCCGTCCCCTGCATGACCGCGTGGTCGTCCGTCGCGTCGACAGTGAAGAAAAGACCAAGGGCGGGATCATCATCCCCGACACCGCCAAGGAAAAGCCCTCTGAGGGCGTGATCGTTTCGGTTGGCCCCGGCGCCCGTGACGAAAACGGCAAGATCAATGCTCTCGACGTCAAGGCTGGCGATCGCGTGCTCTTCGGCAAGTGGAGCGGCACCGAGGTCAAGCTCAACGGCGAAGACCTGATCATCATGAAGGAAAGCGACATCATGGGTATCGTCGAGGTCTAAAACCCTCGTCTGTCCAGTCGTTTAACCCATTCTAAGGAGCGCCTCACATGGCTGCTAAAGAAGTAAAATTCTCGACCGACGCCCGCGAAAAGATGCTGCGCGGCGTCAACATCCTCGCCAATGCGGTGAAGGTAACTCTCGGCCCCAAGGGTCGTAACGTCGTTATCGAAAAGTCCTTTGGCGCCCCGCGCATCACCAAGGACGGCGTTTCGGTTGCCAAGGAAATCGAACTCGAAGACAAGTTCGAAAACCTCGGCGCCCAGCTCCTCCGCTCGGTCGCTTCCAAGACCAACGACGTTGCCGGTGACGGCACCACGACCGCGACCGTCCTCGGCCAGGCCATCGTCGTCGAAGGCGTCAAGGCCGTTGCTGCCGGCTTCAACCCGATGGATCTCAAGCGCGGTATCGACCTCGCCGTTGCTGAAGTCGTTGAATCGCTGAAGGCTTCGTCCAAGAAGATCACCTCGTCCTCCGAAGTTGCCCAGGTCGGCACCATTTCGGCAAACGGCGAAACCTCGATCGGCGACATGAT
This sequence comes from Devosia sp. Leaf64, assembly GCF_001421945.1. Taxonomy (NCBI): domain Bacteria; kingdom Pseudomonadati; phylum Pseudomonadota; class Alphaproteobacteria; order Hyphomicrobiales; family Devosiaceae; genus Devosia; species Devosia sp. Leaf64. Next base: position 221,207 of record NZ_LMLO01000006.1, on the reverse strand, counting down.
CGCCGAAGCCATGCAGAAGGTCGGCAACGAGGGTGTCATCACCGTCGAAGAAGCCAAGACCGCCGAAACCGAACTCGATGTCGTTGAAGGCATGCAGTTCGACCGTGGCTATCTCTCGCCCTACTTCGTCACCAATGCTGAAAAGATGACGGCCGTCCTCGAGGACCCGATCATCCTGCTGCACGAAAAGAAGCTCGGTAATCTGCAGGCGATCCTGCCGATCCTCGAAGCTGTCGTTCAGTCCCAGCGCCCGCTGCTGATCATTGCCGAAGACATCGAAGGTGAGGCTCTCGCGACCCTCGTCGTCAACCGTCTGCGCGGTGGCCTCAAGGTTGCAGCCGTCAAGGCTCCAGGCTTTGGCGATCGCCGCAAGGCAATGCTCGAAGACATCGCCATCCTCACCGGTGGCCAGGTGATCTCGGAAGATCTCGGCATCAAGCTCGAGAACGTGACCCTCGACATGCTCGGCACGGCCAAGCGCGTTGAAATCACCAAGGAAAACACCACGATCGTCGACGGCGCCGGTTCGGCTGACGACATCCAGGGCCGCGTTGGCCAGATCAAGGCACAGATCGAGGAAACGACCTCGGACTACGACCGCGAGAAGCTGCAGGAACGTCTTGCCAAGCTCGCCGGCGGCGTTGCCGTGATCAAGGTCGGTGGTTCGACCGAAGTTGAAGTCAAGGAACGCAAGGACCGCGTCGACGACGCGCTCAACGCAACCCGCGCTGCCGTCGAAGAAGGCATCGTTCCGGGTGGTGGTGTTGCTCTCCTCCGTGCTTCCGCCAACATCAAGGCCAAGGGCATCAATGCCGACCAGGAAGCTGGTATCGCCATCGTTCGCCGCGCTCTTCAGGAGCCAGTGCGCACCATTGCCAACAATGCTGGTGCCGAAGGCTCCGTCGTCGTGGGCAAGATCCTCGAGAACTCTGCACCGTCGTTCGGCTACAATGCCGCAACCGGCGAATATGGTGATCTCGTTGCGCTCGGCGTTATCGATCCGGTCAAGGTTGTCCGTCATGCTCTCCAGGACGCAGCTTCGGTTGCTTCGCTCCTGATCACGACGGAAGCCATCATCGTCGAAGCTCCCAAGGACGCAGCACCGGCAATGCCGGGCGGCGGCGGCATGGGCGGTATGGGCGGTATGGACTTCTAAGGCTGACGCCTTAGACTTTCTTCTCGCTCACGGGCCGTATCGCGGTCGGCAAACCGCCGACCGCTGCCCCTCCGCGGAGGCGGCCGACGGCCGGGCGGCCTTGCGGCCTAGAGATAAAAGACTTCCAGGATCGTTTCTTCCCAGTCACGATCTTGGTGGAAAGCTCCGGTGGCAACACCGGGGCTTTTTTCATGGGCGTTCAACGGCTAGTCTGGGACCAAAGCGAACATGAGGCCAGCATGAGAACGCCACGACGCGGCAGCGCCTACGATCAGGCAGAAGCAGCCTTCAAGAGCGCGACCACCAAGCCAGAAACTGCGGCCAGTCCAAAATCGTCAACGCCGCCGGAAGGCAAAGAATTGGTATCGCTCCGGCTCGATCGCGCCGTGCTCGAACATTTTCAGGATGAGGGCCCCGGTTGGCAGGAGCGGATCAACGAGGCATTGCGCAAAGCCGCAGGGCTCGACGATTAGGCGCTAGGGCCAGACCAGCAGCTTGACTGCCATGGCGACCGACACCACCACGACCAATGGCCGAATAAGCTTGGCGCCGAAGCGGATGCCGGCGCGGGCGCCGACATAGCCGCCGATCACCTGCCCGCCGGCCATGACGATCGCCGCCTGCCAGACCACATCCCCGCCATGGATGAAAATCACCAGCGCGGATAGGTTGGACACCAGGTTCAGCAGCTTGGTATTCCCCGCGGCCTTGGTGATCCCAAGCCCGAAAAGCAGCACAAACCCGATGGTGAAAAATGAGCCCGTTCCCGGGCCAAATACGCCGTCATAGAAGCCGATGATGAAACCGAGGAGCGGCACCCAGCGGGGGAACGGCAGCCGCGAGACGCGATCGGCATCGGAGAGGCTCGGCGCAAAAAGAAAATAGAGCGCCACGCCAATCAGGGCGACGGGCACGGCGACGTTGAGCAGCGACGTATCGATCTGCTTGACGATCAGCGCACCGATCATGCTGCCGGCAAATGTTGCAGCGACTGAGGGCAGCAGCGCGCGCACCGAAACGAAGCCGCGACGCCAATAGGTGAGTACGGCGATCGTCGTGCCGATGGACGATTGCATCTTGTTGGTCGCGAGCGCGGCAATCGGTGGCAGGCCGGCCGAGAGCAGTGCCGGCACCGTGATCATACCACCGCCGCCAGCAACGGCGTCCACAAAGCCCGCGAGAGCGCCAACGCAGGCAAGTGCAACCAGAATCAGAGGATCGAGCATGAAGGCCCCGGGAAATCTCGGCGCCTCTTAGCACCGGCAGATGTCAGGCAACAGGGCCTCAATCGCCCCCCCCCGCCGCCGCCATCACCACCGCCGCTATCGCCACCTGCATCCCCAGCGTCTCCGCCGTGATCGTGGTCACGATGGCTCGGGGAATATCCGGCATCGCCGGAGCCACCGGTGTCGCCCGAGGACTTGCGCGCCCGCCGCCGATCGGCGCGCTGACCGAGCGACACGATGGCGATGATCACACAAACGACCACGACGAAGGTTAGGACAATCGGTTCCATCATCGCCCCTTCGAGCTGGCCTAGAGCGCTTCTGCACCCAGGCGTTTGAGCAGATCGTCGAGATAGGCCTTCTTGTCGGCCGGCCAGTCAGCCGTGCGCGAAACGATCAGATTGGCCTCGCTCTTGAGCATTACGCCATCATCGAGGACGCGCAAGCCATTGGCGGCAAGGGTCGAGCCGGTCGAGGTAATATCGACGACGATATCAGCGACACCGGATGCTGGCGCGGCTTCTGTCGCGCCGAGACTTTCGACGATGCGGTATTCCGCAATCCCAGCCTTGGCGAAATGCTGGCGAGTGATGGTGATATATTTCGTCGCGATCCGTAACCAACGCTTATGACGGCTGCGAAAGTCCGAGGCGACGTCCGCGAGGTCATGGAGATGGGTGACGTCGATCCAGGCATCGGGCACGGCAATGACGACGTCGGCATGGCCGAAATCCAATGAACGGGCGAAGTGGACGGCATCCGGTCCGGTTTCACTCGTCTCGTGGATCAGGTCGCGACCCGTCACGCCAATGTCGATATTGCCGCGGATCAGCTCGCGCGCAATTTCCGAGGCGGGGAAGAAACGCACCGTGACATCGGCTTCTCCTTCCATCACACCGAGATAGGATCGCGCGCCGCCAGGCCGGGAAATGGTGAGGCCGCGCTCGGCAAACCAGGCGCGTGTCAGTTCTTCGAGGCGCCCCTTCGAGGGGACTGCAAGAGTAATGCCCCTCATGCCGAGACCTCCGCTTCCAGCCGATCGACCCAGAGCGCGCAACCTGAGGCCGCGATAGGTGCTGTCGCGCCAAGCCGTTCCAACAAACGATCGTATTGACCGCCCGAGGCCAGAACGTCGCCGCTCCGGCCAACAATCTCAAAGACGATGCCGGTATAATAATCGAGCCGCGGCGAGAAGGCGGCATCGAAGGAAATGCGTGCTTCGCCAAGCTTATCGAGATGGCGCCGAATAGCGCGGATCGGTGCACCGAGCATCAGCTTGTGGCTTTCGGCCAGCGCTTCGATCTGGCGCAGTGCCGAGAGCACGTCGCCTGAAATCGAAAGATAGTCGCGGAGCAGCTTTAGCGTTTCGGCAGGAACATGCGCTGCATCAAGCGCCTGTTGCTCGAGATAGCGATCTGCGATCTCGTTTGGCGTGCGGCCTTCCGAGAGGCTTAGACCCGTCGATACCATGCGCGCCGTGACATCTTCGATCAGCACATCGCGCGACGGCTGTTCTTGCCGCGGCACGTCTGGCGCAGCCTCAAGCCGCGACAGCAGGCGTTCCATGGCTTCTGGATGGCCAAAGCGGTGCCGAATGCGCGAGCGCCACGCGGCGGGCATATCGGCCTGCACTAGAACAGCCTCGAAAAGGCCAACACCGCCAAGACGGATATGGGCCGGGAGGCCATAGATGGAGAGCGCAGCGCGCGCGAACGTCAAAACCTGATCAAGCGCCACGTCGCCATCGGGCTGCGCCAAGAGCTCAATCCCGGCCTGATCGAATTCGGCGGGGCCGGTTTCGCGCTGGCGGAATATGGGGCCGAGATAGGTAAAGGCCGCTGGCTGGCGCGTCCCATCAGCGATATAATCGCGGACGATGGGCAGCGTAAATTCAGGCCGCAGGCAGTGCTCGGCGCCAGTCGTGTCGCTCGTCAAAAGCAGCCGGCGTCCGAACTCTTCGCCCGCCAGATCGAAATAGGGATCAGCCGGCAGGAGCAGCGGCGGGGTCGCACGGCAACCGCCCTGGGCCTCGACAAGGGCTTCGAGCTGGGTCCGTCGCATGGCGGCGTTAGTCATGGCTCTTGCCCCTGCAGAAAAAGCGTCACTGCTCGCTCAGCAGCTTCTGGATGGCCGAAACCAGTTCTTCGCGCTTGATCTCGAACTGGCCGGGACGCGCGGCTTTCCATTCGGCATTATCGGTAATGCCCTCGGACGCCTGCTTGCCGACGATCAGATCCTTCACCTGCAGAATGCCCTGCTCGCGTTCCTGGCTGCCCTCGATGATGACCGCCGGCGAATTACGCTTATCGGCGTAGGAGACCTGCTTGCCGAAGTTCTTGGTTGAGCCGAGGAACATCTCGGCCCGGATGCCAGCCTGGCGGAGTTCGGCGACCATGGCCTGGTAGCGCGCGGTCTGGTCCTTATCCATAACCAGCACGACGACCGGGCCCACCGGCTCTTTCGAGCCGAGATTGCCCGTGAGTTTGAGCGCATTGGCAAGACGCGACACACCGATAGAAAAGCCGGTCGCCGGAACAGGCTCGCGACGGAAGCGGGATACGAGCCCGTCGTAACGGCCACCCCCGCCGACTGAGCCGAAGACCACGTCCTGACCCTTTTCGTTCTGCACCTTGAAGGTTAGTTCGATCTCAAAGACCGGGCCAGTATAGTATTCAAGGCCACGGACGACCGACGGGTCGATCTTGATCTTGTCCGCATCATAGCCAGCCGCGTCGAAGAGCGTCTGCATGACCGCGAGTTCAGCGACACCGGCATTGTCGGCGGGCGGCTTGCCTGCAACATAGTCGAGCACCACGCCCGCCTGCTCATCATTGAGCCCGGCACCTTTGGTAAAGTCGCCGCTTTCGTCCTTGCGTCCGGCGCCGAGCAGAAGCTTTACGCCTTCGGGACCGAATTTATCGAGCTTGTCCACCGCTCGGAGCACGCCCAGCTTTTGCGCGTCGGAGGTGACACCCGCGGCCTCAAGCACACCATCGAGCACCTTGCGATTATTCACCCGGACGACGTATTTGCCGGCCAGCCCCAGCGCATCCATGACGTCGGCCATCATCATGCACATTTCAGCATCGGCTTCAGGACCGGGCGCGCCAACCGTGTCGGCGTCGAACTGCATGAACTGACGGAAGCGGCCTGGGCCGGGCTTTTCGTTGCGGAAGACATAGCCCTGCCGATAGGAGCGATAAGGCTTTGGCAGAGTTTCGAAATTTTCAGCGAAATAGCGGGCGAGTGGCGCGGTCAAATCGTAGCGGAGGCTCATCCACTGCTCATCGTCGTCCTGCAGCGAAAAGACGCCGGCATTGGGCCGGTCCGTGTCGGGCAGGAATTTGCCAAGCGTCTCGGTAAGCTCAAGGAGCGGGGTTTCGACAGGGTCGAAGCCATAGCGCTCATACACCTTGCGGATGGTCTCGATCATTTGCCCAACGGCAGCGATATCACCCGGCGTGCGGTCTTCGAAGCCACGCGGCAGGCGGGGCGAAATCAGCTTGGTCTTTTCGGTCATCGCACTACTCCGGAGGCGGACAATGGCGGGCCCTCGCGCGGCCGGGAGGGCGGTTCCCCCGTCAGGCCCCTGCTCTAGCCGATAGGGTTTGGCGAGACAACAGGGGCCGTTGGGGTTTGCTTGATGTTCAGGCGGCCGGAGGTGCCCGGCCGCCTCTAACAATCATCTTCGACTTCGCTCGTTGAAGCCGGGTATGATCGTTATCGCCGGTAGCGAGTGCCAGATAACGGGTTCTGCTACAGGCGGCAGGCCAATATCAGCCCGCAGATAGGCTGGCAGATCGCTCGGCACGCGTGGCCGGTTCCACCAGGCACGAACTGCTGCAGCAATGACCGGCACGATTCCACGCTGATGCACGGCATCGGCGATGGAGAATTCAAGGCGCAAAACGACATTGCGCTCGGAAAGCACATTGGAAGACATTGGTATCCCGGCAGGGTGCAACCCCACCGGCCTCATGGTTTCAGAGTGGGAAAAGTGCTCAGACGGACGCAGTACGGACCGGCTTCGACACGTTGGCTAGGGTTGGATAATCCGCGGGCGATTTGCCCTTAGACACTCATCAGCGGCTAAATCAGCCTTTTACCGGCTCTCGGCGGGTATTGATGAGATGGAGCCAGGTCCCCGAGTGGCGGAACGTCATGACTGTCATAAAACGCCTCCCTCGGATGGCTGTTGCGGATGTCGAATCCTTAGATCGCGGCGCCGTGATCGGCAAGCATAAATGAGGCAGAACGCCGCAGGTCTTTCTTCCTGTTGCCACAACGCAACAGTTTTACCGCTTGTTAAGTCTTCAGGCTTGTCAGTTGTTTACCACGTTCCTTGACCTCTTTTTTGCGCTCAGCGCGCAAAATGCGGGCGATATCAAAGGGGCGTCGAAGCTATGGTCGAGACCAAGCGTCTAATCTCGGTTGTGTTGGCTGGTTTGCTTTTGCTCACAGCGCAGGCTGCGCCAGGCTTTGCCGAGGGGCGTTTCCAGCAGGGCTGGCGCTTCGCGCCACCGCCCGGCATCACCGTCACCGATCAGCGACCGCGCCACGCTTTGGCCCTTCAGGGCAATCCCTATGTAAGCCCCGCCTATCTCCGTCAGGTCGTGACCTATCCGACCGGCGAACGGTCAGGGACGATCGTCGTCGATACCACTGCGCATTTTCTCTATTTCGTTCTCGGAGATGGCCGCGCGCTGCGCTACGGCATTGGCGTTGCGCGTGATGGCTTTGAGTGGAACGGCACGCATCGCGTGACGCGAAAAGCCGAATGGCCGACATGGACGCCGCCTGCAGAAATGCGCCAGCGCCAGCCCGAGCTACCGGCCCAGATGGCGGGCGGCCCGGACAATCCGCTTGGCGCACGGGCGCTCTATCTTGGATCGACGCTTTATCGCATCCACGGCACCAACCAGCCCTGGACCATCGGCCAGAATGTCTCGTCAGGCTGCATCCGCATGACCAATCAAGACGTCACCGATCTTTATGGCCGTGTTCAGCTCAACACCAAGGTGGTCGTGCTTTAGCAAGCGCCTGCCGGATATCGGAATACGGAGCACCCGCGTGACGGCGCAGACGAAATTAGCCCGACTTCTTCGCCGATTTGCCAAGGATGAAGGTGGCGCCTTTGCCGTGATGTTCGGCGTCATGGCGATCGTGCTGATTGCCCTCGGCGGGGCAGTCGTTGATTACGTCACGCTCGAACAGGGCCGCAACCGCGCCCAACTCGCCCTCGACGCTGCGGCCCTGGCCCTGCAGCCAAAGGTTTTCGAAAAGAACTTCAACGCCGCCGACGTGCAGAAGCTGGCGCAAGCGTTTGTTATCGAGCGCATTGCAAACAAAAACATCGATGCGAAAATCCTGTCGACACGTGGCAGTGCGATAGACGGGACCCTCTCGTTCGAGGCCAATATCACGGTGCCGACAGCATTCGTCGCCTTGGTCGGGGTGCCGAGCCTAAGCGCTCATGTCGAAGCGCAAGCGGTCAGAACATCAATGGCTATCGAAGTTGCCATGGTGCTCGACAATTCCGGGTCTATGGGTTCGAACAACCGCATGACCTATCTCAAGCAGGCAGCGACATGCGCGACAAACATCATTTTCTTCAAGGATGTCGATACTAACTGCACGCCATTGGCAAAAGCGACGCAGCAGGAGGACGTCCGGATTTCAATCGTGCCGTTTACCATCATGGTCAATGTCGGCACCCAGTTCAAAAATGCGAAGTGGCTCGACTGGACCGGCCAAAGCCCACTCTCGCGTCTGAATTTCGACAATGACGATGATGAGACCACGCTCTTTGTAGGGCCGGTCAACCGCAACGACCTATTCACGCAGACTGGCGTGACGTGGAGAGGCTGCGTTGAGGCGCGACGCGGACCATATGATACGACCGATCAGGAAGCTGTTGCAGGCGATACGCTTTTCATTCCCATGTTCTCGCCGGACACGGGCGATCGCAAATATAACAATTATAACAGCTACAATAACTATCTAAGTGATGTCGGCGGCACATGTCAGCCCAAGACATGCACCGAGCAAATCATCAAGAATGGCTGCTCGACAAAAAATGGCATTACCACCTGCACAGGCGCAACAACGTATAAATATACGAAAGTGGTGGGGTCAAACACAACGACACCTGCCGCTTCCTGCAAGGCCGCAGACGGTCCAGCATTGAGCGACACCGTCACGACATCTTCCGGCACAACGCAAACCTCGACAACAGTCTACAGCTTGCTTTCTGCCAACGAACTTCAAGAGCGCCTGTGTAAGTATAACGGCGCAAGACCCACAGATGCAGCGAATTCCGGCCCCAACGCCTACTGCCCCAGTGCCTCCATCTTGCCACTGACTGCGGTATCCAACGATGTCATCCAACGCATAAAGGGCATGACGGCAAATGGCGGGACCAACATCCAGCAAGGCACAATCTGGGGTTTCCATGCGCTTTCCCGCGCAGAGCCTCTGTCTGAGGCGGCTCCCTATAAGCCCGGTCAAGTCTCGAAGTTCATGATCGTGATGACGGACGGCTTCAACGAGCCCGACTTCCGCGCCTATTCTGACACCCTTAACGGCACGGGCATCTATGGATCTTGGGGTTTTCGTAAGGATGGCCGCCTCCCAGACACGGACGGCATCATCGGCAACCAGAATGAATACAACGCCCACAACAGCAAAGCCGATATGACTACGACTATGGACATCAAGACCGTTCAGACTTGCGCCAATGCCAAGGCTGCGGGAATTCAGGTCTATACGATCGGGCTCCAGCCCCCGAGCCAGGCGACGCGCAAAATGCTCACCGATTGCTCGTCAGGCACCGGGTACTACTTCTTCCCCAACACTCCCGCGGAGCTCGTCGACGTGTTCAAGAACATCGCCAATCAGCTTTCGCAGCTGCGGTTGTCGCGATGAGCAATGCTGAAGGGTGGTACCACCTCTCGGGATCGAACCGAGGACCTCTAGATCCACAATCTAGCGCTCTAACCAACTGAGCTAAGGCGGCTCATGACATGGCGGGAAAAGCGTCGCCTGTCGAAACCGCGCGGAACATAGGTCGAGTTTTGCGGAATGACAAGCACCGATTTTAGGCCTGTGGACAGTCGCTCAAACTCCCTTTCGATCACGATTGGGAAGCCGCTGTGACCATTCGTTAGCACCTGCCGTTTAACCATGACGAGGATTGAATGGGCGCGATGCGTGCCATGGGCTGGATTCGTTTCCAGCGGCACGATAATGAAGAACACTTAAAGAACCCCGAAAAATTTGTGCCAAACTGGTACAAACAAAATTGGCCCTTATACGCTGTCTATGAATGCCGAGTGGACCACATCGCCGAATGCCCGCCGGGTGCTGCAGCACGCACACGATCCGCGGCCGGCATGGCTTTGGTCGGGCGACGGCCAGCGGCTGATCTGGTCGAATTCGGCAGCAAACCTCTTCCTCGCCAAGATCAAGAAAAGCGGGTTGAAACTTGCGCCCCTGGCCGTGCCGCTCAAGGGACAGGTCGCACGGACCATCCGCCTTGGCTCGCCCGGCCGCACCAGCCTCGCGCGTATTCAATTCGATGCTGGCGACAAGCCGGCCTCCGCCACCTGCGCCACGACGCCGATTTTGCTCGATGGCGAAGAGTTGTCGCTGCTGATCGTCGCCGTCGATGCGGTCGACGAAGCGATCCTGCAGGTGGTTGCTGAGCGCAACCAGATTTCCATTGCGCCGGAAGAGCCTGAAATTGCGGATGAGCCCGCTATTCAGTTCGAAATTCAGCCCGAGCCGGAGGCGCCGGCTCCTGCTGTTGTAGTAGACACGGCGGCCGGCGAAGCAGACCCTTCGCAAGACGATCAAGACGCGGTGGGCGCCATCGAAGAACCGATCGATGAGACACCGGGTGCCGCTCACGCGCCGATCGAGCCGGACGATGCCTATCGTCATGAACTGCATAATTGGCAGGAGGCCGATCCGGAATCCGTCTACGCCCCGCCACCGGAAGAGCCGGTTTTTGCGCCGGTGAAGGATGAAGATTTCGACGAGGACGCAGTTGAACCGTCAACGGACGTTCCACCGGCCCCGAACGACGACGAACGGCCGCTTTTCCGCAGCCTGACGGCGCTGGTCGATCGCCTTGCGGCAGACGAAGACCTCTATACCCCGCTCGGCGAAGACGATGACACACCACCCGAGGCGTTCACCGACCAAAACGCAGTCGAACCGGCTGCGGCGGAAGCCCCCGCGCCCACGCTATTCAAGATCACCGGTCGCGGCTTCAAGGCCAGCGAATTGCCCACCCTGGCCGAAGCGCCGCCCCCTGCCGCGCCCGTCGAAGACGATGCGCTCTTTCCGCCGGGAACTGCGCCAGATTTGGTCGAGCGCGTTTCGCGTTATAATTTCGATGAGCTGTCGCGCATTCTGAATGACCGCGTCGGGTTGGGCGAGCGGAACGCCGTGCAGCCTCAAGCCGGTCAGGAGGTTGCACCTGCGGCATCCACAGGCTCGCTGGTCAATCTTGGCGGCGAAGCGCTCGTTCTCAACCGTCTGCCCCTCGGCATCCTGGTTTTCCGCGACCAGCAGATCCTTTTTGCCAATCGCGCCATCACCGAAATGATCGGCTACGAATCGGTCGAGTCGCTGCGGCGGGCAGGGCTGACTGCGGTTTTTCCCGCCAGCAGCGGCGAGGAAAGCGCCGGGCCGGTCAATCATCTGGTGCAGCAGGATGGCACCTTGGTGCCCGTGACCGCGCGCCTTCAATCGACATCCTGGCAGGGGCGGCCGGCGCTCATGCTTTCGGCCAGCGCAACCGAAGTGCGCACCGGGCATGAAGACGCGGTCCGCGCCTTTGCCAAAGCATTTGCCGAGCTGCGTGGCGATGGCTTTATCGAAGCCAGCCGCGCTGGCGTCGTGCGCGCAGCCGATCCCTCGGCCATTGCCGCTTTGGCCGATGGTACCACCGTGCTCGGCAAGACGCTATCAGAACTCACGCTGCCCGAAGACAGCATCGCGCTGCGCGCTTTCCTCGAGCGGCCGGCACGGTTTGCCGAGACAGAGCGCCCCTCGATCCTGCTGCAATCGGCCAATGGAAAATCGGAGATCATCCTTTTTGCCCAAGGTCAGGCCGGCACCGTCAGCGGCTACTTCGCCTTCGTGCGCCCGCGCAGTGTCGTGCCGCGGCGGGTTTCGGGCGGATCGGACGCCGATCCCGCGCTTCTGGCGCGCATCAGCCGCGGGGTACGCCGGCCCCTTAATACAATAATCGGCTTTGCCGAACTGCTGCGCGGCAAGGCTTTTGGCGAACTCGGCGACGAGCGCTACCAGACCTATGCCGATGACATCGCGGCCGCTGGCAGTGACATCGCCGCTTTGGTCGATGAGCTCGAAGACTATGCGCGGCTTCGCGATGGAAAATATCTCGCCGAGCGCGCCAGTCTCGACCTCACGGAACTGCTCGAAACCTGCGTGCTGCGCATCCGCAACCAGGCCAATGCCGGCCGGATCATCCTGCGCAATGCGATTTCGGAGACGCTGCCGCGCGTCACGGCCGATCGCGCCTCGTTGACCCAAGCTGTGCTCAATCTTCTCGCCAGCGCCATCGATCAAAGCCCGGTGGGCAGCACGGTCGTCATCTCTGCCCAGCGCCTTGATGATGATGGCATCGCCATCCACGTGCGCGACAACTCCAACCACGGTGTCGATATGGCGGAGCGCTTCGTTGTGTTCCGCGATGGTCTCAGCCGCACCGGCCAAGCCCTTGCTCCCGTCCGCTCAAGCGTTGGCCTGGCGTTGACGCGCTCGCTGCTCGCGGTCAATACCGTGTCGCTTTCGGTCGATCCGGCGGGGGAAAGCGGTGTGCTTTTTACCCTCCGTATTCCTGCCGATCTCATCGACCGCTCGCCACTTGAGCCGAACTGAAGTCGTTTGTCCTAAACGCAGGGCTCTGAAGCAAAAACTTTAGCCCGGTATGCGCGTGCATGGCGCGGCAAGTTTGCCTATACCTAGCCGCGGGGCGCGGGACTGCGTCCGACCTCTGGGAGACAAATATGAGAGTGACCAAATCCCTCGCGCTGGCCAGTGCCGGTTTGCTGTTGGCCACCAGCCTTGCCATGGCGCAATCCACCGAGATCCGCGTCGGCGCGCCACTCGAGCCACCCGCCCTTGACCCGACCGCGGGCGCTGCCGAGGCCATCGACGTGGTTGTCTACCAGAACGTTTTCGAGGGTTTGACCCGTATCGACCAGAACGGCGCCGTACAGCCCGGCCTCGCTTCGGAATGGACCATAAGCGAGGATGGTCTCACCTATGATTTCAAGCTCCATGACGGCGTGACCTTCCACGACGGCACGAGTTTTGACGCCGAAGACGTCAAGTTCACTTTCGATCGCATCCTCGCGGAAAACAGCGTCAATGCACAGAAGGCGCTTTATGAAGCCATCGAGAGCGTCACAGTCGTCGATCCGCTGACCGTCGAAATCAAGCTGTCGCGGCCCGATGGGCTCTTCCTCTTCAATATCGGTCGCGGCGACGCTGTGATTGTGGCGCCAGAGAGCGCCGAGAACAACACCACCCAGCCGATCGGCACGGGGCCGTTCGCCTTCGTGCAATGGGATCGCGGCAGCCGCGTCATTCTCGAGCAATACGGCCCCTATTGGGGTGAGAAGCCTGCACTGACCAAGGCGACCTATGTCTTCATCAGCGATATGGCGACAATGACCAATGCGCTGCTCGCTGGCGATGTGGACGGCACCTACAACTTCTCGGCCGAAGCGCTGCCCGTCTTTGAAAACAACCCGCAGTTCAAGGTTCTGGTCGGCACGACCGAAGGCGAGACGATCCTTTCGACCAACAATGCCAAAGAGCCGTTCAACAAGCTCGAAGTGCGCCAGGCAATGGCCCATGCCATCAATCGCCAGGAAATCATCGATGGCGCGACCTATGGTTATGGCGTTCCCATCGGCAGCCATTTTGCGCCGCACAATCCCTATTATATCGACCTGACCAACACCTACCCTTTCGACCTCGACAAGGCCAAGGAACTGCTGGCCCAAGCCGGCTATCCCGATGGATTTTCGGCGACGCTCAAACTGCCGCCGGTCAATTACGCCACCGTTTCGGGTCAGATCATCGCCAGCGATTTTGCCAAGATCGGCATCAAGCTCGAACTCATCAACATGGAATGGGCGCAGTGGCTCGAAGACGTCTTTGCCAACAAGGACTTCGATCTGACGCTCATCAGCCATGTCGAGCCCTTCGACATTGGCATCTATGCCAATCCCGACTACTACTTCGGCTATAACAATCCAGAGTTCCAGGCCCTCAACGAGACGCTCAATGCCACGACCGACGAGGCCAAGCGCAAGGAACTGGCCCAGGAAATGCAGACCATCATCGCCAAGGATGCGGTCAACGGCTACCTCTTCGAGCTGGCCCAGACCGGCGTCTGGAACGCCAAGCTCGACGGCATGTGGCAGAATGCTCCCGTCGAAGGTGTGGTCCTGCGCGACGTGCATTGGGTTGAATAAGGCTTTTGGGCCTCAAGCCCCCCACCTAGCCTCCCCCCGTTGGGGGGAGGGACTTCATCGCGGCTTTAGGCAATCACCGGGCCGCCCCTCCCCCTACCAGGGGGAGGTTGGGTGGGGGTTTTCTTACCCATGACCTTCTACATCCTTCGCCGCGTCCTCGGCTTTCTCGTCACCCTCCTCATCGCTACCGCCGTCATTTTCCTGCTGCTCGATCTACTGCCCGGCGACCCCGCCCGCTTCATCCTCGGCATCAATGCAACACCCGAATCCGTCGCGGCGCTGCGCCTGCAGATGGGGCTCGACGATCCGGCCATCCTCCGTTTCGGCAATTGGCTCTTGGACATGTTTCGTGGCGATTTCGGCATGTCTCAGACCCAGAAACTCCCCGTGGCGGATCTCATTGCCGCGCGCATGGCCGTCACTCTGCCTCTCACGCTCTTTGCCATGGTGGTGTCGATCGTCATTGGCCTGCCGCTTGGAATATTGGCCGCCATGCATCGCGGCAAGCCGCTTGATACCATCCTCATGGTCATCGCCCAGGCCGGCGTCGCCGTGCCCAATTTCTGGTTCGGCATGCTGCTGACACTGCTCTTTGCCGTCACCTTGCGCTGGCTGCCGACCGGTGGTTTCACGCCTTGGCACGAAAACCCGATCGCCGCGTTTCGCGGCCTTCTCCTGCCCGGACTGGCCTTGGCCCTGCCGCAAGCCGCCATCCTGGCGAGGGTCATGCGCACGGCCCTCGTCGATGTTTCGACGCAGGATTTCATCCGTACTGCCCGCGCCAAGGGGATGACCTTCGGGCAGGCCATGTGGCGCCACGGGGTCCGCAATGCGTTTCTGCCGGTGCTGACGATCCTTGGCCTCCAATTCGCCTTTCTGATCGCCGGCACGATCATCGTCGAGAATGTGTTCTTCCTCCCCGGCCTCGGCCGGCTGATCGCCACCGCCGTCACCGAGCGCGATCTGGTATTGGTGCGCAGCGCGACGATCATCCTTGTCCTTGCCGTCAGCGCCACCATGCTGATCGTCGATATCGCCTATGGCTTTGTCGATCCGCGCTTGCGGGAGCGCGGCGCATGAGAACCGCTTGGATGCGTCACCCGGGCCTCATGCTCGGGCTTGCTGCGAGCTTTGCCTTCGCCCTTCTGGGGCTGTTGTCGCTGGTCTGGACGCCCTATCCGATCGGCGATATATCCATCGCTGGCCGCTTTGCGGTGCCCAGCCCGGATCATTGGCTAGGCACCGACCAGCTTGGCCGCGATATGCTGTCGCTGATCATGTCGGGCACACTGACAAGTTTTACCGTCGGCGCCACCGCCATCATCATCGGCGCGGGGATCGGCGTCCCGCTTGGGCTTGCAGCAGCCATCTATGGCGGACCCGTAGAATGGCTGGTGTTGCGGTTTTCCGATCTCGCTTTCGCCTTCCCCTCCATCATCATCGCCATTCTGATCGCGACACTCATGGGGCCCGGCGCAGCCAACGCCGTTATCGCCATCGGCATTTTCAATATCCCGGTCTTCGCCCAAGTGGCGCGCGGCGGCGCGCTGACGATCTCGACGCTCGATTATGTGGCGGCGGCCCGGCTGGCTGGTCTCAGCAGACCCGCAATCGCCCTTCGACACCTTCTCCCCAACATCGCCAGTCTTATCATCGTGCAGGCGACGATCCAGCTTTCGGTCGGCATTTTGGCCGAAGCTGGATTCTCCTATATCGGGCTTGGCACCCAGCCGTCGGAAACGAGCCTTGGGCTCATGCTCAGGGATGCGCAGAACCTTTTCCTGATCCATCCCTGGCTCAGCATCGCCCCGGGTCTGGCCATCGCCACCGTCGTCATCGCCCTCAATATTGCCGGCGATGGCCTCCGCGACATTCTCGATCCGCGCCTCCGCCGGCAGGAGGTTGGCCGTGTCGCTGGTTGAGATCGAAAACCTAACCATCCGCTTTGGTGGGCGCCCTGCCCTTTCCGGCCTGTCGCTTGAGATCGCACGCGGTGAGCGCTTCGGTATCGTGGGGGAAAGCGGCTCAGGCAAGTCGCTGACCGCGTTGGCGATCACTGGTCTTCTGCCCGATGCGGCAGAAGCAACCGGCACGATCCGCTTCGATGGCAAGCTGCTACCGACCGACGAAAGGGCCATGGCGGCCCTTCGCGGCCACCGCATCGGCATAGTTTTCCAAGAGCCGATGACGGCGCTCAATCCGCTGATGCGCATCGGCGCGCAGATCGACGAAGCTCTCGATCTCGCAGACAGCAGCACACGTGAGGTGGCTGCGCTGCTGCAAGAAGTTGGCCTCGACTCCAGCCACGCCATTCGCTTCCCACATCAACTCTCCGGCGGTCAGCGCCAGCGCGTGATGATCGCCATGGCGCTGGCCAGCGATCCTGACCTGATAATCGCCGACGAGCCAACCTCTGCGCTCGATGTCATTACGCAACGGCGTGTGCTGAATTTGATTGCCGAAATCTGCGACCGGCGACAGATGACGCTGATCTTCATCAGCCACGACATGCGCGCCGTAGCAGCGCTGTGCAATCGCGTTGCCGTCTTGAAGGCGGGCGAACTGGTCGAAACCGGACCAACAGAGGACGTCTTGAGAAGGCCCAAAGCGGCTTACACGCAGGCGCTCGTCGATGCCACGCAGATGGCACCGCGCGCGAACCACGATCTGTCTGACCAAGACTTATTGCTGAGCGTCGAGGGAGTCACGCGCGCCTATTCGCGCAATGGCCTTTTTAGCCGGCGTCAGCCGCCACTAATGGCAGTCAATGATGTCAGTTTCGATGTCAGGCGCGGCGAGGTCCTCGCGCTGGTCGGCCCGTCGGGCTGCGGCAAGACAACCCTCGCCCGTGTCATTGCCGGCCTCGACAGCGTAACCTCGGGAACAATGACGATCGATGGCACGCCCTATCATGGCGCTGACTTGCCCCGTGAGAAGCGTGGCGACATATCGCTCGTCTTCCAGGACCCCTTCGGCAGCTTCAATCCGCGGCTGACGATCGGCAAATCGCTCGCGGAACCCTTGCGCCTCCTGCCCAAGCTGTCCCCGCTTGACCGCGAGCAGCGGCTGATCGAGGCGATTGAATCGGTCGGGCTCGATGCCTCCATGCTGACCCGCTATCCGCACGAGTTTTCCGGCGGCCAACGTCAGCGCCTCGCCATCGCGCGGGCCGTGGTGACGCGGCCGCGACTTGTCGTGCTGGATGAGCCCGTCTCAGCGCTGGATGTCTCGGTGCGCGGTGCAGTGCTCGATTTGCTGGCGCGCCTCCAGAGCCAGTTCGGGCTGACTTATCTGATCATCAGCCACGACCTCGACATGGTCGCGGCCATGGCTGACCGTGTCATGGTGATGGAAGCCGGCAGGATCGTCGAAGCCGGGTCGCCTAAAACCCTGTTCGCCGATCCTAGACACAGCCTCACCAAAGCGCTGATGGCCGCGCGGCTACCCGATCTCGTCTAAAATCTAGTTTTGGCGGTGCAGCCGGTAGAGCAGCACAGCGACCTGTGCCAGCACTTCGGGCATGGCCTCGCGCATTTCGTCATATTCGGCCCATTCTTCATCGCCGGCGGTGTCGTCGGGCACGTTCTCGCCCTGCGCCAGCATCAGCCCGGTCGCAAGACCCATGGCCGCTTCGCCACGCGCATCGTCGCCGGTATCGCGGAGGATTTCTTCCCAGGCGTCGAAGCGCAGGAACATGGCCTGCTGAAAGCCAGCCAACCAGGCTTCCCAGACGATATCGTCGCTTTCATCATCGACTTCGTAGAGCGGGGCATATTGATCTGAAGCCAGTTCAGCTTCGATCTCGGCCTGGCGCGCGAAGGTCAGGCTCTCGATCTCTTCATTGCCCGGCTTGAGCATGCCGCGCTCGTCGGCAAGCCAATCGAACGGCCACCATTCTGACCGCCCGATCTGCGCCGGCCCGACGGCAAGCCCGCACAAAAACCCGTCCAGCTCGGTGAGCAACATGGACTCGTCGCCTGCTTCGGACAGGAGAGTATCGAGACGCAAAAGGGACTCGGGGAGATCGACGAGTTCAGACATGAAAAAGGCCCGCGCTTGGAATTCAGTGCGCGGACCATACACGGTTAGCGCGTGTTGTGCAGCATGCCCTGGAAAGCGCGATAGCTCGCCTTGGGGGTCCGCTTCTGCGTCTCGTAATCGACATGGACGAGGCCGAAACGCTTTTCATAGCCTTCTGCCCATTCGTAATTGTCGAGCAGCGACCAGGCGAAATAGCCGCGCACATCGGCGCCGACATTGCGCGCAGCAAGCACGGCCTGCAGGTGCTCATCATAATAGCGAACGCGGCGCGGATCGTCGTCGCCTTCGACTTCCGCCATGCCGTTCTCGGTCACGTAGAGCGGGATTTTGGTATATTCGTTGGAGACGCGCACCAGGAGGTCGGACAGGCCCTTGGGGTAGATTTCCCAGCCGATATCGGTGAGTTCGAGATTGCCCTTTACCTGCTCCACAGGACGGCTCGGATCGCTCGACGCCTTATAGAGGCTGCGGGTGTAATAATTGATCCCCAGCCAATCGAGCGGGCGCGACACGACGGCCATGTCGGACTGGTAATCTGCGGGCAGATACGGCGCGAGCCATTCAGTCATCTCGCTCGGATATTGGCCCTTGAGCACGCCGCCGAGATACCAGCGGTTGAACAGCGCATCGCCAAAATTGCAGGCGGCCTTATCGGCTTCGCTGTCTGTCGCAGGCTCGGATTTTTCAAGGTTCAGCACGATGCCGAGGTTTTTTGTGCCGGTGGCGCGCAGGGCGTCGATGGCCGTGCCATGGGCATAAAGCACATGGTGCATGGCGCGGGCAGCCGCGCGCATATCGCGATAGCCCGGCGCGTGGATGCCGAGATAGTGGCTGAGGAAGGCGACACACCACGGTTCGTTGATCGTCGCAGTCGCGGCCAGCCTATCGCCGAATTTTTCACCAATCAGGGTCGCGTAATCGGCGAACCAATTGGCGATATCGCGGTTCATCCAGCCGCCGCGATCCTGCAGCGTAGACGGCAGGTCCCAATGATAGAGTGTCGCATAGGGTTTCAGGCCGCGCTCAAGCATGCCGTCGATCAGGCGATCGTAGAAATCGAGACCGGCCTGGTTGACGGCGCCTGTGCCCTCGGGGATGAGCCGGGGCCAAGCGAAGGAAAAGCGATAAGCACCGAAGCCGCCATCGCGGATGAGATCGAGATCCTGAGGCCAGAGCTCATAATGGTTGCAGGCGTCGCGACCCGTATCACCGTTTTTCACATTGCCCGCAGTCGCGGCAAAGGTATCCCAGATCGAGGAGCCACGGCCATCGCGTTGACCGCCTTCGATCTGATAGGCCGCCGTCGCCACGCCAAAGGTAAAATCAGACCCAAAATCCCGCCGGTCGATCGAGAACATATCCCCTCCGCTCAGGCCTGCTGCCTGTTCCAAAATTCGGATATCCGGTTCGGAAATGCCATGCAATCGATTTCATAAATCGATTGCATGGATCTTTGGCGTCAGATGGCCTGCGCTTTGGCGATCAGCGTCCGCGCAATCTGGCGATAGACGCCGGCCTCTGTTCCCTCCGGTTCGGCAACCAAGGGCGGCACGCCGGCGTCGGAGTTTTCCCGGATGGACATGACGAGCGGTACGGCGCCGAGGAAAGGGATTTCGAGGTGCGCAGCGGCGCGTTCGGCACCGCCAGAGCCAAAGATATCGTAGCGATTGCCGGTGTCGGGGGCGATGAAATAGCTCATGTTTTCAATGAGCCCCAGGATCGGCACGGACATGCGACGCAGCATGTCTATGGCTTTCTGGGCGTCGATCAGGGCGAGGTCCTGCGGGGTCGAGACGATGACGACGCCATCGACGATCGTCTGCTGGAAAAGGCCGATATTGATGTCGCCGGTGCCCGGCGGCAGGTCGATGACGAGGACGTCTAGATCGCCCCAGTCTGTTTCGCGAAGCAACTGCCGAAGGCCGGACGTGGCCATGGGGCCCCGCCAAACGACGGCTTGGCCCGGCACGAGCATTGAGCCGATCGACATGACTTTGAGGCCAAAGGCTTCGTGGGGTTGAAAAATGCCGTCGTCGCGCAGAGCCGTGCGGCCTTCGATCCCCAGCAGTTTGGGGACCGAGGGACCGTAGAGATCGGCGTCGAGTATGCCGACTTTTAGGCCTTCCGCGGCGAGCGACAGCGCAAGATTGACCGATGTAGTGGATTTGCCGACGCCGCCCTTGCCCGAGCCGACCGCGATGATGCGGCGCACGCCATCAACCCGCGTCTTGCCTTGCGGCTGTGGCGAACCATGCGAGAATTTGGGCGTATTCTGCTTTTCGGAGGTGATGGAGACCATTACCTTGCGTTCGCCGGATAGGGTCTTTGCGGCGGTCAGGGCAGATTCGCGGACCGGTCCGAACGCGGCTTCCATGCCGGGTTTAACGGCAACAGCGAAGGCCACGGCGCTGGGGGTAACGATGATTTCGGAAAGGCCAGAATAGCTTGCCAGATCACCGCCGCCGGGGACGTCCACATTGGCAAGGGCAGCCTTGATCTGGGCGGCGAGTTCGGTATCGGCCATCTTGGTCCCCAAAAGAAAAGACCCCACCCAAGCGGTGCGCGGGCGAGGTCTTGAAGCGCGACCGCAGAAAATTTCCGCAGTCAATCAATGGATTAGTTGCCCTTAGAGGATCGACTGACCGGTACCGGCCCAATCCTTGACGAAGCCTTCGATGCCGGCATTGGTCAGCGGGTGGTTGGCAAGCTTCTTGATCACGTCCGGCGGAATGGTCGCGACATCGGCGCCGGCGAGGGCGGCGAGGGTCACGTGGTTCGGCGTACGGATCGAAGCGGCCAGGATCTGGGTCTCGAACTGGTAGTTGTCGTAGATCTGGCGGATGTTTTCGATCAGTTCCATGCCATCGGCATTGATGTCGTCGAGGCGGCCGATGAAGGGCGAGATATAGGTGGCGCCGGCCTTGGCGGCGAGGAGTGCCTGATTGGCCGAGAAGCAGAGCGTGACGTTGGTCTTGATGCCGGCTTCCTTGAAGTGCTTGGCGGCCTTGAGGCCGTTCAGCGTCAGCGGCAGCTTAACGACGACGTTGGACGCGATCTTGGCGAGAACTTCACCCTCGGCGATCATGCCGTCATATTCAAGGCTGGCGACTTCCGCAGAGACCGGATCAGGCGTGATGCCGCAGATTTCCTTGATCACTTCCTTGAAGTCGCGGCCGGACTTGGCGATCAGCGACGGGTTGGTGGTCACACCATTGATGAGCCCGGCTTCGTTGAGTTCCTTGATGGCGGCGGTATCTGCAGTGTCGACGAAGAACTTCATCGTTCCCTCCTAAAAGCGTTCAATTCCGGCGGCTTAGCCGAATGCTAGTCCATGGCGGCTGGGCGGCGCAAGCCGTGCTCAGCGCAGCGCGCCAAGAAAAGCATCGGCGAGATCGCCGACGCGATCTTCCGGGATGCCGGCAACATTGATGCGACTGTCTCCAGTCATATAGACCCCATTTCCGGCCTTAAGATGTTCGACAGCATCATTGGTCAGGCCAAGCAGCGAAAACATGCCTCGATGCTCGGCAACGAAGTCGAAATCGGTCGAGTTCGAACGTTCGCGGATCGCGTCAGATAGTTTTTTCCGCAATGAAATCATACGGTTACGCATGATTGCCAGTTCCGATTCCCATTCGGCGCGCAAGGACGCGTCCTCAAGAATGGTGCGGATGATTTCCGCGCCATGATCGGGCGGCTGCGAATAGGCGCCGCGGATGATGTTGAGAAGCTGCGAATTGGTGACCTCAGCTTCTTCGGCATTGCGGGCAACGAGGATGGCGGCCCCGACACGCTCGCGATACAGCCCGAAATTCTTCGAACCCGAGAATGCTACCAGAGCTTCAGGGACCGTGGATAAGATTTTGCGCGTGCCATAGGCATCGGCTTCGATGCCATCGCCAAAGCCGAGATAGGCGAGATCGACGAACGGCAGAGCGCCGGTGCGCTTGAGGCTGTCGGCGACCTGATCCCACTGCGCATCTGTGAGGTTCGCGCCGGTCGGGTTGTGGCAGCAGCCATGGAGCAGCACGACGTCGCCAGAGCTCAATTTATCAAGCGCCGCAAGCATTTCGTCGAATTTTACACCGCGGGTTGCCGCGTCGAAGTAGGGATAGGTCGCGACCTTGAGGCCTGAATTGATCGCGATCGGATTGTGGTTGGCCCAGGTCGGATCGGAGACATAAACCGTGGCGCCGGGGCGAGCGCGATTGATCAGCTGCATCAGGACCCAAAGCGACCCGGTGCCGCCGGGGGCCTGGGCGATGCGGACGCGGGAACGGTCGACGCTATCGCCAAGGACAAGGTCGAGTACCGCGGTGCCAAAGCCCTTGTTGCCGGCGATGCCGAGGTAAGTCTTTGTTTTTTCGTTCGAAAGGATTTTCTCTTCGGCTTTGCGCACGGAGGTCATGACCGGGGTCACGCCTTTTTCGTCCTTGTAGACACCGACGCCGAGGTCGATCTTGGTGGGACGGGAGTCGGCCGCATATTCGCCCATCAGCGCAAGAATCTTGTCGCCTGGGGCCTTGGAGAGGGTTTCGAACATTTTTGGAAGTCCGGTGGGAAAGCGCCGCCTTTATAGGCTGAATGGGGATTTTTGCAATCTATTGCGACTAGCGCTTTAGGCCGAGACGCTCGAGTTCGGCGACCAATTGCGGAACGATTTCAAAGAGATCGCCGATCAGTGCCACATCGGCGATTTTCACCAATGGGGCTTCGGGGTCCGAATTGATGGCGAAGATTTTCCTGGCGCCCTGGATGCCGGCGAGGTGCTGCAGCGCGCCGGAAATGCCAATGGCGATATAGACATCGGGAGCAATGATCTTGCCGGTCTGACCGATCTGCCAATCATTGGGGGCGTAGCCGGCATCGACCGCTGCGCGGGTGGCGCCGACTGCGGCGCCGAGCGTTTTGCCAAGCTTTTCAATAAGTTGAAAACCCTCGGCGGAACCAACCGAGACGCCGCCGCCGATGACGATCTGGGCCGTCGCGAGGTCGGGCGTGTCGCTATCAGTGCGATGCGCGGCGAGGAATTTTGCCGCGGAAGTCACTGAAATATCTAACGATTCCACTGGCGCAGTGTTGCCAGAGGCGGCGGGGCGGAACGCCGAGGCGCGGAATGTGAGGAGATGGGTTGCCTGCGGATCCTCGACAATTTCGAGGGCATTTCCGGCGTAGATCGGGCGGGTGAAACGGTTGGGGCCGAGGATTTCGACGACGTCGGTGACTGGCTGGATATCGAGCTTGGCGGCTAGGCGCGGGATGACATCCTTGCCCACAGAGGACGCACTTGCGACAACATTCCGGTAACGTTGAGTAAGGTCTTCGAGCGAATTGGTGATGGTTTCGGCAATCGGGGTGGCGGTGACGGTGATCACCTTCTGGACGCCGGCGATTTTTGCAGCTTCCGCAGCAATGGAAGCGGGATTTTCGGCGACGACGAGAATGTCCACCACGCCCAACGCGCTCGAAGCGGCAACGAGGCGGGCGGTGGCGGGCGAGAGGACGCCGTTGTCATGATCGGCAAGCAGGAGAACCGACATCAGAGCGCCTCCATCTCGTTGACTTCCGAGGCGACGGCCGCGGCGAAGTCGGAAACCGAGCCCACGGTCTTGCCAGGAACGCGTTCAGTGGGCGGGGATATCTTTTCTGTTCTCAGGCGCGGGGCGAGGTCGACGCCGAATTCAGTGGCGGGGCGCACGGCGAGGGGTTTTGAGCGCGCCTTCATCACCATGGGCAGTGCGGCATTGCGCGGGGTGTTGAGGCGGAGGTCGGCGGTGACGACGGCCGGCAGCGGCACGGAAATGGTCTCGCGGCCATAGTCGACTTCGCGGGTGACTTCCAGTTCGGCGCCCTTGACGACGATTTCGGAGGCGAAGGTCGCTTGCGGGCGGTTGGTCAGGGCCGCGAGCATCTGGCCGACGTGGTTGCTGTCATCATCGACGGCCTGCTTGCCGAGAAGGATCAGGTCGGGCTGCTCTTCGGCGACGACCTTGGCGAGGAGCTTGGCAATTGTCAGGGTTTCGAGTGCGGCATCGGTTTCGACGAGGATGCCGCGATGCGCGCCCATGGCTAGAGCGGTGAGGATGACGTCGTTGCTCTGCTTCGGGCCAATCGAGACGATGACGATTTCGCTGACATCGCCTTTTTCCGCGAGCTGCACTGCGGCTTCGACCGCGTGCTTGCAGAACGGGTTCATCGACATGCGGACGCCAGTGGTTTCGACACCGGTGCCATCGGGACGGACGCGGATGCGGACATTGTGGTCGACCACGCGCTTGACTGCGACGAGGATTTTCATGAGCGGCTCCGAAGTTGCCGGTTCAATGACAAAAAGGGGCGAATGGGGCAAGGCGCGGATGGGGAAATTCGGTTCGGTAGTGGAGGGAATGTTAGAAAGGGGTGCCTGAGGGGTTTTGCGCTTGGGGCTCCACCCCCTCCCTTCCTCCCCCATGCAGGGGAGGTGTTGGATCGAGTTTTGGGGCGAGATGTAGTTCAGCCCACGGGTGCGGCACCTCCCCCTTTGATGGGGGAGGCTGGGAGGGGGTGTTATCTGGAAGTGGTCAGAAGGCCCCCTCACCCGCCGCGTTGCGGCGACCTCTCCCCCGAGGGAGAGGTGAAGGTGGTTGACGCCAATCCTTGGGGCAGAGACACTGTCGCATCGTTTATTGTTCTGGAAGTCTTATGCCTATCCTCAACCGCATTGCCGAATTTCATGACGAGATCACCGCCTGGCGGAGGGATCTGCATGCGCATCCGGAAGTGCTGTTCGATGTGCATCGCACGGCGGGGATCGTTGCGGAAAAGCTCAAAGCGTTCGGGGTCGACGAGATCGTCACCGGGCTTGGGCGCACCGGCGTTGTCGGCATCATCAATGGCCGAACCAATTCAAGCGGTAGGACTATTGGGCTGCGCGCCGACATGGATGCGCTGACCGTCACGGAGCAGACCGGCGCTGCCTATGCCTCGACCATTCCGGGCAAGATGCATGCATGCGGACATGATGGGCACACCGCGATGCTCTTGGGCGCCGCGAAATATCTGGCGGAAACGCGCAACTTCGACGGGCGTGTTGCGGTGATCTTCCAGCCGGCCGAAGAGGGCGGCGGCGGCGGCAAGGTGATGATCGATGACGGGCTGATCGACAAATTCGACATTGCCGAAGTCTATGGGATGCACAATTGGCCGGGCATGCCGGTCGGACATTTCGGTATCCGCGCCGGCGGCATCATGGCGGCGACGGATCGCTTTTACATCACCATCACCGGCAAAGGGGGGCATGCGGCGCGGCCGCAGCAGACGATCGATCCTATCATCGTTGCCGCGCAATTGGTGACGGCTCTGCAGACGATCGTTTCGCGCAATCTCGACCCGCTCGACAATGCGGTTCTGAGCGTAACGATGATCGAGGCCGGGGAAGCGGACAATGTGATTTCCCAGACCGCCAAGATCACCGGCACGGTGCGCACGCTCGATGGCGCGGTGCAGGACTTTATCGAGGCTCGGCTCAACGACATGGTGCCGCAGCTCGCGCTGGCCTTTGGCGCAACGGCGGAAATCCGCTATGCGCGCGGCTATCCGGTGACGGTCAATTCGGAGCGCGAGGCGAGTTTTGCGGCTGACGTCGCGGCGGAAATTTCGGGCGAAGAGCGCGTGGATCGCGATGTTGCGCCTTCGATGGGCGGGGAGGATTTTTCCTTCATGCTCAACGAAAGGCCGGGGGCCTACATTTTCGTCGGGAATGGGGAATCCTCGGAATTGCATACGGATACGTATGATTTCAATGACGAGGCGATCCCGGTGGGGACAAGCTATTGGGTGAGGCTGGCGGAGCGGGCGCTGAAGGCGGGATGATAGCGCGCGAGCACTTTAGCTCGCGTTTGTGGCCCCCCCCCTCCCATCCTCCCCCATCTAGGGGGAGGTGGTGGATCGAGTTTTGGGGCGCGATCTTGCCAGTTTCACAGGTCGGCACCTCCCCTTGATGGGGGAGGCTGGGAGGGGGTGTTTCGACTAACCTCACAGCGCCAGAATAAACAGCCACCCCGAAATCGTCAGCGCCGAGAGCACCGTGGCAATCAGGATCGTGTTGGTGGCAACGCTGACGCCACGATCGTAATAGGTTGCGAAGACGTAGATGTTCACCCCCGCCGGCATGGCAGATAGCAAGATGCCGTAGCGGGCGATGTCCATCGGGACGTGCAAAACCCAGATCATCAGCACATAGGCGATGGCGGGGTGGACGATCAGTTTGATCAGCGAGGCGACGAGCGCCTGCTTCCAGTTTTCCGAGAGCTTGAATTCGACCAAGGCCCCGCCAATGCCGAAAAGGGCGGCGGGGACGACGGCCTGGCTCATCATGACAAAGAAGGCTTCGGCGGGTTCGATGAGCTGGATTTCAAGCAGTGACCCGATGATCCCCGCGGCAATGCCCCAGATCAGCGGATTGGAGACGACGCGGCGCATGGCGACGAGGAGCGTCTTCCCGAGCGGCTGGCCATCGCGCTTGACCAATTCCATCGTGACCATGCCGAGCGTGAGGAGGATCGCGCCATGGAGGCCGATAATGGAGAGGATGACGGGAAGCGCGTCGGAGCCATAGGCGCGGGTGATGATGGGGAGGCCGACAAGCACTGTGTTGGTAAAGGTGCCGGAAAAGCCAACGGCGACGCTTTCGCCAGGGCGATTGTTGAAGCCGCGACGGGCGATGAGGATGCCGAGCGCAAAGCAGACGAAGGCGCCGAGGTAGAACGGCCCGATTATCGAGAGATTGAAGGCCGAGCGGAAATCGCTGGTCGAAATCGAGTGGAAGAGTAGGCAGGGTGTCGCAAAATTGTTCACGAAAGCGATCAGGCTTTTGACGCCTTCAGCCGGGTAAAGGCGACGCAAGACCGCGATATAGCCAAGGGCCATCAACGCGAAAATGGGCAGGATCACATAGATGATGTCGAGCATTCGTCCAGCCGATCCTGGCGCAGGGATTGGGCGAGCCGTACGCTCCCAAAATCCCTGGGTCAACTGCGAACTTGTATGGAAGTTTCACAGGTTAAAGCGAACCAATTTCGGTTTTAAAACGAAAGTAAAAGCATTATATACGAAACATAATGCAGGAGATGGCCATGAGTGATGCGGTGCTGGATCTGTTCGTCATCGGCGGCGGCGTCAATGGGGCGAGTGTGGCGCGCGATGCGGTCGGGCGCGGCTATACCGTTGGCCTTGCGGAAATGAACGATTTTGCCTCGGGCACCAGCTCGGCGGCGACCAAGCTCATTCATGGCGGATTGCGTTATCTCGAGCATTACGAATTCCGGCTCGTGCATGAAGCGCTGGCGGAGCGCGAAATCCTCTGGGCTGCGGCGCCGCACATCATCTGGCCGCTCCGTTTCGTGCTGCCGCACCACAAGGGATTGCGGCCTGCCTTCGTGCTGCGCACGGGCCTTGCGATGTACGACTATATGGGCGGGCGCAAGCTTTTGCCGCCGACCAAGACCCTCGACCTGACGCGGGACGCGACGGGCAAGCCACTAAAACCCGGCTATCGCCTGGGCTTTGAATATTCCGATTGCTGGGTCGACGATGCACGCTTCGTGGTGCTCAATGTGCGCGACGCGGCAGATCGTGGGGCCAAGGTCTATGCGCGCACCAAGGTGACGAGCGCGCGGCGCGAGGACGGCGCCTGGACTATCGTGCTCGATGGCGAAGATGGCATGCAGACCGTGCGCGCGAAAATGATCGTCAACGCGGCGGGTCCATGGGTCGATAGCGTCATCAATGGCGTCATGGGCAAGAACGGCGCGCATAATGTGCGGCTGGTTCAGGGCAGCCATATCGTCGTCAAAAAACTCTATGATCACGACCGCTGCTATATCTTCCAGAATGGCGATGGGCGGATCATTTTCGCCATTCCCTATCAGGACGATTTCACCCTGATCGGCACGACGGACCGCGATTATAAGGGCGATCCGAAGGATGTGAAAATCTCGGCTGAAGAGACGGATTACCTGCTTTCGGCGGCGAGCGAATATTTTGCCCAGCCGGTGACCAAGGACCAGATCGTCTGGACCTATTCGGGCGTGCGGCCGCTGTTCGACGATGGCGCCAGCGAAGCGCAGGAAGCGACGCGCGACTATGTGCTCAAGACCGAGGGCGACAAGGCGACCGGCGCGGTTGTCAACGTCTTTGGCGGCAAGTTGACGACCTCGCGGCGGCTGGCGGAATCAGTCCTTGAAAAGATCGAGGATGTTTTGGGCAAGAAGCGGCCGGCCTGGACCAAGAAAAGCACCCTGCCCGGCGGCGACTTTGGTCCGCAGAGTTTTGACGCGGAAGTGCGGCGGCTGGGGCTCGATTATCCGGACCTGCCGAAACCATTCTTGCGGCGATTGATGCGGCTTTACGGGACCAAGGCGCGGATTTTGCTGGCGGACCGCAAGAACGTTAGCGAACTCGGGCAGCATTTTGGGGCTGACCTTTATGCGGCCGAGGTCGATTATCTCGTCGAGCACGAATGGGCGCGGAAAGCCGAGGATGTGCTCTGGCGCAGGACGAAGCTGGGGCTGAGGGTTGACGGCGAGGCTGCGGGTAAGTTGGAAGAGTATTTGGCTGCCTGAGGCACTGCGGCAAAGCAAGAAGCCAAGAGAGCTTCGCGAGAGGAGACGAGCGTGACCAAATTCATTCTAGCCATCGACCAGGGCACCACGTCGAGCCGGGCGATCGTGTTCGACGGCGCGCGAAAAATTGCCGGCGTTGGCCAGAAGGAATTTACGCAGATCTTTCCGCAGGATGGCTGGGTGGAGCATGACCCAGAGGAAATCTGGGAGTCTGTGCTCTGGTCGATCAAGACGGCGCTCGACGAAGCCAAGATCGGCGCGGATGCGATCGCGGCCATTGGCATCACCAATCAGCGCGAGACGGTGGTGATCTGGGACCGAGAGACGGGCAAGCCGATCCATAATGCCGTGGTTTGGCAGGATCGGCGCACGTCCTCGATCTGCGCGGATTTGCGCAATGCGGGGCATGAGGCGCTGTTTACCGAGCGCACCGGCCTGCTGCTCGACCCCTATTTTTCCGGCACCAAGGTCAAATGGCTGCTCGAGCATGTCGATGGGGCGCGGGAAAAGGCGGAGGCAGGCAAGCTGGCTTTTGGCACGGTCGACACGTTCCTTATCTGGCGCCTGACAGGGGGCAAGATGCATGCGACCGACGCGACCAATGCGGCGCGGACGCTGATGTTCGATATCGGGCGAAATCAGTGGGATGATGAACTGCTCGATATCCTGGGCGTGCCGGCAGCGCTGTTGCCGGAGGTGAAGGATTGCGCCGATGATTTCGGCGTGACCGACAAGGCGCTGCTGGGCGCGGAAATCCCGATTCTCGGGGTGGCGGGCGACCAGCATGCGGCGACGATCGGGCAGGCCTGTTTCGAGCCGGGCATGGTCAAATCGACCTATGGCACGGGCTGCTTTGCGGTGCTCAATACCGGCAAAGACATGGTGCGGTCGGAAAACCGGCTGCTGACGACTATTGCCTATCGGCTCAATGGCGAGACCACTTATGCGCTCGAAGGTTCGATTTTCATTGCGGGCGCGGCGGTGCAGTGGATCCGCGATGGGCTGAAGCTGGTCAAGAATGCGAGCGAAACCGGGCCGCTGGCGCGGACGGCGGACCCGAGCCAGCACGTCTATATGGTGCCAGCCTTTGTCGGGCTTGGGGCGCCCTGGTGGGATGCCGAGGCACGGGGCGCGATTTTTGGGATTACCCGCAATACCGGGCCGGCCGAGATTGCCCGCGCGGCGCTCGAAGCGGTTTGCTACCAGACGCGGGACTTGCTTCAAGCCATGCGCAAGGATTGGACGGCGGACGAAGAAACCGTGCTGCGCGTCGATGGCGGGATGGTCGCTTCGGACTGGACCATGCAGTTTCTCGCCGATGTGCTCGATGCACCGGTCGATCGGCCAACGATTTTGGAAACGACGGCGCTGGGTGCGGCATGGCTCGCGGGCATGAAGGCCGGTGTTTGGCCGGGCATGGATGAATTTGCGGCAAGCTGGGCGCGGGACCAGCGCTTTGAGCCGGAAATGGATGCCGCGGAGCGCGACGCCAAGGTGGCCGGCTGGGACGATGCGGTGCGGCGGGTGCTGACGGCTTGATGCGGCGGCACCGAAATGCCATAGGCCGGGCATGACCCAAGACAATGACGACTATATCTATGACGAAGCGACAGGCGAATGGCGGCCGGCTTCGGAGGTGAGTTCTGCTGCGGCGGGCCCGGCCGTGGTGCGCGATGCGTCGGGCACCGTGCTCGCCGATGGCGATGCCGTGGTGCTGATCAACGACCTCGAGGTCAAGGGCGCCGGGCAGACACTGAAACAGGGCACGGTGATCAAATCGATCCGGCTGACTGACAATCCCGAAGAAATCGATTGCCGCCATGACGCGATCAAGGGCCTGGTCCTCCGCACCGAATTCGTGCGGAAGCGCTAGACCTTATTCGCCCTCGACGGCGGGCGCGGGTTCGTCGTCATCGGCGGGCGTCGGCTGATTAGCGGTTGGGTTATCGCGCAGAAGCGTCGTGACTTCATTATCGAGCGCGATCATGAAATCTTCGATGCGCGAGCCATTCGAGCCGAAATCGTGCGGCGCATTGATCGAGGCCGAGCGCATATCGACGCTGGCGCCGCCGGGCGTTGAGGACACACGAAGAACCGCTTCTTCGCGCCAGCCGGGAATGGTCGTGATCCGTGCATTGATGCGGCCAGGCGCGTCGACTGTCGGCTCGACCTTGCGGCGGATGTCCCAGCCCTGGGCGATGGCGAGTTTGTCGACGATGCCGAAGAGCTGGGTGACATCGAGCGGATAGGTGCGCGTCGTCGCATTGGGGAAGATGCGGGCCTGATCGTCCGGAGTGAGGAGGATGGGCGGCGGCATTTTTGCCGTATCGGGCAGGAAGAGCAGCGGCAGTTCGCCGCGCGCCACGGTCGCGATATCGGTGACCGGCGGATAGCGATAGGCGAGATAGCCATAGTAGCCGAAAGGCGCGAGGCAGATGAGCCCGAGGAAGAGGCCCGACAGCGCCTTCATCCAACCCTGATCGCCGGAAAACCACAGCCGGATCAGCGCCAAAACGGCGACGAGCACCGCCAGCGCCGAAACCGCCAGCGCCGCCATCATGACGATCAGAAAGCTCGGGGAATCGATCAGGCCCAGATGGTGCATAGCCACCGGCAGCACGACGAGCGGAATGGCAAGGCTGCCCAAGCGGCGAGCCCAGATTGCCGTTTTCGACGTTCTGATCAATATGCGCACGAAGAGGCCATTCCCTTGCTGGCGCTATGTTTACGGCAAAGGTGTTTCGCGACCCTGAACGGAACGGCTTCCCACTATCAGGGATAAAGCCGATTGCTCTGCCAGGTTCCGTCGACGGCTTCGCGGGTAAAGCGGACGCGATCGTGGAGGCGGTATTGGCCGTCCTTCCAAAATTCCATCATCAGCGGCTTGATACGGAAGCCGGACCAATGATCGGGGCGGATGACGGGGCCATCGCCGATTTCGGCGGTCAGCGCTTCGACTCGGCTTTCGAGCGTAGCGCGGTTTTCGAGCGGACGGGATTGCAGCGAGGCGGCCGAGGCGATCTGGCTGCCGCGATGGCGGGAGGCGAAATAAGCGTCGGCTTCAGCCGGGCTGACGACTTCGACTTGGCCACGGAGGCGGATCTGGCGGCGCAGCGACTTCCAGTGAAAGACGGCGGCCGCCTTGGGATTGGCCTGCAATTGCCTTCCCTTGTCGGAACCGAAATTGGTGAAGAAGCAAAAGCCGCGCTCGTCGCGCGCATTGAGCAGCACCATGCGCACATCGGGCAGGCCATCGGTATCGGCGCTGGCAATGGCCATGGCGTGGGGATCGTTGGGTTCGCTTTCCTGCGCCAAAGCAAACCATTCCTCGAAAACGGCAAAGGGATCGAGGTCCTCGCGATTGCCATCATCGAAAAGGCGTTCGGTGAGCGTCTGCAACATCGTCATATTCCCGCGCTTTTGCGCCCCGCAAAACTGGACAAGGCCATGGGGCGTCGCCATATAGGACTGCAATTGTGGGCGAAGCAACGCCCGACCCAGATAGATTGGACCAAATGCGCGATCCTTACACCGTGCTTGGGGTGCCGCGGTCCGCAAGCGAGAAGGACATCAAGTCCGCCTATCGCAAGCTGGCCAAGAAATATCACCCCGACCAGAATCCGGATGATCCTTCGGCGCACAACAAGTTCGCCGAGGCGACCCATGCCTATGACCTGTTGAACGACACCGAAAAGCGCGGCCAATTCGACCGCGGCGAGATCGATGGCGACGGCAATCCGCGCTTTGCCGGCTTCGGCAATGGCGGCTTCGGCGGCGGCGCGCGCGGCGCCCGGCCCGGTGCCGCTGGCGCGGGAGGCTTTTCGGCCGAAGACATCTTGAAGGAATTCATGAGCGGCTTTGGCGGCCAGCCCCGAAACGGGACGGGCGGCGCAAGGCCGGGCGCTGGCGGCGCACAATGGGACCCGTTTGCCGGCGGCATGGGCGCTGGCGGTGCTGGCGCTGGTGCGCAGGCGCGGATGAAGGGCGACGATGTGGTTGTTACCGTCGCGGTT
Organism: Devosia sp. Leaf64; assembly: GCF_001421945.1. Lineage (NCBI taxonomy): Bacteria > Pseudomonadati > Pseudomonadota > Alphaproteobacteria > Hyphomicrobiales > Devosiaceae > Devosia > Devosia sp. Leaf64. Next base: position 188,651 of record NZ_LMLO01000006.1, on the reverse strand, counting down.
TCGCTCGAAGACGCGCACAAGGCGGCTTCGGTTCCGGTGCGCATGCCGACGGGCAAGATGCTGTCGGTAAAGCTTCCCGAAAAAGTCGAGGAAGGCCAGCAGATCCGGCTCAAGGGCCAGGGCACGCCGAATGCCTTTGGCGAGCCAGGCGACGCTTTGGTCACGGTGCGCTTTGAGAAATCAAAGGTATTCCGCCGCGACGGGAATGACCTGCGCACCGATGTGTCGATCACGCTGTATGAAGCGGTGCTTGGGGCCAAGGTGCGCGTGCCGACGCTTGATGGTTCGGTGGAACTGAACCTGCCGCCCGGGGTGGATACGGCCAAAGCCCTGCGCCTCAAGAACAAGGGGCTTTATGGCGATAGCGATCTCTATGTGAACCTGCGGGTGGTCTTGCCGCCTGGCGGGGATCCGGACCTTGAGGCGCTCGCACGATTCATGCGGGATCAGAAGCCTTATAAGGTTCGGGATTAGGGATTTTGGGGTGGCGGGTGGCTCAGGAAGGCCCCCTCACCCGCCGCTTCGCGTCGACCTCTCCCCCTGAGGGAGAGGTGTCGCTCTGCGACCTTGACGTTCTCCCACCTCTCCCTTTGGGGGAGAAGTCGAATTGCAATGCAATTCGGGTGAGGGCGCCTCGCGCGTGTCCCTATCCCCGCGGCGCGGCGGCTCTTTGCAGGCGATCGTTGATCGCCTCGCCCAAGCCTTCATCCGGTATCGGCGCTACGGCGATCATTGTTGCCCCTGTGGCGTCGAGCTCGTGCAGCATCGCGAAAAGGTTGCGGGCGGCTTCGTGGAGGTCTGCGGCAGGAGAGAGGTTTCGCATTTCGCCTGGGAAATCCGGCGCATCGCCAAATGCCAGAAAGGCTTCGCCGGGCTGCGGCGTTGCGTTAAGCCGCATGTGGGCGTTTGGGGCATAGTGGCTGAGGAGCATGCCGGGGGCGGAGATTTTGGCGCCTTGTTCGGCTAGGGAGACTTTCAGGCCAAAGGATTGTTCGATGTCGCGACGGGCGAGCGCGCCGGCGCGAAGCTGGATGATGGTTTCGCCATCGACGGCGACGATGGTAGATTCAACGCCGGCCTGGCAGGGGCCGCCATCCAGCACCTTGATTTTGCCGGCAAAGCCGCGGGTGACTTGTTCGGCTGTTGTGGGCGAGAGTTTTCCGGAAGGGTTGGCGGAGGGCGCCGAGAGTGGTCTTCCGGTGGCGCGGATTAAGGCGAGGGCGATCAGATGATCGGGCATGCGCAGCGCGACGGTATCAAGGCCGGCCGTGGCGACATCGGACAGGCCGTGACCGGGGCGTAGCGGCAGGACGATGCTGAGCGGACCGGGCCAGAATTTTTCGGCCAATCTTCGCGCGAGCGGGGAAAACACGGCGAGCTTTTCGGCCATATCCAGATCGGCGACATGGGCGATCAATGGATTGAAACGTGGGCGGCCTTTGGTTTCGTAGATGGAGAGCACCGCATCGGCATTGGTCGCATCGGCGCCGAGGCCATAGACGGTCTCGGTGGGGAAAGCGATAAGCCCGCCCGAGCGCAGGCGCGCGGCGGCGGTGGCGATAGCCTCGTCATCGGGAATGGTGCTCATGGGCGGTGTTTGGCAAGCGGCAAGACCCGCGTCAAGCGGCGCGCATTCGGAACGGAAAAGTGCTATGCCGGTTTTCTGAAAACCCCAAAGGCCACAAGTGACAACGCTTCTCGTCAGCCAGCCCAATTTTGCCGACCATCAGACGCCGCAGGGCCATCCCGAGCGGGCGGAACGCATCGCTGCGGTCAACGAGGCATTGGCGCACGAGCATTTTGCGCCGCTGGTGCGGCGCGATGCGCCTTATGGCGACATAACATTGGCTGAACTCGTGCATGACGAGCGCTATATGGCCCAGCTTCGCGCGGCGCGACCCGCCGAGGGCATGGGGCAGCTTGATAGCGATACGTTCATCTCGGCCAAGTCTCTCTCTGCGGCGGCGACCGGGCTCGGCGGGGCGCTGGCAGCGCTTGATGCGGTATTGCTCGGCGAGGTCGACAATGGCTTTTGCGCTATTCGCCCGCCGGGGCACCATGCCGAGATCGATCGGCCGATGGGCTTTTGCCTGATCAACACCGTGGCCGTCGTGGCGCGCGAGGCGCAGCGGAAATATGGCGCGGAGCGCGTCGCGATCATCGACTTCGACGTGCATCACGGCAATGGCACACAGGATATTTTCGAGACCGACAAAACCGTCTTTTACGCCTCGAGCCATCAGATGCCGCTCTTTCCCGGCACGGGGCACCCGAGCGAGCACGGGGTCGGCAATATTTTCAACACGGCGCTCAAACCCGAAACCGATGGTTTCGCCATGCGCGAAGCCTATAATCAGGTGATCCTGCCGGCGCTCGATAATTTCGCGCCGGATATGATCCTCATTTCAGCCGGGTTCGATGCTCATGCGCTTGATCCGTTGGCCCAGCTCGAATGGGAAGACGGGGACTATGCCTGGATCACGGGGAAGTTGATGGATGTCGCCGAAAGGCGCTGCGCCAATCGGATTGTGTCGCTGCTCGAAGGTGGCTATGACCTCACGGGCCTTGCCGGAGGCGTGCGCCAGCACGTCGCCATGCTGATGGGCGGCACGGCAGGACGATTTAACGAGTAGGATGCACCATGGCCGAAATGAACGCGGATGACGTCAAAGCCCTGAGCTTCGAGGCGGCTTTGGAGCAGCTCGAACAGATCGTGCAAAAGCTCGAAAGCGGCCGCGCGCCGCTAGCTGAATCCATCGCCATCTATGAGCGCGGCGAAGCGCTGAAGGCGCATTGCGAAATGCTGCTCAAGACGGCGGAAGCAAGAATTGAGAAGATTACGCTGAGCCGTGAGGGTAAGGCCGTGGGCACTGAGCCGCTCGACGCGAATTAGTTTTTTCTGCGACGACCCCCACCTAGCCTCCCCCTGAGAGGGGGAGGGACGTTTCGGTGCGTGGGGCAAGATGATTTCATAGCCACCGGCTTTGCTCCTCCCCCTACCAGGGGGAGGTCGGGTGGGGGTTAAAGGCCCAAAAACATGACGACGAACAAAACCCTGCGCAATGTGCGGATCGTGCTGTGGGCGCTGGTGGCGGTGGCGGCGCTGGGGGCGACTTGGCTCTATCTTTATCGGCCGCCCGCTCGACCATTGGGGATCAATGGGCAGAGCTTTGCGCTCAATTCGACGCAGGGCGGGACGTTTACCGAGAAGGATTTGGTCGGCACGCCGACGCTGTTGTTCTTCGGTTATACGTTTTGCCCCGATGTGTGCCCGACGACGCTGGCGGAAACCACGGCCTGGCGCGCGCAATTGGGGCTGACGCCCGAGCAATTGCGGATCGTTTTCGTTACGGTCGATCCCGAGCGCGATACACTCGAAGCGGTGAAGTCCTATGTGGAAGGGTTCGATCCTTCGATTATCGGACTGGTGGGGGATCAGGGAGCGACCGATCAGGTGAAGGCCGCGTTTGGGGTCTTTTCGGAAAAGGCGGGCGATGTCGAGAGCGAGTTCTATCTCGTCAATCACACGGCGCTGACTTTCCTCATCGACAAAAATGGCGCCTTCCAGAGCACCATTGCCTATGAAGAAGCGCAGGATACCGCGCTCGCCAAGATCAAGCGGCTGGTCGAGGGGTGAGCGAGCGCATCAGGCTCGATCTGGCGCTGGAGCAGCGCGGGCTGCTGCCGAGCCGCGCAAGGGCGCGCGACGCTATTTTGCGCGGGACGGTGCAGATCAACGGCGAGCCTGCGAAGAAGCCGAACCAGATGGTGGGGCCTGACGATGTCATCGTGCTCGACGATCCAGCGGCGGGATATGTGTCGCGGGCGGCACTGAAGCTGATTGCCGGGCTCGATGCGGGCAGTGTGGATGTCAGCGGTAAGGTGTGTCTCGATGTCGGATCGTCGACTGGTGGGTTCACGCAAGTCTTGCTTGAGCGCGGTGCGGCGAAGGTGTTTGCCGTCGATGTGGGGCATGAACAGTTGCATGAAAGCTTGCGGCGTGATCCGCGCGTCGTGAGCCTTGAGGGGTTCAATGCGCGGGAGCTTTCGCGGGCGGAAATATCCGATCCCGTCGATCTTCTCGTTTCCGATGTGAGTTTTGTGTCGGTGACCAAGGTGCTCGAAGCGCCGCTGGGGCTCTGTGGGCTGAAGGCGCAGGCAGTTATTCTCTTCAAGCCGCAGTTCGAAGTCGGTCGGGATTTTGTCGGCAAGGGCGGGATTGTCAGCGACGCGGAGGCGTCAGCCCGGGCTATGGCCGAAGTGATCGGTTTTGTCGAAGCGCAGGGCTTTGTGCATCGGGTGAGCGTCGAATCCCCGATTGCCGGCGGGGATGGCAATCGGGAAACGGTGCTGGTGTTTTCGCGTGTGAGTTAAGCGCGCCACGCATCGAAACTGCCGCCGGCGATCATGGCCCAATAGAGTTTGCCGGAGCTGGTGCGGGCGGTGGCGAGGCCGAATTCCACGAATTTTGGCGAGAGCAAAGTGCTGCGGTGGCCGGGGCTGGCGAGCCAGCCTTCGATGACGGTCGGGAGCGTCTTATATCCCTTGGCGACGTTTTCGCCGACGGCGCCGAGATAGCCCGCTTCGGTGACGCGCTGGCGGAGGGTAACGCCGAGATCGTGGCTGAGCGTGTCTTTTCGTGCCATCAAACGCGCCTGGGACAGCGCGGCCGTTTCGAGGCGCGGATTATAGGCCCAGGCCGGTGCGCCATTGGCTTTGCGCGTGGCATTGATGGCGGCGATGATTTCGTCGCGCGTCAAGGTTTCCGGGCGATCGGAGGTGGCGGCCGGTAGCGGGGGGATGGTGGCCGAACAGGCCGAGAGCAGGCCGGCAGCGCCAAGGGCGAGAACCATGCGTCGCGAAAAGTGCGTCATCAGAAAAATCCGGTTCGATCAGGCGAGATCATAGGCAGTGAGCAGATTGGGCAGCACGGCGAGTTGGCCGGTGATGAGCTTGCCCTCGTCGAGATCCCAACAGGCCGAAAGCGCGGCGTGAGCGGCTGCCCAGCCGAGGATGCGCTTGCGGGAATAGCCGAGGCGCTGGGAGAGAATATCGGCGCGGGCGGCAATGCGCTTGGGGTCGGAGGCGATCTTGTCGGCGCGCTCGGGATTGATGAAGATATTGGCGCTCTCATAGGCCGGATCGCCGAGCAGGCCCTTGGGGTCGATGGCGAGCCAGCCACGATCGGAACTGAGGACATTGTCGTGATGCAGATCGCCATGAAGCGGCACGATGGCGCTGGGGCGATCGAACAGTTTTAGGGCAATGCCTGCCGAGCGGGCATAGAGATCGCGCGCCGTATGCGGCCAAGCGCGAACATCGGTATCGAAAAGGGTCTGGAAGCGCTCGCGCAACGGCTGGAGATTATCGGGCGCGTCTGGGCGCTGGCGATGGAGGCTAGCAATGACGGTCGCCATGGCAATCGTGGCTTCATCATCCTTGCCGGAACGGACGGGATCGCCCAGCGTGCCGCCATCGAGCCATTCCATGAAAATGGTATCGCCATGGCTATCGAAGACTGTGGCGGCGCCATCGCCTTCGTACCATTGGAGGAGGCGCACGCCCCTGCCCTCTTCGCGCGAGGCTTCGGGCTTGATGATCTTCAGAGCCGCAAAATTGCGGCCGTTCTGCTCGACCCGGTAAATCCAACTACGCGGGGTTTCCTTGACCGGCGTCGACTTGGTCAGGGACCAGCGGATCATGGCGCGGCTGAGAGCGGTTTCGACGGGAGACTGATTCATCATGGCGCCATTAGAGCAGAAGGCGTCGTCCGATTCGACGGGCGATTCGCAGTTGGCGCGAGAAGGTGATGAAAGTGTGGTGGGATTTGCCGTTTTTGGTGCGTGAGGCGCCACCCCCTCCCAGCCTCCCCCATCAAGGGGGAGGTGAAGGGACTGTGTTTTAGGTGAGATCGTGCCACGCACTCGATGCGGCAGCTCCCCCTTGATGGGGGAGGCTGGGAGGGGGTGACTACAGTTTCCTACTTGATCCGATACGCGTCCTTGGCCGCCTGATAGCTCAGATGCTTGGCGATCTCTTCGGCACTCGACTTGCTGATCCGGTTTTCGCCGACCCAGGTGCCGAGGAAGTGGCAGACTTCGCGGCGCCAGACGTCGTGGCGAGCAGGGATGGAGAGAAGCGCGCGGGTGTCGTCGTTGAAGCCAGCAAGATTGTAGAAGCCGGCGGTTTCGACGACCTGATCGAGATAGCGGCGGATGCCCTGTGGGCTATCGTGGAACCACCAAGGCGGGCCAATCATCAGCGAAGGCCAATAGCCGGCCATGGGAGCGAGCTCGCGGGCATAGGTGGTTTCGTCGAGGACGAACATGATCAGCCGAAGGTTCGGCTCGTTGCCGCAGCGCGAGAGGAGCGCGCGGAGGCCGCCGACATAATCGGTCGGGCCGGGAATATCGGCGCCGAGATCGGGGCCACGTTCGCCGAAGAGCAGCGGATCGGTATTGCGGCGCGATCCGGCATGGATCTGCATGACCATGCCGTCCTCAACCGAAAGCAGCGCCATTTCGGTCATCATCTGCGCGCGGAAGAGTTCGGCGTCATGGGCGTCGTGCTTGCCGGCCAAAATCTTGTCGAGCAAAGCCTGCTTCTCAACCACAGGCAAATCGGCGGTATTGGCCGTCGGCACGCCATGGTCGGTCGCAACGGCGCCAAAACGCCTGAAATATTCGCGACGCTTGCGGTGCGCGTTGATGAGGCCATTCCAGTTGGAAATGTCTTCGCCGGTCAGCTCGCCGAATTTTTTGAGATTGTCGACGATGGCGGGGCGGCTGGGGTCGGTGACGTCATCGGGGCGATAGGTGGTGCGGACCTGGCCAATCAGGCCCTGTCCTTCCATCGACTGGTGATGGGTCAAGGGATCGAGCGCGAATTCGGTGGTGGCGATGACTTCAACGTTGAAGCGATCGAGAATGGCGCGGGGCAAAAGTTCGGGCGAGCCGAGCTTGGCGTCGATGGCGTCAAAGATGCTGTCGGCTGTTTCTGCCGAAAGTTCATCAGTGATGCCGAAGACGGCGTCGAGCGAATGGTCGATCCAGGTTTTCGATGGCGTGCCGGCAAAAAGGAAATAGTTCTCGGCAAAAAGGCGCCAGGCTTTGCGGTTGTCCGCCTCGACCGGCTTGCCATCCTTCCGCGGAATGCCCAGCGCGTCATAGTCGATGCCGCGGCTTTTGAGCATGCGTAGCACATAATGATCCGGCGTCAGGAACAACGCCGTGGGGCTGGCGAAACGGCCATTGGTCGCGAACCAGGACGGATCGGTGTGACCATGTGGGCTGACGATGGGCAGGTCTTTGACCGCCGGATAAAGCTCGCGCGCAATAGACTTTTGCGGCTCGCTGGCGGGAAAGAGACGATCGGGATGAAGATGAGCGGACTGGGTCATGAAGGGTTTGTGCCATGAACCGGCGAGGCGTTCAACAACTTCCATACAAGATTGGATCTGTTAAAATTTAAGACAAATTAACCGCGTCTCCAATCGCCCGTTCGGGAAAAAGTCGGTCGGGCTTATCCTCTTGTCGCGGGTAAGAAACAGCACTTTCAAGGCGGCTGCCCAATCTTCGGTTCAGGTCCAGAGCGACCGGCAAAAGATGAGGGGATTGAGATGGCCAATCTTGAATTCGACACGCGCGCAGTCAAAATCGTGCGGACCCGGGCGCGGCGTGATGCGCATGTGCAAAGGGCGCAGCAAATGCTGGTGGCGGCGGGGCTCGCCTCGCTTTGCGTCGTCGCCGTAGCTGGGGTTTTCCTCGGCCAGGTGCTGTAGAAAACGAACACCCACTTTTGGCCTGACATGCTGTAGTATCCCTTTGAGGAGACATACTTCTGCATGCGAATTCTTCTGGTCGAAGATAACGAAGACCTGGGCGAGGCGATCGAAAAGCGCCTGCGCACCGCCGGACATTCAGTCGACTGGGTGCGCGATGGTGCCGACGTTGTGCCCGCAGCCAAGGGCGAGGATTTTGATGCCGTCGCGCTCGATCTGATGCTGCCCAATCGCGACGGGATTAGCCTCATTGCCGAACTGCGGCGCGAGAAGTTTTCGGCGCCGATCCTCGTGATGACGGCGCGCTCGGAAATCGACGACAAGGTGAGCCTTCTCGATCTCGGAGCGGATGATTATCTCGTCAAACCCTTCGATCTGCGCGAACTCGAAGCGCGGTTGCGCGCGCTGATCCGGCGGACGGGTGGGCAGACGAGCAGTGTCCTAGCGCTGGGTGATCTCGAACTCGACCTGGCCGGGCTCAATGCCAGCGTCGGCGGCAAGCCGCTTGAACTGGGGCGGCGGGAATTTCGGCTGCTCGAGATTTTGCTGACGCATGCAGGCAAAGTGGTCGCCAAGGAGCGGCTGATGAACCAGCTTTTCAATTTCGACGAGGCCGTGTCGATCAATGCGCTGGAGCTGCATATTTCGCGATTGAGGAAGAAGCTCGAGCCGGCGCGGGTGGAGATCGGGACTGTGCGCGGGGTGGGTTATGTGGCGCGGGCGGTGGATGGGTAGCCTGACGATCGTGTTTGCCGTCACCCCCTCCCGGCCTCCCCCATCTAGGGGGAGGTGCTGGGCCGATGGGTTTGGCACTTACACTGCCCCAAACGCGATGCGGCACCTCCCCCTTGATGGGGGAGGCTGGGAGGGGGTGACCGCCCATGTCCGCTAAACCCTTCTCCATCCGCCGCCGCATTCTGGCGCTGGCCGTTGCGCTCTTGCTGGCCGCGGCCGTGGTCCTCATCGTCTTCATCCGCGATTATGCCGAGCGCGCCGCCGACAGCGCGTTTGACCGGTTGCTCGCCGCCTCGGCCTTCACCATTGCGGGGGCGGTGCAGGTCGAGAACGAGACAGTGTTTGTCGAATTGCCCGTCGCCGCCTTTGCCATGTTTTCCGGCGCCGACCGGGTCTTTTATGCCGTCGAAGGGCCGGATGCAGTGACGGTAACCGGCTATGAGGACCTGGCTCTCGCCATGGACGAGACCACGTCTGCGGAGCCGCGGTTTCGCGATCTCGATTATCGCGGCGAACTCGTCCGCGTCGCGAGTATCGGGCGCTTGATTTCGACGGCGAGCGATACCGGCTGGGTAACGATCCATGTCGCCGAGACGCAGAACCAGCGACAGGCGTTGGCCAATGAAATTTTGTCCAATGCCATCGTGCCGGTGATCGCGCTGACGCTGCTCGCCGTGGGGCTGGTCTGGTTCGGGATTTCGCGCATGTTCGCGCCGCTAACCGAGCTGGAGCATGATCTCCTGGCGCGGCCGCCTGACGATCTGTCTCCCCTAACAGTGCCGGTGCCGGACGAGGTCGATCACCTCGTTGCTGCGCTCAACGGCTTCATGGGGCGATTGCAAAAGACCATGGAGCGGGTCAGCGGGCTGGTTGCGGAGGCAGCGCATGAGGTGCGGACGCCGCTCGCCTCGCTCCGCGCGCAGGCGGAGGTGGCGATGGACGAGCAGGAGCCGGCGGCCCTGCGGCGTCGCATCGAGCGCATCCATAGTGGCGCGGTGCAGGCGAGCCAATTGGTCAGCCAACTTCTCATGGACGCGACCATTTCCCACCGTCTCGAAGCGCAGGAAAGCGAGATGGTGATGCCCTGGAGCCTCGTCGAGGAAATCTGCCAGCGGCTCGATATGGAGCAATTGGGCCGGCTCTCGCTCGAGGCCGACGAGGCCGCGCAAATGGCGCAGATCCGCGGCGACCGGGTAGCCTTGCGCGAAATGCTGCGCAATCTCATCGACAATGCGCTGGTCTATTCGGCCGGGGCTGTGGAGATCGACATGCGCGTCTCGGGGGAAAGCCTCCTCGTGTCCGTGATGGATCGGGGTCCGGGCATGGATGCGGAGGATAAGGAGACGGTGCTCGAACGGTTCAAGCGCGGCAAGGCGAGCGGCGGCACGGTGGGATCGGGTCTGGGACTGGCGATCGTCTCGCGCGTGGCGACGGGCCATGGGGGCACGCTGCGGTTTATCGATCGCGAAGGGGGCGGGTTGACGGTCGAAGTGGCCTTGCCTTTGCCACGCGGATCATGGCGGCAAGGTGTGGCTGTTCTGGCGGGACTGGTTGTTGCGGCCATGCTGATCATGCCCGGACAAGCCGAGGCGCGGAGCACGACTTATCCGGCGCCGAGCGGGGTGGAAGATCAGGTGCTGACCATTGTCGGGGTGACGGACACGCCGCTCTTTGCTGCCTTCATCACCGGGTTTCAGGCCCAGCATCCAGCGGTCAGCGTCGTCTATGAAGAGATGGATTCGCTGCCGCTCTATGATCAGTTTCTTGCCGGCACGCTGCCCGTCGCGCCCGATCTCCTGATTTCCTCGGCCTCTGACCTGCAGCTCAAGCTGGCCAATGATGGACATGCGCAGGCCTATGACAGCCCCTATCTCGGCGATCTGCCGGATTGGGCACATTGGCGCAACGAGGTTTTCGGCTTCACCTTCGAGCCGGCGGTGATCATCTACAATCCCGACCGCATCGCACCTGATGAGGTGCCGCGGACACATCTGACGTTGGCGGAGCTTCTGGAAACGCAGACGGAGCGGTTTCGCGGGCAGATCGCGACTTATGACATCGGCGTCTCGGGCGTCGGCTTTCTGCTCGCCTCGCAGGACCAGACGATTTCCTCGACCTTCTGGCGCCTGGCGGCTGCGTTCGGGCGGGTCAATGCGCAGTTTTCGGGGTCGAGCCCGGCCATTCTCAATGGTGTGGCCGATGGCACTCTGGCGCTCGGCTATAATGTCCTCGGGTCCTATGCCTTTGCGCGGCAGGCGGAGGGAGCCGATATCGAGATCATCGTCCCCGACGATTATGTGCTGGTGCTGACGCGCTCGATGCTCATTCCGCGCGAGGCCAAGGCCGTGGGTCTCGCCGAAGATTTCATCGACTTTGCGCTATCGCCCGAAGGCCAGGCCATTGCGGCGGGCGGGACGGCGCTGGGGTCGGTGGTGCCGGGATCGGCGGGTACATGGACGAGCGAAGCCATCGCAGCGCGCGGGCGCGGGGTCATCCAGGCGATTTCGCTGGGTCCGAGCCTGATGGTGGCACTCGATACGCTCAGGCGGCAGCGGTTTTTGGATACGTGGAAAGAGATCGTGTCGCCAAAGCTTTGAGCGCCGTTGACACAGAACCGGGCCCCGCTATGGTCCGCGCCAGTCTTTCCCTGAGGAACTGCCATGTCCTACGCCCAGCTGTCCGCCACTATCGATGCCGCGTTTGAAAACCGGGCTGAGATCAATTTCTCGACCAAGGGCGAGGTGCGCGATGCAGTGGAAACGGCGTTGGCGCTGCTCGACAGTGGTACACTGCGCGTAGCCGAAAAGGTTGGCAGCGACTGGCAGGTGAACCAGTGGCTCAAGAAAGCCGTGCTGCTGTCCTTTCGCCTCAATGACAATGTGCTGATCGAGGGCGCGCCGGGCGGTGCCAACTGGTTCGATAAGGTACCGAGCAAGTTCGAGGGCTGGGACGAGAAGCAGTATCGCAAGTCTGGTTTCCGCACCGTGCCGGGCGCTGTCGTGCGTCAGTCGGCCTTTATCGGCAAGGGCGTCATCCTGATGCCGAGCTTTGTCAATCTTGGCGCCTATGTCGATGAAGGTACCATGGTCGACACCTGGGCCACGGTCGGCTCCTGCGCGCAGATCGGCAAGAATGTACACCTCTCGGGCGGCGTCGGCATCGGCGGCGTGCTCGAGCCGCTGCAGGCCAATCCGACCATCATCGAAGACAATTGCTTTGTCGGCGCGCGCTCCGAAGTCGTCGAAGGCGTCATCGTCGGCGAAGGCTCTGTGATCTCCATGGGCGTCTTCATCGGTGCCTCGACGAAGATCATCAACCGCGCAACCGGCGAAGTGCATATGGGCAAGGTGCCGCCCTATTCCGTCGTCGTCTCCGGCTCGCTGCCCGGCAAGCCCCTGCCCGATGGCACACCCGGCCCGAGCCTTTATTGCGCCGTCATCGTCAAGACCGTCGACGCGCAGACGCGCTCCAAGACGGGGATCAACGAGTTGCTGCGCGACTAGAACTGCAGCGCGCCATTTGCTACCCTCTACTTAGCCAGTACTTAGGGGGACTAGATGGCAATTGCAGTTCAGATGATCAACCGATCAACCCAAGCCCGCAGACTTGGGTTGCAGGGCTTTTCTTGGACGACACTCTTTTGGGGACCATTCCCAGCACTTTTCAGAGGGCACTTCTTGGCTGCCCTAGTGCTATTTGCAGCCGCTCTCTGCACGATGGGACTATCTTCAATATTGTTCGCGTTCTTTTATAACGGATGGCATTGGAATTGGCTTATCGGAAAAGGCTTCTCGCCTATGGATCAATACTCAACCGCTCCGATTCACATCGTGAACAATGTCGGTTCAAGTGTAATATCCACGCCCTAAACACTTTCCAGCATTTTGCGGATTCACAATGATGGATCCGCAAAACCTGATCGAGCGCTTGATTGCCTGCCCTTCGGTGACGCCGGAGGCGGCGGGGGCGTTGGAGCTGTTGACCCATGAGCTTGAGGCAATCGGGTTTTCCGTGACGCATTTGCGCTTTGAGGGCGATGGGTCTTATCCCGTCGATAATCTCTTTGCGACGCGCGGGACCGGTGGGCGAAAACTGCTGTTTGCCGGGCATACCGATGTGGTGCCGCCCGGCGATCTGGCTCAATGGACGAGCGATCCCTTCGAGCCGCGCGTGGCGGATGGAAAACTCTTTGGGCGCGGCGCTGCGGATATGAAATCGGGCATCGCAGCTTTTGTCGCGGCCTGTTCGGCTATTCCGGCCGATGCCGGCACGATCCAGCTTGCCATAACTAATGACGAAGAGGCCGACGCCATCAACGGCACCGAAAAGCTGGTGCGCTGGATGGCGGACAATGGCCATAACTTTGATTTCGCCCTGGTGGGCGAGCCGAGTGCGGCAGAGTTTCTCGGCGATAGCATCAAGATCGGCCGGCGCGGCTCGTTTTCGGGCACCGTGACGGTAAGAGGGGTGCAGGGGCACGTTGCCTATCCGCACAAGGCCAATAATCCCCTGCCCGTGCTTGCGGCGATCGTGACGGCGCTGAGCACGACCAAGCTCGATGACGGCACCGAGCATTTTCCGGCCAGCAATCTCGAAGTGACGACGGTCGATGTCGGCAATCCGACGGGCAATGTCATTCCAGGGGCAGGGACGCTCAAATTCAATATCCGCTACAATGACACCTGGACCCCTGACACGCTGGCCGACTGGGTGAAGGCGCGGATTGTGTCGGTCGATGCTAGGGGCACGAGCGTCGATTTCGCCATTGCCGGCGTGCCATCCCGTTCGTTCCTTTCGCCGCTGAGCGAGGATATCGACACGCTCTCCGACGCCATCGAGGATGTGACGGGACGGCGGCCGGAATATTCGACCGGCGGCGGCACATCGGATGCGCGCTTCATCGCGCAATATGGGCCGGTGGTGGAGTGTGGGCTGGTTGGCCCCTCCATGCATAAGGCCGACGAGCATATTTCCATCACCGATCTTGTCGGGCTGACGGCGATCTACGAGACCTTTATGGGTCGGTTTTTTGCGGCGGAGACGCCATGAAGATCTGGGGGACCATGAGCGAAGCCTTGAAAGGCTGGATCGCCATTGTCCGTGGCGATGCCGATTGGGCGCGGCATTTTGCTATTTCGGCAGCGGGGCTCGCGATCGCGCTGGTCCTGTTCTTTTTCTTCGCGCTGCTCTCTATTGCCCTGGCGACGGCCGATGTCGGCATTCCGAGCTTTTTCGGGCTGACCATCGCGCTTGTGGTGCAGGGTCTCTCGATCCTCGCGCTTCTCGGCGGCATCCTGATCACGCGCAAAATCATGCCGGGCGAAATCAGCCTGATGCGGCTGATGGTCCCAGGGATTTACGCGCTGATTGCCTATCTGATCGCAGGGAGCATTCTGTCGCTGATCGCCGGGCCGGTGTTGATTTTGCTTTGGATTGGGCTCGCCTTTCTGCTCTTTTGCCTGGGGCGGCAGGCAGGGGGCTGGACAATCGGCGTTGCGGCCGCCTTTGCAGTTTTGACCATGGTCCTGCTTGTCGGCATGCCCGTGACGCTCTACATGGCTCTTGGCCCCGTGGCCGCGCCCACCCCTTGAGACGAGACCCACGCTTTTGGCCCAGTCCAATTCCGCCTTTTTCGACGAAGCTGCCAATGCCATCCGGGGCTGCATCGCCCTCGTCATGGGCAAGCGCGATTCATCGAGCTATTTCGATTTTTCCCAGCGCGGTCTCGTCGGCAGCCTGATCGCGGTTCTCGCGGCCATGATCCTTGCTGGTTTTGGGCCGCTGCTGCTTGGCGCGCCGATGCCATCGGGCGCTGCGACACAGTCGATCGTGATCAATGCCGTGCTCTTCGTCGCCCAAGCGTTTACCGCTTATCTCGCTTTGCGCCAAATGGGCCGGCAGGATGGGTTCATTCCCTATCTCGTCGCCAGCAATTGGGTGACGCTGCTATCGGCAATTTTGCTGCTGGTCGCGACGATTTTCGGGCCGCTCGGCATCATCGTGCTGCTGGGCACGGCGGTCATAGCGATCCTCACTTTCGTCAATATCGGCCGGTTCATCGTGACGTTGGCGCCTCTGCAGATCGGGCTTTTGTTCCTGTCGCAGGCTGTCGGCGTGTTCCTGGCGCTGGGTCTTGTGACTCTGATCTTGCCTGCGCCGCCTATGCCCTAGGAGTAATCGACCCTGAAGAAATAGAGCCCGGCCGATGGCGCCATGGCGCCGCAGCGGCTGCGGTCGGCGGCGTCGAGCGCAGCGCGGAAATCATCGGGGCTCCACTTCCCTTCACCCACGAGCTTGAGCGAACCGACCATCGAGCGCACTTGATGGTGGAGGAAGCTGCGCGCGCTGGCAGTGACGATCACATGGTCGAGCTCGCGGCGCACGGCGAAATGATCCAGCGTGCGGATGGGCGAATTGGCCTGGCACTCGGACGAGCGAAACGTCGTGAAATCATGTCGGCCGAGGATTTTTTGGGCGGCGACGTGCATGGCATCCGCATCGAGCGGCATGGGCACGTGCCAAACCCGATGGCGCTCAAGCGCGGCGGGGGCGCGGCGATTGAGGATGCGATATTCGTAGTGCCGCGCGAGGGCCGAGAAGCGGGCCTCGAAGGTGTCGGGCGCAAGTTCGCAGGCAATGACTGCCGCGGGATGCGGGCGCAGGTGATAGTTGAGGGCCTCTCGCACGCGAAACGGGTCGCGGTCGGTCGAGAGGTCAAAGCTCACGACCTGGCCGAGGGCGTGCACGCCGGCATCGGTGCGGCCGGATGCCTGGGTGACGATGGTTTCGCCCGAGAAGCGAAAAATGGCTTCTTCGAGGGCTTGCTGAACGCTCATCCGATCGGCTTGCCGCTGCCAGCCGCAGAAGGGGGTTCCGTCGTATTCGAGGGTGAGTTTATAGCGGGGCATCGTCGTCCCGCATAAACATCGTGGCTCTCGCCCCCCTCCCCATCCCTCCCCGCGAGGGGGAGGGTGTTGGAGCTGTGGGTTGGCCGCTATGCAGCCTCAATCTCACGGCGGCACCTCCCCCTTGACGGGGGAGGTTGGGAGGGGGTGCCGGAAGGCACGAAGTCGTCAAACCACCCGCTCCGGCAATACCCCGGCCCCGCGCAAAAACGTCGCTGCGTCCATGGCACCCTTGCCTTCGCGCTGCACCTGGGTGAGGCGGACGGCGCCGGTGCCGCAGGCTATGGTGAGGTCCGGGCCGATCAGACTGCCGGGCGCAGCGCTGCCGGAAGCGAGCGTCGAGCGCAGGGCTTTGACGCGCGTCGGCTTGCCCGCCAGTTCCAGTTCGAACCACGCGCCCGGGAAGGGCGAGAGGCCGCGGATGGTGTTGTGAACTTCCTCGGCGGATTTGGAAAAATCGAGTTTGGCCTCGGCCTTTTCGATCTTTGCCGCATAAGTGACGCCCGTTTCGGGCTGGGGCGTGAAATCAAGGCTCCCGCGTTCCAGCGCCGCCAGGGCACGGCCCATGAGATCGGCGCCGAGGCGCATCATCTGGTCGTGGAGTTCGCCCGCCGTCATATCGGGGCCGATGGGAATGATCTCGGTTGGGCCCATTGCGCCGGTATCGAGGCCTTCATCCATGTTCATGACGACGATGCCGGTCTGCTTGTCGCCGGCCATGATGGCGCGCTGCATAGGCGCGGCGCCGCGCCAGCGCGGGAGCAAGGAGCCGTGGAGGTTGAGGCAGCCCTCAACCGGCGCCTCGAGAATGGGCTTGGGCAGGATCAGGCCATAGGCGACCACCACGGCGACTTCGGCGCCGAGCGAAGCGAACTGAGCCTGCTCGGCCTCATTGCGAAGGCTTTTCGGCGTGAAGACGGGAATGCCGAAATTTTCAGCCGCTTCATGCACCGGGCTTTTACGCTCGGCCTGGCCGCGGCCGGCCGGCTTTGGCGCGCGCGTATAAACGGCGAGCACTTCGTGGCCGGCGGAGACGATCTCGGTCAGCGTCGGCACGGAAAATTCGGGCGTGCCCATGAAGACGACGCGCATTGGCTTTACTCCTGGGCAATTTTCTCCGCGCCGGCGCGGAGAAAAATTCTTAGCGTGCGGCCAGCTTCGCTTGCTTGTCGAACTTCTTGATCACGCGGTCGCGCTTCAAGCGGCTGAGATAGTCGATGTAGAGCACGCCATCGAGGTGATCGAGTTCGTGCTGGATGCAGACGGCGAGCTTGCCGTCGGCGTCCTTGGTCACTTCCTTGCCATCAAGATCGGTGTATTTCACCGTCACCGTCGAAGGGCGCTCGACTTCATAATAGAGTTCGGGGATCGACAGGCACCCCTCTTCGGTCACCTGGATTTCGTCGCCAAAATTGGTGATCTCGGGATTGATCATAACGAGCGGCTCTGGCGTTTCCTTTTCGCCGGCCAGATCCATGACCACGATGCGCTTCAAGACACCGATCTGGGGCGCGGCGAGGCCGATGCCCGGCGCGTCATACATGGTGTCGAGCATGTCCTTGGCCAGCGTCTTGATCTCGTCGTCGACCTCAACGATCGGATCGGCAACGGCGCGCAGGCGCGCGTCAGGAATGATGAGAATTGGGCGGATGGCCATGGCAAAGGTCCGGCGATATCTGGATTTGCCAGTGATATGGCGTCTTGAGGCCAATCGGTCAACAGCGGAGGTCGTTTACGCCCGGCGCAGAATAGAACATTTTAAGAACGGAAGAATCGGGTAAACTGATGCCATGAGTGAATTCGACACGATTTTGTTTATGGCCGGCTCGGTGCCGGTAACCCTGGGCCTCGCGCTGGCGATTGGTTTTTTGCTGCTCGTCGGCTTGGCCTTTGTGCTGCTGGTCGGGAATGCGCGGGCCAATGCCGAGCGCGCGGAAGATGCGGCGCGGGAGGCTAGCGACAATCTCAAGGCGAGTTTTCTCGAACAGATCGCGCAGCGCGACATGCGCATCCGCGATCTCGACTTGGCGCTGGCGCGTGAACGGGAACGCGCGGCAGATTTGCTCGACAGCGAGCGTGACAAATCGAGTGGGCTGACGGCCGAGCTTGCCGCCATGCGCACCCGGCTCGACGAGCAGGCGCGGCAAAACGAAGCGAACCTCAAACGCTTTATGGATGCGCGCCAGCAGATGACCGACGAGTTCAAGGCCATTGCCGGCGATGTGCTCAAAAGCCATGGCGAGACATTTACGCGGCAAAACCGCGAGCAGGTGGATACGCTTCTCAAGCCCTTGCAGGACAAGATCACCGAGTTTCACAAAAACCTCGTCGAAGATCGCTCCGCCATGGGCGAGCGCATTCGCGCGCTAGCCGAGAGTAATCTGCAGATCACCACCGAAGCGCAGAATCTTACGCGCGCGCTGAAGGGGTCGTCGCAGACCCAGGGCGCGTGGGGGGAAATGATCCTCGCAACCATTCTGGAGCAATCTGGGCTGCGCGAAGGCGAGCAATATTTCGTCCAGCAGAGCCATAGCGGCGAGGATGGGCAGCGCGT
Organism: Devosia sp. Leaf64; assembly: GCF_001421945.1. NCBI lineage: Bacteria > Pseudomonadati > Pseudomonadota > Alphaproteobacteria > Hyphomicrobiales > Devosiaceae > Devosia > Devosia sp. Leaf64. The sequence goes on along the minus strand of NZ_LMLO01000006.1, from coordinate 170,677 downwards.
CCGGACCGACGTTGAAATCCTGATGCCGAATGGCGACCGGCTGGTGATCGACTCGAAAGTGTCGCTGACGGCGTTCGAAGCCTTCGTAAACAGCGCCGAATTGGATCGGGACCAGCATTTGCGGGCGCATATCACCTCGGTGCGTGGGCATATCACGACGCTGGGGGACAAGAGCTATCATCGCGCCGCAAAGTCGAGCCTTGATTACGTGATGATGTTCGTGCCGATCGAATCCGCGCTCGCAACGGCCATCCAGCATGATGCCAAGCTCGTCGAATTCGGGATGGGCAAGGGTGTCATGCTGACGACACCGACGACGCTGATGACGGTGCTGCGCACCGTCCGCAATGTGTGGGACATCGAAAAGCGTCACCAGAACGCCGAGGAAATCGCCGAGCGCGCCGGCGCGCTTTACGAGAAGGTGGCCGGGTTCTTGTCGACCATGGACAAGGTCGGCACGAGCATCGAGCGCGCGAGCCAGGATTTTGCCAAGGCCAAGGATCAGCTCTCGACGGGCCGTGGCAATGTGGTGCGGCAGGTTGAGATGCTGCGCGAATTGGGCGCGAAATCGGGGAAGAGCTTGCCGGCGGGTTGGGACGGCGGGAGCGAGGAACAACCGACCTTGCGGCTCGTGGTGGATGAGCCGGGGGATCGGAATTAGAGGCTGGTGATTGGGGCTTCACCCCCTCCCAGCCTCCCCCATCAAGGGGGAGGTGGCGCACCGAGTATGAGGCACGATCTATTCAAGGCCACTAGCCAAACACCTCTCCCTTGATGGGGGAGGCTGGGAGGGGGCCCCGCGACACTACCTTCCAACCGCGCTCAATTCACTCTTGCTCTTGAGCACCTTATCGCCGTCGTCTTGCTCGATGAGGTAAGCCGGCTCGGCCTTGCTCGCTTCGCGTGTCACCTTGGTGCCTTTGATGGTCTTGGTGACGTCCTTGGTAAAGCGCTCAACGATCTTGCCCTCGGCCGTATTGGCGCCCCACTTCCAGCTGACTTTCGAACCCTTGCGAAATGCCATTTTCATCTCCGTTTTCGGAGCAATGGAAAATGGTGCGCAAATGTTCCTTGTGGCCCAAATGGGGCTGATCACGTCTCGTCGCGCCCCCCTGCCGCAATGCTGCCTGCAACATTGCGAAAGCTTAATGTGGGCGCAACTTCACAGAAAGGCGCGACGTTCCATATGTAATCCCACAAGCTGTTGAGAGCTTTTTCGAAGGAGACTATTCCTTATGCGTCCCACTCTTCTTTCGCGTACGCGCCGTTGGCTTGGAGCATCGGCCCTGGCGCTTCTGGTCGGTGTCGGCGGCGTATCCACAGCCTTCGTGCTGACGGGTCAGGCTGCCAATGCTCAGGTGCGCAATGTCGCCCAGATCGCGGTTCCCGAAGTGAACCAGCAGGGCTTTGCCGACCTCGTCGATGCGGTCAAGCCGGCTGTGGTCTCCATTCTCGTTGAAGCTCAGGAACCGGCGTCCGGCCCAAGCGGCGGCCCTGCTGGTCCCGGCGGCCCGCGCGGCCGTGATTTCCAGTTCAATTTCCCCGATCTTCCGGAAGGCCATCCTTTCCGTGACTTCTTCGACCAGTTCGGTGGTGCTCCCGGCGCCCCTGGCGGCGGCGAAGCCAAGCCACGTCAGTTCATGGCAGCCGGCTCGGGCTTCATCGTTTCGGCTGATGGCTATGTCGTAACCAACAATCACGTCGTTGCCGACGCAACCAAGGTCACCGTGATCTTCGAAGATGGCACCGAACAGGTGGCGACCGTTGTCGGCACCGACGAGCGGACCGACCTTGCCGTTCTCAAGATCGAAGGCAAGGACCTGCCCTTCGTGACCTTCGAGGACCAACCAAGCCGTGTTGGCGATTGGGTGGTTGCCGTGGGTAACCCGTTCGGCCTCGGTGGTACCGTGACCGTGGGCGTCATCTCGGGTGCTGGCCGCAATATCGGCGGCTCGAACTATGGCGACTTCCTGCAGATCGACGCTGCCGTCAATACCGGCAATTCGGGCGGCCCGGCCTTCAACACCAAGGGTGAAGTGGTCGGCGTCAATACCGCCATCTATTCGCCCAATGGCGGCAATGTCGGTATCGCCTTCGCCATCCCTGCACACACGGTCAAGCAGATCGTCAACCAGTTGATCGACACCGGTACGGTGACCCGAGGCTATCTCGGCGTCTCCATCCAGGACGTCAGCAAGGACATTGCCGATAGCGTTGGCCTGACCACGGCCAAGGGCGCGATCGTGCGTGAACCGGCTGCCGATGGCCCTGCAGGCGCTGCGGGCGTCAAGTCCGGCGACATCATCACCGCCGTCGATGGCGACAGCATCGATGACGCGCTTGACCTCAGCCGCACCATTGCCGGCAAGGCCCCGGATTCGACCGTCGAGCTGACCATCTGGCGCGATGGCGCCGAGCAGAAGGTGAGCGTCAAGCTGACCCAGCTTAAGGAAGATGCTGGCCAGACTGCCCCGAGCACACCGACGCCTCCGGCTGACGTGCCGGAAAGCACCTCGATGCTCGGCATGACCCTCGTGCCTAATGGCGACGGCTCGGGCGGTCTGCTGATCCAGGACGTGCAGCCCGATAGCTCCGCTGCCCAGCGTGGCCTTGCCGTTGGCGATGTCGTGCTCGAAATCGACAATAAGCCGATCAATTCGGTTGCCGATTTTGAAGGCGCAGTCTCTGCTGTTCAGGGCAAGGGGCTCGCAACGGCTCTCGTCAAGGTTTCGCGCGACGGTGAAGCCCGCTTCATCGGCCTGCCGATCAACGAAGAGGGCTAAGGCTCTCTTCTTCCCACCGCGCCTGGAGGCGGTTCCCTCCTGCATCCAGCGCGCTTCTGCCGGCTCCGGGGTCATTCCCGGGGCCGTTTTTCAAACTGGGTCGCGATGCGATCTTTGCGATTTTGCATTTGCCCATTACTGCTTGTTGAGTTGAGCGCGGAGCGTCGGCGTGAAGATTTTGTTGATTGAAGACGATCGCGAAGCGGCCAGCTATCTGATCCAGGCTCTGGACGAAGCGGGCCATGTCACCCACCACGCCGCCGATGGCGAAACCGGCTATGCCATGGCGTCGGGCATGGATTATGACGTGCTGATCGTCGATCGCATGCTGCCGCGGCGCGATGGCCTCTCCATCGTCGAAAGCCTCCGCGCCGAGGCCGACCAGACCCCCGTCCTGATCCTGTCCGCCCTCGGCGAAGTCGATGACCGCGTGACGGGCCTTCGCGCCGGCGGCGACGATTACCTCACCAAACCCTATGCCTTTACCGAACTGTTGGCGCGTATCGAAGTCCTGGCGCGGCGATCGAGCCCGGCAGAAGCGGCCACGAGCTATAGCGTTGCGGGCCTCTCGCTCGATCGGCTGAGCCGCAAGGTCGAGCGCGACGGAGAATCCATTCTCCTGCAGCCGCGCGAATTCCGGCTGCTCGAATATTTGATGAAGAATGCCGGCAAGGTCGTGACCCGCACCATGCTTCTTGAAAATGTCTGGGATTATCACTTCGATCCCCAGACCAATGTCATCGACGTCCATATGTCGCGTCTGCGCTCAAAGATCGACAAAGGTCACGACAGCCCCCTCCTCCACACCGTGCGCGGCGCGGGCTACATGATCCGCGAGTAGACCTGTGAGCCGTTTCGCGCAGGTCTGGCGCACCTCGACGGTCCGCCTCACCGCGACCTTCATCGCTATTTTCGTGCTCTTTGCCATTTTGCTGATGGGCTTCATCGGCTGGCAATCGAGCGTAACGATCCAGCGCCAGCAGGCCGACGATATCGACCGCGAAGTTCGGCTTTTCCAGCGCATCGAGGCAACGCAGGGCATTCGCGCGCTCGCCTTTGCGCTCAATCGCCTGTCGAGCCAGCCGGGGCCGGGCGTTTACTATCTCGGCGATGCATCGGGCCAATATCTCCTCGGCAATATGACCGAAGTACCGCCCGATGTGCTGATCGATCCCGGCGTCTATAGCTTTGATTATGACCGGCCTGATCCGCTTGGCCCCGAAGCGGGCCCACCCGGCGGCCCTGCCGGTGGGCCGCCTGATCCGCCGAAGCGGGCGGGCGTGGCGCTGGTGCGTTCGGTGGAACTCAACAACGGCATGCGGCTCGTCGTCGGGCGCGATGTCGTCGAACGGCGCGGCTATTCGGCCATCATTCTCCAGAGTTTCCTGGTCGGCGTTGTCGGCATCATCGTCTTTTCGATCTTTGCCGGCGGGCTGACAGCGCGGCGCGTCCTCAAACGCATCGACACCATTCGCGATACCTCGACCAAGATCATGTCGGGCAATCTGTCCGAACGCGTGCCGATCACCAAGCGCAATGACGAATTCGATGGGCTGGCGCGCAATCTCAACGCCATGCTCGACCGCATCGAACAGCTTTTGCAGGGGCTCAAGGAAGTCACCGACAATGTCGCGCATGACCTCAAGACGCCGCTGACCCGCCTTCGCAATCAGGCAGAGGGCGCGCTGCGCGATACGGCGAGCCCCGAAACCAAGGAGAAAGCGCTCGAAACGGTTATTGCCGAAAGCGACAAGCTGATCCAGACCTTCAATGCGCTGCTGATGATCGCGCGTGTCGAAGCCGGCGCGCCATCAGGCGCTTTGTCGGAGATCGATGTCAGCACCATCGTCGCCGACGTGACCGAGCTTTATACCCCGGTGGCGGAAGATGAGGGCATCACCATCGAGGCAACTATTGCCGAGGGGGTGATGCTGCGCGCCAATCGCGAACTGATCGGCCAAGCCATGGTGAATCTCCTCGAAAACGCCATGAAATATGCCAAGCCCGAAGACGGACGCGATGGCAAGATCACGGTGGATCTCCGGCGCGAGGGGACGCAGGTGGTCCTAGCCGTGGCGGATAATGGGCCGGGAATTCCAGAAGCAGATCGCCTACGGGTGCTGGAACGGTTCGTGCGGCTCGAAAAGAGCCGATCCGAACCCGGCTCCGGGCTAGGATTGGCGCTGGTCAATGCCGTGGCAAGATTGCACGGCGGGACGTTCAGGATCGAGGATAACGGGCCGGGGGTGCGGGCGGTGTTGGAGCTGCCTGAAGCATGACGGCGACGAGCCCTGTCTCGCCTCTCTTCCCTCGGGCTTGACCCGAGGGTCTCTCTGACCACGCCACGTGGCTTGTGGCCCCCCCCAATAGGCCCTCGGATCAAGTCCGAGGGAAGAACGGTGATTGGGGTGACAAAGCGGCACTCAACGGTGGCGTAAGCTAAATCTGCGTCCGCGCCCGCAACGCCTGGCTCAGCGTGCCCTCGTCCAGATAATCGAGCTCGCCACCAATCGGCACGCCGTGTGCCAACCGCGTCACTTTGGCCCCCGGCCCCAGCCGGTCGGTGATATAATGCGCCGTCGTCTGGCCATCCACCGTCGCATTCATCGCGAGGACAATTTCGGAATAATCCCCTGCCCGCCGCGCCAGACTATCCAGATTGAGATCATCGGGCCCGATGCCATCGAGCGGCGATAGAACACCGCCGAGCACGTGATATCGCACCTGGCCTGCCCCTGCGCGCTCGAGCGCCCAGAGGTCGGACACGTCTTCGACGACGATCAGAATGCCGCTTTCGCCGCGGCGCGGATCGGAACAGATCGAGCAGGGGCTTACGGTGTCGACATTGCCGCAAATCTCGCAGGTGCGGACGGCGGCGACAGCGCGATCGAGCGCCGCCGAAAGGGGCAGCATGAGCTGCTCCTTTTTCTTGATCATATGCAGCACAGCGCGCCTGGCCGAGCGCGGCCCCAGGCCCGGAAGCCGGGCCAGAAGCTGGATCAGTTGCTCGATTTCAGGTCCGCCGGACATTTTTGCGACTTGGCTCGGTGTGTTTCACGTCCACCACGTCATCCCCGCGAAAGCGGGGATCTCAGAACGGGATTCCCGCTTTCGCGGGAATGACGCCATGTCGGTGGAGAGTGCGGAAGAAAGATCAGAACGGAAACTTCATGCCGGGCGGGATGGGCAGACCTGCCGTCACTTCGCTCATCCGGCGCTGCACTTCGGCTTCGCTCTTACCCTTGGCGTCGTTGAAGGCGGCGACGATCAGGTCTTCGAGCACTTCAATCTCTGACGGATTGGCAAGCGATGGATCAATCTTGAGACCTTTCAAATCGCCTTTGCCGGAGAGCGTTACGGTGACGAGGCCACCGCCGGAGCGGCCTTCAACGACCATGTCGGCAAGTTCGGCCTGCATGGCCTCCATCTTGCCCTTCATTTCGCTGGCGGCCTTCATCATGCCCATGATGTCTTTCATTCGTCGTCCTCTTCGGTGGGTGCGGGGGCGATTTCTGGCAGGGCGGCGTCTTCGTCCCTGACGGTGACGTTAACGAGCTTGGCCCCGGGAAAGGTTTCAAGAATGGCTTTGACAAGTGGATCTTCGTGCGCTGCGGCCGTCGCCTCGACCTTGCGCTGATCGCGCTCCTGTCGGATGGTCATGCCTTCGGGCGGCTTGCTTGAGACCATGACGAGCCAGCGTTGACCCGTCCAGGTCTGGAGGCGCGCCGAAAGCGTCGCGATCATGCCGGGATCGGCATTCTCGGCCAGGGCCACTTCGATGCGGCCCTGCTCGAAGGAGATCGGGCGCATCTGAGATTCGAGCGCGAGTTTTACGAGGACATCGCGCTTGGCGGTCGCGAGGGCGATGAGGTCCTTGTAGGTCGCGACGGTCGCTAGCGCCGGCTGGGGTACGGGCTGGGGCGTGACCACCCGAGGCTCAACCGAAGCGACAGCCTGCGGCTGCGCCGTGGTGACCGCCTGTGGGCGCGTGACAGGCTGCGGTTCGGCAACGGCGATAGTCATGGGCGCTTCGACACGCATTGCCGAGGCGCCACCCCCGCCAGTCGTCAGGCCACGCGGCGCGGGCGGGCTGAGCGGCGCATTGGAGAGCACCTGGCCGGAAAGCTTGGCGATAACCTCATCAGGGCTTGGCAAATCCGCCGCGTAGGCGAGCCGGATTAGCGTCATCTCAGCCGCTTGCAGCGCATTGCCGGCGCGACCGGTTTCTTCATTGCCCTTGAAGAGGATCTGCCAGGCGCGGGTCAGCGCGCGCATAGGAAGGCGCTGGGCCAGATCGCGGCCACGGCTCTTTTCGTCGGGGGTCAGAGAGGCATCGTCGGCCGCCGCGGGCACGACTTTTATGCGCGTGACGAGGTGGGTGAATTCGGCGAGGTCCGCGAGCAGCGTCTGCGGATCGGCGCCGAGATCATAGAGTTCGCGCAATGCCGTCAGCGCTTCGGCGACACGGCCGCCCATGACGTCTTCGAAAAGATCGATGATGCGTGCGCGATCGCCGAGGCCCAGCATGGTCTTGACAGTTGCCGCGGTGACAGTACCGCCCCCATGGGCAATGGCCTGGTCGAGCAGCGAGAGCGAGTCGCGAGCCGAGCCTTCGCCGGCGCGGACGATCATGGCGAGAGCATCGGCTTCGAACCCGATGCCTTCGAGCCCGAGGATCTTTTCGAGATAGGCCGTCATCACATCTGCCGGAATGCGCCGTAGATCGAAGCGCTGGCAGCGCGACAGGATGGTGATCGGGACCTTGCGGATCTCGGTCGTCGCGAAGATGAACTTTACATAGGGCGGCGGCTCTTCGAGGGTCTTCAAAAGGCCGTTGAAGGCCGCCGTCGAGAGCATGTGCACTTCGTCTATGACATAGACCTTGTAGGGCGCCGAGGCCGGTCCGTATTTGACCGAGTCGATGATCTCGCGGATGTCGCCGATGCCGGTATTGGAAGCGGCGTCCATTTCGATGACGTCGACATGCCGGCCCTCGATGATAGCGCGGCAGTGCAGGCCCTCGGTTTCGAGATCAAGCGTTGGGCGGCGGCCGTTTTCATCTTCATAATTGAACGCACGGGCGAGAATACGCGCTGTCGTGGTTTTGCCCACGCCGCGTACGCCGGTCATGATGAAGGCGTGGTGGATGCGGTTTTGCGCAAAGGCATTGCCCAGCGTCTGCACCATGGCGTCCTGCCCGACGAGCGTCGAGAAATCGCGCGGGCGATATTTGCGGGCCAGCACCAGATAGGGCGTGGTCTGAGCGTCAGCCATTTTTGCCCTCCATTGTCGGTGCTCGGTGGAATCTGCGTGAAGTCATGGCGCAACCATAGGGCAATGGCACGCAACCCGCAAAAGCATGGGCACGAAAACATCGGATTCAAACAGGGAATTGAAGTAGGAGGCTGGCATCGACCCGTGAGGATCTCGTTGGGGCTGCTTCCTTCCGGACCTGACCCGGTTGGCGAGGAACACGTCCGCGCCAACCTCCCGATGGGCTATATGCGGATTCTTGGTGCAAGATGCAAGAGGCGTCTACCCAGGTAAGGCCATCCCGAAGTCACCAATCGAGGCAGCAAATTTGTGATGCCGTTTGACTATGTGCGACGGCACAGAGCTTGATCAGTTCAGGAGAACTCCATCTTTGGAATATTGACGTGGCTGGTGAACGAGCGTGACCAACACAACCGAAATCAGCATCAACAGGTACCAGGAGCCAAGCTTTTCCCAACTGACCAGTGACCAACCGTCAGCTTGGCTCGGATAGATCCACGCTCTACTCCACGTGCCGATGTTTTCCGCAATCCAGATGAACAGGGCGACGAGGAGGAATGCGAGCAGCATGGGCATGCGGTGCCGGAAGCGAAAGACGCGGTAGTGCATGAAGCTGCGCCCGTAGAGAACCACCACCGCGGCAAAGAGCAGCCAGCGGAAATCATAAAAATAGTGGTGGGTGAAGAAGTTGACATAGATGCCGAGCGCAACGATCACCGTCATCCACACCGGCGGATAGCGCGTGAAGGTGATGTCGAAAATGCGCTGAATACGCGCCATATAGGAGCCGACGCAGGCATACATGAAGCCGGAAAAGAGCGGCACGCCGCCAATGCGGAAGAGGGCATCGTCGGGATAAATCCAAGACCCGACAGAGGTTTTGAACAATTCCATCCCGGTGCCCACGAGATGGAAGATCAGGATGACGCGGGCTTCGTCGAGCGTTTCAAGCTTGAATAGGACCATGCCGACCTGAATGGCGATGGCCGCGAGGAACCACAGGTCGTAACGGTTGACCCCGATTTCTGGCCACCACAGGCGGGTGATGATGATCATGCCCAGCATCAGCCCACCGAACAGACACGCCCAGGCTTGTTTGAGACCGAAGACGAGGAATTCGACAGCGCCATCGCCGACCTTGCCGCGCGGCAAGCGTGAGAGCAAAACGCGGGCGGCCGCATCGATCCTGGCTTCCACACTCGTGAAGTGAATGGCACGCTCCGCCCTTGCCCCCTGCCCCAGCACTGGATAAGCCCTGATCAAATGCGCCGAATTGTGGCGCGCCGGCTTGGGCCGGATCGGAACGGAGAAGCTTCTTGGCCAGACGTCACCCGACACCTTTGCGCACGTCCGAGCAGGATATTGCAGCCGCGAAGAAGGCTCCATCAACGCCGCAGACGGAGAATCCGGCTTATCGGCTCGCCTTTGCCGACGATGAATTCCTGACCTCGGAAGACACGCGTGGCATTCGCTTCCAGCTCGAATACCTCAAGACCGAGCATCGCCTGCGCGAGCGCGGGATTCTCTCGACGGTTGTGCTCTTTGGCGGTGCGCGCATTCCCGAGCCGGGCAAGCCGGCATGGGCGGCGAAGAACGAAACGCAAAAGCGCAATCTCGAAGCGGCTTCGCGCTATTATGAGGAGGCACGGCGTTTCGCGCAGCTGGCGAGCGAAACCTCGGCGCAGTCGGACTACAAGGAATATGTGGTGGTGACCGGCGGCGGCCCGGGCGTCATGGAGGCAGGCAATCGCGGTGCGGCTGATGTCGGCGCGCCCTCGATCGGGCTCAATATCGTTTTGCCGCACGAGCAGGCGCCGAATATTTACGTGACGCCCGATCTCTCCTTCAACTTCCACTACTTTGCGACGCGCAAGATTCATTTCCTGCTGCGCGCCAAGGCGGTGGCCGTCTTCCCCGGCGGGTTCGGCACGCTCGATGAGTTCTTTGAAACACTGACGCTGATCCAGACCGGTCGCATGGCGAAGGTGCCGCTCTTGCTGTTCGGCAAGGAATTCTGGACCAAGGTGATCAATCTGGAGGCCCTGGCCGAAGCCGGGACGATTGCGCCGACCGATCCTGAGCTCTTCACCATCGTCGATACGGCTGAAGAAGGCTGGGATGTGGTTCGGGCATTCTACGAGCTACCTAAGGCCGAGGGGCACAGCCAGTAGGCAAGTCGTCTGCTAGGAATATATCCCGGCAGCAGGCACTTTGGTTTCGTCTAGCTCGTCAACACGATCCGCATGAGATCGGCCGTGTTCTTGGCGCCGAGCTTTTCCATGACGCGGGCCCGATGCACCTCGATGGTGCGCGGGGATATGCCGAGATTGCGGCCCGCTTCCTTGTTCGATTGACCATTGGTGATCAATTGCAGCACTTCGCGCTCGCGCGGCGTGAGCTGGGAAAAGCCCCGCACCTCCACCGGTCGTCGACCGGCTTGCATGGCACCGAGATGGACGTCCCGGCGCAAGGCATCGCGGATGACGGTGAGCAGATGCTCGCTGTCGATGGGTTTGGAAACCACATCGGTGGCGCCCAGCTTCATCGCCGTTACAGCCGCTTCGAGTTGCGGCGCATTGGACAGCATGACGACCGGAATACCGGCGTGGAGCGCCTTGATCCGCCGCAGCAGCGGCAGGCCACTATCCTGCCCGACCGCCAGATTGATCACCGCCACATCGATGCGCCGCCGCTCGAGCATGGCAAAGAAATGGGCCGCATCGAGCGAAAACGCCGTCTGAAACCCTTCGAGCCTGAACAGAACGCTCAGGCCCTCGCAGATAACGGGGTCGTCGTCCACGATGTGGATCAACCGGTCCCGGTTTAGAAATGAATGATAATAGGTGTCGTCGTTCATCGTGCCCAAAGCCCCTTTGGCAGGTTCGAATACCTTCCGGGCCGGAGCCGCACTGGCAGGGAGCAAACGTTTCCACCGCCCTCCGTCCCAAGTCACCCCGGTATTTTGCTCTAGGTGGTGATGCCGTTCGATCTGGGATGAATACGTAGGGGCCACTACCTATATATTTAGGTATATTTGCCTATTCTGTTTGTGTCAATGACGATATTCCTAACTTGGATGTACGGAATCTCTCCTCCGGTGGGCGGCAATCGAAAGCAGCTACCTAGCTCTGGTGGCCGATCACACTCCTGATTCGTGCTCGGGTGCGGCGTGCATGAGTTGCACCTCCGGAGATTGCACCAGCGCGAGATATCGCTCGAACTGAACAAGCACATCTCCGATCAACTGATCGCGATTCATGCCCATGATGTTGTATCCGCGCCCGCCGCTCGAAAAATAGGTTCGGGCCTCGTAGCGCTGTTCGGGCATTTTCGCGCTCATGGGAGACAGTGTGGCCTGCGGGTGCGATACCAAGCTTACGCCGTAGACGAAATCGCGTACGCCTTCTGCCGGAGAGCGCAAGGCGATGGCACCATTGGCTTCTTCCACCACCTGCGTTTCGCGTTCACGGGAGCTCAGTTCGGCTGCAACCTGTTCGAGCGCTGGCCGCACTTGGTTGGCAATGAATTTTTCGACCTGTACTTTGGTTGGAGCATGCATCATCAGCCCCAGGCGTCTTTGCCAGGTCAGCCCCGAGGCAGGTTGTGCCATTGGTACATGTGCATTTCCGCCATGGGCTTCCTGCTGGGCAAGATCGGCCCGCATACCAACATAGAGCGACCAGACAAGAGCAAGCATGACGATGCTGAACGGCAAGGCACTGGCGACCGTCACCGCCTGTAGCGCACTGAGACCGCCAGCCAGCAACAGCGTTGCGGCAACCACGCCTTCGAGAACGCACCAGAAAATGCGCTGTCCTATTGTCGTTTCCGTTTCCCCGCCTGCCGAGATGGCATCGATCACGAGCGAGGCGGAGTCTGCCGAGGTCACAAAGAAAATGGCGACGAGAATGACGGCCAAAGTTGATGTGATCAGCGGGAAAGGCAGATATTGGAAGAACTGAAAAAGCCCAACCGAAATATCCTTTGAGATGGCAGTGCCAAGCTGGCCGGCGGCAACGCCCATGTCTACGGTAATCGCGGTATTTCCAAACACCGTCATCCAGATAAAGGTGAAACCAGCCGGGATGAAAAGCACCGCGGTGACGAATTCACGCACCGTGCGCCCGCGCGAGATGCGGGCTATGAACATGCCCACAAATGGCGACCACGAAATCCACCACGCCCAATAGAACAGCGTCCACGCGTCAATCCACGGCGTAGGACTATAGGCATAGATGTTGAAAGTGCGCAGCACCAAGGTGTCGAGATAAAGGCCAAGATTTTGGACAAAGTCGCGCAGCAAGTCTGAAGTGGGCCCAACTGCCAGCACGAACACCATAAGCAATATCGCGACGACGAGGTTCAGTTCGGAGAGAATGCGGACGCCCTTATCAAGTCCGGTGGTGACCGACAGCGTGGCAGCCGCAGTGACGATAGCAATGACCGGAAGTTGGACTTCAGGTCCGATCGGCCAACCAAAGAGATAGTTGAATCCGGCGCTAATCTGGGAAGCACCGGTGCCGAGCGAAGTTGCGAGACCGAACATGGTGCCAACCACGGCGAAGATATCGACGGCGTGGCCGATCGGCCCGTGGATGCGCTCCTTGAGCAGCGGATAGAGGCCGCTGCGAATGGTCAATGGCAGATTGTAGCGATAGCCGAAATAGGCGAGCGAGAGGCCGACGACCGCATAGATGGCCCAGGCATGGAGCCCCCAGTGGAAGAAGGTCACCGTCATCGCTTCGCGGATCGCCGCGGCGGTGCGCGGATCGGCCGTCGGTGGCGCCATATAATGCGTCATCGGCTCGCCGACGGCATAGAACATGAGGCCAATGCCCATGCCCGCTGCAAACAGCATGGCGATCCAGGAGACGAAGCTGAAATCGGGCGTCGCGTCATCCGGCCCGAGCTTCAAGCGCCCGAAGCGTCCGAGGCACATGAGGAGGACAGCGACGAGAAAGATGCCGACGGAGAGCAGGTAAAACCAGCCGAACTGGTTGAGAATGCCTGCCTGGAGCGAGCGGAAAATCTCTTCGGCGTTGGCGGGGAAAAGTGCGCCGACGGCGAGGAAGAGAAAGATGATGATCAACGCGCCGAAGAAAACCGGCGGGTTGATGATGAAGGGTTTGAACATCGACGCTCGCAAACCGGCTGCCCATCCCCCAGGGATGTCTGCACCTCAGCCGATATGATCTATGTAAAACCCTGCCCTCTCTCAGAGTTCCAAGACGCAAGCGATTTTGGTGGTGCGGCCCGAACGGAATGCGCCTCCATTCGGGCCAACCCGGAGATGACTAGATGCGCGGTGTCGCGCGCAGGGCGTCGCGAATTTCGGTGAGCAGCACTTCTTCCTTGGTCGGCGCAGGCGTCGTTTCGACTGGTTCCTTGGCCGCTTCGCGCTTGAGGCTGTTGATGCCCTTGACGACGAGGAAGAGCACGAAGGCGATGATGGTGAACTTCACCACGGCATTGATGAAGAGGCCGACATTGAGCGTCGAAACGCCAGCGGCCTTGGCAGCAGCGACGGACGGCACGGCAACATTGTCGGGATTGGAAAGGACAACGAAAAGATTGGAAAAATCGATGCCGCCGATGATCAAGCCGATCAGCGGCATGAAGATATCGTCGACGATGGATGAGACGATGGCGCCAAAGGCGGCGCCGATGATCACGCCGATGGCGAGATCGATCATATTGCCCTTGACGGCAAAATCCCGGAATTCCTTCAATACGCTCATGGGTTCGACCCTCCCGATCCCTCAAAGAGCCGCTTCTGCATGACGCGGCAGGAGTGCCAGCATTTCCGAGCCTGCGCCGTTTTGCAATGGTCCGTCTGTCGAACTTGCACGCTGTGCTGTGGAGGCCGATAAACAGCCAGCAGTTTCAGCTTCCGGTTTCCCATGACGCCATCCTTTGCCGACAGTTCGGCCAGCATCCGGCTTGCCATCGACTATCTGCCGCAAGGCGTCGCGGTGTTCGATCCGGGCCTACGGCTCGTCGTGTCCAATCGGCGCTACAATATGCTGCTTGCCGTGCCCGAGGATCTGGTGCGCGCGGGAACAGCGCTGTTCGACATCGCTCTCTTTCTGGCGGAGCGAGGCGATTTCGGGGTTGGCGATGCGGCGAGGCTCGCTATCGAGCGCATCAATGTGCTGACGTCAGCGCCAATCACCGTGACCCAGCGCATGGGCAATGGCGGTCAGGTGCTGGAATTTCATTCGAGCCGCCTTCCCGATGGCGGGCTCGTCGTCAGTTTTACCGATGTCACGGCGCGCGTCAAAGCCGAGCGGGAACTTGAAAGGATCAACCAGACGCTCGAGGGCCGCGTCGAGCAGCGCACGGCAGACCTGACTCGGCTCAATAGCGAGCTCGAAGTTGCCCGCGCCAAGGCGGACGCAGCCAATCATGACAAGACGCGCTTTCTCGCGGCCGCCAGCCATGACCTCTTGCAGCCGCTCAATGCCGCGCGGCTTTACACCTCGACACTGATCGAGCGCGCGAAATCCACCGCCTTTGCCGAACTCGCGACCTCGATCGAAGCCTCGCTTACCGCGGTCGAGGAGATCATGTCGGCGCTGCTCGATATTTCGCGCATCGACAGCGGCAATCTCAAACCCGCGCCGACGCCCGTCGCCGTCCAGGAACTGTTGCGCAAGGCCGAGGTGGAATTCGCGCCCCTTGCCCGGGAGCATAATGTGAAGCTGCGGATCGTGCCGACGCGCACAACGGTCATGGCCGATCGCGCGCTTGTTGGCCGTATTGTCCAGAACCTTGTGTCCAATGCCATCAAATATACTCCGGCGGGCGGCAAGGTTTTGGTCGGCCTGCGGCGCCGGGGCAATCGCCTCAGGCTCGACGTCGTCGATACCGGCATCGGCTTCAACCGAGACCAGCATCGCCTGGTCTTTGCCGAATTCTCCCGGCTCGACCGAGCGGCCCGCATGGCGCAGGGGCTGGGCCTTGGCCTTTCCATCGTGCAGCGCCTCGTGACGGCACTCGATCTGACGCTCGAACTCGACAGCCGCGAGGGTCGCGGGTCGCGCTTTTCGCTTTATCTGCCCATCGTGCGCAATGCGCGCCCGGCACAGGGCGAACGGCGCTTGTCTTATGAGGACCAGGTCGGCACGCTCAATTTCAAAGTGCTTTGCGTCGATAATGAAAAGGCCATTCTCGAAGCCATGCAGGGCTTGCTCGAACATTGGGGCTGCGATGTGCGCGTCGCTCTATCGCTCAAGCAGATCGACCGCGAGCGGCTCCTCGAAGGCTGGTATCCTGATCTTGTCCTGATGGACTATCACCTCGATCAAACGTCGGGCCTCGATGCTATCGAATGGCTGCGGCACAATCTCGGCGGGCATCTGCCGGCGGCGCTCGTCACCGCTGATCGCAGCCCGGCCGTCCGGGCTCTCGCCGAGGATCGCGGCATTCTCGTTGTCACGAAACCCGTAAAACCCGCAGCGCTGCGCGCAACGATCAGCGGGCTTGCCAACCAATCGGGGCGCAGTACGCGGCCGACCAAATAAAAAGGCCGGAACCCAAAGGTGCCGGCCGCAATATAAAATCGATGAAAAATCTTCAACAAAGGGACTGGTCATTAAACGGGCGAGGCGACCGGAAGGTTCCGGCCGCCAAGAGAAAAATCTAGATCCAGTACGGCGTGACGCCATAATAGTCGTAGACGCGACGGCCGTTCTCTTCGGTCCAGTACTCGTCGTCTTCGCGCTCATAGCGCGGTGCGCCTTCGAGCTGGTCCTTGGTCACATCGACGCGGTATCCGCCGAGACCTTCATCATAGTTGAGCTTGGACCAGGGCAGCGGATAGTGATCGTTGCCGATGCCGAGGAAGCCGCCAAAGCTGAGAACAGCGTAGGATACCTGGCCCGAGCGCTTCTCGACGAGAATGCGTTCGATCGAGCCGATATGCTCGCCGTTGGGGTCATAGACCTTGGTGCCTTCAACCTTGTCCGAGGCGATCAGGTCATGGGTTTCTTTGACATTGGCGTCTGCGGTGCGAACGTCATCATAGGCCATTTTGGTCCTCCTTGGTTCGGATGAGACCGGAAAACGCGACCTATCGCGTGGAGTTGCAGACAAAAGGTTTTGTGATCATGCGACAAGCCGGGTGGTTTTGTCGCAAAAGCGCTCTTCTTCGGCAAGGAAATGGGCAAAGGCCGGCGGATTGAGCGGGCGCGAGATATAGTAGCCCTGAGCGATATCGACTTTGCCGGTATTTTTGAGGCGAGCGAGACAAACTGCACTTTCAACGCCCTCGACAACGACCTTGCGCCCAGCCGCCTGGACGAGATCGATCGCGTGATCGAGCATATTGGCCATGACCGACCCTTCCGGCGCCATGGCAAAGCTGCGGTCGAGCTTGACGCCATCGACCGAAAGCCCGGCAAGGGTATGCATGGACGAATAGCCCGAGCCAAAATCATCGATGTAGATGCGGGCGCCATAGCGGCGCAATTGCTCGATTTCGGCCTGTGCCGTGCTCAGATCGATGGCGCCGGTTTCGACGATCTCGATGACGAGATCGAAGGCGGAATCGGGCATCAGAAATGGCGCAAAGATTTCGAGCAGCAGCGCAGCGTTGAGATCTTGCGGGAAGATATTGAAATTGACCTGCAGGCGCTGGCCAGGCGCCATGATCGCCAAGAGATCGGCATAGGCGTGAGCGACGATGTTGGCTGTGAATGGCATGGTCAGCCGGTGTTTTTCGACCAGTGGAATGAACCGGTCGGGAAAGACCATAGCGCCATCGACGTCGCGCCAGCGCGCGAGCACTTCGCAGCCGACGATCCGATCATCATCGAGACCATAGAGCGGCTGATAGGCGCATTCGAGCCCCTGCCCTGCCTTAAGCTGGCGGAGAAAGCGCTGCTCGAACGACCAGCGGTGCGCAAGCAACTGACAGGCCCTGCCGGAAAGCCAGGTCGCCAGAATAGCGCTGACCAAGGCGCCGAGTGCCAGCATGGGCGCACCGCGCGCGATAACATAGGTCGGCGCCGCTCGCGCGGCGATGCAGTTGAGCCCGCCAAGATCACACTGCACATCCGTCAGCCCCGACTCGATCAGCGCGAAGGGCCCGGTCTTCTCAGCCACGGCTTGAGCATAAAGCCCGTCATTCCCGCCGATTGGCCAATAGCGGCCGTCGGTTGCGTGGATGACCACTTGCATATCGAGCGCATCGGTCGAAACCCGTGCCGGCTTGCTCATGGGGAGGACGAGCCCGAAATTGCCATCCACGGCAAAAATGCCGCGCATGCCCGGAAGGCCGAGAAGTCCGAGATCCCGATCGATCCAAAGGGTCGGCATATCATCTGTAGCCGGAATGTCGGCCATTTCGAGCATTTGTGGCGTCTCAAGGCGCCCATTATTGGCCGAACAAAGGATCCGGCCATTCTCAAAATAGAAGAGTTCGTTGATGCCATCGGGCAGGAAGGCGACGCGGCGGAGCTGAGAAATATAGGCATCCGAGCAGATATCGGCCGTCAGTTCCTCGTTCATCACCCCAAGCGTCTGGGTCGAGGCCGAACGCGCGCGGGTTACGCTTTCCATGGCGCGGGCCACTTCGTTTCCCATGCCCTGGCGCAGATCGCGGAAGACGAGAAGCATGGTCATGGCAAAGAGCAGCACGAAGCTCAGCACCCACAGCGCGGTTCTCACCCTGCGCTGCTGCTCCGCCGAAATCAGAAAGCTTACGAAGCTGCTCATTCTTGCGCCCCTGCCCGATGAAAGCATGCCCAAGAGAGTCTCAAAGCCCAGTTAATCCGGGCCGGCACTTTGACTGCATGGAACTGTCCGCCACGCCAGAACATTTCCTTGGCAACACTCAAATTGTTTGCGGAGGAAGGACATGGTTCTCGGTAGTCTCATCGCCCAGATGACTGGACGCGATAACCTGACCCCCATGCAGATTGCCCAGCACAGCCTCTTCACCGCGCGTGAAAAGCTCGACCTGCTCAATCAGCTCAAGGCCGACGCGACGAGCGCCGCGGCCGAAGGCAAGGAATTCGGCTTTACCGCCGGCGAAGTAGATGAAGCCATCACCCATGTGCGCGAGGGCGTGCAGGACGGCGTTGGCACCGAAACCGTGCTCAAGGGAGATTTCTGATGGCCAGCCAGGACGTTCCGCCGGTTGCAAGCAGCGCCAATGTCGATTTTCTCGTCGATGAAAAGGGATCGCGCATCGATGTGCCGCCCGATTCAGCCATTCATGCCACCGGCGATGCGGAAGCCGCTATCGGCGGCACCAGCCCGACCAATTGGTGGCTCTATGGCCTGATCGGCCTTGGCATCGTCATCGCGCTAGTTCTCGCCATGCAGATGTTTTCGGGCGCACCGGGCACCGATGTGCAGCCGGGCACGCCGACCGCTGAGCCCGTCGCCGAACAGGTTACGACGCAATAAGCACTCCGTAACCACAAACAAAAACGCGGCCCATCGGGCCGCGTTTTCTTTTGAGTAGAACCGATCAGCCGCGGATCGGCGAAATCTGTATTTCGACGCGGCGGTTCTGCGCCTTGCCTGCTTCGGTGGCGTTCGACGCGATCGGGCTCGAAGCGCCCTTGCCCTCGATATAGAAGCGGCGCTGGTCGATGCCCTGGCTCGACAGGATCGTCGCGACCGAAACGGCGCGGCGCTGGCTGAGCTCGTTATTGTGCTGCGCGCTACCAGTCGAGTCGGTGTGGCCGTACACATCGACGATGGTCTTGTCGAACTTCTTGAGCACGAGCGCCACGGAAACCAGGGTCTGGTTGAACTGTGGCTGCACCGTCGACTGGTCGGTCGCGAAGGTGATGTTGGACGGCATGTTGAGGATAACCTGATCGCCAACGCGGGTCACGGAAACGCCGGTGCCCTGAAGCTGTGCGCGCAGCTCGGCTTCCTGCTGATCCATATAGGAGCCGATAGCCGCGCCGCTGAGGCCACCGACACCAGCGCCGATCAGCGCGCCAACGCGCGGATCACCGCCGACTGCCGCGCCGACGATGGCGCCCGCAATGGCGCCGCCGCCGGCACCGATCAGGCCGCCGCCTGCCGTGTTCGAAAGCTGGGACTGGCCGGTATAGGGATTGGTGGTGGTGCAAGCGCTGAGCGCCAGGGTGGCTGCAAGCGCGACGAGAACCTTGGACTTCATCTTTTCCCCCGAAGGAATCTAAATCTGGCCTTGATTGGCTGTGGAATACGGCAGGAGCGTGATGGGGCGAAGATGCTGAACATTGGATGAACGCGGGCCAAATTAGCCCGATGCACGCTTTCAGCCGAGCAACTGCCGCGTCACCTGTTGCGACCGCGCCGCATCAACGAGGAGCGGGGTCAGGTCGCTGGCCTGGTCGATCGCGCCCATGATCGGCAGCGAGCGCAGCCCCGGATCCTTGATCGCTGCCATGGCCGCTTTCAACGCGTCGTCGGTATTGATGGTGACGAAGGGGCGCTCGTGATATGGGCCGATAACAGGCGCAAAGGGCGCGATCCCTCGCTCCTTC
Organism: Devosia sp. Leaf64; assembly: GCF_001421945.1. Lineage (NCBI taxonomy): Bacteria > Pseudomonadati > Pseudomonadota > Alphaproteobacteria > Hyphomicrobiales > Devosiaceae > Devosia > Devosia sp. Leaf64. Next base: position 151,128 of record NZ_LMLO01000006.1, on the reverse strand, counting down.
TGGACAGTGGCGAGCGTGAGATAGGCTCGGGCCAGCGCTTCGCCGCGTTCATTCCACGCCATGGCCTGCAATGCCGCGTCAAGGTCCGGCGTCAGCACAGCAGCGATCGGCAGGCGTGAGAATCCTGTGCCGAACCATTTGGCATAAGGCGCATAGCGCCGCTCAAGGAGAAAACCCAGCGCCATGACATCTCGGACCAACCGGCCCGCGACGAGGCGCGAGCCCAGATCATCGCCCGCTTGCCCCGCGCGCCCGACAAAGGCCTGCTCCTCGGCAATCCGCCGCCACTGGCAGGCGATACGATAGTACCAGACATCGTGGGGGAAATAAGCGAGCGCCTGCCGTGCCGCCGTCAAGCGGCCATCGCCATCGTGAAAAACTGCGCCAGCCGTAAAGGCCAGCAGCTTTTGTTCGGGAAAACCGAGCCAGTCTAATGGCGTCAGGTTTTCGAGCGAACGAAGGCCGAAATGAGCATCGAGCCGCCCCTCAAGTGTATGAAATTCAAGCCCGTGCTCGATTGCCCCAGCAGCATCAGGACCATTGGCCGCCGGATGCGGCCGCGCCCGCCAGCGGATCGGCTCGCCGGCAAATGTCTCCGGCACCACACCGGCAAAGGCTGCAAGGAGCGGCTGGGCCTGAGCGCGAAAATCCGCTTCCGAGAGATGAATGTGCACCCTCGGACCCCAATTGTGGTCCTTCGATTGCTCATCATCAAAGCCCAGCAGTTCCGAGCCATAGCCGATCAACGCCGCCGCATAGGGCAGACCCGGTGCCGCCGAGGTCAGAAAGGGCGCGACGATCTCTTCGTAAAACGCCCGAGACAGCGCGATGCCTTGCATTGTCTCCGCTCTGTCTAGCGTTCCGACCAGCCGACAGCCGCGGCATAACTGATCAGCGCGAGCGGAAGGCCGCCGAGGATCGGCGTGAGATAAATGAACTCAAATCCGTAAGTGTCGTCGAGAACGCTGCGCCACGTCCCAAAGACGGCCTGTTCAATGGCGAAGATTAAAACGCTTAGCCCGACGACCCAGAGCCATTCGTCGAACCGGTCGGATGCCGCGACGAAAAGTGTAACGACCGCAGCCGGCAGAAGTGCCGGGCCAAGCATTGGCCCCAACACTTCCGGCCTGAAGATGAAGGCCGGACCCGGAAACCAAAACCACAGTGCGAAATGAACAAAGACGCCAATGGCGACCGCGACAAGAAAGATGCGCAATGCCAACGCCACCCTTCCTAGGTTCGCTCTCCAATCCCCCAAATGCTCTTCCCTTCTAAACCACGCCCTCAACGCAACCGCTCGACGCTTGGCGCCATCTGATGCGGCGTCACGTCTCGCCGCTCCACATGATCGAGCAGCGCCAGGATCTTCTCCACATTGGCGAGGTGGCGCTGTTCCATGGAGAAATTGAGCGTCACATAATCCCGGCCGGGGCAGAAGGTGCAGATATTGACCGCCGCATGCCAGGCGCCGCAATAGAGCGGCTCGATCATGCCGTGGGTCATGGGGCCATAGGTGCGGTGCGGCGGTACGAGCGTCAGCACGATGTGCATGCCGCCGTTAAAGCGCCAGAAGCGTTTGTTGGGTAGCGCGGGAATAAAGCGATTGAGCGTGCGCATGGCCTTGAACATGGCCATGATCATCACCTGGAACGAGGTGATGTCCTTCTGCTCGATGCCGGCAACGGTGTTGTCGACGGCGCGGACATAGTCGACGAAATCGTCCATGACCTGGAATTTGGCTTCGAGGGCCCGCACGCGGAAGAAGTCGTCGTCGGCATTATTCCGCTTGGTGTCGAGCATGGTGTAGGCCGCGCCGATCACCTTCTTGCTCATCAGCTTTTCCGCGCCCTCGCCATTGAGCGCATGGGTGACGAGCGCGAACATCAGCGAGCGCTGACGCACGCCGAGCTTGTTGGCCAGAAGCCGCAGCCGGTGCCGCTCGATGGCGAGGGTTTTAAAACCCCAGGGCTGTTCCTTGGGCGCAAGGATGTTGGCAAGGACCAGATAGATGAAAGCGGTCATGCCACCGCGCAACGCGCTTTTGAGCCGGGTCCCAAAAGGTAGCTTGTTGGTCTTGTCCGATTGCACTCCGTGCCCGGCGGCAGACGAGCGGGTCAAGAGCGCCGAATCCGAACCTTCGAGCAGGGCGTGGCTCGATCGCACCTGCAATACCGCCGCGCGGCCTTGTGCGTCCGGCCCATCACGGCGCACCGCCGCCATGACACGGAACAGTGGCAGGTCGTCCCGCTCGAAAATGTCGGTCGATTTGCTGAGCCATTTGTCGGGAAAGCCGTCGAAATCGTCGACGATTTCAAGCGAGGTGATAGCATCGAGCAGATGCTTTGGGAAAGGTTGGCCGGGCTCGGCGCCGACAAAGCCGTGGGTCAGCTGCGGCGCCAAGGCAACCATTTCAGCCACCATATTGGCAAGGCTGTCCTTGTCGTAAGTCTCGGTCGAAAAGGCGGTGAAAAACACCGTGTCGCGGCCCTCGTACAGGAACCACTGAAAGTCGGTGAATAGGGCCTGCGGATCGCGTCTGACTGCGGCATGAGCCAGTGTCAGCGCATCGGCATGCTGGCCGGCAAAGCTTGACGACGAGAAGCTTTTCACGATGTCCCCTCCGTGCCGTTCCCCCTTGGCACAGAGGGGATTTAAGCGCAGTCCAGACGTTCCTGCAACGGGGTGGCTGGAGCACCATAAAAGGAGTGATCGCATCGCGAAAAAGCGCTCTGGCCAAACTGCGTCAACGGGGCAATTCACCAGTTGGCAGATCACCCTCAAAACTTTAGAATGGTTCTCGAATAGCGGACATGTGTCTTTAGTCCGCGCGTCGAATTGACCTATGTCAAATAAGGCTTGGCGCTTTTAGTGAAGGTGCGACGGAGCCAGAATGGCATTCCTGCCGACCCCACCGGCAGGCGTAAAGGAACGACCCATGGACTATCGCGGTATTTTCGAGGATGCAGTGGACACGCTGCGGGCAGAAAAGCGCTATCGCGTTTTTGCCGATCTCGAGCGCATCGCGGGCCGCTTCCCCAAAGCGCTCTATCGCGACGATGCCGACAATGCCCGCGAAATCACCATCTGGTGCTCCAACGATTATCTCGGCATGGGCCAGCACGATAAAGTCGTCAAGGCGATGCAGGAAACCGCGGGCAAGCTCGGCGTCGGGGCCGGCGGCACGCGCAATATCTCGGGCACCAATCGCCCCTTGGTCGAGCTTGAGCGCTCGCTCGCCGACCTTCACCGCAAGGAAGCGGCTCTCGTCTTCACCTCGGGCTTTGTCTCGAATGAAGCAGCGCTCTCGACCATTGCGCGGCTTCTCCCCGATTGCGTAATCTTTTCCGATCAGCTCAACCACGCCTCGATGATCCAGGGCGTGCGTCAGTCGGGCATGGAAAAGAAGATTTTCCGGCACAATGATGTCGCGCATCTGCGCGAACTGCTCGCCCAAGTCGATCGCAAGCGCCCTAAGCTGATCGCCTTCGAATCCGTCTATTCGATGGATGGCGATATCGCCCCAATCAAGGAAATCTGCGACCTCGCCGAGGAATTCGGCGCGCTGACCTATATCGACGAAGTCCATGCCGTGGGCATGTATGGCCCGCGCGGCGGCGGCATTGCCGAACGCGACGGGTTGATGGAGCGCATCGACGTCATCGAAGGCACATTGGCCAAGGGTTTTGGCGTCATGGGCGGCTATATCGCTGCCAATAAGGCCATTATCGATGCCGTGCGCTCTTATGCGCCCGAATTCATCTTTACCACCGCCCTGCCCCCCGCGCTCTGCGCCGCCGCGCGCGCCTCGATTGAACACCTCAAGGGCAATGGCCAGGAGCGCATGATGCACCAGCGTCAGGCGCGGCTGACCAAGGCGATCTTGGCCGATGCTGGCCTGCCCGTCATGGAAACCTCGACCCATATCGTGCCGCTGATCGTCGGCGATGCGCGGGCGGTGAAGGCTGCGAGCGATATGCTGCTCGACAAGCACAATATCTATATCCAGCCGATCAACTACCCAACCGTACCCAAGGGCACGGAGCGCCTCCGCATCACGCCGACCCCGCTCCACACCGACGAGATGATCTTCGAGCTGCGCCATGCGCTCGTCAGCGTCTGGACCAGCCTCGAACTGCCGCGCGAAAAGGCCGATGCCGCGATCACGGCCAGTAAGCTGACCTCGGGCGATCTGACCCTGCCCAGCCTTGGCGGCTAACGGCCCTCAACGTCGTCCGGTCTGCAGCAATCCCCGCGAAAGCGGGGATTTTCTTTTGGGCGGCCCTCCTCGAATCCCGCGTTTCCAGAACAGCCCGAACTCCGATCAAGCCCTCAAAACTGCAAAAACATCAACTGAAACAAATATTTGTCAACATGCATCCGGTTTGGAACTTCGGCGTTTTGTTTGCGAGTTCAAGTCGAACTAAGGCGCGTGCAGGCGCGAACGGGCGGGGTTCGTCACCCCGTCATTCGACTCATGCATAGAGGCGCCAACCGTTCGGCAGGTCGTTAGTTTTCGGAATTTGCTTTATGCCTCCTCAGTTCGTCGCCTTCAGAACGGCCACCCCGGAAGACGCACCGGCTATTCGCTCGCTCGTTCGGGCTGCCTATGCCAAGTGGACACCCGTTATCGGCCGAGAACCGCGTCCAATGCTCGCCGACTATAGCGAAGCCATCCATGATTTCCGCTTCGATCTGCTGACGGTCGATGGTCAGCTTGCCGGCCTTCTCCAGACCTGCCCCTGCGCCGATCATCTCTGGATCGAAAACCTCGCCGTTCATCCGCACCACCAGCGTCGCGGCCACGGCCAGTCGCTGATGATCCTTGCCGAACAGCTGGCGCGCCACGCCGAGCTCGATACCATCCGCCTCCTGACCAATGCCGCCTTTACGAGCAATGTCGCGCTCTATCAAAAGCTCGGCTACGAGGTGGAGCAGACCGAAGCCTTCATGGGCGGCACGACGGTCTATCTCAACAAGCGCCTTGCCCCCGCCGGTTCTTTCCCCATTCGCCCAGCGCATAGCTGGACTGAGGTTAGCCGCACTACCGCTTGAGGCCATCAAGGCTCATTTAGGTGTCATGGAAGCGGCCCGGGATGATCCAGGGTCCATTACAGGAGACCACCATGAGCACCCCGCGCAAGAACAAGTTCTTTGCGACCCTCGACACCTTCGTCACCGTTTTCGGCAGTGCCGTTGCGGTTTCGGCTGCCGTCGAAGGAGGCCGGGCGCCCAAGGCCAAGCACCTGCGGACCCTCGGCATTAACCCGACCGACTTCCCATCGACCGGCCACTAAGCTGCGCAGGGCGCCAACCTCCTGGCTTTTACTTCGGTAAAACGCCAGGCGACCTGCAGCGCAAGTAGCCGACACAGAAAGCCCGGATGCCAGTCTCCCTCCCTGGCCTCCGGGCTTTTGTTTTTTGGGGTGCTTTGGAGTAATTCACCCATGCACTGAACGCATGGGTGGGAAGAGATTGTAGAAGCCTCAGCAGCCCACCGCTGTCATCCCGGCTTGAAGCCAGGTTGACAATAGGGGTTTAGGCGGCTTCAGCGCACACCTGAGACAGCCCGGCCATGAAGGCCGAGCCTAAGTAATCAATCTTCGTCGCTCGCCAACTGGTTCAGCACATCACCCTTACCGCGCATGCGGAGGATGAAGGGCAGTGCAACGGCGATGATCGCCAGAGCATAGAGCACCAGCGAGATCGGCGAGTGGAAGAGAATGCCCGGATCGCCCTGGCTGATCGAAAGTGCACGGCGCAATTGTTGCTCGGCCATGGGACCAAGGATCAGGCCCACCACCACCGGCGCGATCGGATAGCCGAAGCGGCGGAGGAGATAGCCGAGAATGCCGAAGACCAGCAGCAGCACCAGTTCGAACGAAATGCGCACTGGCCCAAAACCCATGGACATGGCGCCATTGGCGCCCAGCGTGCCGAGCGTCGCAAAGACCAGGATGCCGGCATAGAGCCAGGGTTTTGGAATGGTGAGCAGCTTTACCCAAAGCCCGATCAGCGGCAGGTTAAGCACCAGAAGCATGAAATTGGCGATGAGCAGGCTCGCGATCAGCGACCAGACGAGCGGCGCATTGTTGGCGAACAACAATGGTCCGGGCTGGAGGCCGAACTGCTGGAAGCCGGCGAGCATGATCGCCGCGGTTGCCGTCGTCGGCAGGCCGAGGGTCAGAAGCGGCACGAGCGTCCCGGCGGCCGAAGCATTGTTGGCCGCTTCCGGACCGGCGACGCCTTCGATCGCGCCATGGCCGAATTCCTCTGGATTCTTGGCAAAGGTCTTTTCGGCGGAATAAGAGAGGAAGCTTGCGACATCGGCGCCGCCGGCCGGCATGGCGCCGATCGGGAAGCCGATAAAGGTGCCGCGCAGCCAGGAAGCCCAGGAGCGCTTCCAGTCGTCGATCGTCATCCAGACCGAACCCTTGACCGCCATGACCTCGGCCTTGATCTGCTCGGGATCGGTCGCGGTTTTCAGCGTTTCACCGATGGCAAAGAGCGCCACCGCGAGCGTCGTCACTTCGATGCCATCGAGCAGATCGAGCACACCGAAAGCCAGACGCGTCTGGCCGGTCTGCTGGTCGATGCCGATGAGCCCAAGGCCAAGCCCGATAAAGAGCGCGGTCAGCCCCCGCAGCGCGCTGTCGCCGAAGGCAGCAGAGACGGTGATGAAGGCCAAAACCATCAGCGCGAAATAATCCGCAGGACCAAAAGCCAGCGCAAATTTGACGACGAAGGGCGCTACGAAGGCAAGGCCAAGCGTGGCGATCAACCCGGCGACGAAGGAGCCGATGGCGGCTGTGGCGAGAGCCGGGCCGCCCCTGCCCTTGCGGGCCATTTTGTTGCCCTCGAGCGCAGTGACGATCGAAGCGCTTTCGCCGGGCGTGTTGAGGAGGATCGAGGTCGTCGAGCCGCCATACATGCCGCCGTAATAGATGCCGGCAAACATGATCAGCGAACCGGCCGGATCGAGCTTATAGGTGACGGGCAGAAGCAGCGCCACGGTCAGCGCCGGCCCGATGCCGGGGAGAACGCCGACGGCCGTGCCGAGGGTCACGCCGATCAGCGCATAAAGGAGGTTCTGGACCTGCAGAGCCGCCAGAAGGCCCTGGGCGAGAAGTTCGAAAGTTCCCATTTCTTAGAAACTCCCCGTGGTCAGCAAGCGCTCGAGCGGCCCCTGCGGCAGTGAGAGCTGCAGCCCGCGAGCAAAGAGAAACCAGACGATAAACGCAAAGACGACACCGATCGGGATGGTCTGCCAAAGCGGGCCGCGGCCAAAGCCTTTGGCGGTCAGCGCGAACAGAACGCCCGTCGCAATCGAGAAGCCTGCGATCGAAAGCAGCAGGATCTGCGCAACAAGGCCGCCGACGATCCATGCGATCGGGCCGAACTCGTCCTTGCTGCGCGCCGGAAAACCATTGCGGAAGGCGGAGACAACCGTGCCGATGGCAAGGAATGCGAGACCGGTTGCTACCACATAGGGGAAGACGGTCGGGCCGACGCGCTGCTGCACGGGGGGCACGCGCATCTGGCTGGTTTGCCAGAAGATGATGATCGAAATGGCGGCTAGAATGACCGCGATGACGAGCGCCGCCCCATCGGGGCGGCGCGTGCTATTGGTGCTGCCAGCGCTCATTGCACCAGGCCAATGTCTTTCAGGATAGCCTCGGTGGCCGAGATATCCGCTGCAAGCTGCGTGTCGAAGGCTTCGCCATCGAGATAGGTATCGACCCAGCCCTTGGTTTCGAGCGTCTTCTTCCAAGCGTCCGATTCAGCCATCTTCTTGATGTCGGCAGTGATCGACGCCTTCTGCTCGTCGGTGATCCCAGGCGCAGCGGCGACCATGCGCCAGTTCTGCACAGCGAGATCAACACCGGCTTCCTTGAGCGTCGGCCCATCGATACCCGGCACGCGATCTTCGGACGAGACGGCGAGGAGACGCAGTTCACCGGCGGCGATCTGCGAAGAGAACTCGCTGATGCCGGAAATACCCACGGTCACCTGATTGCCGAGGATTGCAGCGAGGGCTTCGCCACCACCGGAATAGGCGATGTAGTTGACCTGGGTCGGATCGACGCCAATGGTCTTGGCGATGAGGCCAGCCGTGATGTGGTCGACGCCACCGGCCGAACCACCGGCCCAAGAGACCGACCCGGTATTTTCCTTGAGCTTGGCGATGAGATCGTCAAGCGTCTGGATGTCGGAAGCAGCGGGAACAACGATGGCGACGGCTTCACCGGTGAGGCGCGCAATCGGGGTCACGTCGTTGAGGGTGACGGGGGCCATATTGGTCAGGATGGCGCCAACCATCACATAGCCACCGACGATCAGAGCGTCGGGATTGCCGGCGTCCTGCGTTGCGAACTGGGCGAGACCGATCGTGCCGCCGGCGCCAGGAACGTTGGTCACCTGCACATTGCCCGAAATGCCATCGGCCGTCAGGGCCTCCTGCATGGAGCGGGCGGTCTGGTCCCAGCCGCCGCCGGGGGCCGCAGGGGCCATGATGGTATAGTCGGCCGCGAATGCGGACACGGACAGGGCGCCGGAAACCAGCGCCGCGAGAAGCAGCTTGTTCATAGATCCTCCCAGAACAAAGGCGAACGACGTTGCGTTCGTGAGAGGCAGTCTATGCGCTGCTCCCTGTCATCGTCCTGTCACCAGCTTTGGGAGGACAAGTTTGGCGCTTCAGGCAGTCTTGCGGCTGTCGCCCGGCGTTTGCCCATAGGCTTCGAGCATGCTGGTGCAGACCCGCGCCGGGACCGGCCTTGCATAGAGATAGCCCTGTGCCAGATTGCAGCCGAGACGGCGGAGCATCTCGGCCTGCTCCTCACGCTCGACCCCTTCGGCCACGGTGCGCATATCGAGCTTGTGCGCGATATCGACGATCCCTGACACCAGCGCCTCGCTCGGTCCATCGACCCCAAGCCGCGTGACGAAGGACCGGTCGATCTTGATGATATCGACCGGAAAACTGAGAAGATGCGTCAGCGACGCGAAACCGGTACCGAAATCGTCAAGCGCCACGAGAATGCCGCGCGCCCGCAAGGCCTCGACGGCATTGGGCACGATCTTATCGCTGCCGCCCATGAAGACGGCCTCGTTGACCTCGAGTACGATATGGCTGAGCGGCACCGAAGCGCGGCCGAATATGTCGATGATGCGGTCGGCAAGATCGCCGCGGAGAAAATCCCCGGTCGTGACATTGACCCCGACATGCTGGAAATTGAGCCCGACATCGAGCCAATGGCGCATGTCGCGCGCCACCTGGGTCAGCATCTGTCCGGTCATCTCATAGGCAATCCGCGGATCGCTGAGCGCGGTGTGAAACTGACCCGCCGAGATCACAGCGCCATCCGGCATGCGCAAGCGCGCCAAGGCTTCAAGGCCGACGATCTGATTGGTCGTGATGTTGACGATGGGCTGATAGTGCGGCTCGATGCGGTTCTCGAGCAGTGCCTGATCGACCTCTCGCACCATCGCATGGCGATGCGTCATCTGGGTGCGGAGATCGGAATGGAAAGCCATATAGCCGCCGCGGCGGGCTTGCTTGGCGTGATAGAGCGCGAAATCGGCATTCTGGATCAGCGTGCTCGCCGTAATGCCATCAACCCCGAACAGCGCGCCACCCATGGTGACATGCGCTTCAAAGGTCTGCCCGCCCATCTCCACCATGCCGGTCGACGCGTCACACAATAGACTGCCCCAGTGTTCAAGCAGTTCATGGCTATCGCAACCGCGCACGATAACGGCAAACTCGTCGCCGCCGAGCCGGCACGGCACGAGCTTGTCGTTCACAGAATTGAGGCGCGACGCAACCGTCGCGATCAGCCGGTCGCCTGCAGCGTGGCCAATGGTGTCATTGACCGATTTGAGGTGATCGATATCGAGAAGGATCAAGCCAAAAGGCTGTTCGTCGTCGATCACATCGGAGAGAAGCTGGTTGAAACGGCCGCGATTGGCGAGCCCGGTCAATACATCGAAATAGGCGAGCCGGAAATTGCGCTCGCGGATGCGTTCATGTTCGATGGCAAGCGCGCAAAGATGCACGCAGGTCGCAACGATGTCCCGCTCCAGATCGGATGGCCCGCGCGGCTCGCGATAGTAAAAGGCAAATGTCGCGACGACCCTGCCGGCGTGGTTGATAATGGGGTTCGACCAACAGGCGCGCAAACCATGCGGCTCGGCATGGGCACGAAAACTGTCCCAGAGCGGATCGATTGCAATGTCGGAAACGACGACTTCCGTCTTGTGATAGACCGCCGTGCCGCACGAACCAGCCTTGGGCCCCGCCTTCAAGCCATCGATCTGATCGGTATAGACCTGTGGCAAAGTAGGCGCCGCCAAAGGCCGAAGCACCACACCGTCTTCGACCAGCAGAATCGAGCAGATGACACCAGGCGCCAATTGCTCTGCACGCAGACAAAGCATCCGGGCAATTGCGGGCAAAGTCTCGCCTTGCGCCACCGCCTCCAGAACCTCGGTCTGCAGCCGCAAAAGCTGCTCTGTTTCCCCGCCCGTCATTTCAGCACCCCAGCCTCAGCCAAACAATGCGGCAAGGATGTAAATGAGATGTTCAGCAGCCACCCTCAATTACATCAATTTCTATTTTTCTTCTCTTGCTGTCAGGAGGATGGTGACTTCGATATCTCGGCGGGACGTCACATCAAGCTAAGTAATTTTGCAATGGTCTGGCAACACCGTCGTGCCCTTGACGACAAATAGCCACGGAGCTATGAATAATCCATAGCCAAATGGATATGTATTTTGCAACTCGCGACTGACACTCTCTTCAAGGCCCTGGCGGATCCGACGCGGCGCGCTCTTTTCGAGCGCCTCTGCCGTGAGGGCGAGTGCACGGTCGTCGCTTTGACCCGTGGTGCAGGCGTGTCGCAGCCGGTGGTTTCGAAACATCTGGGAATATTGCGCGAGGCCGGCCTCGTCGAAGGGCGCGTCGATGGGCGCCAAACCCACTATCGCGCCCGGACCGCTGCGCTTGGCCCGCTCGCCGATTGGACGCGCGAGATGAATGCCTTTTGGCACGAGCGTTTCGATGCGCTCGAGGATCTGCTCGGAAGGATGGACCAATGAGCGCCGCCTCAAACGTCAAACTGCTTTCGGGCGACAATCCGCAAATCCCCAAGGGTGTTGGTAATGCACCGGTCGCGTCTTACATCGCGGCAGTGCCCGGCTGGAAGCACGGTATCGTCCGCGCGGTCGATGAATTGGTCGTCTCCACCATCCCTGGCGTCAAGAAAGCCGTCAAATGGAACACGCCGCTTTATGGGCTCGATGGCAGCACCTGGTTTCTCAGCATGCATTGCTTCAAGACCTATGTGCGCCTGACCTTCTTTAACGGCACCGAACTCGACCCCTTGCCCGAAAAATCCTCGAAAGTGCCGGGGGTGCGGTATCACGATATCGGCGAAGCTCAAGGGATCGATACCGATCGCCTGACTGCCTGGATCAAACAAGCCGTGCTCCTGCCCGGCGAAAGCTGTGAGAAAGACCATGACGGAGAAGCCAGACCCGGCCGCTGCCAGCGCGCTGATCGACACGCGTATCGCAAGCCTTGGCGGCTGGCGCGGCGAAACCCTCGCCCGCATCCGGGCCTTGATCAAGCAAGCCGATCCGGACGTCGTCGAAGAGTGGAAATGGGATAATCCCGTCTGGTCGCATGGTGGCATCATCTGCACCGGCGAAGCCTATAAGGCGGCCGTCAAGACCACCTTCCCCAAAGGGGCATCGCTTCTTGATCCCAAGGGCATTTTCAATTCGAGCCTCACCGGCGGCACGCGTCGCGCCATTGATTTTCGCGAGGGCGAGCCGATCGACGAGGAGGGTTTTATCGCCCTGATCCAAGCCGCCCTTTCCGCCAATCTTGCCAAGTGAGATGAGATGACCGACCCTGTACCCGACATCCGCACCGTCATCCTTGAACGCGACTTCGCCCATGGCCCTGAAAAGCTCTGGCGCGCCTTGACCCAGCCGCATCTCATCGAGGAGTGGCTGATGGCCAATAATTTCGCTCCGGCAGTGGGCCATAAATTCCGCTTCACTGCTGATTGGGGCGGTGTCGATTGCAAGGTCCGGGAGATCGAGCCCAACAAAACCCTCTCCTACACCTGGGACGCCTACGGTCTTGAAAGCACTGTGACGTGGACCCTGACGCCGATCCCATCGGGCACTCAGCTCCGCATGGAACAGACCGGTTTCCGCCCGGATCAGGACCAGGCCTTCCATGGCGCGCAGGCTGGCTGGCGCAATTTCTTCAACCAACTTGGCGCGCTCCTCGATCGCCCCGATTGAAAGAGCAAATCCAACAAAAGTTCGGGCTTGGAAGCGTACGGCGATTCACACATTATCCCCGGTGAAACACCCATCGCAGTGGTGATTGACCGGGGGGAAAAGTGGGGGTCGAAGAGGGCTCCAATCAAGGTCTCGCCATCAAGCTTGCCATAGCAACCATGCTGGCGGCGGTGGGGCTTTTCGTCGCCCTGTTGGCGCTCTTTATCTATATCGGTGCCGAACAGACCCGCGCGCGGCTTGAAGAGCGCTCGATGGGCGCGGCGCAGGTTGTTTCGACCAATGCCTATTGGATCACCGAACTCGCCGACCAGACCCTGCGCCGCGTCGATGCCGCGCTTGGCCCGGCCTTGACCGGAAGCGACGCCAGCATCGAATCCGTGCTCGATGGCCTGCCCGATGCAGCCGACACTTATGTCATCGACGCTGCCGCCAATACGATCTTTGCCACCGTGCCGGGCGCTGCGCAGGTTTCGGTGGCCGATCGGGAATATTTCACCGCTCTCAAGGCCGGTGCGCCATCCTACGTGTCACCACTGCTGATCAGTCGCACCACCAAGAACCCGATTTTCGTCTTCAGCCGACGGGTCGAGCGCAACGGCGTCTTTGCCGGCGCGATCATGATCTCGTTTCCCGAATCCCTTCTCACGACGATTCTCGACGCGCTCGACCTGCCAGAAGGTTCGTCGGTCAGCTTCATCCGTGGCGATGGGCAATTGATGGGCCGCAGTCCACCCTCCGATACTGCGCTCGACCTCAGCCAGCATGCGCTCTTTACCCAATACTTGCCGCAGAGCGACCGCGGCACCTATGCTTCTGTGGCCTCGCCCATCGATGGCATTGCCCGCATCGTGAGCTACCGCAAGGTCGAAAGCGCCGATATCGTTGCGCTGGCCGCAATTGCCTCAAATCCCTCCTGGCAGACCTTCCACGGCGCCATTCTCGCGGTACTCCTGATCGTGTCGCCGGTGCTGATCGGGCTGATCCTTGCCTGCGTGTGGATCGTCAAACTTCTGCGTAGCGGCGCCGAGCGCAATCGGCTGCTGCAACAATCAGCCGATCTCAACACCATGCTGCTGCGTGAAATCCACCATCGGGTGAAGAACAATCTCGCCTCGATCCAGGCGCTGGTGCGGATGCAGGACATTCCCGAAGAGGCCAAGCGCGACCTCGAAGGGCGCTTTGCCGCCATGACCGCGATGCACGAGCATATCTATAGTCAGGACCGCTACGAAGATATCGACGCTGCCGAGTTCATCCCCGCCATTATCGGCAAGGCGCTCGAAACCTATGGCTCCTCGGCGAGCGTCCACTACGCGCTCGATGCGATCCCCGTCGATCGCGACCACGCGACACCCCTTGCCCTGCTCCTTACCGAGCTCGCCGCCAATAGCTGCAAATATGCCTTTGCCGATGGTCGTCCGGGTGAAATCCGCGTGTCACTGTCGCGCGACGCCAGCGGAGTTTCGCACCTCGTCTTCCGGGACAATGGCAAGGGCCTCGATACCGAGCCAAGCCCACGCAGCATGGGCATGCGCATCATTCGTGGTGCGGTCGCGCAGATGGATGGCACCTGCAAATTCAGCTCGGACAATGGCCTGGTGTTCAACGCCGAAATGGCCCTCTCGCGCCAGGCGACTGAGGAGCCCGCACCCGAAACCGAGTTGGCCTAGCGCTCAGGCAAAAAGCTCTGCTGGTCTCACGACGAAGGCCCTAGCCAGAACGTCGATATCGTCGAGTGCAAGCGCAGCGGCATCGCCTGCTTCGATAGCTGCGATCCGCGATACCGCCCAACCCGTCCGCAGCGCGAGGATAGAGGCGGACATTTGCCGCTCATCGCGGAGGCGCACTATATTGCGGGCGATCAGCGTAGCAGTGTTCGATTGGCTGGATGGCGTCACGGCGCCGCGGGGGGATGCGGTCATAGCTCAACCCACCAGCTTGAGCTTGGCGCGAGTTTCGGTCAGCTCGGGATTGGACAAGACTTTTAAAAGCTTGATTGCCTTGTAGCTCGATCCGCTGATCAGCAGACCATTGACCTCAGCCACCAGCCCCGCATGCTGCGGCGCCTCGGCGAGGAGCGCCTGGGCGGCCTCGAAATAATCGATATGGTGTCCCGGAATATCGCTCGTCAGATACATCTGCTGCACGGCATAGCGCAGGCGCATGGCGGGGGACGTCGCCTCTTTGGCGTCAACATGGTCGTCGGAACGCAAAATGGGCGCATGACCGCCCACCAGAACATTGACGATCGCATCGCACTGCACGCTGATTTCGGCGGTGCCGATAAAGAACGTCTCGCCGGGTTTGACAGTGAGTTTGAGCGCCATCGTCTTTCCTTCTGGGTAAGACCGGGGGCGACACCGCCGCCCCCGAAATGCTTGCTTTGTTGCGATTAACGCAGGAGCTGCAGCACAGCCTGGTCCTGCTGCGAGGCCATCGACAGAGCCGAAGACGACAGCTGCTGACGGGTCTGGAGAGCGAGGAGGTTGGCCGCTTCTTCGTTCGTGTCCGCCAAGGTCAGGTTCGCCGCGCCGGTTTCGAGCGTGTTGATCATGTTCTTGGTGAACGACTGACGGTTTTCGACAGACGACAGGTTCGAACCGAAGGCCGAAGCCTGCGAGCGCAGTTCGGTCAGAGCCGAAGAGAGCTTGGTCAGGAACGCGTCGATCTTTTCGTCGGTGTCGAGGTCTTCAGCGACAAGGCTTTCAACACCGAGGTTCGAGGCATTGATACCGCGAACGTTGCCGTTGGCATCCTTGGCCTGGATGTCGATCGAGGACGTGCCGGACTCGTTGAAGGTGATCTTCAGCTTGTCGCCACGAAGCAGGTTGATACCGTTGAAGGACGCGTCATCACCGAGCTTGTCGAGCTGGTCGCGCAGTTCGTTGAACTGCTTGGACAGGTTCGCACGAACGTTGTTGCCATCGATCTTGAGGGCAGTGACGGCGTCGTTGCCATTGGTATCGACACCGATATCGAGAGCCTGGGTCGACAGGTTTTCGATACGGAGTTTGCCGTTGTCGTTCGAAGCACGAACCTTGCCGCCATGGTCGCGGTTGATCAGTTCGACGAACTTGTCGACGGTCTTGGTCGAGTTGAGCTGGCTCTTTTCAGCAACGCCGGTGTTCACACCATTGGTGCCGAAGAGTGCAACAGCATCGTCACCGGAGACAGCCAGGGTCTTGGCTTCAGCGTTCTTGGCAACGAGCTGGAACTTGCCAGCTTCGTCGAACTTGGCCTCAACGCCCGTGATACCCTTGGCTTCGAGATCGGAATTGACCGATGCGATGGTCGCATCCTGCCAGTTCTTGATGTCGAGAGCGTTGACAGCCGAACCTACGCCACCCTTTACGCCACCGATCGAAACGTTGGCAGTCTTGCCATCGTAGGAAACGGTGAAGGTCGCCTTTTCAGCAGCGACGGCTTCGACCGACGTACCAACGATGCCCGTGGTATCAGTGCGGCCGTTAACGGTCGTTACACCAGGCGTGGTGTTGGCCGATGTCTGGGCGACCGTGCCGGTCACTGCGACGGTGGGGCCGGTACCCGCGAAACCTTTGGCGCCAGACTTTTCGGTCAGCGTAATGGTATCGGTGGAAACGCTCGATGCATACTTTGCACTGAGCGTGGCGTTGCTGTTGATCCACGCACGCAGTTCTGCGGCAGTCGCGTCAGCGCTACCTGGAGCAGCGGTGAAGGTGTAGGTCTCATCGTCGATCTTGAAGGTATCGCCAATGGCAGCACCCGTCGTGATCTCGATGGTATCGACGCTGGCAGAACCAGCAACGGCCGTCGGAATACCGGTGACCGTCGGAACGGTAGCGCCATATTCGGTGTTGGTCAGCTTGATCTTGCCTGTGGCCGCGTCGGCTTCGACGGTGTACTTGCCCGCTTCAGCACCAGCCTTGAGGTTGTCGACGAAGTCGGCAAAGTTTGCGCCGGTGGCAATGTTCTGGCCAGCAACGTTGATCGATCCAGGAACGGCCGAGTAGTTGAACTCGGTCGTGCCCTTGACGGCTGCGGTGGCAGTCTGCGCAGCACCGGCAGGATCGAAGTCGATAGCGGCAGCAGCGGCCGAGGTGTCGACGGTTTCGATGATGATCTTGCCAGCATTGTCGCTGCCTGCAGCACCAACCGAGACGGTGTACTTGCCAGCCGTCGATGCACTACCAGCAAGAGCGGTGGTGATCGTTGCTGCAAGACCCGCTGCAGTCACGTCTGCGCCCGCCGTTACGTCAACACCAGCAACGGTGAATTCGTCGCCGGCAGTAAAACCGCCAGCAAGCGAGATCACGGAGCGAGCGCCAGCGCCAGTTGCCGAGGCAGTTGTCGACTGGGGGCCGAGATAGGCTGCAGAGGCTTCGGTGGTCAGCACCGACTTGACGCCAGGAACCGTTGCAGTTGCCAGGCTGATGTCGGCATTGAGATCGCCGAACTGACCGCCGCCAAGGTTGATCTTGGTGTTGTCGTTGACTTCAAACGACTTGGTCTGGAACGACTTGTCCTGGCGAGCCTGACGCAGGGTCGACTGCATGGATTCAAGGTTCTTGGTCAGTGCGGTGATGCCGTTATTGGCGGCTTCGATGACCTTGATGCCCGAAGCCATCGAGTCGAGCAGATTGCTCATGTCGGCGGCGCGGCTGTTGAGTGCCGAGGCAGTGAAGAAGCTCGAGGGATTGTCGAGGGCAGAGTTTACCTTGTTGCCGGTCGCAAGACGGTTT
>NZ_LMLO01000006.1:0-134085 GCF_001421945.1 Devosia sp. Leaf64 | reverse complement strand
TCAGAAGGTTCGCGCGAACGGCCTTCGAGAGAGAAACATCGGAACCCATGTGTGGTGCTTTCCTTCTGGAAAAATGGACCGCTTCATGCGGCCCTTCACAAATCAGAGGATTGTACGCATCACATTAAAACCGCGTTAATGATGCCCATAGACCTACAATTAAGCAACAAAATTTCGGGCGGTGAGAGGATTAACCGCTGCAGACGCTTGCAATGGAAAGATGAACTCAGAAGCGGTAGCGTAGCGCGAACTGGGTGCGGTTTTGGGCGCCGGTCTTGCGCAAGAGGTTCTTGACGTGAACCTTGACGGTTCCCGGTTCGATGCCGAGGGAAGCTGCGATCTGCTTGTCCGTCATGCCCTGCCCCAAAAGGGCAGCAACCTGCTTTTCCCGCGCCGTCAGCGCGGTTGCATCCTGACGCGGCATCAGCGCGCTCGGTACGAAGCGCTCTCCAGCGAGAAGCAAATGCAGTGCACTGACCATGGCCCGACCGCCCATGGATTTCGGCAGCCAGCCCACCGCTTGCATCTGCATGGCTTCCGCAACGAGCAAGGCATCATCCTGACCGGAAAGGAAGGCAACAGGCAGGTCCGGACGTTTCTGCCTGATCCGTTCCAAGCCCTGAAGTCCGGTCTCGCCGGGCATGGCATAGTCGAGCAGAACGAGATCGACAGGCCGTCCATCATCCAGTAGGTCGAGAGCCTCTCCCACCGATGAGCAGGCCACACACTCAATCGCCTCGTCGAGCGTATCGAGAAGGTAAATCAGTGATTCTGCGAACAGCACATGATCGTCGACGATGAGAAGTTTCTTGGACAAGGGCTACCGAAATCTCGACTGCTTTTTTCAAAAATAGAGCTGTGAAACGTCTGGCGCGCGAGGTCTTCGCAGGCGTGCTGCTTGGCGCACTATGCCTCCTTTCCTTCCGTATTGCCAACATCCTGCCTCTATTTAAAACTTATTCCAGCATCTGGTTCTTGCCCTCAGGCGTCATGCTGGCCATCGTTTTTGCCGCTCCAGGTTGGCTCAAGCTTGTTCCGCTCCTTGCCGGATTATCGCTCTATTTTCCCGCCGTACGCGACAGTTTTGCCCTGTCAGACGAAGTCTCCATCACCCATGTTATCCGGGCCATCCGGCTCTACCTGATCTATGGCGCTGCCGCCTGGATCTTGTTGAAGATCACGAGGGTCAGCCTTCCCATCAAGAGCTGGAGAGATGTCCAAGCCTTTCTTGGCGTCGGCCTCGTCGCTTCGCTAATCGCCGCCCTGACCAGCATAACGTTGCAGGTGGCCGGTAATCGGCTTCAGCTCGCCGATGGGCTCAGCCTCGCCCATCTCTGGTGGCTTGGACACGCCTTGGGGGCCGTGATGGTGCCGCCCATTTTGGTGCCCCTGCTGATGCTCTGCTTCAGGCAACCGCTTGGAGAGTGGCAGTGGCCGCCGCCGCTCTTTTGGTTGGGCCAAAGTGTGATCATCACACTTGCGGTAACGCTTGGAATTGTCGGACCGAATTTTGGCGTCGCGCTTTGGTATCTGATCATTCCCGTTCTAATCATTGTCGGGCTCTATGGCGGCTTTGAAAAATCGGCGGCAACGGTGCTGCTTGCCGGCGTGATCACGCCGCTGCTCGGAACACTTTTTGAAGGCCCGCTGCCGGTCTCAGACCTTGCTGTTCCGCTGGTCACTGCCGCCGCCGCTGCGCTTCTCATTGGCGCCGCTACGTCAGAACGTCAGCGCACCGCGCAACGCCTGATCGAACTCGTCGCCCAACGTACACATGAGCTCGAAAAATCTCACGAGATGCAGCGCCACCTGGTGCGCTCGCTCGGTCATGATCTGAGGCAACCGGTCGAAGCCATCAACCTGACGATTGAGGGCCTCAGCATGAAGATCACCGATCCGCAGGCCAGCAGGAGTCTTGCGCGCGCGAGAGAACTCGGTGAGGCCGCCTCGCGCCTTCTGACGCGCATCCTGTTCTACGCGCGGCTCGATGTCGGCGATGTGCAGGTGCATTCCGAGGCTTTTGAGATCGTCGCTCTCATATCCCAATTACAGGCGCTCTACGGCCCGATTGCCAGCCGCAACGGTGTTGTCCTTCTATGGGATTTTCCTGAAGCGGAATTGAAGTCGGATCGCGAACTTTTATTTCAGGTGCTTGTCAATCACCTCGATAACGCCATCCGCCTCAGCAGCAAGGGCGATCGCGTCACGGTTCGGATTGCTGAAGAAGCTCACGGCACGGGTCTTTTCGTTATCGACCAGATCGCCGAAAACGCAGCCCAAAAACCAGGAGCGGCCGGGCTTGGCCTCAGGATCGTCACCCAGATCGCGGACCTTCTCGGCGCAGACAGCATTATCGAAGCCAACCGGCGCGGCATCATCCTGCCCTACCCCGAAAGAGGTATTTAACGCTACCTTAATAGACGGACCGTGACGCCCGCATGCCGCTATCCTCTTGCCAGCTCTGAAAAACGATTCGAGGTGCGGCGTGGGCGCTATTGCAGCGAGCACAATTCTTGGTCTCAACAGCAAAAGCCTGCGCATTGCTCGTGGCTGGAGTGCTGCCGGCCTTGCCGAAAAGCTCGGGTGGTCCGTCGACGCGGTTACCGCACTCGAAGCTGGCCGGCTCGAGATTACCCTCGATGAGCTCGATAGCCTCGCAAAATCCCTCTCGGTCTCGTTGCATAGCCTGATGCTGGCGCCCGAAGCCCACGCGGACTTCCTAGAGACACGTCTCTCAGCTTGATTGTTTCCCTATTGCCGATTGTGTAGGTTGCCCCCGCGAATCTGGCGGGAGGGGCCATGGACAGTCGTGAGCTCGTTGCATGGAATATGCGACGCCTGAGGGTTGACCGGAAGCTGTCGCAGGACAAACTTGCCGAGCTTGCCGGGGTAGATCGCACCTATGTCAGCCGGCTCGAACGCATGATGGAAAACCCCTCCATCGGCATCCTCGATAAGGTCGCCGTCACCCTCGGCGTCTCCATCGCCGAACTCTTCGCCCCGCCCAGCGCCGAAGACCAAAAACCCAAACCCCTAAAAGCCGGCCGCCGGCCAAAAGTCGTCGAGTAATTTCGGACGACTAGGCAATGTTGGATGTTGGTACGCGGCTTCAGGCAAACGCCCTAGTCACCATCCGCGACGATCCCGCATGGCAGCGACAAACTCGTTGGAGTCGCTTTGCGATCTTAAAACCAAAAATATTGAGAAGAAAACTGGTGCTGCCGGACAGGATTGAACTGTCGGCCTCTCCCTTACCAAGGGAGTGCTCTACCACTGAGCTACGGCAGCATCGTCAAAATGTCGCTGGCGGTTTTCTGCGGCGACGGGCGCTCTACTGCCATAGGGATTCACTCGACGCAAGCGCAAAAACCGCATATCAACGGACCCGTTGTGAATCACCGTTAGCCAGGAAGGCGATGAGTAAATCTGCGCAAGCTGAGGCCCGTGAGCAAAGATTGGCCGCAAAGCTTCGCGAGAATCTCAAACGTCGTAAGGATCAAGCCCGGGCGCGCGCTGCCCAGGACGATGCTCCGGCACCCGAAACGATCGCGGTCAAGAAACCGTAAATCATTTTCGGGCGACATAGGAACGTCACATATTCGCAAGAGCGCGGCTGGTCTGGCTTACGTGGCAACGAAGACCTCGCCTACCTCCCTTCACAGGTAGAAGGCCCCTTTCCGGGCCGGTTCAGAGGAACCATTTCATGGATCGTATTCGTTTGGTCGGCGGCAACGCGCTTAATGGCGATATCACCATTTCAGGCGCCAAGAATGCCGCCCTGCCCCTCATGATCGCGTCACTGCTCTCCGATGAGCCCTTGGTGCTCACCAATGTGCCGCGGCTCGCCGACGTCAAGCAGCTCGAGCGCATTCTCGAAAATCATGGCGTCGATATTGCGGTGCATGGCCGCCGTCGCGGCGAATCCGATGATGGCGGACAGCGCATGACCTTTCATGCCGCCGATATCGTCGACACCACCGCGCCCTATGATCTCGTTTCGAAAATGCGCGCCAGTTTCTGGGTCATCGGCCCCTTGCTCGCCCGCTGCCACGAGGCCCGCGTTTCCCTGCCCGGCGGCTGCGCCATCGGCACGCGCCCGGTCGATCTCTTCCTTTTTGGATTGAAGGAGCTCGGCGCCGAAATCGACATCGACGATGGCTATGTGGTCGCCAAGGCGCCCAAGGGTGGTCTCATCGGCGCGCGGATCGTGTTCCCCAAGGTGTCGGTCGGCGCGACGCATACGCTTCTCATGGCGGCAACGCTCGCCAAGGGCACGACGGTGATCGAGAATGCGGCGCAGGAGCCCGAGATCACCAATGTTGCCGAATGTCTCGTCGCCATGGGCGCGAAAATTTCGGGCATTGGCACGCGGACGCTGACCATTGAAGGCGTCGAAAAGCTGCATGGCGCCAATGTGGAAGTCATTCCCGACCGTATCGAAACCGGCACCTTCGCCATGGCTGCGGCCATGACCGGTGGCGACGTTTTCCTCCGCGGTGCGCGCGCTGACCATCTGCAGTCGGCGCTCGATATTTTGGCCAAGACCGGTGTCGATCTGACAACGGAAGCTGGTGGCATTCGCGTCACGCGCAATGGCAATGGCATCCAGCCTGTCGATGTCGAAACCCATCCGTTCCCAGGATTCCCGACCGATCTCCAGGCCCAGTTCATGGCGCTGATGACCATGAGCCAGGGCACGAGCCATGTGCGCGAGACGATCTTTGAGAACCGCTACATGCATGTGGCCGAACTTGCCCGCTTTGGCGCCGATATCGCCGTCGATGGCCAGCTCGCCACCATTCGCGGCAAATCTCAGCTCAAGGGTGCCCAGGTGATGGCGACCGATCTGCGCGCTTCGGTGTCGCTGGTCATTGCCGGCCTTGCCGCCAAGGGCGAAACGATCGTCAACCGCATCTATCACCTCGATCGCGGCTTTGAACGGCTCGAAGACAAGCTCAGCCGCTGCGGCGCGGAAATTGAGCGTCTGGCTGGCTAGCACGCTAGGCCATGAGAGCTACGCTCGAATGGCGGGCATTACCAAGAACCGAAGGCCCGGCACCACCGGGCCTTTTCTTTTGCCCAAAAACCTTGCGGCAATGTCCCGCAGCTCGCATGATCGGGCAAAGCGAGGAGACGCCGCAATGACCGCAGATCTCACAATCTGGACCTATGACTGGGTGCCCGAGGGCCCACGCGGCTTTGTCCGGGATTTGCGACTGCGCTGGGCCTGCGAGGAAGCGGGCCTGCCCTATTCGGTCAAATCGGTAAAGTTCGACGATCGCAGCCCCGAGCATTATGCGCGCCAGCCTTTTGGGCAGGTGCCGGTATTGCAGGATGGCGATATTACGCTCTTTGAAAGCGGCGCCTGCCTGCTCCACCTGGCGCAAAAGAGCACCGCGCTGATGCCGACCGATCCCAAAGGCGCTGCGGAAACGCTCGAATGGGTAATTGCCGCGCTCAATTCCGTCGAACTTGTCTCGGTCTCCTGGTGGTTTGTCGGCCTCTCGGACCCAGCCGAAAATCCGCTGGAGTCGTGGCTCTTGCAACGCCTAAGACACCTCGACGCCGTCCTTGCCAAACGCGAATGGCTCGCCGGCGGGCGCTTTACCATTGCCGATCTCCTGATGGCCGACGTGCTGCGGGTGCCAAAGTTCCGGCAGTTCAATCCCCATCCAGCACTTGAAGCCTATGTGGAGCGGGTCACGTCGCGTCCGGCGTTCAAGCGCGCTTATGATGCGCAGATGGCTCATTTCGCCGCCGGCAGCATTGCCCGCGACAAGGCGAGCTTGTAGATCGATCCGGCTATGACCAAATATGGCAAAATGTTTGACCAAGGCCCCGCCATGACCGATCTCAAGCTGCTTGCGCTTGATAGTGAAGATCTCGACGTGCTGTCCGCCCATGTGCAGGATGCCGTCGTGCGCGTCGTCGATATGGGCTATGCCCGTGCCGATCGGCGCTTTGCCCTGCTGATGAACCGCTATGATTGGTCGAGCGACCAGCCGCGCTCAAAAGGCCTGCGCAAGCGCGCAGGGCTCCATTTTGATCGCGTCCAAAATGTCGCCTATGCGGGCTTTGATCCGGCTGCCCCCGAGGGCGTGCTCAACCTTCTGGCGCTCACCTTCACGCCCACACCCGATGGTGTTTCCGGCGTGGTGGAACTGACCTTCGCCGGCGGCGGCACTGTCCGCCTCACCGTCGAATGCCTCGAAGCCCGTCTTGGCGATCTCGGCTCCGCCTGGGCAGCAGCGGCCAAACCGGCCCACGCGCTAGACTGAGCCAACCCTTTCGCGCCTGATGCGTTGCTCTTCTCCCAATTGAACAGGAGAAGAGCGATGCGGATCGGCGTTTTGGGCAGTGGCGATGTCGGCGGCAAGATCGCCAAGAAATTGGCGTCGCTCGGGCATGAGGTGATGCTGGGCTCGCCCCATGCGAAAGATAAAGCCGATGAATTCCCGGGTATTGCGCTCGGCTCTGCGTCAGATGCGGCGCAGCATGGCGACTGGGTCGTCAATGCCATGGAAGGAGCGATCGCCCTCGAGGCGCTGAAAGATTGCGCCATTGACGGTAAGATCTTCGTCGATATCGGCAATTTCGAAAGCTCGATCGAGGGACCGCTCGAAACGCCTCTCGGCGAGGCGATCCAGGCGGCTCATCCCAAAACGCGGCTCGTCAAGACGCTCAACAATATCAGCGCCCATCTGATGGTCGATCCCGGCAGCCTGCCTCAGGCGACCACGGTCTTCATCGCCTCGAACGATGATGAGGCAAAGGCGGAAGTCAAAGATCTGCTGAAGACTTTCGGCTGGACCGACATTGTCGACCTCGGCGATCTCAAGGCCTGTCGTGCCATGGAAAATATGGCCGCAGCCTGGATTTCGATCGAAAAAGCCGTCGGCGGCCCGAACTTCAATTTTTCCCTGGTGCGGCGGTAAAGGCGCCCTCGCGCGCCTGCCTAGTCGGCGCGCGGCCCGGCAGCTTCCTGGAACATTTCGAGCAATGCCTTGGCCCGCTGCGCGCCCATGCGGTCTTCCTCAAGGCAACCATCGAGCCGAAGCGCCTGGCGCAGCAGCATTTCCGCCGCCTGGCTCGTGGGCACGTCGAGCCCATTGATGTCCTTCCAGCGCTCGATCGCATCGATCAGATGCGCGTCGACAGCCAGAATAAATTCGCCGGTTTCAACCGGCTGCATCGGCAGAAAAGCAATAGCCATGACCCTGCCTCCAAGGGATTTACTGGCCATTCTGCCTTTTCTCTTGCCACTAGGCAATATTTGCCCATGCGAATCGGCACTGCGCCAAACACATGGCGCAACTGACTCTGCAGCAGCACCTGTTCACTACACGCCGCCGGCCCAAGCAACGCCCCTCATGTGGGCCCGACCATCACCTGGGGAGCTTTCGAGCTCCCGACATTCCCACACGAACCATGCTTCCCTCGGGCCTGACCCGAGGGCCTGTGCGGGAGCCATGATCACCTGGGCACAGGCGACTGACCCTCGGGGCAAGCCCGAGGGAAGTATCGTGGGTGGGGGAAGCATGTAGGTCCGAAGAAACAATTTACCACACAGGGCGAGCAGATGCTCCCCAGACAACGAGAACCACAGCTCTCCCCTCCCCCAAAACCCCATTCCCCCTTGCGACCCACGCGCCCATCGGGATAGATCGGACCATCTTTCCTGCCCAAGTCCGGACCGCCCATGCCCCTTCGTCTCGATAGCGCCACAGCCGATTTCGAGGCCAGCTTCACCGACCTCCTCGGCAGCAAGCGCGAGGCCTCGCAGGAAGTGGGCGACATCGTTGCCGGGATCATTGCCGATGTCCGCGCCCGCGGCGACGTAGCCGTGGCCGAACTCACCAACAAGTTCGACAAGGCCGGTGTCACCCCGCAAACCCTGCGCTTTTCGTCTGAGGAAATCGCTGACGCTGCCGCCCGCGTCTCGCCCGAAGTCCGCGAAGCCCTCCAGACCGCCCATGATCGCATCAAGTCGCACCACGAGCGGCAGATGCCCAAAGATGATCTCTATACCGATGCCCTCGGTGTCACCCTTGGTTCGCGCTGGACGGCCATCGACGCCGTCGGCATCTATGTGCCCGGCGGCCTTGCCTCCTATCCTTCCTCGGTGCTGATGAATGCCGTGCCGGCCAAGGTCGCGGGTGTTCCGCGCATTGCCATGGTCGTGCCGACGCCCAATGGCCAGCTTGCTGCCGCCATTCTCTGTGCCGCCCAGATTGCCGGCGTCACCGAAATCTACCGCGTCGGTGGCGCTCAGGCCGTTGCCGCTCTCGCCTATGGCACCGCGGCCATTCCGCGCGTCGACAAGATCATGGGCCCCGGCAACGCCTTCGTTGCCGCCGCCAAGCGCCAGGTCTTCGGTCAGGTCGGTATCGACCTCATCGCTGGCCCCTCTGAGGTCCTCGTCATTGCCGATCGCTCCGCCAACCCCGCCTGGATCGCCGCCGATCTCATCGCCCAGGCCGAGCATGGCGGCGGCGCGCAGTCGATCCTGGTGACAACGGAAGAGTCCATCGCAGACGCTGTCGAAGCCGAAGTCGATCGCCAGCTCAGTCTTCTCCCCAAGGAATCCATCGCCCGTGAAGGCTGGGACGAATTCGGCGCCGTCATCACCGTCGATACGCTCGACACCGCCACGGCCCTTGCCAATCGCATCGCCTCCGAGCATGTGGAACTTGCGGTCGATGATCCGCAGGCGCTCGTTCCGGCCATTCGCCACGCTGGTGCAATCTTCCTCGGCCACCACACGCCCGAAGCCATTGGCGACTATGTCGGCGGCTCCAACCACGTCCTGCCCACTGCCCGCTCGGCACGCTTTGCCTCGGGCCTCGGCGTCCTCGATTTCGTCAAGCGCACGTCGATCCTTGGATGCACGCCGTCCTCGCTGTCGGCGCTGGCCGATGCTGCCGTCACCATCGCCGAAGTCGAGGCGCTCAATGGGCATGGCCGCTCGATTTCGATTCGGCTTAATCGGTGAGTATCACCATGGGGACCGAACAGGCGGCGCCCAGCACCAATCGCCTGGTGACCGTCACGCTCGACCCCAATACCATCACCTCGATCAATCCCGACGAGGTGCATGAATGGCGGATCGCCATTTATGACCTCCTTGAAAACAACACGTTCCGCCCCGCTCGCGTCAGCGCCGAGGGACCCTATGCGCTCCACGTTTCGATCGTCGGCAATTTCATCGTGCTCGACGTGCGGCACCCCGAAACCTTCCAGCCCATCGCCGCGCATTATCTGTCGCTGACCCCGTTTCGCCGCCTGATCCGCGATTATTTCCGCATTCGCGACGCCTATTATGAGGCCATCCGCTCGGCCCAGCCCTTCCAGATCGAAACCGTCGATATGGCCCGGCGCGGCCTCCATAATGAGGCGGCCGAACTTCTCCGCACCCGGCTCAACAACAAGATCATCATCGATCTCAATACCGCCCGCCGTCTTTTCACCCTCATCTGCGCCGTGCAACCCTATGCCAGCCGCATCGACGAGGCGACGAGCGAATTGCCGACGGTGCTGTTCGTCTGCTCGATGAATTCGGTGCGCTCGCCCATGGCCGCGGCCCTCGCCCGCCAGGCTTTCCCCGGCCGCATCATTGCGCGGTCGGTCGGGGTGAATGGCGGCAAGGCCGATCAGTTCGTCCATGAGGTCATGGAAGAAATCGGGATTGATATGAGCGTCCATACGCCCCATATTCTCGATGAGCTCGTGGCCAACCGCTTCGATCTCGTTATTACCCTGTCCGACGATGCACCGGAGGCTGTGGCCCGTAAGGGTCTTGAGGCTGGCGAAGTCGAACAATGGACGGTTACGGATCCCTCACTTGTCGAGGGAAGTCGGGACGTGGTTCTGTCGGCTTATCGCGAGCTTCGCGACGGCCTCAGGCGCCGCGTTCGTAATCGTTTGGAACCACTGGTTTCCGGTAGTTCACAAAGCCACTGATTTGCAGTAGGTTCCGCCAAAATTTACGGCCACCGCCGAGCAATTTCGCACGCGGGGGTCTTCCCAGGAGAAAGTATGGCCAAAGAAGAAGTGCTCGAGTTCCCGGGCGTGGTCACCGAATTGCTTCCCAACGCGACCTTCCGGGTCAAGCTGGAAAACGAACACGAGATCATCGCTCACACTGCCGGTCGCATGCGCAAGAACCGTATCCGCGTTCTCGCCGGCGATAAGGTGCTGTGTGAAATGACTCCCTACGACCTGACCAAGGGTCGCATCACCTATCGTTTCAAGTAAATAGCTATGGCCAGCCGTCCGGACCTGATCCTGGCCTCCGCCTCGCCGCGTCGGCTTGCACTGCTTAATCAGATCGGCATTGAGCCCCAGCATCTGGTGCCCGCTCATGTCGATGAAACGCCCGAAAAGGGCGAATTGCCGCGCAAGCTCGCTGGCCGCCTCGCCGAACTGAAAGCTCTTACCGCCCAGCACAAGGCGCGCGTCGCCGGCTTTGGCGAAGAAGCGCTTGTCTTGGCTGCCGATACGGTTGTCGCAGTCGGCCGGCGTATCCTGCCCAAGGCCGAGACCATGGAAGAGGCATCCGAATGTCTCCGCCTTCTCTCGGGGCGCGCGCATCGGGTCTATACCGGCGTCACGCTCCTGACGCCGTCGGGCGCCAAGCGCAACCGGATCGTTGAAACCCGCCTGCGCTTCAAGCGCCTCTCGACGCGCGAGATGGAAGCCTATCTCGCCAGCGCCGAATGGCGCGACAAGGCGGGTGGCTACGCCATCCAAGGCATTGCCGGTTCCTTTGTCGTCAAGCTTGTCGGCTCCTATTCGAGCGTCGTCGGTCTGCCGCTGCACGAAGTGACGCAACTTCTTGCGGGCGAAGGCTATCCGGTCCACTTCAACTGGCTCAACCAGTCGAGCCTGTCGGGGGTCTGATGGCACCCGAACGCAAGTGCCCGATCTGCGGAAAACCGACCGTGGATAAGTTTAAGCCGTTCTGCTCGGCACGCTGCGCCGATGTCGATCTCAACCGCTGGCTGACCGGCTCCTACGTCATTCCCGCAAGGGACGACGAGCCGCTCCCGCAGGACGATGACGAATAATGCCCTAACCCGCGCTCGATGTTACCGGAATGCTACCGAGCTGGCGCTCAAAGTGGATCCGGCGCGTGAACGCCGGATCGCTGGAATTTAGTTGGTGGTCTCAGTCTCTGTCGTTGGCTCGGTAAAGCCAGCGTCACGGCAATCGCTCTGTGTGATGTTGGAAAAGTCGGCCGCAGCACCAGAATTGGCTGTGTCGACAGTGTTATCCGTGCCTGTTGGATCTGCAGCGGTTGCAGTTTCTGCATCCTCATCCAACAGCGCGCGGCAATAGTCCCGCAGCATGGTGACTTGTTCCTGCGGGATGGTGGTGTCGCCGATTGTGACTTGAGCATAAGCCGGGGCAACAAAAAGTGCACCCACGACTAGAGAAGAAGCAATAAATTTCGAAAACATTTTGAATCTCGCGCAAAAAATAAAGCATTAACCAAATGCTTACTGCGCGATTACGTTGCTAGAAAATTCTACCCAAAGCTCTGTGACCCATAATCAGCAGATGGTTTCAACACCAGCGTGCAGTCGCTAGGCAGGATCCAGAACTTTTCCGGCTCCACCGGACGCCGCCCTGCCCCGCCATATTTAGGGTGCTCGCTCGACCATTGGAGCGCCCAGCGCTGCCCGTCGGGTGGCGCCAGCAGCGGTTCAGGCGTCACGGCCATATGCAAGTCGCGTCCAAGATTGCAGAGCAGAAGCCGGTGTTGGCTAGGGTCAGCCATGAAAAAACGCAGCACAAAAGCACCCTCGCCGATCACCGCTCCATCCACCCGCCGCAGTGATTTTTGCGAGAAGGCGGCTTCGGTTCCGCGGAGCGCTAGCAGGTCTTTGTGCAGCGCCAAGATGCCGGAATTGCTCGACATTTCCGACCAGTCGAGCTTGCTGAGTTCAAAGGTTTTGGGGGCATCGGGTCGCGCCAGCGTTGCCTGCATTTCTGGGTCGGTGACCGATGGAAAGTCCATCAATCCCTTCTTCCGGCCCTCCGCCACCGCCTCGGCTTCTTCGCCCGTGCGTCCGGCAAAATAGAGGAATGGCTTGCGCGATCCGAACTCTTGCCCCTGAAACAGACACGGCGTCTGCGGTCCAAGCAGTAGTAGCGGTGTTATCGCCCGCAGCCGCGCTGGCGACATAAGCTCGGAAAGCCGTAAGCCCTTGGCCGAATTGGCAACTTGGTCGTGGTTCTCGAGGAAATGCACGAAGTGCTCTGCGGGCGTTTCAAGGTTATATGTGCCATAGGCCTTATCGCGCATGTCCGAGCGCTGACCCTGATACAAAAATCCGTATTTCAGGGCCGAGACGATCTCCTGCGGCGAACCCAAATAGTCTCGATAATAGAAGTCGTTATGCCCGGTCGCCGCCACTCGTATGGCGTGCTGGAAGTCGTCGCTATACATGCCATCGAGCCCAAAACCGCCTTCCTTCGGGTCAGCAATCATCCGCCGTTCCTGCGGCTGGTTTTCGACCACCATGTAGGCGCGCCGCGGTTTGGCCGCTTCGCGGACAGCGTCGGTCAGCTCGGCGATGATGTGCGTTTCGCTCGTGTCGAACATGGCCTGCGCCGCATCGATCCGAAGTCCATCGAGATGAAAATCTTCGATCCAGTAAACGGCGTTGCCGATCATGAAATCCCTGACGGCCCGCGAATTTTCGCCGTCATAATTAAATCCGCTGCCCCACTCATTCTCATGCGTGTGGGTAAAAAAGTGCTCGCTATAGGCATGGTAATAGTCTCCCATGCCGGCGTGGTTGTAGACGACATCGAGGATGACCCCGATCCCCAATCCGTGCGCCGCGTCGACAAAGCCGCGAAGGTAGTCCGGCGTTCCGTAGGGGGCATAGGGTGCATAAGGAAGCGTCGTGTCGTAGCCCCAGCCGAATGTTCCTTTAAAGCACCCAACCGGCATGACCTGGATCACGGTCACGCCCAAGTCTTTCAAATGCCGAAGCTTTTCGCGCGCGGCATTCCATGTCCCTTCGGATGTGAAGGTGCCGACATGGAGTTCGTATATAACCTGATCCTGCGCCACCGGCCCCGCCCAGCCCGCATCGGTCCAGGCATAGTCTGGCGACACGACGACTGATACGCCATCGCTACCCTCAGGCTGCCAGCGCGAGCCGAGGTCGGGCACGGCTGGGCCATCGTCGAGCCTAAATTTGTATCTTGCGCCCACGCCAACATTGGGCACGAGGGCGTTGAAATAGCCCTCTTCTTCAAGGGTTAGCGCAAAACTCCCTGCGCCCTCGACGTCGACGACCGCACGGCTTTTTTCAGGCGCCCAAAGTCTGAAATGGGTGCCGGC
This sequence comes from Devosia sp. Leaf64, assembly GCF_001421945.1. NCBI lineage: Bacteria > Pseudomonadati > Pseudomonadota > Alphaproteobacteria > Hyphomicrobiales > Devosiaceae > Devosia > Devosia sp. Leaf64. Next base: position 120,728 of record NZ_LMLO01000006.1, on the reverse strand, counting down.
AGCGGTCGGCTTGGCGCCGAAAAAACTGGATTTGGACATGGAAGCTCTATGAAAGAGGAGGCTTCCGATAACGACGCAGCCGCAAACGCGTTGCCGACTCATAACCCAGCATGGCAAGTTTGATCTTAGCCAGGCCAGGCGAGACCGCGCTCAAGGCGCGATCCCGCAATAGTCTTGATCAATCGGTAAAGCTGAAATCGGCCAGTTCGCAGACATTGTTGTCTGTCGAGGTGACCTTATCGCCATCTTCGAACACAGCCAGGAAGTCATATTTGCAGTAACCCGAGCCGTCATCGATGTTGATCATGACGCTATGGCCTGCGGGCAGGATGTCCTTGCCCAGGATATCTTCTTCCCACGAATTGGTGCCCGTGTTCGAAGCATAGAATTCGACGATGTCGTAAGACGATTTATTGTTGATCTGGACGCGACGATCCAGCGCCGAAGCGTTCACGACGCTGGCGGCCAAAAAGACAAGCGCAAGGCTTGCCACAGTCTTGTTCATGATAGTCCCCCGGGAAATATCTTCCCGTTCCGGAGGTAATTCCAAACTCAGGTTAAGAGCAAGGGGCCGTCGAAAATTATCTTAATTTCGAGTACCTGCCCCGTTTGCAACAACGCGACGGATCGCGTCAGCCTTTTGCTGTACCAACCTTGAGTGGCGGAAGTTCAACAACCGTCTCTTCAACAGTCGCAGCGATCGGCTTGGTTCGCGGCATACGGTTCCAGGCGTCGAGCGCGGCGATCTTGTAGGCTTCGGCAAGTGTCGGATAGTTAAAGGCATTTTCGACAAAATAGTCGAGCGTCCCGCCCAGGTTCAGCACGGCCTGGCCGATATGGATCAGTTCGGTCGCGCCTTCACCGACGATGTGGACGCCGAGCAGTTTTCGCGTATCGAGCGCAAAGATCATCTTCATCATGCCCGACTGGAGGCCCATGATGTGACCGCGCGACGTCTCGCGGAAGCGGGCAATGCCGGCTTCATAGGGAATGTTCTGCGCCCTGACCTGTTGCTCCGTCAGGCCCACGGTCGAAATTTCCGGCACGGCATAAATGCCATAGGGGAAGAATTCAGGAGCCGGCGGCATCTGCGCGCCGCACGCATGGAGCGCGGCGATGCGGCCCTGTTCCATCGAGGTCGAAGCGAGCGACGGCCAACCGATGACGTCGCCAGCCGCGTAAATGTTGCGGACCTCGGTCTGAAAGGTCACTGGATCGACCTTGAGGCGACCCCGATCAACCGGCGTCAGGCCTGCATTTTCAAGGCCGAGATTGGCGGTCGCGCCGGAGCGGCCAGCCGCATAAAGCAGCATATCGGTTCGGATACGCCGGCCATCGGCGAGGATGGAAACTGCCCAGCCCTGTTCGTCGATCTCGACTTTTTCGACCTTGGTGCCGAGCCGCAGCGTCACGCCGCGCTGGCGCAGATCGTGGGTGAATTCCTCGATGATTTCGCGATCGATGAAATCGAGGATGGTGTCCTTGGGTTCGACGATGGTGACAGGCACATCGAGTGCCGAAAAGATCGTCGCATATTCGATGCCGATGACGCCTGCACCCACAACCGTCAGGCTGCGTGGCACGCGTGGCTCGGAAACGAGGCTATCGCTATCGAGAACCGAGTGGTCGTTGAACGGAATATTGGCGGGGCGATAGGGCGCGGTGCCCACCGCGATGACCGCGTGGTCAAACCCAAACCGCGTCTCGTCGCCATCGGGCGCCACGACGGCAATGTGATTCTGATCGATAAAGCGCGCCATGCCGCCAAAGGTGCGCACGCCGTTGCGGTTGAACTGGTGTTCGAGAACTTCGATTTCGTGGTTGAGCGTCATCCGCAGGCGGGCGCCGAGATCCTTGCCCTCGATGTCCTTTTTGACGCGATAGGAGAGGCCATAGAAGCCGCGTTCGCGCCAGCCAGAGAGGTTGAGAACCGTTTCGCGCAGGGTCTTGGAGGGGATCGTACCGGTGTGGACGGAAACGCCGCCGAGACGCAGGCGATTTTCCACCACGAGAACGGACCGGCCGAGCTTGGCTGCCTGCACGGCAGCACGACGGCCGGCTGGCCCAGAGCCGATGACGATGAGATCAAAATGTTCCAACGATAGACCCCTGGATCCGACGGGTACAGACTATTAAGCCGCAGATATGACAACACGAATGCACCGAATCGGACAGCACCGCTAAGGGCTGGCAGACATGCACTTTCGGCACTTTAGCCGAGATGTATTACCAATCGCTTCGGAGCGAGGACCTGGGATCAGACCTGCTCAGAGGCAGGATAGACCCCGAGGATCTGGAACCGGTCGGTGAAGAATTTCAACTCGTCAAAAGCGTGCTGAACGCTGACATCATCGGGATGCCCTTCGATATCTGCATAGAACTGCGTGGCCGTGAAAGCGCCGCCGACCATGTAGCTTTCGAGCTTGGTCATGTTGACGCCATTTGTCGCAAAGCCGCCCATGGCCTTATAAAGCGCGGCAGGCACGTTGCGCACGCGGAAAATGAAGGTCGTTTTCACCTTACCGGCCTGAGGCGCCAGTTTTTCGGTGGTCGAAAGCACGAGGAAGCGCGTCGTATTGTGGTCGGCGTCCTCGATATTGCTCGCGAGAACGTTGAGACCATAAATCTCGCCGGCAAAGCGCGACGCGATGGCTGCAACGGACTTGTCGGCCTTTTGCGCAATTTCGCGCGCCGAGCCGGCGGTATCGACGGCATTGATGGTGCGGTAGCCGTTTTCCGAGATGAAGCGGCGACACTGGCCAAGTGCGACCGAGAGCGACTGAACGGCCTTGATATCGTCAAGCGTTGCGCCCGGCACGCCAAGCAGGTTCATTTCGACGCGAAGATAGGTCTCGCCGATGATGAAGAGACCGCTTTCAGGCAGAAGGTGATGAATGTCGGTGATGCGCCCATAGAGCGAATTTTCGACCGGAACGACCGCGAAATCCGCCTTGCCGGACTGAACTGCATTGAGCGTTTCTTCGAAGGTCACGCAGCCCACGAACTCTTCGCCGGGAAAAACATTGGCCGCTGCCGCATGGCTGAATGCGCCAGGTTCACCTTGAAAGGCTATCTTCATGCTCATGGGAGGTCCGTTTATCTGCCTGCTGCGGGCTTTAGACGCGGCACCAAAGGGTGTCAATCAGAGGTTTCTGGGGCTAAAACGACATGAGATTGGGGGAATTGTCGCCAAGAGGGATTGTCCTGTTGCACCCTACGAGGCGTAATACTATCTTCCGCGCGCGTCGAACCGGGTCAGTTGAGGCAGGTTTCCCTCGGAAACCGATTGTTGGGCCCAGTTCGTTTATTGTCCACCGGGGATGGACCGGCAGAGAGACCAAATGGATTCGTTTGAGCTAAACAAGATCATGGGCGCCGTCCTTGGCACACTTATGTTTGTCATGGGCGTGGGCTTTCTGGCTGAGGCCATCTACCACCCGAAAGAGGACAATGGTCCGGGCTATGCCCTGCCCGCGCCGGAAGTCGCGGAAGCTGGCGCTGCCGCTGATGCTGCACCGGAAGTGCCGCTCGCCACGCTGCTGGCTAGCGCGAGCGTTGACCGTGGCGCTGCCGCAGTGCGCAAGTGCCAGTCCTGCCACAGCTTTGGCGAAGGCGAGGCCGCCAAGCAGGGTCCGAACCTTTATAATATCGTGAACAATACCAAGGCCCATATGGAAGGCTTTGCCTATTCGGACATTCTGCAGCAGCAGAAGGCCGAAGGTCAGGTCTGGTCCTATGAGAACCTCAATGCGTTCCTGACCAATCCCAAGGCATATGCGCCGGGCACCAAGATGACCTTTGCCGGCGTCCGTTCGCCCGAAGAACGCGCCGACATCCTGGCCTATCTCCAGACCCTGTCGTCGAACCCTGTTCCGTTCCCGACCGCCGAAGAAGCGCCAGCGACGGCGGAAGAAGCCGGTACGCCGGTTGAGGCGGCTCCCGATGGCGCCGTTGCCCCCGCTGAAGTAACCGCGCCGGCGTCGGACGCAACGCAGACCGCACCAGCCGCACAGAACGAAACGCCGACCACGACCGAGTCCGAAACCGCTGTCGAAGGCACCCCGGCCGCTGGCGGAGACGCCACCCAGGTTGCGCCTGCAACACCGGCGACCACACCGACAACTGCCCCGACCACCGGCAACTGAGCTGGTTTCGATAAGGCATTGATGAGCCGCGCCCCAAGGCGCGGCTTTTTTATTGAAAGATCATCCGCCCATGCTCCTTCTCCATCTCAATGACGTCAACGAAGCCAGTTGGGCCGAAGCCTTTGCCAAGGCGCTTCATCCCTATCCCGTGGTGCGGCGCGGCAATGATTTCGATCCCACCGATATTCGCTATGTTTTTGTCTGGAAGCCCAAGCCCGACGCCTTTGATGGGCTGACAGGGCTGGAGGCGGTCTTGTCGCTCGGCGCGGGCGTCGATGCCTTGATCAAGCATCCAAAACTGCCCGATGCACCACTGGTGCGCTTTGTCGACAGCGACCTCAGCCAGCGCATGAGCGATTATGTGGTTGCCCATGTTACCATGCATCACCGGATCTATACCCGTTTCCGCGCCGACCAGAAGGCGCGCCGCTGGAGCCAGTTTTATCCACCCTCTGCCGCCGAAAGCACCGTCGGGATCATGGGCATGGGCGTTCTCGGCCAGGATGCTGCGCGCCGATTGGCGCCGCTTGGGTTTACGCTGCGAAGCTGGAGCCGCACGCGCAAGGAAGTCGAGGGCGTCGCCTGTTTTGCGGGAGACCAAGAGCTCGATGCGTTTCTGTCCGGCACCGACATTCTGGTCAACCTCCTGCCATTAACGCCGGAAACGACGGGCATCCTCAACTACGAGAATTTTGGCAAGCTACGGCGTGGCAATCTCCAGGGTGGCCCAGTGATCATCAATGCTGCACGCGGCGGGCATCAGCGCGAGGCCGATATCGTCAAAGCTTTGGCGGATGGCACGCTTGGCGCAGCGAGCCTTGATGTTTTCGAGCAGGAACCGCTGCCGCAGGAGAGCCCGCTCTGGGACATCGAGAACTGCTACATCACCCCGCATATCGCGGCGATTTCAGACGAAAAAAGCGGCGTGCGCTATTTCTCAAAGATTATTGCCGATCATCGCGCCGGAAAGCCCCTGATCAACGTCGTCGATCGCAATCGCGGTTACTGACGCAAATTTCACTGGCCTGACAAAGTTTTCCGCATAATGGTGCCATTGCACTGCCCAGACAAAAGAGACCAATGACCGACACCGCGCCCGCTGCAAAGCTCAGCTTTTATGACCGTCTCAAGCTCGCCACGAGACATCGCCTGGCCGAGCCCATCCTGGCCCTGCTGTGCTTTCTCGAGGCGATGATCCTGCCGATCTTCCCCGAAATCATGCTCGCGCCAATGATCATTGCCGATCGCATGCGGGCGTGGCGGCTGGCGGCGATCTGCACCGTGGCCTCCGTCACGGGCGGCCTTGCGGGCTATGCCATCGGTTACTTTCTCTTCGATACGCTCGGCCGCGGCATTATCGATTTCTATGGGGCAGGCAACGGCTTTGACTCGCTGCGCCAGAGTTTCAATGAAAATGGGCCGCTGATGATCTTGATCGGCGCGCTGTCGCCTATCCCCTACAAAGTCATCACCATAACGAGCGGTGTCGCCGGGCTCGATCTCTGGACCTTCGTCGTCTATGGGCTGATCGGTCGGGGCCTTCGCTACTTCGTGCCCTGTGGTCTTTTCTACTTTTTCGGGCCGATCGCCGGTGAGTTCATCGAAAAGCACAAGAAATGGGCCGGCTGGGGCATGATCGTTCTGGTCATTGTGGGCTTCGCCATGGCGCCGCTGCTGTTTCCAAAATCAGACGCAGTGATCGACCAGACACCCAACCACGCGGAGATCGTCGATCCTAACCCTGAGGGTTAGGATCACTTTTCGAGCTTGGCTCCGGCAGCCATCACGCTGATTGCCGGAGCCCTTCGACTCTATGCAAATCGCTGTTTGATCGCCGCAAAAACAGCGCGGATGCCCTGGTCCGTTGCGCCGACGGGCCGACCCGGTCGCGCTTCTGGCGCCCAGGCGAGAATGTCGAGGTGGACCCAGGCCTTGGCATTGCTGACGAAGCGCTTGAGAAAGAGCGCCGCAATGACCGAACCGGCATAGCCACCTGCGCCGGTATTGTTCATGTCGGCAATCTTTGACGCTAATTGACCATCGTAAGAAGACCAGAGCGGCATCTGCCAGAAGGGGTCCTCGGCCCGAAGTCCGGCTTCGGTGATGGTCTTGGCAAAGGCATCATCGGTCGAATAGAGCGGCGACAGTTCAGGCCCAAGCGCCACGCGGGCAGCGCCGGTTAGAGTCGCCATATCGACAATCAACTCGGGCGATTCTTCATCGGCGAGCGCCAGGGCATCGGCGAGGATCAGGCGCCCTTCGGCATCGGTATTGCCGATTTCGACCGTAATACCCTTGCGTGAATGAAGGACATCGCCGGGCCGAAAGGCGTCGCCCGCGATGGCGTTTTCCACGACGGGGATGAGCACGCGCAGACGCACCGGCAGTTTGGCCGAGACGATGGCGCTGGCCAGACCAAGGATATTCGCGGCGCCGCCCATATCCTTCTTCATCATCAGCATGCCCGCCGCCGTTTTGATATCGAGGCCGCCGGTATCGAAGGTGACGCCCTTGCCCACTAGCGTCACCTTGGGATCGCTCGCCTTGCCCCATGAGATGTCAAGCAGGCGCGGTTTCTGAGTGCTGGCGCGGCCAACGGCGTGGATCATCGGGAAATTCTGCTTGAGCAGATCGTCGCCGACGATTGCCTTGAATTCCATGCTCCGCTCGGCGGCAAAACGTTCGATCTCCTTATGGAGATTGTCCGGGCCGAGATCGCTCGAGGGCGTGTTGATAAGGTCGCGGGCAAGGCTTGCAGCCGCCACCTGGCGGTCGACTTCGGCGCTGTCCGCGCTATTCGGCAGTTCGAGTGTGGGCGTCGCCTTGACGTCGCGATAGCGATCGAAGCGGTAGGCGCCGAGACGGAATGCGATCGAAGCGAGCGTTGCGTCGCCAATGTCGCCTTCGAGACGATAGTGGGCCGCTGGAAGCGAGACGGCGGCTAGGCCGGCGACAAAGGCGGGCCTTCCTTCTGCAGGACCGACGCCGAAGAGATATCCTTCAAGCCCACCGTCTGCGCTCGGGAGCGGCAGCAGCTTGCCGCGCTGGCCGGAAAAGCCATTGGCTTCCGCCCAGCCCTTTTGTGCTCCCGATAGGCCCAAAGTTGCCAACCCTCCTTCGCCAACGAGATAAACTGGGGTGGTGGTCGAGGCGGACATGGGCAACTCCGGGGTGTGGTCGCCACCATACCTAGTCCCCTCGCCTCGCTTGCGCAACGCACTGGGGCAGCGATCTTTAACCGCCTATTAGGGTTAATGATTTATTGCTTGGCCTGAGGGGAAAGTCCCCCGAGGAGTCGTGCCGTGCTGCGTGTCGTTGCTACCAATCGGACCTGGCGCATGCTGCTGCTGGCCGGCGTTGCAGCTCTCGCGCTATCGGCTTGCGCTTCCAATCGCGGACAGCTTGGCGCGACCGATTATTCGAGCCTTCCGGCGGAACAGCGCCAGCAAACGCTGGCGGAACTGACGGGGCGTTACAAATCCAATCCGCGCGACCGCGATACCGTCATTCTTTATGCCGCGGCCCTGCGCGCAGCCGGCCAGCCGCAACAAGCAGCAGCCGCGCTCGAGCAGGCGATCGGGCTCTATCCAAACGACGTCGAACTATCCGTCGCCTATGCCAAGGCTCTGGTCTCGATGGGCAGCTTTGAGCAATCGGTGGCCGTCATCGACCGCACATTGCGGCCAGATGCACCAGACTGGAATGCGCTTCTCGTCAAGGGCGCGGCCTTTGATCAGATGGGCCGCAATGCCGAGGCTCGTGCGCTTTATGCGCAGGCGGCAACCGTTGCGCCTGGCGAGGCGGCGATCGAAGCCAATATGGGCCTTTCCTATGCCATGACCTCCGATCTGGCATCGGCTGAGCAGCATTTGCGCCGTGCAGTGCAGATGCGTGGCGCAACAAGCCAGACGCGCCAGAACCTTGCCCTTGTCGTCGGTCTCCAGGGACGCTTCGATGAAGCGCGCGCGATCTACGCCGCGGAATTGCCGCCGGAACAGGTCGAAGCCAACATGACTTATGTGCGGGCCATGCTGACCCAGCAAAATCGCTGGGATCTCATTCCCAACGGCTGAACCGAAGTTTCCAACCTCTTGGCAGTTAGCCGCCGCTCATCATGCCGTTGCCCATCACCTTGATGATGGCAGGCGCCATGATGACGATAAAGAGCACCGGCAGGAAGAACAGGATCAGCGGCACGGTCAGCTTGGGCGGCAAAGCCGCAGCTTTCTTTTCCGCTTCCATCATGCGCGATTCACGACCTTCTTCGGCCATGACGCGGAGCGCCTGACCGACCGAGGTGCCATAGCGGTCAGCCTGGATAAGCGCGGTCATGACAGCGCGGACATTGTCGAGCCCGGTCCGGCGGCCAAGATTTTCATAGGCGCGGGTGCGGTCTTCGAGAAATGACAGTTCGGCTGTGGTCAGCGTCAGCTCTTCGGCCAGTTCGGCGCTCTGCTGGCCGATTTCGCGGGCCACGCGCTTGAACGCGTGTTCCATCGACATGCCGGCTTCGACGCAAAGCAGCAAGAGATCGAGACAATCAGGCCAGGAACGGCGGATAGATTGCTGGCGCTTCTGTGTCGCGTTCCGCAGCATCAGTACGGGTAGATAGGACCCGACGAGCGCAGCACCGATCGCGTACACCAAATTCAAGAAAACCGGCCGGTCACCGGGAATAACGATCAGCAGATAAAACGCCGCGATGATGAACACGCCAAAGGGCGTGGCGAAGCGCTGGAACAGGAACGAGGTCAGGTGACCCTGGCCGCGATAACCGCCCATGGCGAGCTTGTCGACGGTGTTGTCGTCTTGGAATGCCTTCTTGAGGTCGAAGCGTTCCACTGCGGTCTTCATATAGGAGCGCGCTTCCTTGGTGCGCCGCATGCTCGAGCGGCTATCGATGGCCCCCCCGCCCCGCAGACGCGCCATTTCCTCGGCACGCATCCGATCGCGCTCGAGCGCGACACGTTTGACGCGCGTCTTCATGTCCTGCTTGACGATCATCGAAGAGCCGAAGGTGAACACCACGGCGGCGGCCGAAATCGCTGCCAGAACGGCAATCAGGAATTCGCGCGATGTCAGCATTTCGACCATGTGCGATGCCCTGCCCTAAAACTCGAACTGAACCATGCGGTTCATGACGAAAACGCCAAGGCACATCATGATCGCTGCGGCGCCTAGCCAGATCTGGCCCAACGGGGTCGTGATGAGCGGCGAAAGATATTGGGGCGAGACGACCGAAACCATGATGGCGACGACGATAGGCAAAGAGCCGATAATGCCCGCGGAGGCCTTCGCTTCCGACGACATCGCGGCCACCTTCTGCTTCATCTTCTTGCGGTTGCGCAGCACGCGCGCGAGGTTTCCGAGGGCTTCCGAAAGGTTACCGCCCGCCTGTTGCTGCACCGAGATGACAACGACGAAGAAGTTGACTTCAGGGAGCGGAACACGCTGTAGCAGCACTTGCACGGCTTCCGTCATCGAAAAACCGAACGCCTGCTGATCGAGCACGCGCTGGAATTCTGACTTCACCGGCTCCTTGGTATCCTTGGCAACGACGCGCATGGAATCGTTGAGCGGAAGCCCCGTCTTGACGCCGCGCACAATGGCTTCGACGGCGTTCGGCAGCTCGTCGAGAAACTTGTTCTGATACTGCTTGCGCTTGCGCATCACATACATGCGCGGCAGCAGATATCCTCCCGCGACGGCAAAAATCGCCGCGAAATAATATGGCACCTGCGTGATGAGCAGAATGAGGAAGAGCACGACGCCAAAGATGACGCTATTGCGGATAAAAGCGGCTGGCGTGATCGTCATACCGGCCTGGAAGATCATGTCCGATACGGTCAAGCGCTTCTTGGCATTGAGCTCATCGGACTGGGCCTTGAGCGCCGATTGCACCGTCTTGCGGCGCGCATCGCGCGTACGATTGGCATCGAGCTCCCGGCGATTGGCGCGAATGTCGCCGCGATAGGTTTTCAAACGCTTCTGCGCGCGGCTGCTGCCAAGAGCGGATGGCACGAGCGCAAAGCCGGCTGCGCCAACCGCCACAACCGCCAAAACCACAAGCAGGATAGGCATGAGCATGGTCAGCGTCCCATCAGTTCGTGCTGCTCGGTATTGGACTTTTCGAGCGCCTCGACGAGGTTGGCTTCTTCGTTGAAGTAGCGGGCGCGCTCGGTGAATTGCGGCTTGGTGATGCCGGTCGAACGGTGTTTGCCCATCAGCATGCCATTGGCGTCTTCGCCCATGATGTCATAGACGAAAATATCCTGGGTCACGATGACATCGCCTTCCATCCCAAGCACTTCGGAAATGTGGGTGATGCGGCGCGAACCATCGCGGAGACGCGCGGCCTGGACGATAACGTCGATCGAAGACACGATCATTTCGCGGATGGTGCGGCTCGGCAGGGAATAGCCGCCCATGGTGATCATGGATTCTAGACGCGACAGGGCTTCACGCGGGCTATTGGCGTGGAGCGTGCCCATGGAGCCGTCGTGACCGGTATTCATAGCCTGGAGAAGGTCGAAACTCTCCGGGCCGCGGACTTCGCCGACGATGATGCGTTCGGGGCGCATACGAAGGCAATTCTTGATGAGATCGCGCATGGTGATCTCGCCTTCGCCCTCAAGGTTGGGCGGGCGGGTTTCCAAACGCACCACATGGGGCTGCTGAAGCTGAAGTTCGGCAGAGTCTTCGCAGGTGATGACGCGCTCATCCTTTTCGATGAAGGCCGTCAGGCAATTGAGCAGCGTCGTCTTGCCCGAGCCGGTACCACCCGAGATGAGCACATTGGCCCGGACGCGGCCGAGAATGCGGAGAACTTCAGCCCCTTCAGGCGAAATCGAACCGTATTTGACAAGCTGCTGCAGGGTCAGCTTGTCCTTCTTGAACTTACGGATGGTGAGCGCAGCGCCATCGATGGCGAGCGGCGGAGCGATGACGTTGACGCGCGAGCCATCGGGGAGACGTGCGTCGCAGATAGGTGAGCCTTCGTCGACGCGGCGGCCAACTTGGGACACGATGCGCTGGCAGACATTCATCAAATGCGCATCGTCGCGGAAGCGCACATTGGTCAGGCGCACCTTGCCACCGACTTCGATGTAGCACTTCTGGCTGCCGTTCACCATGATATCGGCAATGTCGTCACGCGCCAGCAGCGGCTCGAGCGGCCCATAACCGAGGACGTCGTTGCAGATATCTTCAAGCAGATCTTCCTGCTCGGAAATCGACATGACGATCGATTTGAGCGCGATGATTTCGCCGACGATGTCGCGAATTTCCTCGCGCGCAGCCTGGCTTTCCATTGTCGCGAGCTGGCTGAGATCGATGGAATCAATCAGCGCGTTAAAAATCGCGGACTTGGTCTGGAAATATTCGCGGTCACGCTGCGCATCGACAGGATTGCGCACATCGAGCACTTCGTCCGTCGTCCGCTGACGCGTGGCCATGCTGTCCGTGTCCGAAGCGCGGCGTTGCGGTGCGGCGGCTGGCTCGGGGCGGGTTGGGCTCGGCACAGGGCGAGCGATCTCTGCCACGCCCGGTGTATTGCCGCCAAATGTCGTCCGCTTGCCAAACATGTTCTTCTCTTATTTTTCGCGCCTAGCTCCTCTTGGAGCTAAGCCCGCTTCTTGAGGAAGGAGGGCAGCTTCATCAGCCCCGCCGCCTTGCCTGCGCCATGCGCGACCTGGCGGCCGGTGACCTGCATGCCGATATTGCGATAGACGTCGTTGACCTTATTGCTCGCCGAAACCTCGGCGATCATCTGGCCATTGTTCGCGGCTGTGCCGAAGAGCGCTGCGTCAAAGCCGATCTGCCCAATCAGGGTGCATTCGACCGATGCGGCGAATTCGGCCGCGCTGATCTCGGGGCGGCGGGCGATACCCTGCTTGTTGATCACAAGACTCGGCGCTTTTTCCGTCGGCCGCAGTGCCTTGATCGTGTCAGCCAGGTTCTTGGCATTGCGCAGATTGGCCAGATCGGGCTCGGCGACGATCACCACTTCATCGATGGTCGAGAGCGTGTGCCGCACCCAGGCATTCCACGAATGGGGAATATCGAGAATGATGACCGGCATGGATTTTTGGCAAATCTCAACGATCTGCTCAAATTCGCGCTCTTCAAAATCCCAGGTGCGATCGAGCGTTGCCGGGGCCGTCAGCAGGTTGATGTGGTTTGCCGCCTTGCTCATCAGCCGGTCCAGCATGGTCTGATCGACCTTCTGGTTGGCGAGCAGAGCATCCGCGATGCCATGCGGCGGGTCCTGATTGAAATTCAACCCAGCGGTGCCAAATCCGAGATCCATATCTAGGATCAGACAATCCTGCCGGAGGCCGGTCGCGATCGCCCAGGCAACATTGTGGGCGACAGTCGAGCCACCTGCCCCGCCTTTGGCTGACACAAAGCCGATCGTGCGCCCGATGGCCGCAGCACCTTCACCTGCAAAGAGGTCGGTGATGGAATTGACGATGATCTGCGCGGTGGCGGGCAGGACGATATATTCGGAAATCCCCGAGCGGATCAGCTCACGGTAGAGCAGGACGTCATTGACGTGGCCGAGGACAATCACGCGCGTGGTCGCGTCGCACACATCTGCGAGACGCCCCAGCGCCTGCGGCACCTCTTCAGGTGGCAGCGAGGTTTCGACGATGATCAGGTTCGGCGTCGGGTTGGTCTTATAGGTTTCGACCGCACCGTCGATACCGCCGTTATGCGTCGTCAGCGCAACCTTGGACATACGCCGATCATGCACGGCGCTTTCGACCAGTTGCGCGGTCTGAGAATGCTCACAGAATGCCTGGATGGTGATGCGCGGAACAAGACGCGCGCCGGGCGAGATATCGGCTGCGGCCTCTTCCTGCTTGGCTGGCTCTTCGGGGTTGAGGAAACTCTTCATTACTTTTCTCCTGCCGCCATCATCAATCGAGCGCGAAGCCGACAGAGCCGTTAAAACTGCCGCGCATGCCACCGGGGCCGACGCCGTATTGCTTTTCGAGCTTGCCGAGGAAAATGCCCTCGGCATCGCTCGCTGGTACAGAATAGTCGGTCGGCACGGGAATGGTGTTCACCGGCGCAGGATTGACCAGGTAAGGCGTCACCAGAACGACCAGCTCGGTTTCCTCGCTGCGGAATTCGCGGCTGCGGAACAGGGCGCCAAGGATCGGGATATTGCCCAGGCCCGGAAGCTGATCGATATTCTGCGTGGTGTTCTCCGAGAGCAGCCCGCCGATGGCGAGCGTCGACCCGACACCAAGCTCGACACTGGTATTCACGTCACGCCGCGTCAACGCATAGCTGCCGGTCTGCACCTCCGACACGCCGGTTTTGACCGTCAGCGCGATCACGCCATTGGAGCGGACCGTGGGCGTGAACTGCAGTTCGACGCCATAGGGCTTGTACTCGACCGACGTGCTGCCATTGCTATTGGTCGTCGGGACCGGGAATTCACCACCGACGAGAAATTCCGCGGCCTGGCCCGAGACGGCCGTAAGGGTCGGCTGGGCGAGGAGACGCAGCGCGCCGCGCTGTTCGAGCGCCCGCAGCGAGGCGTTGATCTGGGTGTTGCCGATCGGGAAATTGCCCGAAAAGCCATTGGTCGAGGTGCTTGGCGTCACTGAATTGTTCAGGCCAAGGCTGGCTGAGCCGATGGTGACGGTGCCCGATAGATTGATGCCGAGCTGCTGCGCGACGGTGCGACGGATCTCAGAAACGGTGACCTGCAGCATGACCTGCTGTCCACCGGCAACCTCAATGATATTGGCAACATTTTCCGGGTCGCCCGCGAACTGGATGGCCACCTGAGCAGCACGATCCTTGTCGTCGGAAGAGAGCACGGTACCGGTCAAGACGACCCGGTTCGTCGAGTCGTTAAGAGTGACGGATTCGACGCGGATATGCGAACCGGGGATGACGCGGGCCAGCGCCTCTTCGAGGGCATTACCGACCTGGGATGGCTCCTTGATCACGCGCAGATCGAGCACCTGAATGGTGCGGCCGGCATCATCGATGAAGAAGATATTGGTATCGCCACCGCCAATGCCCTGAACGATGGCACGGGTGCGCGTGCGCATGATCGCGGCGGCCACCGATGGCTGGGAGACGATCACCTCGGCAACGCCAGCAGGGAGATCGACGATCATCGACTTGTTCAATTCAAGATCGATATCGCGCTGCCCGCCATAGGCCGTCGAAGAAACATTGATCTGTGCCTGGGCCACGGCAGGAGCCGCAACTGCAAGTGACAAGCTGCCGATGGCGCTGGCAACGAGCCAATGGCGCAGGGATCGAGATAGTCTCGTTGATTTGGCGATCATTTCCATCTCTCCCTCACTGCGGCATCAGCTGCGGCTGGGCGGTTTCAACCTGAATTTCAGGCAGTGCGGGCGCAGTCGTCTCCGTCGCCACGAACTGATCGGGCGGCTGCGTTTCGATTGGCGCACTGTTCGACAGCGACCCTGCGAGCACGCTTTGTTCCTTACCGGCACGAATAACCCGCACAGATTGGCTGGCGCTCGCCGGCCGCTTGGCGTCGGCGGTCTTGCCGAAATCGACGATCGAGCGAAGGCTGAGGCTCAATTGGCCGCGCATGGAGGCGTTGATCAGGGTTTCAGCCTGGGGCGGGGTCAGTTCGAGGGTCGCGATCGTGCTATTGTCGAACGGCTCCGGCGCTGGACTTTCAGCCTCGCCCGTTTCGTCGCCGCCGCTCATACCAAGTTCGCCGAGGCGTTTGCCGATCGCGAGCACGCGGACATTGGAGAGGACGACTTCCGACTGCTGCCCGCCATTGGTCGCGGTCGTCAGGACAACGTCGACATGATCGTTTGGCACGACGAACCCGCCGGCACTCGAGACTGCGGTTACGCCGACCGAAACGCCGCGCATGCCGGAAGCGAGAACAGCCGAGAGATAACCCTGATCGGATTTGACGAGCTTCTGCTCGCGAATAGGTTCGCCGGGAAAGAATTCAAAGCGCGCCACGGCGCCAGTTAGCGTCGCGGGCGCATCCGGCATCGATGAGACGGTTACATATTCGGGACGAATGGCGCCTTCGGGCCAATCCTGCCACTCGACATTTTCCGGCTTGAGCCTTTCGCCCACGCCGATCGGTGCCTTGGCAACGAGGATCTGGGTCTTGGCTTCCTCGACCACCTGCGTGACGACTTCGGTCGTCGACGGTGCCTGTCCGCCACGCAGAACTAGAATAGCGGCGAGCCCGCCAGCGACCAGGGCCACTACCACCAGGATGATACGTGCTGGTCTCATGACCCACTCCGGTTACGCTGGGCAAATGCCCAATTCCACCGGGTAACTATGCGATCAAAGGGTCAAAGTTTGGTTAATCGAGCCTTATAACACAAGGTAAACAAGATCTTAATTGCCTGCCGCCATTAGCTTTGTTCTCGCAGGCGTAATCAGACCACTGCTAGCTCAGGCAATAAGCCGTTCGAAAATTACTGTGTTGGAATAGACCATGATCGCGGCAACCGCCATGGCGATGCCATAGGGCACGCCTGATTTCTTGTCGTGCAGACGAGCAATCCATTCCCAGCGGGCAATGAGCGGAGTCAGCGGAAGGCGCCGGAAGCTCAGAATAAGCAATGTCAGAAGGCCGCCCAGCATCCCGGCGAAAAGCAGATAAGGCAAGGTAACGCCAAAACCAAGCCACAAGGTCGTGGCGGCAGCGAGTTTGGCATCTCCGCCTCCTATCCAGCCAAAGGCGAACATTACGAAGGCACAAAGCAGCACAACGGCCGCGCACAAGAGATGCATGCCGATCTGCTCGAGAGGCAAATTAACCGCGATAGCGACGATAAAGAAGGTCACGGTGAGTGCGATCACCAGCCTATTCGATATTTTCATCGCCAGCAGATCTGACGATGCGGCAAAGGCCATAAAAGCCGGAAACAAGAAGAGTGCGAGGGTCACCATGGGGTCCTCATGAGCCTGACAGGACAGGGACGAGGAAGCTCCGGATATATTCGTACATATCGACCATAGTACCGTTGAGGGCAGTCACTGCGCCCACAATCGCCACTGAAACAAGCGCGCCGATGAGACTATACTCAATAGCAGTGGCGCCCGACTGATCGACCGATAGCCTCTGTGCCAAGATGAAGATTTTCATACCAACCGCCCCCGATCGACGCATGAGATACTAGAATTGTTTAAAAATAAAAAAGGGGCTCGTAGAGCCCCTTCCTAATTCAAAGCGCGAGTCGCTTTCTAGCGGGTAGCAGCGGTACCGCCGAGTTCGGTCGTGATGCTATTGAAAACGGTAAACAATTGACCGCCAAGAGCGCTGACAGCGCCGATGATGACGACCGAGATCAGTGCGGCGATGAGGCCGTACTCGATTGCAGTTGCGCCGGACTCGTCCTGCGCGAAGCGTGCCAAAATATTCATGTCCCAGGCTCCTTTTACACGTCCTCGTGACGCCTCACGGCCGGTCACAGCGAAGATATGGCAAAACTAGCCCCCACTCATTGCCATTGCGTTAATCGAGCGGCTCAGAACGCGAGCTTTTGGCGTAAAATAAGTGATGGTTTTCAACATGTTGAAGAATTGCATCGCATTTTAGACAACCATATCCGCCAGGAACTACTTGGCATCATTTGCTACGCCTATCAACAACTTGAGCGGAACGCACCGGAGACGCCCGCTCAGGGAAATGGCCGATGTTTGCCAAGTATTTACCATTCCGTCCGATGGTGGTGTGGATAGTTTGAGCCGGATGAGTGCCATGTTCCGCAAAATCGCCCTATCGGGCTTCTGCATTCTGCTCGCGACAGTTGCGCCGACCTTGGCAATGGATAATGCGCCGATCGACGTGAAGGTGAACATGGCGCGGGTTTTGCGCATGAGCGCACCGGCCGCCACGGTGATCGTTGGAAATCCTGGGATTGCCGACGTCACCATCCAGGATCCGCAGACCTTGATCCTGACCGGCAAGAGCTATGGCCAGACCAATCTCATCGTTCTTGATGCTTATGGCGAACCAATCGCCGACACACTCATCGATGTGGTGCAGATGCAGGCCGGTGTGACCACGGTCTATCAGGGGCAGTCGCGCACTACTCTGAGCTGCGCCCCCGTCTGCCAGCCGACGATCATGCTCGGCGATGACAATGCCTTCACAACCCAGGCGCTCGCGTCGTCGCAATTGATCCAGACAACTGGCAATTAGATTTAGCCCTGCTTAACCCTGAAGCTGAATTCGGCGTTTGGGTTCACCAATCCTAACGACGCTTTAGCCATAACCGGTTCACTTAGAGCGCATAGCGGAAAATGTCCGCTTGCCCGGGTGGAAAAGGCATGACACGTCTTCGACGCAAATCCTTCTTTGGCGATTCGCGCGGCGCAACCGCGGTTGAATTCGCCCTGCTCGCGCCGATCTTCTTTGCCTTGTTGGGAGCGACTCTCGAAACCTCGGTCGCTTATCTTGCAGCACAAGTGCTCGAAAGCGGCGTCCAGGATACGAGCCGATTGATCCGCACCGGCGAAGCGCAGCGCCGCAACTGGACCGTTGCCGATTACAAGAAAGATGTATGCGGCCGATTGTTCGGGCTCTTTGGCAATTGTTCGGACATGTATGTCAGCGTCCGGCAGATCGATACCTTCCAATCCGCTGATTACGAGGTGCCGCTCGACCGCAATTGCAAAACCAATTGCAAGTGGAGCAAATCGGACGAATGGCAGCCTGGGGGCGCTTCGGGCGTCGTCATGGTTCAGGTCTACTATCGCTACCCCTCTATCCTACAGACACCGCTTGCCAATAACCGGCTGGGTGATGGCCGGCTGCTGATGGGCGCTGCGACGGTTTTCAGAAATGAGCCGTTCTGATGGGTAAGCTAACCCGATATTTGCAGCACTTCTGGCGCAAAGAGACCGGCACGGCGGCGGTGGAATTTGCGCTGGTCGTGCCACTTATGCTGACGCTTTATGTCGGTTGCTCGGAGGCAGCGTCCCTTCTTACGGCCGATCGCAAGGTCCAGACGGTGTCTGGCGCCATGGGCGACCTCGTTGCGCGCGCCAATAAGACGATCACAAGCGACCAGTTGAAGGACTATTTCGACGCTGCGACCAGCATCATGTCGCCCTATGTTATAAGTGGCCTGACGCAGACGGTAACGGCGGTTTCCGTCTCTTCAACCGGACAGACGACGGTCCTCTGGTCGGTTCGTTTTGCCGACGGCAAGTATTCGGGGACAGTGGCCGAGCACCCCAAGGGACAGCCCTATACGCTGCCGGCGGAAACCGTCGCCATTGCCAAGGGTCAGACGGTGATCGCTTCTGAAGCGCGCTATGCCTATAAGCCCTTGCTCGGCATCGTCTTCAAAGACACCTTCGATCTCAATCGCTCGGCCCTCTTCATGCCCCGCTTCGGCGGCAAGATCGATCTGAGCTAGGCTCGATCCGACAGGCTGCGGTTGCCGACCCAAGCGCGACATGCCAGAAGCGGTGAGCTTCACCTCGAACCGATCAAGAGCATGAACGACACAATTATCCCCGTCTTCGACCTGGGCGGCGTTTTCGTCGACTGGAACCCTATGTATCTGTTCCGCAAGCTCTTCGAGAGCGAGGAGGATGCGCTGTGGTTTCACCAGAATATTTGCACCGGCGATTGGAATCTCGAATTCGACGCTGGCGAAATCTACGCCGAAGGCGTCGCCAAGCTGATCACGCGGTTTCCGAAATATTGGCGCGAAATCCAGGCCTTTGATCTCCGCTGGAAAGAAACGCTCGGCGACTTTATCCACGGCACGATCGACATCCACAACGAGCTGATCGAGCAGGATGTCCCAACCTTCGCCATCACCAATTTCTCCTGGGAAAAATGGGTGAGCTGCCTTGGCGAATGGCCGTTCCTCGAAAAATTCGACGGCGTCATCGTTTCGGGCCTCGAAGGCCTCGTTAAACCCGATCCGCGCATCTATCGCGTATTCTGCGAACGCTACGGCTTTGCGCCAGATTCCTGCGTCTTCATCGACGATAGCGAGCCCAATATCGTCGCCGCCCGCAAGTTCGGCATGCACGGCATCCACTTCAAGGATCCCGTCGCCCTCCGCGCCGAGCTAATCGCCCTCGGCTTGCCGCTCAAGGCCAAATAACAAGAAACCCCGGAGCGATCCGGGGTTTTTCATCTGTGGCGTTTATTGGAAGCGACCACCCTTCTGGATCACTTCAATCTTGTAGCCGTCGGGGTCGGTCGCGAAGAAGAAGCGCGCGACGGGCACATTGCCGTTCTTGAAATCCACCACCTTGCCGACAGTAAATCCTTCGGCCGTGAACCGCTCGTGCTCGGCCTGCAGATTGTCCACGACGACTGCGAGATGCCCATAGCCGTCGCCGAGATTATAGGGCTCGGCGCGGCCGTGATTGATGGTCAGTTCCAGCTCGAAGCCATCGAGTTCATGGGCCATATAGACCAGCGTGAATTCGGCAAATTCGATCCGGTTGACGATTTCGAGCCCAAAGGCGCGGCGATAAAAATCCACAGACCGCGCTTCATCGAGCACGCGGATCATCGAATGTGCGAGTTTTGCCATAGCTTATCGCGTGCCGTACATGCGGTCGCCGGCGTCGCCAAGACCAGGAATGATATAGCCCTTCTCGTTGAGATGGCTGTCGATCGAGGCTGTATAAACCGGCACATCCGGATGTGCCTTCTCAAAATTGACGATGCCTTCGGGCGCAGCGAGCAGGCAAAGAAAGCGGATATTGTTGGCGCCGCGCTCCTTGAGCTTTTCGATCGCGGCCGTGGCCGAATTGCCGGTCGCCAGCATGGGATCGACGACGATGATCAGGCGGTCTTCAAGGTTGGATGGCGCCTTGAAGTAGTATTCGACCGGCTCGAGCGTCTCGTGGTCGCGATAGATGCCGATATGGGCGACGCGCGCGGCTGGGACGAGATCGAGCATGCCATCGAGAAGACCGTTACCGGCGCGCAGGATTGAGGCGAAAACCAGCTTCTTGCCCTTGATGGCAGGCGAATCCATCGTCGCCATGGGCGTGTCGATCGGAATCATTTCAAGCTCCAGATCGCGCGTCACTTCATAGCACATCAGGTGAGCAATCTCGCGCAGCAGCCGCCGGAAACCGGCGATGGAGGTCTCCTTGTTGCGCATGATCGTCAGCTTGTGCTGGATCAGCGGGTGATCGATGACTGTGACATTGCCCACGACTTTGCTCATATCGATCATCTCTCTCGGTTACAGGAAGGACCTGCCGTGGCGGCCGGGCGCCAGCCCGAGCCATGCGGCTATGCTTTCCCCAATATCTGCGAAGGTGGAGCGAATGCCAATCTCTCCTTTGGGGAGGGCTGGGGAAAAGACGAGGATCGGCACCTGTTCGCGCGTGTGATCGGTGCCCGGCCACGTCGGATCATTGCCGTGGTCAGCCGTCAGGACGAGCAGATCGTCGTAACGCATCTTGGCGATCAGTTCGGGCAGCCGCGCATCGAACAATTCGAGTGCCGCGGCATAACCCGGCACATCCCGGCGATGACCATACTCAGAATCGAAATCGACGAAATTGGTCATTATGAAAGCGCGGTCTGCGGCCATTTCCATGGCGTCGAGCGTCTTGTCGAACAACTGCGGAATCCCGGTCCCCTTGATCTTGTGGGTCACGCCGGAACCGGCATAAATGTCCGAAATTTTCCCAACCGCATAGACCTGATTGCCGGCCGCCTGATTGCGATCAAGCAATGTTGGTTCTGGTGGCGGAATGGCGAAATCACGACGATTGCCGGTGCGCTTGAACGTGTCCGGGGTGTCGCCAACGAACGGCCGAGCGATGACGCGACCGATATTGAGCGGCGCCGTCAGTTCGAAGGCTTGTCTGCAGATCTCGTAGAGCCGCTCGAGCCCAAAGTGGCTTTCATGCGCCGCTATCTGGAAGACGCTATCGATCGAGGTGTAGCAGATCGGCTTGCCGGTGCGGATATGCTCTTCGCCGAGCGCAGCGATGATGTCCGTACCCGAAGCATGCTTGTCGCCCAAAATGCCGGGGAGCTCAGCGCGTCGAACAAATTCTTCGATCAGGTGCGGCGGAAAGGTTGGTTCGGATTGTGGAAAATAGCCCCAATCGAAAGGCACCGGCACGCCGGCGATTTCCCAATGCCCCGATGGCGTATCCTTGCCGCGCGAGATCTCACGACCAACGCCGAACCGGCCGCCCTTTGGCACATCGCTGAGATTGGGTGGCAGGCTGCCCGTGGACAGTTTGATCGCTGCCCCAAGGCCCATGGCGTCCATGTTCGGCACATTGAGCGAACCGGAACGGAGGCCGGCTCTGTCCGCCCTGCCCTCGGCGGCCCATTCGGCGATATGGCCGACCGTATTGGCGCCCTGGTCGCCATATTGATTGGCATCAGGCGAGCCGCCAATGCCGACACTGTCGAGAAGGCAGACAATTGCGCGTGGCATGGGCTTACTCCGTGGCGGTGATGCGGTCGGCGATCAATGCGAATTTTGGCGCGCCGGAGCCGACGAAATAGGCAGAGCGCAGACGCGCTTCGGCATCGGCTGCCGAAGCTTCATCGGCGGCGTGGATGCGGGCGATCGGGGTAGTTGGTTCGACTTCCGCGCCAAGACCAAGCAGGCGATCGAACCCCACCCGATGATCGATGGCGTCCGTCGGCGTTGCCCGACCGCCACCAAGGGCGACAACCGCCATGCCGACGCCGCGCGTATTGATCTCGGCGATCGTGCCGCGGCCTCCCGCGAGAACGTCGCGAACGATCGGCGCCGGCTGCAGATGCTCATCCATGCGCTCGACGAAATCGGCCGGGCCACCCAGCACAGAAACCATTTTCGAAAAGTGCTCCGTCGCCTTGCCGCTATCGAGGGCGACTTCCACTTTTTTGCGAGCGGCGGCAGACGTTTCCGCCATTCCGGTCATCAGGGAAATTTCCGCCGACAAGGCAAGTGTCACTTCGCGAAGGCGCCGGTCCTGGTGCTTACCCGTCAGAAATTCGACGGCATTGCGCATCTCGAGGCCATTGCCCGCAGCACTCGCCAGAGGCTGGTTCATATCGGTAATCAAAGCGCCGGTCTTGAGGCCGGCACCATTGGCCACATCCACCAGGCTTTTGGCGAGATCGCGGGATGCTTCGAGGGTCGGCATGAAGGCGCCAGAACCCGTCTTGACGTCGAGCACCAATGCTCCAAGGCCTGCAGCCAGTTTCTTCGACAGGATCGATGCGGTGATCAGGGAGATGGATTCGACCGTTCCGGTCACGTCGCGAATGGCGTAAAGCGTCTTGTCGGCTGGCGCGAGATCGGCGGTCTGGCCGATAATGGCGCAGCCGGCCTGCTGCACCGCGTTGCGGAAGAGCGTATTGTCGGGCTGGGTCTGATAGCCGGGAATGGAATCGAATTTATCGAGCGTACCGCCCGTGTGGCCCAGGCCGCGGCCGGAAATCATCGGCACATAGATGCCGATGGCGGCAAGGATCGGCGCAAGCATCAGCGAAACATTGTCGCCCACGCCGCCGGTCGAATGCTTGTCCGCGACCGGACCATCGAGATCGGACCAATCGAGCACGCTTCCGGAATCGCGCATGGCGAGCGTCAGCGCGACGCGCTCATCCATGCTCATATCCCGAAAATAGACCGCCATGGCAAAAGCGGCCGCCTGCGCATGGGACACCGTCCCTTCGGCAAAGCCGACGATGAAGCGGGCGATGTCTTCCTTGGGAAGTTTCTCGCCATTGCGCTTTTTCAGGATCACTTCTTGGGGGAGGAAGACCATTGGATGGCTTTCAGCTCTGAAGAATTACCCCCACCTAACCTCCCCCTACTAGGGGAGGAATAGCCTAGAGGTCGTCTCGATGGTTCGGCAAGAACCGACGCGCCCCTCCCCCTATCAGGGGGAGGCTGGGAGGGGGTGACTTGGGCTCACGCCCCGTATGGAATCCAGACGTTCTTCACCTGCGTCGCCTTACCGAGGAAATAGTCCCCGGCAAAGCGCTGATCGGCAAGATCATAGTAGAGCCCGCGGCTCGTCCAGGTCTGCTTGAGATTGCTCACCGACGCCTTTTCGACCATGGCAGAGCCTTCGGCAGAACCGGCGAACCAGAGCCCATCGACACCATCGTGCTCAGCCAAGGTCTTGGCAAGGCTGACACTTTCACCGGTGACGATGTTGACGACGCCAGAAGGCATGTCGGAGGTTTCGAGCACCTGGTAAAAATCGGTCATCGACAGCGGCGAGCCCTCCGAAGGCACTAGCACGACGGTATTCCCCATGGCGAGCGCTGGAGCGATCAGCGCGATCGAGCCGAGCAGCGGGCGCGAGGTTGGAGCAACCACGCCGATCACGCCAAGCGGCTCGACCATGGCGGCGGCAACGGCGCGCATGGGCGGGTTGTGCACCGCCCCATCATATTTGTCGGCCCAGCCAGCAAAGGCGAACAGGCGCTCGACGGACTGAGCGACTTCCTTGGAGCCGTCATCGCCGGTCTGCACCTTGATGCGCGCCGCGAATTCGTCCCGGCGATAGTCGAGATTTTCGGCAAGGAAATAGAGGATCTGCGCGCGGGAATGCGCTGCAGTCGTGCCCCAGCCAAGCGCGGCGCGAGCCGCTTCGACGGCATTGCGAATATCCTTGCGATTGCCATCGCCGACTTCGCCGACGAGCGCGCCGTCAGTGCCATGGACCGGCCGATTATAGCCGCTATCGGGCCGTGCCTGCTTGCCGCCGATATACATCTTGGCTGTCTGGTCGAGATGTTCGGCATCGAGCGGGTTTGCCGCCTTGGCAGGAACCGACGTCGCCGCAGGAGCCGGGTGGAGCGCCTTTTCCAACTTGGGTTTCAAGTAAGCGCCCATCCCCTCGCGGCCACCTTCGCGACCGAAACCGGATTCTTTATATCCGCCGAAACCGACGGCTGCATCGAACTGGTTGGTGCCGTTGATCCAGACGACGCCGGCCTTGAGCTTGGGTGCGATATCGAGCGCGAGATTGATGTTCTCGCTCCAGAGCGTCGCGGCGAGGCCATAGCGCGTATTGTTCGCGAGAGCCACGGCTTCCTCGGGCGTGCGGAAGCTCATGGCGACCAGAACGGGGCCAAAAATCTCTTCTGCCACAAGAGTGTTAGCGGGGGAGACATTGGTGACGAGGGCCGGTTTCAGGAAGCAGCCATTGGCCGGTACTGTGCCATCGGGCTCGTAGACCACCGCGCCTTCGGCAACGCCCTTTTTCATCAGGTCGCGGATGCGGTCGACCTGCACCGGGGCAACCAGCGCGCCGATATCGACTGATTTATCAAGGGGATCACCGACGCGGAGATTTACCATGCGCTTCTTCACCTTGGCGATGAAGCGTTCCTCGATGGATTCTTGGACCAGAAGGCGCGAGCCGGCGCAGCACACCTGGCCCTGGTTGAACCATATCGCTTCCACCAAACCTTCAACCGCCGAGTCGAGATCGGCATCTTCGAAGACGATGTAGGGCGATTTGCCGCCAAGTTCGAGCGAGAGACCCTTGCCGGTCCCGGCCGTAGCGGCGCGGATGATTTTTCCCACTTCGGTCGAGCCGGTGAAGGCGATTTTGTCGACATCAGAATGGTTTACCAGCGCCGCGCCAGTATCGCCTTCGCCCGTGACGACGTTGACGACGCCCTTGGGAAGGCCGACGCGTTCGCAGATTTCAGCGAAAAGCAGTGCGGTGAGCGAGGTGAACTCGGCGGGCTTCAGCACCACCGTGTTGCCGGCGGCGAGAGCCGGTGCGATCTTCCAGGCCAGCATCAGCAGCGGGAAATTCCACGGGATGATTTGGCCGCAAACGCCGTAGGGGACATGGTCTGGGAATTCGCGTTCGAGGTGCGTGGCCCAGCCGGCGTGGTGATAAAAATGCCGTGCTACCAAGGGGATATCGGCGTCGCGGCTTTCGCGGATTGGCTTGCCGTTGTCCATGGTTTCGAGCACGGCAAAGAGCCGGCTGTGCTTCTGGATCATGCGGGCGATGGAATACAAAAATTTCCCGCGCTCATAGCCACTTAGCCCACTCCATAGTGGGAAGGCGGCGCGGGCGGCGGCGACGGCTAAATCGACGTCGGCAGAGGTGCCGTCGGTGATTTCAGCGAGTTTTTCGCCTGTTGCCGGATTGGTCGAGGCAAGGGTCTTGCCGGGAGCGGTCCATGCGCCATCGATAAAGTGGCCAAAATTCCGATTTTTGCTGTCGAGCCAGGCATTTGCCTGGTCGGCAGTTTCGGGTGCGGGGCCGTATTCGAGGGTTTCGAAGATTTGTGCGATCTTGTTCATTTGTGGCCTCACACCATCGGCTGGCGGTAGTCGGCGGCGTAGTGGCCGGTTAACCCGTGCTCAAGCTGACGTTCTATATCCGTTAACAATCCGCTAGCGCCGAAACGGAATAAATGGGGATTTAGGTAATGGGTCCCCAGTTCCTCTTTCATAAGCGCCATATATTTGAGCGCGTCGCCCGCGGTCGCAATGCCGCCGGCTGGTTTGTAGCCGATCTCGATGCCGGTCTCTTCATTGAACCAGCGGATCATGCGGATCATGGTCAGCGAGGTGACGAGATTGGCGTTGACCTTTTCCTTGCCGGTCGAGGTCTTGATGAAATCGGCGCCGGCCAGCATGCAAACGAGCGAGGCTTTGGCGATATTGGTCTGGGTCGCGAGTTCCCCTGTGCCCAAAATGGTCTTGATGTGAGCGTCGCCGCAGGCTTTGCGGAAGGCGCGGACCTGGTCGTAAAGCGCCTGCCAATCGCCGCGCAGAACCATGCCGCGTTCGATGACGATGTCGATTTCCTTGGCGCCGTCTTTAACCGAGGCTTCGATCTCGGCAATCTTGTTGTCGACGGGGGCGAGGCCATGGGGGAAGGCAGTAGAGACGGCGGCGACGGGAATGCCACTGCCCTCCAACGCGTCGACCGCGGTCTTGACGAAGGTGTGGTAGACGCAGACGGCGCCGGGGAGGATGCGCAGATCCCTGACCCCGAGCTTGTCGACGATTTCAGCACGGAGCGGATTGCGCGCCTTGGCGCAGAGGCGCTCGACGCGGCCGGGCGTGTCGTCGGCATTGAGCGTCGTCAGGTCGATCAGCGTGATGGCTTTGAGGAGCCAGGCGAGCTGATAGTCCTTCTTGACCGTGCGGCGCGCGCCGATGGAGCCGGCGCGGCGTTCGAGAGCCGAGCGGTTCATGCGAACGCGCTCTACCCAATCGAGATCGAGCGGATAACCGGGATTGCGCTTGTGCGCGGGCGCCTGGCTGCTCCCGCTATTGTCGACGACCTTGAGACTCATAGCTCCTCCACCAGGGCCGGGATCAGCTTTTGCAGCTTGGCCGCCCCTTGCACCGCCATGGTCTTGGTATGCTCATGGCTGATGTTCTCGTTCGAAAGGCCGGCGCCCATATTGGTGATGGACGAGCAAGCCCAGACTTTTAGCCCCAAGAAGCGCCCGAGGATCACTTCCGGAGCAGTCGACATGCCAACGGCATTGGCGCCGAGGCGGATGGCCATCTGGATTTCGGCGATGGTTTCAAAGCTCGGGCCGGAATACCAGAGGTAGATCCCCTCCCCGACCTTGATACCGAGCCTTTCGCCCGCCGCCTTGGCCTTGGCGCGCAGAGCGGAATTGTAGCAATCGACCATGTTCACAAAACGGCGGTCGGTCGGCTCGCCGATCAGCGGGTTCATGCCGGCATAGTTGATGTGATCGGAGATCAGCATGAGATCGCCGGGACGGAGATTTTCGTCGAGCGAACCGGCGGAATTGGTGAGGAGCAGCGTCTTGGCGCCAAGCTCGGCCATGGTTTCGAGCGCGGGACGCATGGCGGCGGCATTGCCATGCTCATAATAGTGTTCGCGGCCGGTGAGGATGGCGATGCGCTTGCCGCTCATCGTGCCTATCAGCAGATCGCGGCCGTGGCCGGAGACGCCGGCACCCGGGAAATCCTTGAGCTCGGAATAGGGAATGGTGACCTTGTCTTCGAGCAGATCACCAATGGCCGAGAGGCCAGAGCCAAGGGTCAGCGCGGCGACAATGGGTTCTTCACCGGCGATCTTGCGAATGGTTTTGGCGGCTTTGGTCATTTTTGCCTCTCGGCTTTCTTCTTTGGCATAGCTTGTTTACCCCGCCACTCGCGCATAGCGCTCGCGGCCTTCTCGCCTAAATTCACTCCACCGGAGTGAATTTGCCTGCGGCCGGCTCTAAGCCCAAAAACTCCGGCCCAAAGCTGTGCGGCAAGAGCTGCCCCAGCGTCTGCACCAGCGGCGATCCATCCACGCCGTGCGAGATCACTTCCACATCGAGATCGGCGAATTCGCGGATGCGTTGGCGGCAGCCGCCGCAGGGGGTGACGGGGCTTTGGCCGGGGCCGGTGACATAGATGCGGGTAATGCGGCGGGCGCCGCCGGCGATCATGGCGGCGATGGCTGAGGTCTCAGCGCAATTGCCCTGCGGATAGGCGGCGTTTTCGATGTTACAGCCGGAATAGATCTTGCCGTCATCGGCGAGGATGGCGGCGCCAACATGGAAATTGGAATAAGGCGCATAGGCCTTGGCGCGGATGGCTTCGGCGGCGGCGAAGAGGGATTCGTTGGTGGTGGTCATTTGTTTGTTCTCCTCTGCTGCTTCTTCACCTCTCCCTTTGGGGGATAGGTCGGGTTGCGAAGCAAACCGGGTGAGGGGGCCTTTCGATGTGGGTGCCGAAGGCCCCCCTCACCCGCCGCTTTGCGGCGACCTCTCCCCAAAGGGAGAGGTGAAGCACGTCCCAGCCTCCCTCAGCGCTCCTTCGTATAGGGCACGCCGCCTGCCTTGGGGCCGACTGCCTTGCCGATGAAGCCGGCGAGGAGCACGACTGTAAGAACATAGGGCAAAGCCTGGATGGCCTGGACGGGGACGACGCCGATGACTGGCAGCTCGAAATTCTGCAGGCGGATTTGCAGCGCATCGAGGAAGCCGAAGAGGAGGCAGGTGAACATGGCGGGCACCGGCTTCCACTTGGCAAAGATCAGCGCGGCCAAGGCGATATAGCCCTTGCCGGCGGTCATGTTATTGCCAAAGCCCGAGCCCTGGGCGATCGAGAAATAAGCCCCGGCGAGGCCGCAGAGAAGGCCGGTGATGATGATGGCCTGATAGCGCTGCTTGACCACCGAAATGCCAGCGGTGTCGACGGCCTTGGGATTTTCGCCGACTGCGCGGAGGCGTAGGCCGAAGCGGGTACGGTAGAGCACGAAGGCCGTCACTGCCACCATTATAAAGGCGATATAGACCAGAAGGTAATGGCCCGAAATCAGCTCGGAATAGATCGGGCCGAGAATGGGCACGCCCGCGAGTTCATTGGCGAAGGGCAACGTGATGGGCGAGAAGCGGCCGCCTTCGGAGAGTGCTGGCGTGCGGCCGCCCTGGCTGAACCATGTCTGACCGAGGAAGGTCGTCATGCCGGCCGCGAGCATGTTAATGGCGACGCCCGCAATCAACTGATTGCCCTTGAGCGTGATGGCGGCTGCACCCTGCAAGAGCGTCGTTGCTAGCGAAACGGCCATGCCGGCCATGAGGCCGAGCCAAGCGGAGCCGGAAATGGCGGCGACGGCGCCGGCCGCAAAGGCCGCGGCGAGCATCTTGCCTTCGAGGCCAATATCGAAAATGCCGGCTCGTTCCGAATAGAGCCCCGCCAAGCAGGCGAGGAGGAGCGGCGTCGAGAGACGGATCGTGGCATCGAGGACGGAGAGAATGACGGCGAGATCCATCTCAGCTCTCCGGCTTGGCGGTCGAGACCGCAATGGCTTCGGATTTCTGCTCGGGCGAGAGCAGCATGAAGGCGCGCTCGAGCGAGGTGCGGAAAAGCCCTTCCATGGCGCCGGTAAAGAGAATGACCAAGGCCTGGATCACGACGATCATTTCGCGGGTAATGCCGGGAATGACGAACTGCAATTCCTGCCCGCCCTGATAAAGCGCGCCAAAAAGAATGGCGGCGAGCGCAATGCCGATCGGGTGATTGCGGCCCATAAGCGCGACGGCGATACCGACAAAGCCTGCACCGGCGACGAAATCGAGCACGAGACGATTTTGCACGCCCATGACTTCATTGATCGCCACCATGCCGGCGAGGGCGCCGGAAATGGTCATGGTGATCATGATCATCTTCGAATTTGAAATACCGGCATAGCGCGAGGCCGTCGGATTGGCGCCGAGGACGCGCATGGCATAGCCGAACTTGGTGTGCCAGATCAGGATATAGACCCCGATCAGAGCCGCAATGGCGATGACGATCGAGAGATTGACCGGCGAATAGCCAAAGAAGGAGAAGAACTGGCGAAGCTGCGGCACGCGGCCGGCGACTTCGATGGTTTCGGACTCCGGGGCCATGGTCGAAGCGGGTTTGAGCACGCGATTGACCATGTAGACCATCAGCGCCGAGGCGATGAAATTGAACATGATGGTGGTTATGACGACGTGGCTGCCGCGCTTGGCCTGGAGCCAGCCGGGCACGAAAGCCCAGAAGCCCCCGACGGCGCCGGCCGCGATGACGGCGAGCGGCATGGCGATGAGCCAATGGGTCTGGTCGAGCGCCAGCGCAACGACGACGGCGCCGAGGCCCGCCACATAGGCCTGGCCATCGCCGCCGATATTGAAGAGCCCGGCATGGGCGGCGACAGCCACCGCAAGCCCGGTGAAGATGAAATTGGTGGCATAATAGAGCGTGTAGCCAAAACCATCGCCATAGCCGAAGGCGCCATAAAGGATGACCTGAATGGCGTGGAACGGATTTTCGCCCACGAGCAGCACGACAAGGCCCGAGACAAGGAAGGCGAGAAGAAGATTTAGGGCCGGCAGGAGGGCAATATCAGCCCAGCGCGGAAGAGGTCTGCTTGCGCTCATGGAAGAGGTCCCTGTTCGGCTATGCCGATGGTGCGGGGCGCGGTCTTGTTGATGCCGGCCATCATCAGGCCGAGTTCGCCTTCGGTGGCCGTGGCTGGATCGGCTTCGCCGACGATGACGCCATCGAACATGACGAGGATGCGATCGGCGAGGGAGCGGATTTCATCGAGCTCGACAGAGACGAGGAGGATCGCCTTGCCCTCGTCGCGCATCTTGATGATTTCATTGTGGATGAATTCGATGGCCCCGATATCGACGCCGCGGGTCGGCTGGCCGATGATCAGCACATCGGGGTCCTGCTCCATTTCGCGGGCAAGGACGATCTTTTGCTGATTGCCGCCGGAAAAGAGCGATGATTTCAGATTGATATTGGCCGGACGGACGTCGAAAAGCTTGACCTGATCGGCGGCGGCTTTCTTGGCGGCGGCGATATCGAGGAAGGCGCCGGAGCCATAGGCGGGCTTGTCGTGATAGCCGAGAATGGCGTTTTCCCATTCCTGGAAAGTCGTGACGAGGCCCATGCGCTGGCGGTCTTCAGGCACGTGGGCGAGGCCGGCCTGGCGGGCGCGGGCTGCGCCATCATCGCCTTCGAGCGAGAGTGGCTTGCCGTTGAGGATGACCGTGCCCGATTTCTGATCGCGCATGCCGGTGATGGATTCGAGGAGTTCTGACTGGCCATTGCCGGAGACGCCCGCAATGCCGACGATTTCGCCGGCACGAATGGCAAAGCTAACATCCTTGACGCGGGGGACGCCCATATCGTCGGCGACGACGAGATTCTGGACTTCGAGGAGGGTCTTGCCCGGATTGGCGGCGGTCTTGTCGACGCGGAGGAGCACGCGGCGGCCGACCATGAGTTCGGCCAGTTCTTCTGGGCTGGTTTCGCTGGTCTTGACGGTTGCGACCATCTGGCCCTGGCGCATGACCGAGACATTATCGGTGATGGCCATGATCTCGCGCAGCTTATGGGTGATGAGGATCACCGTCTTGCCCTGGGCGCGGAGCGTTTCGAGAACGCGGAAGAGGTCGTCGGCTTCCTTGGGGGTAAGGACGCCGGTGGGCTCGTCGAGAATGAGGGTTTCGGCGCCGCGATAGAGCGCCTTCAGGATTTCGACGCGCTGCTGCTGGCCGACGGAAATATCCTCGATAATGGCATCGGGATCGACTTCGAGCGCATATTCCTTTTCGAGCCGATCGAGTTCCTTGCGGGCACGATTGAGGCTGGGCTTGAGGAAGCCGGAATCTTCGGCGCCGAGCACGATGTTTTCGAGGACCGAGAAATTATCGACCAGCATGAAATGCTGGTGCACCATGCCGATGCCGAGCGCGAGCGCCTGCCGGCTGTCGGCGATATTGGCTTCGGCGCCATTGACACGGATCGTGCCGCTGTCGGCCGTGTAGAAGCCATAGAGGATGGACATGAGCGTGGATTTGCCCGCGCCATTCTCACCCACGATGCCGTGGATGGTGCCGCGTGCAATTTTCAGATCGATGTCCTTGTTGGCGTGAACCGCGCCGAACCGCTTGTTGATCTTTTCAAGCTCGATCGCCCAGCCATTGGCCGGTTGAGGTACAGCGGCCGTTTCCGGCCGCTGCGTGTTCATGGTGTTCTCACTCATGCCGAGCGCTTAGAGCGGGCAAGCCGAGTCGGTGGTGTAGTCGTGGACGGTGACTTCACCGGCGATGATCTTCGCCTTGTAGTCTTCGGCCGCCGCAATCATTTCGGGCGTGAGCAGGTCCTTGTTGTTATCGTCGACCGCATAGCCGACGCCATCATTGGCAAGGCCGAGAACCGTGAGGCCTGGCTTGAAGGTCGCGTCGTCAGCAGCTTCGGTCAGTGCGTTCTGGACGGCAACATCGACGCGCTTGAGCATCGAGGTCAGGACCGAACCGGGCTGGAGGTAGTTCTGGTTGCTATCGACACCGATCGAGAACTTGCCAGCATCCTTCATGGCCTGGAGAACACCGAGGCCCGAACCACCGGCGGCTGCGTAGACGACGTCAGCGCCGGCATCGACGGCAGCCTTGGCGAGTTCGCCGGCGGTGACCGGGTCATTCCAGGCGGCAGGCGTGGTGCCGGTGTAGTTTTCGATCAGCTTGATGTCCGGGTTCGCAGCCTTGGCGCCCTGGGCATAGCCGCAATAGAACTTGTGGATCAGCGGAACGTCCATGCCGCCGACAAAGCCGACGGTGCCGGTTTCGGACTTCATGGCTGCGAGAACGCCGACGAGGAACGAGCCGGTGTGCTCGTCAAAAAGGATCGACTGCACGTTGGGCGCGTCGACGACGGTGTCGATCACGACGAAATTGGTATCGGGGAATTCCGGCGCCACGGCGGTGAGCGCGGCAGTCCAGGAGAAGCCGGCCATCACGATCGGGTTTGCACCCTGGCCGGCAAAGCGGCGAAGGGCCTGTTCGCGCTGCGCGTCGTTCTGCAGTTCGAGATCGAGGAAGCTACCACCGGTGGCGGCCTTCCATGCTTCGGCGCCGTTATAGGCCGCTTCGTTGAACGACTTGTCGAACTTACCGCCGAGGTCATAGATCACGGCCGGATCGGCCAAGGCCACACCGGTCAGGATCGCGCTGAGAGCAAGACCACCGGACAGAGCCTTGGTGAGGGTCGAGAAATTCATGGATTTAGTCTCCCTGTCTGACATCGTGTGGCCTGGCACCCCCTCGGGGCCAGTCCCAATGTCCTAACAAAGAATAAAATCGTTGAATGACCCGCCCCGCAAGAGGGATCGGCTATTATTTTTCCGGATGGTCAAAATTCTCGGGGACATATTCTGTCACCCGAGCGCGACGAGGAAATGACTACCACCGCGCAAGGATCGCGTGGAACAGCGTGCCGAGATCGACATCGGCATAAAGCACGCAGAGAACGGCCACTGCGGCAATGAGATAAAGCGCGATGCCGTCACGCGTTTGGCTGGTCATATTCATTTTGAGACAAATTGCAAATGGTTGATGGGCGTGTCTCTAACGCACGGGCCGGGGCTGGAATGTGGCTGCGCCGCGGCAATCAAATCTTAGGGTAAATGCCGGGTTAAGCGCGCGGCAGCGGGGTGACCTCGACACCGGCCGCAGCACCGAACCGCTCGAAGAAGCCATCGATAATGCGCTGGGCCGAATTGCCAATCAGCGCCTTGCCGAGCTTCATGATCTGGCCCGACGCGCCGCCATTGGCGGTGAAGGTGAGGATGGTGTTGGGGCCGTCATCGGCGAGCGTGACATCGGCGCTGCCTTCGGCGAGACCCATGAAGCCGCCCTTGCCACGACCAGACAATGTGTAGCTCTCGGCCGGGACGATATTGGACAGCGTCAGCTCGCCTTTAAAGGTTGGGTGCATGACGCCGAGATTGACCTTGATCTCAAGGTCGAGCGCGTTTTCGCCGGACCAGCCGATATGGCTGCAGCCGGGGATAGCAGCCTTGAGCATGGCGGGGTCGTTCAGCGCCTCCCAGATGCGGGTGCGCGGAGCGGACATGAGATAGCGGCCACCGAACTCCATCAGGCGGAAACCGCGTCGCGAAGACGTTTTTGTGGATTGGCAAAATTGGGCAAAATCATCGTCGCAGACCCCAGTCTTTACGTGCGGCTTTTTCGCACCAATATGGACTAAATAGTTGCGGGAGCGAGGCGATGCAATTGTCAGCGGAGGCTTCCCGCGCAATCTAGGGTGCATGGGCACCCCACGGCCTCGATGGGCCGCCAAATGCACAGGGAGCGATCGATGACCGACCAAGTGACCACCGCGCCGCAGACCACGACCAGTGCCGTGACGGAACGGCCGCTGCAATATCTGGACAAGGCCGTCAACGCCATCCGCGACCTCGGCATCTGGCCGGAAAACCAGGGCGAGCAGCCAATCACGGGCCTCTTGCAACAGATTACCGAACTCGACGAAACGCGCGTC
The DNA here is from genome assembly GCF_001421945.1 of Devosia sp. Leaf64. Lineage (NCBI taxonomy): Bacteria > Pseudomonadati > Pseudomonadota > Alphaproteobacteria > Hyphomicrobiales > Devosiaceae > Devosia > Devosia sp. Leaf64. The sequence continues at coordinate 86,812 of NZ_LMLO01000006.1, read as the reverse complement.
ATCCTGATCGGCCGCACGCTCTCCCAGGCGAGCGCCTTCAACGAAGTGGTGCGCGAACAGGTCGCCGCCATGAAGATCGGCGAGCGCTACGAAGAGATCACCAAGGGCTTTGATTCCATTCGCGACGATGCCAAGAGCATGGTCGACCAGTTGGAAGACAATAAGCTCGACCTGCTCGAGCGCGCATCGAACGTCTGGATGAAGGTGAGCCGCGGCGATATCGCGACGCGCTTCAATAAGATCCGCGACACCTATCTCGATGTCACCAAGGACACCAAGGATCAGATCGATCGCGAACAGACGATTTTGGAAGCCTATCGCGATTTCCGCGGGGCGCTTAAGCAATCGGAAGTCATGGCGCTTGAAGTGCTGGCGGTCGCTGAAAAGCGCCTAGAGGAAAAGAAGAACATCCTCCAGGCCGCTTCTAACGAAGTGACGGGGTTTGCCGGTACGGCGCCGGCTGATCGCGCCCGTCTTGAAATGGCGCGCGACGAAAAACTGCGCGACATGCAGAATGAAGAAAAGCGCTATCAGATTGCCAAGGACCTCTCGGACAACCTGACCATTTCCTACAACACCTCGGAAGTGGTGATGGCGCGGCTGATGCAGACGACCAATGCCAAGGAGCGCGTCTATCAGCAGTCGATCTCGTTCTTTTCGACCAATGAGACGGTGCTCACCGCACTCTCCGCCTCGTTCACCGGCATGTTCGGCCTCCATGAATCGACCGCGACGCTGAACGCGATGAAGGAAGGGATGTCCAAGAGCTTGGAAACGCTCTCCGAGATCGGCGACAAGGTGCAGGAAGAAGCAGTCAGGGCTGGCTATGGTCCGACGGTGCGCGCCGATGCGGTGAAAAAGCTCGTCGATAGCGTCGTCAATTTCCAAGAAAAGAGCCGCACGATCATCAACGAGATGCGCGTGGCTTCGACCAAGAATTCGGCCGAAATCCGCGATGCCGTCGAGGATGGCAAGCGCCGACTCGCAACGCTAGCGGCCGAGGGCAATGCCCTGCTGCTTGAAACCAAGAACTGATCGGGCCCGGTGGAGACATAGGCCCAGAGGATGAGTGACGCGACGGCCAAGACGGCTGCCCCTCTCGATGAAGTCATGCTGGCGATGGACGTGGTGGACACACTGCGCCATCGACAGGATCTGGCTGTGCGCGAACTCGACGGCGCGGCGCGCGAAGCGCAGCTAATCGAACGCCTGCGCGAGATCTATCGCCAGCAGGGGATCGAAGTGCCCGATCACATCCTCAAGCAAGGCGTCGAGGCGCTGGCCGAAAGCCGCTTTGCCTATGACCCGCCATCGCCAAGCTTCAAGACGACGCTGGCGCGCCTCTATGTCAGCCGCAAGCGCTGGGGGCGCCCTGCCCTTATCGTCGTGGGCGTGATTGTAGTCCTTGCCATTGGCTATTTCGGGGTCGTGCGACCCTTCGCGGAAGGTCGCGCTCATCAGGATCAGGTGGAACTGAGCGAGGGCCTACCGGCCCAGATGGATGCTCTCTACAAGACCATATTCGATGAGACCAAGGTGCAGCAGGCCGTCGTGCAGGCCGATAGCCTCGTCAGCCGCGGCAAGGCTTTTGCGGCCGAAGGCAATCGCACTGGCGCCGAAGATATCGTCGCGCGGCTTACGGCACTACGCGATCAACTCCGCCAGGAATACGTGGTGCAGGTCGTCAATCGCTCCGACGTTCAATCGGGCTTTTGGACCTTTCCGGAAATTAACACCGACGCGACCAATTATTATCTCGTCGTCGAAGCCATCGATCCCGATGGCAAGGTTTTGAGCCTGCCCATTCTCAACGAGGAAACTGGCAAGACCGAGGTCGTTGCGCAATGGGGCCAGCGCGTCTCGGAAGGCGTCTATAATGCTGTCGCCGCCGACAAGCGCGACGATGGCATCATCCAGGCCAATGAAGTGGGCCGGAAATCGGACGGTTTCCTCGAGGTGGAATATCAGATGCCGGTGCTCAAGGGCACCGTGACGCAGTGGTGATGGCATGAGCATAGGCGGTCCACAGGCTCTCGCCAGCCTTGAAGAGGCAATGCGCGATATTCGCCGCGAAGAAGATGAAATCTCCCGCCGGCTGGCGCGCTCCTCCGAAGTCATCGCCAAGGTCAAGGAAAGCGAGGCGGAGCTGTTCCGCCAGCTTGCGCAATTGCGGCTCGACCCATCGATCCAGCGCGAACTGGACGGACGGATTTCGAGTGCCGAAGTGCGCGCCCGCGAGACGCTGAAAACGCATGGTAAGGCTATCGAAGGCGCACAGAAGACGCTCGACGGCTTTGAGGCCGGGCGCGTGTCGCTGATCGAGCGGCGCGCCAATGCCGTCGCCGTGCTGGCTGAAAAACAGCAGGCGCTCGACGCGCTTCTCAAAGAGGTCGCAGTGCGGCTCGAGGCTGATCCGGCCTATATCGAGAAACGCACGGCCGCAGCGGCACTAGCCGAAATTGCCGATCAATCGCTCGACAAGACCAAGCAGGCGGAAGCCGATCGCGAGGAAAAGGGCAAACCCTATCGCGACGATCCGCTCTTCATCTATCTCTGGGACAATGGCTTTGGGACCAGCGCCTATCGTGGCGGCAATCTCACGCGCTATCTCGATGGCCTCGTTGCGGGGCTTGTCGGCTTTGCCAAGGCACGGCCAAACTATGCCATGCTCAACGATATCCCGCTTCGCCTTCGCGAACATGCCGAGCGGCAAGCGGCGGGCGCGGAAGCAGCAGAAGGCGAGCTCGCCGCTTTTGCCGATGCCGCGGCGGATGCGGCCGGCGGCAAACCGCTGCGCGAAGCGCGGGCAAAGGCGCAGGCCGATGTCGATGCGATCGATGCCGCAATCGTCGAAGCCGAAGACAAGCGCGATGCCGCGGCCCAGTCGCTGCAGGACCTCAATGGCAGCGACAATCCCGTGCTGAGTTCGGCCGCGGCCGCGCTCGCCGCTGCCTTGGGACAAGAAGATATCCAGACGCTTCTCGCCGAAGCGCGCCGCACGCGCACTGGTCAGGACGATACGATCGTTGCCCAGATCGATGATGCGCGCACACGCATGCGCGAAGAAGAAGAAGAAAGCCGCGACCTTCGCGATCGCGCCCGGACGCTTGCGGCGCGGCGGCGTGAGCTCGAAGACATCCAGTGGGAATTCAAGAAGCAGCGGTTCGACGATCCGCGCTCGACCTTTCGCGAGGATAGGCTCGTGGGCGATCTGCTCAACGATTTCCTGCGCGGCGGCATTTCGGCGGCAAGCTATTGGGACCAGTGGCGCAAGAGCCAGAACTGGACGCCGGGGAGCGAATGGGGCGCGGGCAATTCTTCGTCACGGCAAGGCGGCTCGCCCTGGGAAGGCGGCGGCGGCTTCAACTGGCCCGACAACAGCTTTGGCGGCGGCGGTGGATCGTCGGGCAATCGCAAGCCACGGGCGCCCGGTGGGTTCGGTGGCGGCTGGAGCGGCGGGGGCTCGAGCAGTGGTGGCGGATTTTCGCGACCGCGCACGGGCAGCGCAGGCACGCGAAAACACGGTGGCTTCAAGACCGGCGGCGGATTTTAGCATCGTGCCAATACAAAAAGCCCCGCTTGCGCGGGGCTTTTTGTTGGCTGCGCCTCAGACAGGTTGACTGCCGAGCACGGCCAGAAGCCGCGGATTGATCTTGCCGGTTTCGTTCATGCCGGTGCCGCGTTCAAAAGTCTTGATCGCTTCGGCAGTCTTGGGGCCGGCGACGCCGTCCGGGCTGCCGATATCGTAGCCGAGGCGCGTCAGCACTTCCTGGACGCGGGCGATCACCTCTTTGCTCGTGATCGCATCGCCGGGATTGAAATCCTTCATCCAGGTGCCGATGGGTGCAAAGTTGGCTTCGAGCTCGATCGGCTCGGCCTTCCAGGCATCGACTTCGGCAGTGATGCGGCTGACGGCATCCGCAGTCAGGGATTTGGCGATATCGTCGCGGGCCTTGGCCGAATCCGCGTCGCCGCGCTTGGCGGCGAGCGAGAACCACTTATAGGACTTTTCGAAATCCTGTTCGACGCCAAGGCCGCGGGCATAGAGCATGCCGAGATTGAACTGGCTATCGGTCATGCCGCGCTGTGCGGCGCGCTCGAACCATTCCGCAGCCTGGTTGAACTGCTGATCGCCAAGCTGACCGCTGGCATAGAGCGCGGCAAGATTGTGCATGGCCATGCGATTGCCGGCATCGGCGGAGCGCTGATACCACAGGCGAGCCATATCGAGGTCCTTGTCGACCCCCGTACCCGCTTCATAGAGACTGCCGAGACGGTACTGCGCCGGGGCAAAGCCTTGGGCCGCGGAGCGTTCGTACCAGACGGCCGCTTCCTTGGGGTCGGCCGGGACGGCGCGGCCTTCGGTATAGATGGCAGCGATTTCGAACTGGGCGCGGGCGTCACCATCGGCTGCGGCCTGGCGCATGGCCTCGGGGCCAACGGCTTCGGGCGGCAGATCGAAGGTTTCCTGAACAGCAGGATTGAGCGCGCCGATGACCGGGTTTTCCTCGATGACGGATTCAGCCGTCGTCGACAGCGGCTTGGCCTGTTCGGCGAAAAGCGCCGGCGGCATAGGCGTGACTTCCGGGGCGCGCGAGAACGACATGCGCTCGCCCGGATTGATGGCGCCGACCGAAGTGGCATCGACCATGTCGATGACGCGCGGCGCGATCAGTTCGGAGGTTTGGGTCGAGGGTGCAGGATCAACCGGAATAGTGAGCGAGCTCACTTCCGGCGTGGCGTCGGGCGCGGTCGATTCGACCGCCGCAGGAGCCGCCGTATCCTCGCGCATGCGCTGCATGACGAGATTGAGCGTCAGCATGGACACGGCCACGACGGCCGCCGCTAGCAGAAGCGGGCGACGATAGCGAACGAGAAAGCTTGGCTGAGCCTCATCGGTGTCTTCGGCGCTTTGCGCGGCGACTTCTGGCGCAGGCTGGCGCGGACGGCGCTTTTCCGGCTTGGGCGCCACGGGCGTTTCGACGGCAGCGGCTTCGGCCTTGGGCTGCGGCTTTACGCGCGCCAGGGCACGGCCGATGATCGAATCCGACCCCGAGGGCGCAGCGGGCAATTCCTGGCGGGCGCGCTGAGCACGGCGCGCGGCGGCAACGAAGGTGCTGGTATTGGTCTGCGGCGCTTCGACAGCGGGAGCGGCATCGACGCGTGGCGCGCCAAAGCTTTCCTTTTCGGCTGCAAAGCTCGATTGCGGGCGCGGCGGACGCTCGACCTTTTCGGGATCGAAGGCAGGAACTTCGGGGCGCACTTCGGCCTTGGGCGCTGGCTTGGCGGCGGGGCGTGGTGCAGCGGCAGGCGCAGCCTTGGCTTTGGGCGCTTCCTTGAAACCACGATCGACCAGCGGCGCTTCGTCCGCCGGATTGGCCGGCATGGCATCGTCGCGTTGACGGGCATCGAGGCGCGAGAGGAGTTGGTCAAGCCGCGAGGACTGGACGTCGAGATCGTCGTCCTCGACATAGGCCGGTGCCTTTGGGGCCGGTGCAGCAGCGGGCGCTTCGGCGCGCGGTGCGGCGGTCGGCGCAGCATTGCGCGCGGCGAGGGCCGCTTCGAGGCGCGCGAGACGTTCGGCGGTATCTTTGCCTGCGGTGTTGAAGACGGCGGTCATGCGCTTTTCGAGCGCTTCGAACCCTTCGGGATTGAACGCGGGCGCGGTGGTGCCGGACTTGGCGACGGCAGCCGAAGCCTTTTCGGCGATGAGCTGCGCGAGAGTGTCGGCGTCTGGGGTCTTCGACACCGAACGCACGAGGCTCGAAATGCGATCTTCGATGGTCTTAAGGCTTTCCGGGCCGAACATGGCGACCGGCGCAGGCGCCTTGCGGCTCATGGCGTCGCTGGTGCGTTCGGCGACGAGTGTGGCGAGCTGCTCAAAATCGGGCTTGTCGCCGGCATCGTGATAGAGCCGGGCAAGGCCATCGAGCTGGGCGCCGGCTTCGTCCATCCGGACCATCAGGCGCTTGAGCTGGCTTTCGACCGCGCCGGTATCGACCGGCACGACCTTGGTGCTCAGCGCTTCGATCTGGCTTTCGATTCTCGCAAAGCGCGGTTCCATGCCGTTGATGACGGCCTGCTTGAGAGCGGCGATATCATCCTTGAGGGCAAGCACGTCGCCCGACCCACTGCCGCTCTGTTCGAGACGATCGGCAAGTGCATCGACGCGGGAGACGATGAGGTCGGGGTTGATGGAGTGATCGCGCAGAGCCTGGGTGACCGCGGCCATTTCGCCGGTCAGGCGTTCGAAATCGCCGGATGAAATGCTCATATTGCGCTCGATCGCATCGATGCGATCATAGACGCTGCGGACATTGGCTTCGATCGAGGCCATGGCCGGTTCGAGTTTGGCCATGGACTTGCCCTTGGGCGCGGCCTCGGCGCGTTCTTCGCGCACGATTTCACGTTCCATCTGCTGGGCCTGGAGTTCGGCAAGCTTGGCGACGGTATTGGACACGTCGTCGAGACGGGCATTGACGGCGCTGAGATCGACGCGCGGACCCTGCTCGATCATGGCGCCGAGCGCCGCGATCTGCTTTTCCAAGCGCTTGACCTGGCCGGTTTCGCCGACGGCACCGGCGAGCAGTTCAACGACCTGGGTCAGTTGCTCGACCTGGCTTGCGACTTCGCGCACCTCTTCCGAACCGTTGCGGACGGTGCGCAATTGGCCTTCGAGATTGCCGATGCGATCGCCGATGCCCGAGACGAGCACGGAGAGATCGCGATAGTCCGGCATGTCGGCCGGGCGACGATCGAGGAGCGAAACGCCTGCTGGCCCCTGGCGGGAGCGGATTTCATTGATGGCCGCTGTCAGATCATCGGCATCGTCATCCTGATGATTGAAGCGATCAACGGCGCGCTTGACGCTTTTCAGCGCTTCGCGACGGCGATTGGATGTGTCCGGGGTGCCGACCTGATCGCGTAAGTGCTTGACGCGGGTCGAGAGACCATTGGCTGGCGACGCGCTCGCGCCAAACCGGCTTTCGACTTGATCGAGCAAGGCGACCAGTTCGCCACGCAATGCCTGCCAGTCGCCAGCTCCCGGTTCGTGGGCGGCGTCTGCGTAGTCCGATTGTGGATAGGCGCGGGCCATGGGCAGTCCCTGTCAACTCGCTGGTGCCAAGCCGAAGCAGCANCGAAGGTCTAAAGGTTACTTTTGGGAAAACATGGTAAAGAACCCGTTAAGCATCGCTGCATTATGCGAATGCTGAAGGCCTGAAACGATGGTTTTCTCGTCATTTGATCGCTTCTGGAGTTCCAAACGCCCATGACTCGCCGCCGTATCATCATCGTCGACGACCATCCGCTGTTCCGCGCAGCCCTGCGCCAGACGCTTGCGGGAGGGGATGCGACCGTGCATGTCGAGGAGTCAGGCGACCTCAACGCGTTGAGCAAATCGCTCGATGCCGACCGCGATTGCGACCTAGTGCTGCTCGACCTCAACATGCCGGGCGTGCGGGGTTTTTCGGGTCTTTTGCTGGTGCGGGCGCAATATCCCGATATTCCGGTAATGATCATTTCCGCGGTCGAAGATGCGACCGTCGTGCGCCGCGCCTTCGAGCTTGGCGCCTCGGGTTATCTTCACAAGTCCGAAGGTCCGACGGAGATCCGGCGTGCGATCGAGACAGTGCTCGCGGGGGAAGTATTCATACCTAAGGGCACGACCCTGACCGGCGAGGACGAACAATCTGCGCTGATGAAGCGGCTTGCGGCCCTCACCCCGCAGCAGGTCCGTGTTCTGATGATGCTCAGCGATGGGCTGATGAACAAGCAGATCGCCTATGAACTGTCCATTTCCGAAGCGACGGTGAAGGCCCACGTCTCCGCCATCCTCCAAAAGCTCGATGTCGATAGCCGTACCCAGGCTGTCATCGCGGCTGCCCGCATCGAAGAAGGGCAATTCGAAGCGCTCTTTGCCACCGGGGCAGAAAAAGCCTAGACGAGGCCACCGCGAAACCGGAGTGCGCCATGAAGCCGAAAATCAACATCATCACCATCGGGGTGGACGAGCTCGAACGCGCCTTTATGTTTTATCGCGAATTGTTCGACATTCCCGATGAGCAGATCGGCGCGGGTGAAGATCACATCGCCTTCTTTTTCGATGACAATTTCTCCTTCGTCCTCTTCCCGCGTGAGCAGATTGCCCTGACTGCCGGCAAGCCCGAGGCGCTCGAAGGCACCCCCGGCTTCGTGCTTAGCCACCGCGCTGACAGCGCCGAGGAAGTCGATGCGATCCTTGAGCGCGTGCTGATCGGTGGCGGCCTCATCATCACCCCGGGCACGGAATCAGAATGGGGCTATTCGGCCTATTTCGAGGACACCGAGGGCAATGTGTGGGAGCTGATGGCGACGCCTGTGGCGAACTAGCCAGACGGCGGTGCACAAAAAATCCTACGGATCGATAAAATTTTGACCTGTTTTTCTGGAACCTTGACCACTTGTTGACGGTCTAACCGTTAGCTTAAGGCTCAAACACCAGACCAGACGGGACCCAGGGTCTTGCAGATCTATCTGCCGATCGCCGAGCTTTCCGTGAACCTCTTTTTCCTCGTGGGGATCGGAGGGGCAGTCGGCTTCTTGTCGGGACTGTTCGGCGTCGGTGGTGGCTTTCTTCTAACCCCGCTGTTGATTTTTTCCGGCGTCCCGACTTCGGTCGCCGTTGCCTCGGTGACCGGCCAGGTCGTCGCTGCCTCGACCTCAGGGGCGCTCAGCCACTATCGACGCGGCGGCATCGACCTGCATCTGGCGATGTACCTCATCCTGTCGGGCATTCTCGGCGCTTTCGGGGGCGTCGCGACCTTCTCGATCCTACGCGCCAATGGCCAGCTCGATCTCGTCATCGCGGTCGGCTTCGTTGTGTTGCTCGGCTTTGTCGGCACCTTGATGCTGCAGGAGTCAGTGCGTGCGCTCCTCAAGCAGCGCAAGGGCGTCGTCGTGCGCGACCGTCAGCCAAACCAACACAGCTGGATCCATGGCCTGCCCTGGCGCGTGCGCTTCAAGAAAAGCCGGCTCTATATCAGCGTCCTGCCGGTCCTCTTGATCGGGCTCTTCATCGGCTTCGTCGGCTCGCTCCTCGGCATTGGCGGCGGCTTCGTCATGGTGCCAGCGCTCGTTTATCTCTTGCGCGTTCCCGGCAATGTCGTCATCGGTACGTCGCTGGCCCAAGTCGTCGCCATGATGGCGGCAACGACAATCATGCATGCGGTGCAAAGCCAGAGCGTCGATATTCTCCTCGCCTTCTGCCTGATGGTGGGCGGCACGGCCGGCGCACAATTTGGCGCTGCGGCAGGCCAGCACCTGCGCGGCGAACAATTGCGCGGGCTTCTCGCCCTCCTCGTCCTCGCCGTCGCTATTCGCTTCGGGCTATCGCTGGTCTTGACCCCGAGCGATGTGTTCTCGATGGCAGTGGCGCGATGAAACGGCTTTGGCTTTTTATCCTGGCGCTGCTGCTTCCCGTCCTGCCCGTCCAAGCCGAACGGCTGGTTTCAGGCATTTCCAATGACACGATCCAGATCACCTCGAGCTTTGACGGCGAGCGGCTGACTTTTTACGGCACGATCGCGCCCGATGCTGGATCGACGGAGCGCGTCGTTCAGGGACCGTTCGACGTGGTCGTCGTGATCCTTGGCCCGACGCAGAACCGCGTCGCGCGCGAGATGACGCATAATTTTGGCATCTGGCTCAATACCGAGCAGGTCGAGTTCAAGCGCTTTCCGAGCTATTTCCACGTGCTTTCGAGCAAGCGGCTGATCGAGATCGCCGACATCAACCTCCTCAACGAGAATTACATCCTGCCCGAAGCCCATGCCATGGCGCCCAACCCGGCCGGCTTCATGAAGACGCTGCAATTTGGGCGCGAACTGATCCGGCTGATGTCGCAGGATGGCTTATTCGGCGTGCAGGAAAACGGCGTCCAGTTCATGTCCGACACGTTCTATTCAGCGCAGTTGACCCTGCCGAGCAGCGCGCCCCCCGGGCCCTATATCGCCCAGACCTATGTGTTCAAGAACGGCCAGATCATCGCGCGCAAGTCCGAAGGCTTTGCGGTACGCAAGATTGATTTCGAGCGGTTTCTCGCACAATCGGCAACGCAGTCGCCGTTGCTCTATGGCATTGCCTGCGTCGTGCTGGCGCTGTTTACCGGTTGGCTCGGTGGGGTGCTGTTCCGGCGGTAGCCGCCCTCGACAACTTCCCCCCTCATCCGGCGCTGCGCGCCACCTTCTCCCCGAGAGGGAGAAGAATATACTGCTGCCCCCTTTATTCCTCTCCCTCTCGGGGAGAGGTGGCCCGGCAGAGCCGGGTCGGTGAGGGGGAATATCCGATCCTAGCCCCGCACCAGCCGCTTGGGCGAAACCGGATAGGTCCGATCGCGCCCGAGCATCGTCACTTCCACCGAAGGCCAGTGCAAGAGCCCGACAAAGGCCGGCGACAGGATATTGAGCGCGCCGGTCGAGCTGCCATAGGCAGGCAGGATCATCAGGCGATTGTCGTGGACAAAGCAGGCGCTGCGGGCGGTGCGGCCGGACACAGCGATGCGCGCCGCGGGATGAAGATGGCCGGCGACGAGACCAGCTTTACCCCGCTTCGGTTCATGGGTCAGCGAAAGCCCGTCCAGTTCGAGCTCGGCGCAGCACATGCCGCCGATGACATGGGGCACTGGATCATGATTGCCCGAAAGCCAGGTGCACTCGATGGTTTCGACGATCGTGTCGAGCCGCAGCCGTTCGGCGGCGCCAAGAAGAGTGCTCGCATCAGAGCGATGGAAGGTGTCGCCGAGAGCCACCAACTTTTTTGCGCCGGTGCGGCGAAGATCGGCTTCGAGCCGCGCCAGCGTCATTCCCGTATCGTACGGCGGCAGCATCTGGCCGCGGCGCGCAAAGCTCGCCATTTTTTCAAAATGGAGGTCGGCCACGAGCAGGGTCTGCCGCGCGTGCCAGTAAAGGCCGCCAGAGGGGAGAGGCTCGAAATTGTGGCCGGCAAAGCGCAGCACAGGGGACTCCAGCGGAGAAATATCGGAGGCAGCGCTGAGCATATGGTTTCTTCGTCACCCGATCGGAAGGTCTGGCGGACCCGCTGGGGCGATCCTCAAATCTCGCCGACGGCCTCGCGCAGGAGTTCTTCTGCTGCGTCTGCCATAGCCGATTCGCGGGCTTCTCCGAAAATGGGTTCCTTGCCGATATCGAGCATGATGGGCACCGCGAGCGGTGAAATCTGCGTGAGCGGCTTATGAACGATATGGGATTTGATGCGCGCCAGCATCTGGCCCAGGCGCTCGATATCGAGAAGGCCGCGGGCAGCGTCGCGGCGGGTGGCTTCGATCAGGATATGGTCGGGCTCGTGCTGATAGAGCACGTCGTAGATGATGTCCGAGCTCATCGTGATCTGGCGGCCGGACTTTTCCTTGCCCGGATGCCGGCGCTCGATGAGGCCGGAAATGATGGCGCAGTTGCGGAACGTGCGCTTCATCAGCGCCGATTCATCGAGCCAGGATTCGAGATCGTCGCCGAGCATGTCCTCGTCGAAAAGTTCGTCGAGCGAGAGACGATCGGTGCGGATCAGCGCCGAAAGATCGCCCAGCCCCCAGATCCCCAAAGAGTATTCGGAAGCGACGAAGCCGAGCGGGCGGGCACGCATGCGTTCGAGCCGCCGGGTCAGCAGCATGCCGAGCGTCTGGTGCGCCAAACGTCCCTCGAAGGGATAGCAGACGAGGAAATGATTGGAGCCGCGCGGAAAGGTTTCGACGAGGAGGCTATCGCGCCGCGGCAAGACCGAGAAATCGCGCTGCAGGTGCAGCCAGTCGCTCACCTGGTTGGGGAGTTTATGCCACTCGTCTGGCGTATCCATGATGCGGCGAACGCGCTCCGCGAGATAGGTCGAGAGCGGGAAGCGGCCGCCGGAATAGGACGGCACCTTGGGGTCCTTGGCAAAGGCGCGCGAAACGAAGGCCTCATTGTCCTTGATGCCCTCGAAGGCGACGATCTCGCCGCCGAAGACGAAAGTGTCGCCGGGGACAAGCTGGCCGAAAAAGTACTCTTCCATTTCCCCGAGCACGCGACCGCCTGAACCGATCGGGCCCGTCGTCCGCCCGCGCTTTTGCTCCTTGGAGCGAATGAGGCGCACGCGGACCATGGGCTCTTCGATGATGGTACCGATATTGAGCCGGTATTGCTGGGCGACGGAAGGATGCGACAGACGCCAGCGCCCATCCTCGTTTTGCCGCAGCCGGGCGTAGCGCTCATAGGCGCGGAGGGCATAGCCGCCGGTCGCGACGAAATCGAGGATGCGATCGAACTTTTTGCGCTCGAGATCGCGATAGGGCCAGGCGCGGATCACTTCGGCATAGAGATCATCGGCAAAGAAGGGCTCGGCGCAGGCCATGCCGAGAACGTGCTGGGCGAGGACGTCATAGGCGCCGGGATGCGGGTCCTCGCTGTCCTGATGGCCCTCCGAAACCGCTTCGACGGCCGCTTCACATTCAAGCACCTCGAAGCGGTTGGACGGCACGAGAAGCGCGCGCGAGGGATCGTCGAGCCGGTGATTGGCACGGCCGATGCGTTGCAGCATGCGCGAGGAGCCTTTTGGCGCGCCGATCTGGATGACGAGATCGACATCGCCCCAATCGATGCCGAGATCGAGCGTCGAGGTACAGACGACGGCCTTGAGCTTGCCATCGGACATGGCCGCTTCGACTTTGCGGCGCTGCTCGACCGAGAGCGAACCGTGGTGCAGCGCGATGGGCAGCATGTCTTCGTTGATGTCCCAAAGACCTTGGAACAGCATCTCGGCCTGGGAGCGCGTGTTGACGAAGAGGAGCGTCGTCTTGTGGGCCTTGATGGTTTCGTAGAGATCGTGGTGGGCATAGCCCGCCGAATGCCCGGCCCAGGGGAGGCGCTGCTCGGTTTCGAGAATGGCGAGTTCGGGCGGCGCGCCACCGGTCATGCGGAGGAGATCGGTGTGTCGGTTGGGGACCGGTTCGGCGATCCAATCGCGGAGGAGATCGGGGCGGGCAATGGTGGCCGAAAGGGCTGTTACCCGCATCTCGGGCGCGAGGCGGGCAAGCCGGGCTAGGCCGAGCGACAGGAGATCGCCGCGCTTATTGGTCACGAGCGCATGGAGTTCGTCGAGAACGACGCGGCGGAGTGTGCCAAACATCAATTCGGCATGGGGATGGGAAATGAGCAGCGCCAATTGCTCGGGCGTGGTGAGCAGGATGTGCGGCGGCTTCAGCCGCTGCCGGGCGCGCTTGCTCGCCGAGGTGTCGCCGGTGCGCGCTTCGACCCGGATAGGCAGGCCCATTTCGATAATGGGGTTGGAGAGGTTGCGATGGACGTCGACGGCGAGAGCCTTAAGCGGGGAGATATAGAGGGTGTGAAGACCCTCGAACTTGCCGTCGACGAGATCGGTGAGGCTCGGGAGAAACCCGGCCATGGTCTTGCCCGCGCCGGTCGGCGCGATCAGCAACTGGCTCGCGCCCGATTGATAGCTCCCTAGCACATCGAGCTGGTGCTGACGCGGCGACCAACCGCGCTTGGCAAACCAGTTGGCAATGACAGGTGGAAGGCTCGGGGGCACGAAAGTTGACAACAAGCACCTACTGCAAATCGGGCTAAAGCCTATATGATGGGCTTGAACCTGCCAAACGGAGCGAACCGATGACAGAAGACCTACGCCCCGACCCGCGTTCCGGGCTCGACCGGTTTTTGGGCGACCGGCCGATGGCGCTAGCCATCAGACTGCTGCTGATCTCGCTTTTCGTCGGCTTTCTCATGACCGTTTTCGGCTTCGATGCCGCCGATCTCGTGCGTGGCGCGACCGATGCAATCCGCGATGTGCTGCGCGATGGCGGCGGCGTTTTCCGTCAGCTTGGCGCCTATATCGTAACGGGTGCCGCGATCGTGATCCCGGTCTGGATTGTCCTGCGTCTGTTGCGGGCACGCTGATGCTCTCCGGCAAGCTGACGCTGACCCCGATCGATGCGCTGACCGAATTGACGGTCATTGCGCAGCAATCGGCCGATAAGGCAGAAGGCCGGCGCATAGTGCTGGGTCTCGCGGGTGGCCCGGGCGTCGGCAAATCGACGCTGGCGGCGGATCTGGTTGGAGCGCTTAATGCGGCGCAGCCGGGGCTTGCGGCGCTGGTGCCCATGGATGGCTTCCATATGAAGCACGCCAAGCTCGAAACCATGGGCCAGACGGATTTCAAAGGGGCGCCGCACACCTTCGAAGCAAGCGACTTCGCGCAGTTCCTCAGCCGGCTCAAGGTGGCGACGGAGGCCATGAGCGGTCCGGGTTATTCGCGAAAGATCGAGGATACAGTCGACGATGCCTTTACCGTTCCCCCGGAGGTGAAGGTGCTGGTGGTCGAGGGCAATTATCTGCTTCTCGATGACGGCGATTGGGCCGCGGTGCGGCCGCTGCTTGATTATGCAGCGTTCATCTCCGTGCAGCGCGATCTCGTCCGGGCCCGGTTGATGAAGCGGCACGGCGAAGAAGGGCTGTTTACCGAGGAGCGCAACCGCGCCCATATCGAGCGGAACGACTTGCCCAATTACGATCGCGTCATGGACACGCAGGGACGAGCCGATGTGATCATCACGCTCGACGTGGCGCAGTGAAGACCTGGCCGATTGCGCTCGCCGTCGTCGCGGGAGCGGCAATCGTTGCAAGCGCCGTGGTGCTCAAGCCGAGCCCCTTTCGCGAATGCGTGCGGATCATCTCGGAGGACATTTTCCGGCAGGACCTGACGGTGACGCTCGATCCGCGCGATGTGGAAGCACAAGCGGCGCGGATCTGCTCTGGCGTCAGTTCTTAAGCCTCGCCGCGGGCCCAGGCATCGGTCTTGGTGCCAACAAGATCAGTGATGTTTTTCTTGCCCGAGGCGCGCACGCTCGTGACAAGACCTGCCTTGATGCGCTCCAGGAGATCGAGACCACCAAAGACCAGCGCGGAATAGAGCTGGATGGCATTGGCGCCAGCTTCGAACTTGGCGAGCGCGGTCTGCGGCGAATGGATGCCGCCTACGCCGACAATCGGTAGCGCCCCCACGCGCTGGCGCATTTGCGCAAGGCGCTGGGTCGAGAGGGTGAAGAGCGGTTTGCCCGAGAGGCCGCCCATTTCATCGGCATTTTCGAGGCCGGCGACCGGATCGCGCGAAATGGTGGTGTTGGAGACGATCAGGCCATCGAGATCGGTCGCGCCGATGACGCGCGCAATGGCATCCATCGCCGCTTCGTCGAGGTCGGGCGCGATCTTGAGAAGCGTGGGTACGCGGGTCTTGGCCTTGGCGCGCGCATTGAGCACGGCATCGAGCAGCCGCGTCAGGGCCTCATCGGCCTGGAGATTGCGCAGACCCGGCGTGTTGGGCGAGGATATATTGACCGTCAGATAATCGGCGAGATCGGCAAAGCGTTTGACGCCCGCGACATAGTCGGCGACGAAATCCTCGCTGTCCTTGTTGGCGCCGATATTGACCCCGAGCGCTGCCGGAACACGAAGGCCTTTCAGGCGCTCGAACGCGGCTTCATGGCCCTCATTGTTAAAGCCCATACGATTGACGACGCCTTCAGCCTCCGGAATGCGGAACAGGCGCGGTTTTGGATTGCCGGCCTGCGGGCGCGGGGTGACCGTGCCGATTTCGACCATGCCGAAACCCATCAGCGCCAATGGGCGCGGCACTTCGGCATTCTTGTCAAAGCCAGCTGCCATGCCGATCGGGTTTTTGAGGTCGAGACCGCAGAGGCTGGTCGCGAGCTCTGCCGGATCGGGCCGCTCCTGCGTCGGCGCAAGACCCATGCGAAGAGCCGTGATCGTCGCGCCATGCGCGGTTTCCGGGTCCATGCGCAAAAGCGCGTCGCGCGTCAGATTGGCCAAACCGGCATTGCGCAGCAGTGGCGAGAAGGCGGAGAAGATCATTTCACACCGGCCGGTAAATGACACGAACCGTCCGCAGCAACGCTGATCTGCTCTTCCCAAAGAATATCGGCGATATCGAGCGGTCCGCCATAAAGGTGGGGAAAGAGTTCGCCACCGCGCGAGGGCTCCCAGACGAGCTTATCGCCCAGATCCACCGTTTTGACCGCAAGGAGCAGCAAACCCGACTGGCCGGCAAAATGCAGCCGCAGCGTTTCCGAGAGTTGGCTCGCCGTCGAAAAATGCATGTAGCCGTCTGCAGCATCGATCGGCATTCCGGTGAAATGGCCGGATGCGTGGGCCGGGGCAAAAACAGCGGTCGTGGTGATTTTGTAGATCAGTTCGGGTGTCGACATGGCGCGAAACTAGACAAGGCGCAGCGGATCGGCAAGCGCGCTTCGGCTCTTTACAGGGCCAGTTGAGAGGGCTAATTTAGGACTAATTTCCTTATCTATGATCAAACTCCTTTTACGGCTGTGACATGCTTTCACATCGGGCCCTCTGGGACGGTATCGACGCTGTGGCGCAAAGAAATGGCCTATCGGTGTCGGCGCTCGCCAAATTGGCGGGGCTCGACGCCACGGCATTCAATGTCTCGAAGCGCGTAAGCAAGGACGGGCGGGAGCGTTGGCCGTCGACGGAAAGCATCGCCAAAGTGCTCGAAGCGACGGGAGAGACGATGGATTCGTTTCTCGCGGGCGGCACCTTTCTGCATATGGATGCCCCCCGCTATCGCACGGTGCCGCTGCTCGGTCTGGCCCAGGCGGGGGCCGGCGGCTTCTTCGATAGCGCGGGTTTTCCCGCCGGACAGGGTTGGGACGAGGTCAGCCTGCCCACGCCGGGCGATCCCGGGATTTACGCGCTCGAAATCCAGGGCGACAGCATGGAGCCGCTTTATCGCGAGGGGGACCGGGTCGTGGTTTCGCCCACCGAACAGGTGCGGCGCGGCGATCGCGTCGTCGTCAAGACGCGCGAGGGCGAGGTCATGGCCAAAATCCTCTATCGCCAGACGGCCAACCAGATCGAACTTCATTCGCTGAACCCTGCCTATGGGCCGCGGATATTGAACATGAAGGATATCGAATGGATCGCGCGGATCATCTGGGCCAGCCAGTAACGATCGCTCCCGCCGTCCCGAGTGACGCCGGGGACTGGACATCCATGCGCACGGCGCTGTGGCCCAGCGGTGGCAATGGCGAGCATGCGGCCGAGATTGCTGAACTGCTTGACGATCCTGGCGAGACGATCAACCTGATCGCACGAGGTGCGGATGGCGCGGCGCTGGGTTTTGCCGAAGCCGCGCTGCGGCGCGACTACGTCAACGGCTGCAAGACTTCGCCGGTAGCGTTTCTTGAAGGGATTTTCGTTGTGCCGGAGGCGCGCGGCCAAGGCGTGGCGCGGGCGCTCATTGCCGCCGTCGAAGGCTGGAGCCGCGCCCAAGGCTGCACTGAATTTGCTTCAGATGCAGCGCCCGAGAATGCAGCAAGCCTTGCGATGCATGCCGCGCTGGGCTTTGCCGAAACGCAGCGCGTGGTGTTTTTCAGGAAAGTTTTGGGGTAGCGGCTGGGTTGTGAGGCATGCCCACTCCCTCCCCATCGCGGGGGAGGAAGGGAGGGGATGGCGCGCTAGTTCAGCAGCTCGCCGGCCAGCGCTTTGTCGATCAGCTTTCGCGTGTTCTCGATCCCGTAAAGCGCAGCAAAGGACCCGAAGCGCGGGCCGCGTTCCTGCCCGATCAGCACCTGATAGAGCATCTGGAAGAACTCGCCGGACACGCCGGGGCCGCCGGTCGGACCCTTCTTGGTGTGATCCTGATAGCGTTCGATATTGCGCGCGACATCGAGCGCCGCATTCTGGATCGTTTCGTTATCAGCATCGGCGGGCAGCGCCGCGAACGCAGCGGAAAGCCCTTCGAGCGCGGCGCGTTCGACATCGTCCGGTGCCCGATAGGTCTTTTTCACGAAATCGCGGAAGTAGCGCATGGCGTAGCCGACCAACGCATCGAGATGCGGGTGGGTCTTGGCCGAAATCCCCGGCGCATAGGCCGAAATATAGCCCCACATCACTTCCGGGGTTTCCGGGTTCGACGCGGTCGCCAGATTAAGCAGCAGCGCGAAGGTGATCGGCATGTCGACCTTGGGCACATTGCCGTAGTGGACATGGAAGGCCGGGTTTTCGAGCCGTGCTGCCGCTTCCTGCTTCTCATAAGAGGCGACATGGGCGAAATATTCGTCGACCGCGCGCGGGATGACATCGAAATGCAGACGCTTGGCGACGCGCGGCTTCTGGAACATGTAGAGCCCAAGGCTCTCCGTCGGCGCATAGGTCAGCCATTCGTCGATCGTCAGGCCATTGCCCTTCGATTTTGAAATCTTTTGCCCTTCGGCATCCAAAAACAACTCGTAAACATAGTGCTCGGGCGGAGTGCCGCCGAGGATCGCGCAGATCTTGTCGTAGATATGCTGATTTGTCTGGTGATCCTTGCCGAACATTTCAAAGTCGACGCCGAGCGCGGCCCAGCGCATGCCGAAGTCAGGCTTCCACTGCAGCTTGACGTGGCCGCCTGTGACCGGAACCGTGGTGTCGCGGCCGTCTTCGTCCGCGAAGGTCACCGTGCCGTCCTTGGCGTTCACTTCCTTCATCGGCACGTAAAGCACGCGGCCCGAAATCGGCGAGATCGGCAGGAATGGCGAATAGGTCGCCTGACGCTCGGCGCCAAGCGTCGGCAGCATGACGTCCATAATGGCCTGATAGCGCTCAGCCGCGAGGCGCAATACGGGGTCGAACTGGCCGGAGCGGTAATAGTCCGTCGCGCTCGCAAATTCGTAATCGAACCCAAAGGTATCGAGGAAGCGGCGCAGCATGGCGTTGTTGTGGTGGCCAAAGCTCTCATATTCGTTGGTCCACGGGTCCGGCACCGAGGTCAACGGCTTTTGCAGATGCGGCTCCATCGCTTCCTTGGAAGGGACGGTGTCCGGGATCTTGCGCATGCCGTCGAGATCGTCGGAAAAGCACAGAAGCCGCGTCGGGATCTGGTCACGCGTCAACAGGCGGAAGGCCGTGCGGACCATGGTGGTGCGCGCCACTTCGCCAAACGTGCCGATATGGGGCAGGCCCGAAGGACCATAGCCGGTTTCAAACAGGGCTTCGCCCTTGCCCGACTTTTCGAGCCGTTTGACGATCTTGCGCGCTTCTTCAAACGGCCAGGCGCGAGCGGTCTGCGCAGGCTCAAAGAAGGAGGGGTCAAGTTCGGGCAAAGCAGCGGACGACACGGGCTGGCGGCCTTTCGGAAAATACGAGAAAACAGGCAAGGCATGCGGTGTCGCATTCCCTCGCTTTGACGTCAATGTCGCAGGTGGTTGCGAAAGTGCAGCCGGAGACCTAGTTCTTGTGCCTGTTTACTCTTTGCCGGAAAGCACCATGACGACCACTGCCCATGACGCTCTGATCCACGTGATGCTTGTCGCTGCGTCCTCGGACAGCACCATGACGGAGCGCGAATTGTTTCGCATCCAGGCCCTGATCGACCGCCTGCCGGTGTTCGAAGGCTTTGATAAATCGAGGCTGATGGCGGTCGCCAATGATTGCGCGGATATGCTGAACGAGCCCGATGGCCTCGATCGCGTGCTCGACAATGCCTTGGCCGCCTTGCCCAAGAAGCTCGAAGATACCGCCTATGCCCTCGCGGTCGAGGTGACGGCCGTTGACCTCCATCTCGAACAGGAAGAGCTGCGCTTTCTCGAAATGCTCCGCGACAAGCTCAGCATCGATCGGTTGACGACGGCCGCAATCGAAGTCGCGGCCCGCGCCCGCCACCGTCGTCTGCCGGCTCAATAAAAGCCGACAGGGAACCAGCGCAGATAGAGTTCATCGAGGGCGCCGTTCTGCTTGAGGCGGACGAGTGCCCAATCGATGGTGTGCCGGATGGCGTCGTTTCCAGCGGGAACGGCGATGGTGAGCCCCTCCCCAAAGAGCTCCGGCCGGAAATAGGGTTCGCCGGCAAAGCTGCAGCAGTCGGGATTTTCATTGAGCCAGAACGCGGTGCGCATGGCATCGCCGAAATAGGCATCCGCCTTGCCATCACGAAGCGCGGAAAGCGCGTCGATCTCGGTTGCGAAGGGCGCAACCGTCACGTCCGGCATATAGCGCGCCATGAATTGGGCATGGGCGCTGCCTTCGCGCAGGGCAACGGTCTTGCCTTTAAGACCCGCTACCGAAAAGCTCGCGGCGTCGTCGGTGCGCGTGACGAAGCGTCCCGGCAAGGCCAGATAGGTCGATGAAAAATCGAAGCGTTCGCCGTTTTCAGCGCTGACTGCCAGACCGGCAATCAGTGCATCGCCCTGGTTATCGCCCAGTGCATTAGCGGCTTGATCCCACGGCCAGGCCTGGAGCGTGCAAGCGATATTGACCTCGGCACAGATGCGCTTGGCGAGATCGACATTGAAGCCAATCAGTTCCCCGGTGCTGTCGCGAAAATTGAACGGCGGGAAATCCGCCGTGGTCAGGAACCGAATGGCCGGCACGGCGCCCTGCATCGGCAGGATTTCGCGGGCATCGGGATCGGCGTGATTGGGGAGGGGTTGGGCGACGGCGGGGGCACTGAGGGCGAAGAACGCCAGCGCGAGGAATGCGCGCAAAGACCCCCACCTAGCCTCCCCCTGCAAGGGGGAGGAATACTTCTGCGCGTGTAGCTTGATCGTGTCCCGACCACGAAACTGTCCCTCCCCCTTCGAGGGGGAGGCTAGGTGGGGGTGACCGGACGTAGAGGTCATCACACCTGATCCAGCGCATACATCAGGTCGGCAATCAGATCATTTGGATCTTCGAGACCAACCGACAATCTCAGCAGACCCGGCGTCACGCCCGTTTCGAGCCGGACCTCTTCGGTCAACCGCGCATGCGTCGTCGTGCGTGGATGAGTGATCAGCGACTTGGCGTCACCGAGATTGTTGGAAATCAGGATCACCGCGAGCGCGTCGGATAAGGCGAACGCAGCCTCCTGACCACCCCTGGCCTCGAGCGCCAGCAGCGTCGACCCCCGCGTCATCTGGCGTTTGGCCAGTTCATATTGCGGGTGGCTCTTGTGGTGCGGGTAGATGACGCGCGCGATTTTGGGATGCGAGCCCAGCGCCTCGGCGACCTTTTCGGCGCTATTGGTCATCTGCTCGACGCGCAGCGTATAGGTTTCAAGGCCCTTGAGCAGCACCCAGGCATTGAAGGCGCTCAGCGTCGCGCCGGTCTGGCGGAGGAAGGTGTGGACATCGCCCTCGATCAGCGCTTTCGAGCCGAGCACTACGCCGCCGAGCACCCTGCCCTGCCCGTCGATATGTTTCGTCGCCGAATAGGTGACGAGATCGGCTCCGAGCTGGAGCGGCTTTTGATAGAGCGCGGTGGAAAAGACATTATCGACGATCAGCTTGGCGCCATGGGCATGCGCGATTTTGGCGACGGCAGCGATATCGACCAGTTCCAGCGTCGGATTGGTCGGGGTCTCGATAAAGACGACCTTGGTATTGGGGCGCATAGCCGCTTCAAAATTGGCGGGGTCGCGGCCATCGACAAGCGTCGATTCGACGCCAAAGCGCGGTGCATAATCCTCGACGACATAGCGGCAGCCGCCGAACAGCGCTTGCGCGGCAACAATATGATCGCCCGCGCGCACCTGGCTCATCACCGCATTGGTGACCGCGGCCATGCCCGAGGCAAAAGCCCGGCTGGCTTCCGCGCCTTCGAGCAGCGCCATGCGCTCTTGAAACATGTCGACGGTCGGGTTGGCAAAGCGGGAATAGTTGTGGCCGCCCGGGATTTTGCCCTGGAACAGCAATTCAGCATGTTCCGAACTGGGGTAGGAATAGCCCGAATTAAGGAAAATGGCTTCGCTGGTCTCGTTGAACGGCGAGCGCATCCCCCCGCCATGCACCATTTGCGTCGCCGCAGAATGCTTGGCTGGATCAAGGAGGGGATTTTTCTCTTTGGACATGGCTCTGCCTTCAAACAAAAAACCGGCGCGCGAATGGCGGCCGGTTCCAATAACGGTCTTTAGCGACTTATTTAAAGTGGCTGCAAGCGACCGGCCAAATCACCACTGCTTGGGACTAAACCGCAATTGGCCGGTGGCGTCAATCTCCGCGCTTTGCTAGGGAGAGCGACCCCTGATTTGACGGAGCGCGCAGCATGCAAGAGGCTTGGCCCCAAGGCGTCTTTCCCGCGCGCCTGATCGAAAAGCTTCACGCGCAAGGCGCGATCACAGCGACACGCGAATTCGACGCCGACCAGGTGCAGCCGGCAAGCCTTGATCTTAGGCTCGGCGATGTCGCCTATCGCGTGCGCTCGAGCTTTTTGCCCGGCCCAGCCCACTCGATGGCCGAGCGCATCGAAGCGCTGACGCTCCACGAGATCGACCTGACCAGAGGCGCGGTGCTCGAGCGCGGCTGCGTCTATCTTGTGCCGCTGCAGGAAAGTCTCGCTCTTCCGCCTGACGTCAGCGCCTCGGCCAATCCCAAGAGCTCGACAGGCCGGCTCGATGTCTTTACCCGCGTCATCGGCGATCGCGCGCGTGGCTTCGATCAGATGCCAAAAGGCTATAACGGGCCGCTCTATCTCGAAGTCAGCCCGCGCACCTTTCCCGTCCTGGTGCGGACAGGGTCTCGCCTGAGCCAGATGCGGTTCCGCTCCGGCGATACGCGTCTCTCGTCATCCGAGCATCAGGCGCTGCATGCCAGCGACACGCTGGTTATCGGCGGCGATCTGCCGGTCGATGGCGGCGTTGCGCTTTCGATCGATCTTTTGGGCGAAGGCCGCGATGGCCTCATCGGCTTCCGCTCCAAGCGCCATACCGCCGTGATCGATGTCGACAGGAAAAGCGCGCTCGACGTCCTCGATTTCTGGGAGCCGCTTTATAGCCGCGGCCGCCCGGAGCTGACGCTCGATCCTGATGAATTCTATATCCTCGTCAGCCATGAAGCGGTGCATGTGCCGCCGAGCCATGCCGCCGAAATGGTTCCGTTCGACCCGCTCGTCGGCGAATTTCGCGTGCATTATGCCGGCTTTTTCGATCCCGGCTTTGGCCATTCCCTCGCCGGCGGCACAGGCAGCCGCGCCGTCCTCGAAGTGCGCAGCCGTGAAGTGCCGTTTCTTCTCGGCCACAAGCAGATCATCGGCCGCCTGATCTACGAGAGCCTCGCGGAAACGCCCGACCGTCTCTATGGCTCGGCGCTCGGCTCGAACTATCAAGCCCAGACACTCAAGCTTTCAAAACACTTCAAACCGTTCCCCTGAGACCGTCTTGACGCTGACCCCGATTTCCAGCATCTAGGGTCAACACCGGAATGCGGGTGTATCTCAATGGTAGAGAAGCAGCTTCCCAAGCTGATGACGAGGGTTCGATTCCCTTCACCCGCTCCAGTCCTCAGGCCTTACCCGATGTCGGAATATCGCTCGGGTTTGCCGTCTCGCATTGAAATCCAGCCTTAAAGAAGGCTCAGGGCGTTCAAGCCGTGGGAGCCGGCGAGGTCCGGAACATCGGTGTAGCTCAAGCCCAAAAGTCCGCCCACCGAACTGCCGACGTCTGCCACGAGCGACGACGCTGCATCACTGAGGTCAGGTATAGCCAAGCTATCGCTGCCTCCATCGGCATAGAACAAGTCCGAGAGCAATCCATCCGAGCCGTCTGGGCCCTCATTGCCCAAAAGGGCCGATGGCAGGTCGGCGAGATCGCCAATGGTCCCGCCCAAAATTTCGGATGGCAGGGCGCCGACATCGGTCAATATCGTATCGGCCAGGTTTGCGGTGGCACCCAAGATGCCGTCCACCATCGAAACAGGATCGATCTCAGCGAGAGTGGTCTCGCCGAGGTTATCACTACTGGTCAGCAGCGAGCCTATATCGAGGCGCGCGACAATTTCCTGGGCAGATTGGACGATGTCGCTGGAGATCGCCTGGCTGAACGCTTCCGCACTCATCCCAGGCTCTGCGCCTTCCATCACCTTGGAGATGGTACCCGCCATCTGTTGCGACAGCTCATGGACCAATTGATCTTCCACCGATGTGACCATCGGGCTTGGAAGCGCTGCCTCAACCGGCATCACTGCTAGTTGCGCTGGATCATCCATGCCGGTTGGGGCCAAAGCCGGCTCCTGATCGGCCTGCTGCGCGCTGTCCAATTCCGCTGCCGGTCCTGTTGTCGCCGGGTGGTCGCCGACATCCAAACCGGGCACCGGCGTATGCACGTCCGACGCCTCTGCCGTCGCCGCTTGCGCCTGCATCGTGCCCAGGACCAGGCCGCCGGCTGCCGTTCCCAGGACGATCGCGTCGGCGAGCGGGGTTTGGGCGGGCTGGCGGTTGTCGTCCTGACGCCGTTGCTTTTGCGGAGTGGTCATTTCAAATCTCCTAGCGTTCCCGGAAGGCGCCGCTCACCTCATCGAGGAGCGGGCTGGTGAGGTAATCGATCAACGTGCGTCCCTTGGTGGGAATGACCACCTGAACGGGCATGCCGGCCGTCATGTCGATCCCGGCATCGGCGACTTGCTGCGCATCGAGCGAAACCCGCAGCGCATAAAACGACTGGCCGCTCCGATCGTCGATCACGCGGTCGGCCGAAACAGTCTCGACCGTACCGCTCAGGGATGGCCTTATCGAGGCAGGCACCGCGAGAAGTCGGATATCGGCCACCTCGCCGGGGGTTACATCCGTCACATCGGCGAGCCGCATCTGTGCTTCGACAATCATCGGCCCATCCGAAGCGATGATCGAGAGCAGTTCCTGGCCGGGCGAGACGACACCGCCCACCGTGATGACGGAGAGGCCGACAACCCGGCCGCTGGCCGTTGCCGTCACGTCCGTCCGCATCAGTGCGTCCTCTGCCGCCGCAAGTTTTGGGTTGAGAGCGGCAAGCGCCGCCTGATTGGCGCGCAGGTCCTCGCTCGCGGCCGATTGGCGTTCGCGGTCGAGACCAGAAATCTCAAAATCCGCCTCGGCCATCGCCTTGTTGGCCGTCGCGATATCGGCGCGGAGCACGGACGCCTGGGCATCGATGTCGTTGAGCGAGCGCTCAAGCTCCAAAACCCGGCTGCGTTCGATCAATTGCTGGGCCAACAAGGCCTGCGCGTCCTCAAGCTCGCCCGCGATGGAGGCCCGCCTTTGATCGAGCCCGGCAATCTGGGCTTGAGCGGAGTTGACGCGTTCGTCGAGTTGCGCCTTTTGCTGCAAAAGCACATTTTTTCGCGTCTCGAATTGTTCGGCCCGCGCCCCCATAAGCGCGATTTCGTTGTTCATTGCCTGCTGGACAGTTGGTTCGGTCCGGCGCGACAGGAGATCATCGGGGAAAGCCGGCTCTGTCGCGCCGGCCAGTTCTGCCTCTAGCCGTCCCTCTGCCGCGAGCAAGGTATCTCGCTCTGCCGAGAGCACATCGACTTGCGCGCGCGGTTCGGCATCGGAAAGCCGCATCAGCACCTCGCCTTCGCGCACGCTATCGCCTTCGGCGACAAGCAGTTCGGTGACAACCCCGCCATAGGGGTGCTGGACCGCCTGGCGGCCGCCTTCTGCCTGCAAAACCCCATTGGCTACCACTGCTCCCGAGAGCGGCGCCAGCGCACCCCAGCCGATCATCACCATGGCGAAGACCACGATGACGAGAAAGCCCAAGCGGGCCGGCGTGCCGGGATTAAGGAATTTGCTGTTGAGGGTTTCGCCAGGGTTCATCATTCTGCCGCCTGCATTTCAGGGACGACGTTCTCCTTGATGTGCCGGTAAACGTCGTCGGGCTTGGCAAAAACCTCGAGCCTGCCATTGCGCACGAACATCATGCGATCGACCATTTCGAGCACGGTCGTGCGATGGGTCACGAGGACGATGGTGGTCCCTGCCGCTTTCAAAGCCTCGAGCGCATGGCGAAGGCCGGTTTCGCCCGCCGTGTCGAGATTGGCATTGGGCTCGTCGAGCACCAGCAAAGCGGGTTGGCCGAGGAGCGCCCGCGCGAGACCCAGCCGCTGCCGCTGACCGCCCGAAAGGCCGACGCCCTCGGGCCCGAGTTCGGTGTCATATTGCTTGGGCAGCCCCAAGATCATGTCATGAATGCCGGCCTTCTCGGCGGCAATGACGATATCTTCGATCTCTGCATCGCCGAAGCGCGCGATGTTTTCCCGCACAGTGCCGGCAAAAAGACCGACATCTTGCGGCAGGTAGCCGATCTGACGCCCGAAC
Organism: Devosia sp. Leaf64; assembly: GCF_001421945.1. Lineage (NCBI taxonomy): Bacteria > Pseudomonadati > Pseudomonadota > Alphaproteobacteria > Hyphomicrobiales > Devosiaceae > Devosia > Devosia sp. Leaf64. The sequence goes on along the minus strand of NZ_LMLO01000006.1, from coordinate 60,704 downwards.
ACCGTCGGGTCCCAGCTCCGATAGCTGAGATCGCCGAAGGAGAGCGTCCCTGCCGTCGTTGGAATGGCGCCGATCAGGAGGCGCGCGAGGGTGGATTTTCCCGAGCCGCTCGGGCCGACAATGCCGACTGCTTCGCCCGGCTTAATCGCAAAACTGATATCGCGCAGGATGGGTTCGGGCCGCGTCGGAATAGCAAAGGACACGCGCTCGGCGGTCAGTCCGTTCTGATTGGCAGGCACGATGGTCTTGTCTTCCCGGCCCGGAACCTCATCGAGCAGTTTTGAAACTTCGCGATAGGCCGTCCGCGCTTCAGTAAACTGCTTCCACGTCGCAACGCCCTGCTCAACGGGAACCAAAGCGCGGCCCATGATGATGGAAGCGGCGAAGATCGTTGCCGGCTGGATATATTGTCCGATGGCAAGCCACGCGCCTGCGCCCAGCATCAAGGCCTGGAGCAAGAGCCGCGCAAAGCGGATGCCGGACGACACGACAGCGTTGCGATCACTGGCCATGCCTTGGCTCGCCAACATCGTGTCGCGACTGCGCTGCCAATGGCCTTCGATGGCTGGCTGCATGCCCATGGCCACGACGACATCGGAATGGCGAAGAATATTTTCGCTAAAGGCATAGGCCCGGTTGCCCTCGGTCTCCGCGACGCGCAAGGAGGGCCGGGTCGTGCGCTCGTTGACGAGAGCCAGAAGCAAGAGGATGACAGCGCCAACTGTCGACACCACGCCCAAGACGGGATGGATGAAAAACAGCAGCAGCAGATAGAGCGGGATCCAGGGTAGATCGAACGCGAAATAGATGCCCGGGCCGGTAATGAAGGTGCGGAACTGGTCCAGTTGCCGCAATGTCTGGCTGCCTTTGGAAAAGCCAAGCCGCGCCGACTTGCGCACCAGAGCATCAAAGACGCGCCCCGCGAGCGAGCGATCGAGCCGCATGCCCGCACGCACCAGCAATTGCGCGCGCAAGGCGTCAAGCGCGCCCATGGTCAGAAGGGCGCAGACGAGGATCAGGGTAAGCAGGATCAGTGTCGTGACGTTTTCGGACACCAGGACGCGATTATAAATCTGCATCAGATAAAGCGGCGAGCTCAGGTACAGCAGATTGATGACGCCGCTGAAGACGCCCGCCACCGCAAAATGCGGCAGTTGGGAGCGAACCGCCTGGCTCAGCTCATTATTTGTCTTGTTTTCTGCTGCCATGAGGTGTTCCGGGTAAGAAAAGGCGGGGTTCCGAAGAACCCCGCCAATTCGTGATGGTTGCTGGATTAGAGCAGGCCACCAAGCAGACCACCGCTATCGCTGTCCGAAACCTGCTGGTCGGAGCTTTCGCTCGACGAGCTCGAACCGAGATAGATCGGGGCGCCCAGGCCAAGGCTCAGGCCACCAATACCGGTGAATGAAGAGGAGTCGCCGTCATCATCGGTGCTCGAAGAGTGGAGCACGTCATCAAGGCTGAACCCAAGCACTGGGCTAGCCCCGACTTCATTGCTGGAGGTGTCCGAATTGTTCGAGACGGAAGCGTTATCACCACCACCAAGAAGCTGATCAAGAATCGACATTTGATTGTTCCTTCTTCTGTTTGCCCGTTCGTCGGGCGAGGAGTTACACCCTTGAGAGTGTCGCTCGTAAGTGACCCGCAGTTGCGGCGTCGGGGAGGATAACCGCTTTCTGTCTTCGCTGTTCCGGCAATTTCGGCGCGAAAAAAGTGATCGGTTTCAAAGCCTTGGATATCTATAGTTAAAATGCAGATTCACGTTTCTGTGCGCGAAACTGCCCGCTCAGGGCCACAATTGAAACGTGACAGCCGACGGGAATAGGCATTGAACGGGTGCCGTTCAGAGGTTGGATAGCACTGAGGCTGCTCGCTTTTTTGGAGCGGCACATCGGTCTACGACGCTCTCTTTTCCGCGCTATCTGCTGTTTTCAATCCCAACTTGCCTTACCGCGATGGTCAGGTGGCAAAGGGCCATTGATCTCGACAATAGCTCTCGCCATCCCCGATCCCTGACGGCATCTTGGCTGAGCAACCGCGACGGAAGCGACTTTGCTATACGCTGACGTCGCCAGCCGGCAGCAGGCGCTTAGTGATGTCGGCCAAAGTGACAAGCCCCCCAACCTTGCCTTCGGCGAGAACGACGGCGAGTTGGACGCTGTTTTCGCGCATTTTCGCCAGGGCCTCATAGACGGGCGTCTTTGCTTCGAGCGTCACCGCTGGCCTTGCTGTATCGAGCGCCGGCTCGTCGTCACCGCGCAAAAGGGTGTCGCGCACGTGGACGACCTTTAACTGCGCCGGGTCTTCCGTCAGCATGATGATGCGCATATGGCCTGACTCGCGCGCGACGCGCCGAACCTCGCCTATCGTTGCCTGCGGTGACACCGCGGCGAGGCGATGGGCGATTGGGACGATCTCGCGCACCGGCATGGTACCAAGCTCGACAAGCCCTGAGATCTGCCGCTGGATCTGCGGCTCGAGCGTTCCGACTTTGGCGGAATGCTCCACCAGTTGCCGGATCGTTGCCATATCCCGGCCGCCCACCGCTGCGCTTTCGACCGGGGTGACACCGCTCGCAGCGACCAGGCGATTGGCGACGAAATTGATCCAGCCAAGAATGGGCCGCAGCGGCCAGATGTAGGCGCGTGCCAACAAACCAATCGACATCGCGGATCGCTCGGGATGCGCGATGGCCCAGGATTTGGGCGCCATTTCGCCCACGACGAGATGGAGAAAGGTGACGAAGAACATGGAGAGCGCGAAAGAAGCGCTGTCCGCAACGATAGTGGGCAGGCCGAGCGCGGCAAGATTAGGCCCAAGCCAGTGATCGACCGCGGGCTTGGTGATGGCGCCAAGCGCAAAGGTACAGACCGTAATGCCAAGCTGGGCGCCGGCGAGCATGAGTGTCAAATCGTTCATGCCGCGCAGGGCGGCACGCGCCGAAGCACTATGGCCCGCCTGCTCTTCCAGCCGATGCCGGCGCGCGCCGAGCAGGGCAAATTCGATGATGACGAAGAAGGCGCTCAGAACGATCAGGAGCGTCGTGATGAGTGTTACGAACAATGTGCCGCTCATGATCTTACTCCGCACTCTCGATCAGCTTGACGCGCACCCGCGTCGGCACATGCCGCTCGATCTCAAGAACCTCGAGCTCCAGACGTCGCTCGATCGGATGATCATCGACAATCTCTTCGGGATCGCTGGGCAGCACGATCGACACCGTGTCGCCGACAACGGGTAAGGCCCCGGCTCCGACGATCAGGAGGCCCGCGAGGGTTTCGACCTCGCCGCGCGGCAATGTCCGGTCCAGCAGGCGCTCGACTTCGTCAAGTGGCGCGTCCCCATCCATGACCCACACGCCGTCGGCCTCTTGCCTGACGACGGCATCGATCTCGGCGTCATGTTCGTCCTTGATCTCGCCCACGATCTCCATGGCGATATCTTCAAGGGTCAGCATGCCGGCAAAGCCACCATATTCATCGACCACACAGGCCAATTGTTCGCCGCGTTCGAGAAGCTGCTGCAGCGCCGCGGGAAGGCTCATGAGGCTCGATAGCACTTCGGCCGGCCGCATGACGGAGCTGACGAGCTTATCGCCCGAAGCCTCGTCGAGTTGGGTCAGCAGGTCGGCAAGGTGAACGACGCCCAATGGCGCTTCCTCATCGTCGATGACGGGATAGCGCGTATGGCCATGCGCCATCAGTTGACGAACCTCACCGATCGTCGCGTCCGGTCCGATCCAGTCGACCTGCGAGCGCGGCACCATGGCATGGGCAACATCTTGCTCCTGGAAGTCGATGATGCGCTCCATCATGTGCGAGAGTTCGACCGGCAGATCGCCGCTGTCACGCGAATCCGCGATGATGCGCGGCAGATCTTCGATGGAGGCCGAGACGTCGAGATCGTGCACCGGCTCAATGCGCAAGAGGCGCAAAAAGAGATTTGCCGCCTTGTCGAAAAAGCTGATCAGCCAGCCCATGACGCCGAGATAAATAAGGGTCGATCCCGCGAGGGCCCGGGCCAGCGGCTCTGGGCTCGCGATAGCGAGGTTCTTTGGATAAAGTTCGCCAAAGATCATCTGGACGACTGTCGCGAACACCAGAGCCAGCACGGTGCCGGTGGCGATACCGACTTCGGTCGGCACACCGACGCCGCCCAGCAGCGTGCCGAGGGACGACCCGACGAGTGGCTCAGCGACATAGCCGACCAGAAGACCCGTCAAGGTGATCCCGAGCTGCGCTCCGGAAAGCATGAAGCTCGTGCGGCTCGTAACCGACAGGGCGCGCTTGGCCGAGACATCGCCCTTTGCCGCCTGCGCCGCCAGGCGGGTGCGATCGACCGCCATATAGGCGAATTCCTGGGCGACGAAATAGCCATTGGCCGCGATGATGGCGAGGATCACGAGGATTCCCAGCAGAAGCGTCAGAATGGGCTCGAGCATGACTGTTTCTTACAAGGAGAAGATGGCGGCTGTGGCGAGCCAGGCGGCATAGGCAAAGGCTGCGACGACGCCGGATACGATGATGACCGAGACGATGGCGGTCAGCGTCCCGACGAGAATCCAGATCCCGTCCCGCTCGATCAGCCCCAGCGCGAGAATGGAGATCGCGATCGCCGGCAGCATGTTGCCGAGCGGTATGGGCAGGAAGAGGATGATGGCGAGCAGCAGCACCATGGCGCCGACGAGATATTCGGCTGGCGGCCGCGCCAATATCTCGAGCCGCGGGCGCATCAGCTTTTCCGCCTTGCCCAGCCAGGGCCCGACCTTGATCACCACCTTTTCGAAATCGGTGCGGGCAAAAGAGCGATCGGCGATGATACGCGGCAACCATGGCGACCGCCCAAGCATCAGTTGGGCGCCAAGGAAAATCAGCGGCGCCCCAAGGACACCTGAAACGCCCGGCGGCACTGGGATGGTGTTGGGCACCGCGAAAATGAACAGCAGCGCCGCAAGGGCGCGATGGTCCAGTTCCCTAAGGAGATCGCGAATGAAGATGCGCTCGCGGCCCGGTTCGGAGGCGATGCGCAGCAGGGTGGCCGAGAGGCGATGATCGTCTTGAGACGGCACATCACCCTCGGCGAGACTTCGACTGGGGTCGGGCATGTTCGCCTAAAACTCCATGGCGGCGCAGCCGCCGCGCCGACCGAAACAACACGTCATGGATCGTCTCCGTTCAATCAAGGGTCGCGGCAAGCCCGTTTGCTGCCGCAATAATGGCGTCCGGCTTGGCCTTGCTGACGAGGACATAGGCCACCTCGTCGATCTGCCAATGCGCCAGGGTCGCATCGCCGTTTGGGGCTGTCGTTGGCTCGATCGTGACGAAATCGCCCGGTCGCGCGGCAAAGATCGACGCCCGCCCGAGCCCACCGGCATCGATCGCCATTTCAACGCTGGGGCCGAAGCGAGAGGGATAGACCTGCACATCGGTCACCACCCAATCATCGGGCAGTGTCGGCATGATGATGGCTGTAGCCGAAAGCAGCTCGTCCCGGTCATATTCGGGCGCCTCGAGCTGCGACACCATCACGGCGCGCACCTGGCTCACGGCATGCGCCTCGAGCGCGGCTTCGAGATAGCCCGGCCTATCGGGCTTGAAGACCGCAGCGGTCATTGTCGCCCCGCCCACCGCGCCCGCGGCCAGGAGAAAACAAGCGGCCAAGGCCGGCCTGAATTTATGAAAGACCATGCGCCGCGCCACCGCCCGCTGCAGTCTTAGCGCAAGGTTGGTGGTCGCGGGATCGGCCACGCTGTCAGCCTCGGTCGCTGCCATGCGCAGCGCGTGGTTGATCTTGAGCTCATCCATGATGCGGGCAGCCAAAACCGGTTCCTGCGCGAGATAGGCTTCCACCTCGATCTGCCGCGCAGGCGCGAGCTGATTGTCGATATAATAGGCCAGTTCCGTTTCGCTGATCGGTTCACGCGCCATCCGAACCTCCCACCACGCGCAATCGTCGCGAGGGCTGGTGCTCGCGGTCACGCAGGCTTTGCCGCGCCCGCGACACGCGGGACAGCACGGTGCCCTCAGGCACGCCGAGGATTTGCGAGGCTTCGGGATAGGTCAGGCCCTCGATCCCGACGAGATGGAGCGCTTCGCGCTGCTCCTCGGGCAGATCGAGAAAGGCGCGCCGCACTTCGGATAGTCGCACCGCATCTTCCTGGCTCGCTGGCGCAAAATCCCGATTGGCCGGAGCGCTCGCCGCATGCCGGATGCGCACCAGGCGCGAGCGAACGCCATCGACATGCAGATTGTGGAGGATCGACATCAGCCACGGCCGCATCGCCGCGCCGGGCTTGAAATCAGCCCGGCGATCATAGGCGCGGGTCAGCGTCTCCTGCACCAGGTCCTCGGCGTCCTCGCCCCGGCGCGTCAGCGCCAGCGCATAGCGCCGGAGATCGGGAATATGGTCAGTTACCTTGGGCAGCTTGGCGATCATGATGGATCATATACGCGCAATGCCCCCAATCCCTTCCCGAGCGCATGGAAATTTTTCCACTCGATCGCCTAGCCCGCGGCAAAGCTCGAGTCACGATCCTGCGGCCGCACGAGGCCGACCATGCGCCACGCCGCGACCAGCGCCATTGCCGCGACAACCGCGCCGAGCACATAGACCGGGATGATGGCGACCTTGACGTCGCTGGCCGAGACCGCGGTCGCAAGCCCCGCCGCATTGGCCGCAACACCGGCCAAAGCCGCACCGATCGCATTGCCCGCCGATTGCGTCGTCGGCAGTAGTGCCGAGGTCCGATCGCGCTCGGCATCGCTCGCCGCTTCCATTATCGTCAGGCTCAAATAGCCATTGTGCAGCCCAAAGCCTGACCCCGTCACCATCTGGCCCAAAACCACCAGCGCCACCTGGTCTAGCTCGAGCCCAGCCAGAACCAGCAGCAGCCCCAGGCCGATCATGGCCGGGCCGATGCGAATAAGGGTCTTGCGCGTTTCCTTGCTTTTGACATTGGCGACCGTGATCGAGCTCGCGCTCCAGGCGACGGCCAAGACGGCGGCAAGCGCCCCAGCCGCCGTAGGCCCAAAACTCCACATCTCCTGCACGACAAGCACGAGATAGACGGCCGAGCCGGCCCCCGCGATATTGATCAGCAACACGGCCCAAAGCCCGCTCCCCACCACGGAGGAGAACCGGAAGGCATCGGGCGGCATCAGCCGCGTCGCCGAACGCCCGTCGAGCCAGACGGAGCCAACGAGCAGCACGGCTGCGCCAATCAGCAGACCGGTGGCGGGCAAGGGCGCGACGACCGCCGCCAGTGCGACGAGCAAGATGCCGCTGCCGATCAATCCGAGCCTTATCCCGGGAAAGCCGATCGCCTCGGCGCCCTCGCTGACGCGCGCCGGCACTTTGATCATCACCATGCTCGCAAAGATCAGCACCAGCGGCACATTGACGAGAAAGGCCGCGCGCCAGGAGACGAGTTCAGTGAGAAGGCCGGCTGCCGCCGGGCCACCAAAGGCCGCGACAGCCCAGACCGTCGCCTGGAGGCCAAAAACTTTGGGCACGAGACGCGAGGGGAAAAGTTCAGGGATCAGCGCAAAGCAGATGGCAGATACCACGCCCTCGCCCAACCCCTGGATCGCCCGGCCGACGAGGACCTGCGGCATCGATGTCGCCGTTCCAGCAATCAGCGTACCGATCAGGAACACGCCGGCCGACAAAAGAAGGGCATTGCGCGCGCCGAGCCGCCGCTTGAGCAGCGCCGCGCCCGAACCGCCGACAATAGCAAAGACCAGGAAGAGCGTCAGCGCCCAGGAAATCAGCGCCACGCCACCCAATTCCTGCACGGCCGTCGGCAGCGAAATGGAGGCAAGGAACGCGTTGAACGCGAGGAGTGCCACGCCAAGACAGAGGATCAGCGTCACCGTCGCATAGCGCGGCGTAAATATCTCGCCCCAGCGACCTTCGACCGTATCAGACATGGCGGCACCTCGCGTCAAACCGGCCGGTTCATCGCGCGAAAAAAAGCGCAATCCCGACTCTGGTGAATTTTCCAAGTACTCGCTTTGCAAACTCTTCTCGCTGCTCTGTCAAGCAGCATGCTGCCTATTTTCTGCGCAGCGCCGGTCAATTCGGGCGCGCGCCACTGCGCGGCCTCGCCGGAGCCCTCGATCGACTAACCGAAAATTACGGACTTTTCGTAAGGGTGAGCAGCGAGCATTTCGGAAGCAAACAATGACCCGTTGGAGCGGCCTAGGTCGGTGGCAAGCAATCGGTATCCTGGCCTTGGCAGGATGCTTCATGCTGCTCCTCCTCGCGGTTGCCGCGAAAGTGCCAGTTTCCCCAGAGAATATCTCTTCCGCCGGCGACGGCGACCTCGCTCTCTTTCGCCGCATCGTCGCCGAGATGCAGGGCGGCGCATCCTACTATGCCGCCGCGCACCATCAATTGGTCACGAGCGGCTATGGCACCCAGTCTGTTTTTAATTGGCGCTTGCCGGGCCTGGCCCTTATCCTGAGCGTGATGCCATCCCTTGATGTCGGTCAGTGGATACTTATCGCCATCGCTGTCCTTGCGGGCAATGTCATGGTCTGGGTGCTTAATCAGCAAGGCGGTTGGCGGTTGGCATCGCTTGGCGGGGTGGTGATGCTGCTCAGTTTGGCCGGCGCCTTTACGCCCGGAACGGTGCTGCTGAGCGAACTCGTCGCCGGCGTTTTGGTCCTTCTATCGGTCGCTCTTTATGGTTCTGGCTTTCGCCGCGCGGGTTTGGCCGCTGGCGCGGTAGCGCTTTTTGCGCGCGAATTCGCCGGCATCTATATTCTGGTTTGCATTTGGCTGGCATGGCGGGCCAAACGCTGGCGCGAACTGTCGGCCTGCGCAGCCGTGCTCCTTGTCTATGGCGCCTATTTCCTTTGGCATTATGGGCAAGTGCAGTTGCACGTGACCGCGTCCGATAGAGGCTATGCCGAGGATTGGATCCAGTTCGGCGGCTTGAGCTTCGTCTTGGCGACCTCAGCCTTCAATGGCTTTTTCGCCCTCCTGCCCACGCCGGCCCATGCCGTTCTTTTGCCGGTGGCCCTGCTCGGTCTTTTGGCGTGGCCAGGCGAGACGGGTGCGAGGGCCAGTTTGACCGTGCTGGCGGTCATCATTGTCTTCGCTGTCGTCGGAAAACCCTTCAATACCTATTGGGGCCTGATCTATACGCCGCTGCTCTCGCTCGGCCTCGCCTGGGCGCCATGGGCAATCGCAGATCTCATGCGCGGCGCCTTAGGCCGACGCCGCACTGAACCGCAGATAGGCTGAGTTTTTTGAACTGACGCTCTGCGCCTACTGATACCCGTAGGATTGCAGCAGGAATGTCGTGCCCAACATGCCGCCAAAACCGGCAACGGCGCAGGCGAGGGCAATGAGGTTTCCAAGCGGCTTCATGCGCTTTTTCTCGGCATCCCGCATCAGCACTTCGGTTCGCTCGCCAAGGATCAGCAGCGTCAGGCCGAAAACGATCAGCGGTCCAACCAGAAATGACGCGAGGGACCAGGTACTGATCTCTGGAACGCCTTCCTGCGCGAGCCTCAGTCGATCAAAGATCGTCGGCCAGGAAATGACGACACCAGCCAAAATGCAGGCAAGTCCCGAAAGCCGGGCTTTGAGGTCAGGATACATCGGCGTCTCCCAAGCAGCATCGAATGATGCATCACCAGGAAAACAATAGCCTCAGCATTTTAGCTGTGGGAGACCAAAATTATCCCCTCGATAACCGAGGTTATAAGGCCGTCTCGCGTTCCTGAGCCTCATCGGCGCATCCTCTTTTCCGTTTTCCAACCGTGACCCTTCCGCCACAGGCGGGCTTCACTCTTTTGCGAGTGATTGCTCCCGTTAAGATTTCATGAGTAATGAATTTTAGGACTAGGCCGCGAATCTCCCGGGATTTACGGCCTTTCCAGTGGAATAGGAGTAACTATGCGGAAGCTTTTGGTCAGTCTCGTTGCCCTCGTTGCAGCGGCGTCCCTCGGCCAGCCAGCCATGGCCCAGCAGGTGGCAAGTCTTGCCGTCCAGCCGGTTGTCATCGCGCCTCCGCAAAACGACCTCGCCCGCACCATCAAGGCCGGCCTTTCCGCTGCCTATGGCGCTGCCAAGCCCGGCACGCTCGGCTACGAAGACGCGCAAAAGCTCTACTATCTCTATGGCCAGCGCCATTTCGATCCGATCTGGCTCAACGATGCCGGCAGCGGCAAGGTCACCTTCTCGCCGGCCGCCGAAAAGATCATTTCGCTCTTCAAGAATGCCGGCAGCGAAGGCCTCAGGCCCAGCGATTATCTCACCGCCGATATCGACCTGACCCGCGCATCGAGCACCGACCCCACCGCCTTGGCTGGTCTTGAAACCGCCTTTTCCGGCGCGGTCATGCGCTATGCCAATCATCTCTACAATGGCCGCATCAAGCCGCAATCGGTCAGCGAAAATCTCGATATCGAGGCAAAGCCCATCGATCAGGCAGCGCTGCTCGAACGGCTGGCCAAGAGCGACGATCCCGCCCCGATCCTCGCCGAGCTTGAACCCAAGCATCCTGAATTCCTCGCGCTGAAGGCCGCGCTTGCCACGTTCGATGACAAGCCAGCCGACCGCCCGGCCCCGATCGCCGATGGCCCGGTGCTGCGTCCTGGCGGCACTGATGGCCGCGTCGAAGCCATTCGTGTGCGCTTTGAAATCCCGTCCACCGGCACCGATGTTTACGACGACAACCTCGTTGCCGCCGTCGAAAATTTCCAGCAAAGCGCTGGGCTTGAAGTCGATGGCATCATCGGCCCTGCAACCATCGCTGCCTTCAATGGCGGCAATGCCACGCGCCGCGAAGATATCATCGCCAATATGGAGCGCTGGCGCTGGATGCCGGCCGATCTCGGCGACTTCAACGTCTTCGTCAATATTCCTGAATTCCGCCTGTCGATCATGCGCGGCGGCAAGGAAGAATATACGACCCGCGTCGTCGTTGGCGCCACCAAGAACCAGACCCCAATCTTCTCGGATAATATCCGGCATCTGGTGGTGAACCCCTATTGGAATGTGCCCTCGTCCATCGTGCGCGGCGAAATCGCGCCGGCCGTGTTGCGCAACCCGGGCTATACCGACAGCCACAATATGGATCTGCTCTACAATGGCTCGCCCGTCAGCCCCTGGCAGGTAAACTGGTCGCAGGTCTCCACCACCAATTTCCCCTTCAAGATCCGCCAGCGTCCCGGCGCCGGCAATTCGCTGGGGCAGATCAAATTCCTTTTCCCCAACAAGCACGACGTCTATCTGCATGATACGCCGTCCAAGTCGCTCTTCGCCCGCTCGTTCCGCGCTTTCAGCCATGGCTGCATCCGCGTCGAGAACCCGTTCGAATTTGCGGATGCGCTGATGGCCAATGAGCCAAACATTTCGCGCACCTCGCTCGAAGCCATGTTCGGCCCCAATGAGCGCTGGGTGAATCCGGAAAAGAAAATCCCCGTCCACCTCGCCTATTTTACACTGCGCGTTTCAGCTGACGGGACCATCCGGTCCTATGGCGATGTTTATGGACACAACGAAGCGCTGATCGCTGCCATGGGCCTTGCCCCAGCGGCCGAGACGCCCATTGTCGCTGAGGCCGAGAGCATTCCGAACGACCTCTCTCCATAACCGATCCATGCCCAATTCGGGCTTCGGGCGCGCTCGGTGCTAACGGACTGTTAGCATTTTCGCCTTGGTTGCGCCCGTTTTTGCCCTTATTACTCTGGGTGTGAGGGGGGCTCCTGGGAGCCAAGTTCACACCTGGTTAGCGTTAATCAAATCGTTTGATTTTAGCGCTACCATCAAACGATACTGGCATTGAACCGGGCAGAGTTTGGCGTGACGGGTCTTTCCTTTTTCAAGCGTAGCCGCGTGCTTCGTACATGCGCAGCATTGGCTGTAACCCTTTGTTTGGGCGGCATTTTTGCCGTTCAACCTGCTGTGGCTGCAAGCGAGCGCGCGCTTTACATCTATTATACGCACACCAAGGAAACCGCGCGCATCGTCTTCAAGCGCAACGGTCAATTCGTGCAGTCCGGTCTCGACGAGCTCAATTATTTCCTGCGCGACTGGCGCCGGAACGAGCCGACCAAGATGGATCCCCGCCTTTTCGACCTCGTCTGGGAGGTCTACCAGGAAGTCGGCGCGACCCAACCTATCAACGTGGTTTCGGCCTACCGTTCGCCGGCCACCAATGCCATGCTGGCCCAGAATTCCTCGGGTGTTGCGGACAATTCCCAGCACATGCGCGGCAAGGCCATGGACTTCTTTATCCCCGGTGTGCCGCTCGCCAAATTGCGCGCCACTGCGATGCGCAAACAGGTCGGCGGCGTCGGATTCTATCCCACCTCCGGCAGCCCCTTCGTGCACCTCGACGTCGCCTCCGTCCGCGCCTGGCCGCGCATGACCCGCGCGCAGCTCAAGGAACTGTTCCCGGACGGCCGCACCATGCACCTGCCGAGCGATGGTAAACCCTTGTCGCAAGAGGGTTATCAGGTCGCCATGGCCGGCTGGAAACAGTGCCACGCCTATCCTTGCAACGGCTCGTCTTCCGGCACGATGGTCGCCGATTCCGGCGGCAGCAGCGGCAAGTCCTTGATGGACGTACTTTTCGGCGGCAACAAGCAGGCCAATACCCCTGCTCCCGCGCTGGTCGCAGCGGCAGAGCCAGCACCCATGCAGGTCGCTTCGGTCGCGCCGCAAGCCGCCACGCCGAACCTCGCTCCCATTCCCGCCCAGCGCCCAGCCAGCATGACCGTTGCAGCGGTAGCGCAAGAGGCCGTGGCGCCTGTTCCTGCGGCTCCACCGGCCATCCCCTTCTCGACCGTCGGCAGTGCTCCGCTCGACGCCGCAGAACTGGTCGCCGAAGCTGTTGCGCCGGTGCCCGCGATGAAGTCGGAAACCCTCCGCGTTGCAACTGCCGCAGCACTCCCGGCCGGCGATGCGGTCACCGCTCTTGCCGCGCTGACGGATGTGCCGATGCCCATGCCGCCGCCGCAAAACAACGACGCGACGGTTCTGACCGCCTATGCGCCAAGCACGGCGCGGTCCATTCCCAATGGCCTTGCAGCGCCTGTCATCGCTTCGCTCAGCCCCTCGACAACTGGCGGGATTCCGCCGCATCCGGCCGCACGACTGCCGATCCTCTCGTCTGTCGGAACACCGATGCCGACTGAGTTGACGACGCTTCCTGCCTCCGAAACCCAGATGGCAAGCCTTTTCTCCGGCACGTTCAGCGCCGCCGAGACCGCGCGCCAGTCCGATCTCGTCGCTGCACTGGCTATGCACGTCGGCAAGCCTGTTGCTGCCGAGATGCGTGCCCCGGACCTTGTCGCTCCCGATTTCGAGCACGTGGCCGATGTTTTTGCAGCCCCCGCGAGCCTCTCATCGAACCATTTCGCCGTGATCTTTGATCGCGACGAAGCGGATTTCGATCCCACACCGGAAATGGGCCGCTACACCATCAAGATGGGTGCTGGCGACGACACCACTGCCTTGGGCCATGCCCGTTTCGCCCCCGTCGCCAACTAATCTGGCGGCTGGGGTCGCAAAGGCGCCACTTTATAGGTTTCCAAGCGTTCTCTGTAATCGGCAAGTCTAATTGCCGGTTCTTGCATTGGCACGACCGCAAGCCTAAAGACTTCCTGTTGCCGCCGCATCCCATGGAGCCCCGCTTGGCCGAGAAGCCGCAAACCCCTTTGCTTGACACCGTCAATACGCCGGCCGATCTGCGCGCGCTTCCCCGCGAGGAGTTGCGCCAGCTTGCTGACGAATTGCGCGTCGAGATGATCGATGCGGTCTCGGTAACCGGTGGACATTTGGGGGCGGGTCTCGGCGTCGTCGAATTGACTGTGGCGCTTCACGCCGTCTTCGATACGCCGCATGATCGTATCATCTGGGACGTCGGCCACCAGGCCTATCCGCACAAGATCCTGACCGGCCGCCGCGACCGCATGCGCACGCTGCGCCAGAAAGACGGGCTGTCCGGCTTCACCCGCCGCGCCGAAAGCGAATACGATCCCTTCGGCGCCGGCCATTCCTCGACCTCGATTTCCGCCGGCCTCGGCATGGCGGTCGCGAGCGAACATCTTGGCATCAAGCGCAATGTCGTCGCCGTCATTGGCGATGGCGCGATGTCCGCGGGCATGGCTTATGAAGCCATGAACAATGCCGGTGACATGGACGCCCGGCTCGTCGTCATCCTCAACGACAATGACATGTCGATCGCGCCACCCACGGGCGCGCTCCGGGCCTATCTCGCTCAGCTCGTCTCCAGCCCTGCCTATCGCGGCACGCGCGACGCGGCCAAGTCGATCGTCAGCAAGCTCCCCAAGCCGCTACACGAACCGGCGCGCAAGACCGAGGAATTTGCGCGCTCGTTCTTCACCGGCGGCACGCTTTTTGAAGAACTGGGATTTTATTATGTCGGCCCGATCGACGGTCACAACCTCGATCATCTGCTGCCGGTCCTCGAAAACGTGCGCGATATGGAAGCGGGACCGGTCCTGATCCATGTCGTCACCAAAAAGGGCAAGGGCTATGGCCCGGCCGAGAGCTCGGCTGACAAGTATCATGGCGTCGGCAAATTCAACGTCATCACCGGTGCCCAGACGAAGGCCCCGTCTAATGCGCCGTCTTACACAAATGTCTTTGCCGAAACCCTGATCCAGGAAGCACAGAACGATCCGCGCATCGTCGCCGTCACAGCGGCCATGCCGACGGGCACAGGCCTCGATAAATTCGCCGAGCTTTTTCCTGACCGCATCTATGATGTCGGCATCGCCGAGCAGCACGCGGTGACGTTTGCAGCAGGTCTTGCCAGCGAAGGCATGCGGCCGTTTTGCGCCATCTATTCGACCTTCCTGCAGCGCGCCTATGACCAGGTGATCCACGACGTTGCAATCCAGGGTCTGCCGGTGCGTTTCGCCATTGATCGTGCTGGCTTTGTCGGTGCTGATGGTCCGACCCACGCCGGCAATTACGACAATGCCTATCTCGGCGCCGTGCCTGGCATTGTTCAGATGGCTGCGGCCGACGAAGCAGAGCTCCGCCATATGGTAGCGACCGCCGCCGCTTATGACGCCGGTCCGATCACCTTCCGCTATCCACGCGGCGATGGCATGGGCGTCGATATGCCGGCGCGCGGCGAAATCCTGCCCATCGGCAAGGGCCGTATCCTGCGTCAGGGCAGCGCCATCGCGCTCCTTTCATACGGTACGCGTCTGGGCGAAGTTCTCGCGGCAGCCGACAAGCTTGCTGCTTTGGGTCTCAACCCCACCATTGCCGATGCGCGATTCATGAAACCGCTCGACGAAGAGCTGATTGCCAAGCTGGCCCAGACCCATGATGTGCTGGTCACGACCGAAGAGGGTGGCCTCGGTGGCTTCGGCAGCCATGTCGCGACTTTCCTCGCGACCAATGGCCTCCTTGATGGCAAACTGCGTTTCCGGCCGCTGATGATCCCGGATCGGTTCGATGAACATTCGAGCCAGAACGACATGTATGCGGCCGCGGGCCTCGATCGCATTGGCATAGTCGCCACTGCCCTCACCGCGCTTGGCTATGATGAAGCCGCCATGAAGGCCGCTCTCGCTCAAGCCTAATCCGAAATAGATCCAGACAATAAAAAACCCCCGCTCGCGCGGGGATTTTTGCATTTAGGACTGCTGCGTGACTTACTTCCAGGTGAAGGCGCGCGTCACGGCATAGTTGAATACCGAGCTCATGATCGCGCCGGAGAGGCCAGCGATAAAGGTCTGGTGATCCCACTGATAGATCGCATTGGCGACCGAGATATTGGCAATGCCGCCAAGCGCACAGATGGCGCAGAAGCTCAGGAAGCCCGTAATAAGCTTGGGGCCCTTTAGCTTGCGATCGGCATAGGTCAGGTTGTTGTTGAGAACGAAGTTCCAGGCCATGGCGATCAGGGTCGCCGCGATCTGGGACACCACAAACCCCTGGGCCAGCACGGAGGTGAAGAAGCCAAGCGTCAGAAGGTGAACGACAACACCCGTACCGCCGACCAAGCCAAACAGCAGGAAGCTTGGTGGCAAGGCACCGCCGGTCATCTTTGAAAACCAGAGGCCGAGATACTGGATGACCACCAGCGGGTTCATCTTGCTTTCGCCGGCATGGCGCGGGCGGAACGTGTAGGGGACTTCGGCGATCTCAAGCGGCTTGCCCATGCGGGCAGAGGTCACAATGAGATCGATCAGGATCTTGAAGCCGTCGCTGGCCAGTTTAGGTGCTGCCGCAAGGGCCGCTTCGCGACGGATGAGGAAGAAGCCGCTCATCGGATCGCTCACGGCCTGGCCGGCGATCATGCCGGCAAGCTTGTTGGCAAAATTGCTGCCCGAAAGGCGCGTGGCGCTGAGGCCATCGCCGGCAGAGCCGCCTTCGGCAAAGCGCGAACCGACGACGAGGTCGGCACCGGAAAGAGCTTCGGCCAGCATCTGCGGCAAAATAGATTCGTCGTGCTGGAGATCGGCATCGATCACCGCGACATAGGGCGCAGCGGTGACTGCCATGCCTTCGACGCAGGCCGAGGCCAGACCACGGCGGCCAAAACGGCGGAGGCAGCGGATATTGGCGTAGACCCGGCTCAGTTCATTGACAACGTCAGCTGTGCCATCCGGGCTATCGTCATCGACGACGATCATTTCCCAAGGCGTGTCGCCGAGTGCAACTGCGACCTTTTCGTACAGCAACTCGACGTTGTCCCGCTCATTGTACGAGGGAACGATTACGGCGAGCTGTGGGGGGCGGAAAGTTTGCGCGGTTTCGACGCGGACGTCTTCAAGCGAACCGTTCGACATTTACTGGAGCACTCTGGCTTCGGGCATCCAGCTTAAAAGCACGCCTCGCACGAAAAGTTGCAAAGAGATATTTCATGGCAGGGTTGCATGGGCCGCAGATGTGATAACCGGCTCTTTATGCAATTTCAGGCATGCTTCCATGGCAGGAGAAGCCATGTTTCCGCCTAGTCTCGATCTCAAGCAGGATAGGCCCACGGCTCTCCTGCTGCTTTTGCCGCTGCTTTTTGTTCTCAGCGGCACCCTCATCCGGTTTTTAGCCTTTCGTTACGCGCAGCCGGATGCTGATTGGACCAATTATTTCGGCGCTCTCTGCCGCTGGGATTGCGGCTGGTATGTTCGCATGGCCGAGACCGGCTATGACACGTTCCCTATTCCCTCGCGCATCAATGCCGGCAACTGGGCGTTTTTCCCATTTTATCCGATGTTGGTCGGGCTCGTCGCCAAAGTCATTCCTCTGCCGACCATCGTTCTCGCGAGCCTGTTGTCCATCCTGACCGCCTATGCTGCGGTTGTAGCAGCCTGGCCGCTCCTCGGACGCAATATCCGCGCCTACACGCTTTATGCGGCCTTCATGCTGTCAGGGCCCGTCTCCTTCTATTTCACGACCTTTTTCACCGAGGTCATGTATGTGCTTTTGACGACGCTGGTCTTTCGCTTTCTCGGCCGCTCCGATTATCTTGGCGCTGCCGGCGCCGCTGCGCTTTTGTCGGCGACCCGCATCGTCGGCGTCTTTGCGTCGCTCTCGATCGGCATTCAGGCTCTGATGGATTATCGAAAGTCAAAAGGCACATGGAAGGGCGTGGTCCCCGGGCTTCTAGCCCAGCCGCGTCTGGTCCTTGCCATCTTCATCGCGCCCCTCGGCTTTTTCACCTATGTCGCCTTCCTCAATTATTGGGTCGGCGATGGGCTTGCCTTTAGTCACACCCAGCGCGCCTGGGGCCGGATGGTCGCCAATCCCGCGGTTTATCTCTGGGAAGGGCTCAACAAGTGGCCCGACAATGGCGCGCTGTTCAGCAATTCACAGATCCTCGCGCTCGCGGCCATTGCTGGTCTGGTCGTCACCGGCATTCTTGCCTGGCGCCGCCAATGGCCCGCAGTGGTGTTCTGCCTTTTCTGCATCATCATTCCCCTCGCGGCGGGGCTTGCGTCCATGTTGCGCTTCATGACCGCCATGGCGCCGCTCACCATCACGGTCGCGACGCTGCTGGCGCGCCAGCGCGTGGTGTTCGTACTGAGCTTTGTCGCCATCATCGTCAGCGCCTGGTTCGTCACGCTGGCCTGGATGGGAGGCAATGTTGCGCTTGTCTGAACGCTCTCCCGCTACCCTCGGCGCTTATGCGCTGGCCGCACTGATCGCGCTCTTTGAGCTTGCCATCCTCTGGCAGGCGCTCCACCCCAACGTCTCCGACGATTATCGCGCCTACTATATCGACAAGACGACCACCTGCCTGCCTCAGCCGGTCGCGGCGAACTACACGCTCGGCACCGAACTTGATTTCCGCTCCGGCGGCGATGACACGCGCGAATTGCGGCCCTGCGGCTGGGATGGCCCGGCAGGCGATGGCGTGCATTCCATCGGCCAGACCTCGCGCCTTCGCTTTGCCGTTGGCCCCGCGCAGAACTTGACGCTGATGGTGGAATTGACCGGCGTGACCCTGCCCGGCCCGGCGCAACAGCGCGTGCTGGTTTCGGCCAATGGTGTGGACTTGGGAGAATTGCTGGTGAAGCCCGCAAAGACCGAGCGCTTCACTATCGCCATCCCGGCCGATACCGTCGGCGATAGCGGGTATCTTGACGTCAAATTCGATTACCCTGACGCCATCAGTCCGGGCAATCGCATCTCGAACACCTATTGGCGTAGCGTCAAACTGAGCATTTTGCAGCTTAGCCCGGCCGATCCGGGCTAAGCGAAAATCACTTAGCGCTCGGGTGGCGCTTCGACCATGCCGAGAGCCGACATATAAAGCTCGAGCAGGGCTTCCTGCTCCATGCGCTCATTGGCATCCTGCTTGCGGATCGTCACGATCTTGCGCAGGATTTTGGTATCGAAACCATTGCCCTTGGCTTCGGCATAGATTTCCTTGATGTCGGCAGCGATCGCGGCCTTTTCTTCTTCCATCCGCTCGATGCGCTCGATAAAGGCGCGGAGCTGGTCCTGGGCGACGCTGTCTTCAACGGCCATGGCTAAACCTCATTTCGTTCTGGCCACCTTGAACCCCAAGGGCTGCAAAGGTTCAAGCCCTTGACCGACGATTCGTCACAGGGTCAGGCATGGCGTGCCCGCAATTCCGTCAAATCCCATGCCTAAAACTCGCACGAAGAGCCACGCCGACGATCAGAGAGGAATGCGCATAACGCGATTCTGAAAGCGCGCGCTGGATTAGCCATTGACCTCCCCTGCCCCATCGGCTCAAAGAAAAGCGGTTTTCCCATGTTAAGTGGCCTGCCCGTGCACCGTTTCCACCTCGGCCTTCTGCTCTTGCCGCTGGTTTCGGCGGGTTTCTTCATTGCCGCACCTGCTCCGGCCTATGCCGATCTGCGCATCTGCAACCAGACAGCCAATGTCGTTTCGGTGTCGCTTGGCTATCGAGCCGAGCGTGGCTGGATGAGCGAAGGCTGGTGGCAAACTCCGCCTGGGGATTGCCGCACGCTCTATCAGGGCGACCTGCAGCGGCGGTTTTATTACCTCTATGCAGTCGATGACATCGGGGGCGGCGCCTGGGATGGCCAGGTCTTCATGTGCACGCGCGACGAAACCTTCACAATATTCGGGGTTGAGGATTGCCTCGCACGGGGCTATGAGCGCACCGGGTTCTTTGAAATCGATACGCAGAACCGGACCGACTGGACGATGCAGCTCACTGAGAACGCTGGCGCGCCAAATGTCGTCGGTCCTGGTGAAGGTGAAGATCTAGAAGAGCCGGCTTTCCTGGTCGACCCCGAAAACCCCGATCAGACCGAACCGCCACCTCCGCCGCCCCTACCGCCAGAGACACAGAACACGGAATCACCATGAGACGGATCAGACGCGCAAAGATCCTCGCCACCCTCGGTCCTGCAAGCAACGAGGAAAAGATGATCGAGGAGCTGGCCAAGGCCGGTGCGGACGTCTTCCGCATCAATATGAGCCATGCCAGCCACGAATTGCTGCATCAGACCGTAGCCCGGATCCGCAGCGTCGAAGCGCGGCTCAATCATCCCCTCGGCGTTCTCGTCGATCTCCAGGGCCCAAAGCTGCGCGTCTGGAAGTTCGCCGAAGGCTCGATCAATCTCGTCCAGGGCCAGAAGTTTACCCTCGACAGCGAAAAGAACGACAACGGCAATTCCGAGCGCGTCTATCTGCCGCATCCGGAAATCATCGAGAGCGTTTCCGTCGGCGACCGTCTCCTTTTGGACGATGGCAAGCTGCAGCTCAAGGCGACTAAAGTCGGAGGCGGCGTCATCGAGACCGAAGTCGTCTATGGCGGCAAGCTCTCCGACAAGAAGGGCGTCTCCCTGCCCGATACGCTGTTGCCCACGGGCGCACTGACGGAAAAGGATCACGCCGATCTGCTCGAAGGCCTCAAGGCCGAAGCGGACTGGATCGCGCTCTCCTTCGTTCAGCGTCCTGAAGACATCATCGACGTGCGCAAGATCGTTCAGGGTCGCGCCGGCGTCATGGCCAAGATCGAAAAGCCACAGGCCATCGATCGCCTCGAAGAAATCGTCAAGCTCTCCGACGCCATCATGGTCGCCCGCGGCGATCTCGGTGTCGAACTGCCGCTAGAAACGGTGCCAGGCCTTCAAAAGCGCATGATCCGCATGTGCCGCCGCTATGGCAAGCCGGTGATCGTTGCGACGCAGATGCTCGAATCCATGATCACCTCGCCGGTTCCGACCCGCGCCGAAGTGTCGGACGTGTCGATCGCGGTGTTTGAAGGCGCCGATGCCGTCATGCTCTCGGCAGAATCCGCATCGGGCCAGTATCCGATCGAAGCCGTCGCGACGATGAATAAGGTTGCCGTGGCCGTCGAAGGCGACGCGAACTACCGCAACATCATCCGTGCCGCCCAGACCGAGCCTGAAGCCACCGCTGCCGACGCTATCTCGGCTGCCACACGCCAGGTTGCCGAAACGCTCGATCTCGCGGCCATCGTCACCTATACCGCGTCGGGCTCGACCGGCATTCGCGCTGCCCGCGAACGTCCTTCCAAGCCCATCATCGCGCTCTCGCCCAATCTGCGCACCATTCGCCGCCTGTCGGTCGTCTGGGGCATTCATTGCGTGCAGACCGAAGATGCCGTCAGCCTTGAAGACATGGTCGACCGCGCCTGCGTCATCGCCTACCAAGAAGGCTTTGCCCGCCCCGGCGACCGCATCGCCATCACCGCTGGCGTGCCGCTTGGAACCCCCGGCGCGACCAATATGCTGCGCATCGCCTTTGTCCGCCAGGACGGCGCTGGCTCGAGCTGAGCCACACGCGCAACTGCACCTATGACAAGGCCCGCGCAAGCGGGCCTTTTTGTTTGTCTAACGCGGTGTTTCGAGAAGGGCCTTGAGCGTCAGGAAATCGGTGGTGATCCATTCAATCGCCGAACTGAATTGCTCCTCGTTCATGCCGGGCCGCTGGAAGAAGGTGAACAGCAGTTCGGTACCGTTCTCATTGGGCATGACGCGCATGGGCGTCCAGAGCAGCGGTTGTCCGGGGATGAAAACGGCGTGATCGAGCACACCGAAATCATTGCGCGGCGTAAACCGGATATGCCTGATGCCGCCAAACCGCACCTCGGCATGCCAATCCCCAGTCTCAAGCTGATGGAAAAGGTGAGGGTCCACCGCCGCCCACTGCGCATAGTTTCTCGGCTCGGCCAGATAGGCATAGACGAGAGCAAACGGCTGCTCGATCTGGATCGAAATCGTATGAGAACGCCGCATGTGGGCCCCTTTCGGTCGCCGCCCTTATCTTATCCGCATAGCCTCTGCCGCCCAAATCAAAACGCCACCCCTTGGGTGGCGTCACTGCTCGGTCAGTGAGTCTCGATGTAATTGCGGAGCACGTTGAGGTCGGTCCGCAACCATTCGCACTCAGAAGCGAACTGCGCATCGGTTTCGCCGCGCACCTGAAGGATCGTGCAACTGAGCTCTGCACCATCATCATTGGGCAGGACCCGCACCCAATATTGCCGCCGCGTGCCGCGATCATCGCTCACCCTCAGGTCAAGCACGCCATAGACATTGGGCGGGGTGAAATGAAGCTCGACCTCTTCGCCATCGAACTGGGCTTGCCAGTGATAGTCGGAGAGGCGCTCGAGAGGCCTTTCGATGACCCCATTGATCCATTCGTTGAGGTTGGCAGGTGTCGAGAGGAAGGTATAGACGGCTGCAAAAGGCCGCCGGATGGTCAGGCTTATGGTGACGCTGGGAAACATGACGCTCTGGAACAGGATCGGCGCGCCGTCCTGGCGCTGCTGGATCTTGCTGATCTGAACCGGCTTCGGGCCGGCACGCTGTCCTAGCTTTCCCATCCGACCGTCACAAGCATGTGCCTGTGAGCCATGGAGTTTGGGTTAATTTACACCAAATGCTAGCCTACAAACGAAAGGGCCCGCAGCGTCAGCTACGGGCCCTTTCGAGATACAGAAGCGGAAAGGCTTAGCCCTGGCGGGCCTTGAAGCGCTTGTCCACCTTGTTGATGATGTAGACGCGCCCGCGGCGGCGGACGAGCTTGTTCGCGCGGTGGCGCGTCATCAACGCCTTCAGCGAGTTGGTGATCTTCATCGTTGTATTCCCTGGTCAAACAAAAGGGGCGCCAAGGCGCCCTAAAACTGCGCCCTTCATAGGGAAATAGACCCGGCCTGTCAACGCGCGCAGCAAAGAGTTTTCCGCGTTTTCCGCATCAGAGCCCCGCTATCCATTAACCGGGAGGTCAACCTTCCCCGCTAGGATTTTTCTCAGGTTCCAGAGGACTTTTCGTGAACAAGATCCTGAAGCACGGCGTCGTTATTGCCGATCCGGTCGAGAATATGGCTGCCCTGATCGCGGCCACGATGCGGGGTATCGGTCACCGCATGGTCACCGAGGTCACGACACCGAAAGATCTTCTGGCCGTCCTCAACGCGCGTTCGCATAGCCTTATCGTCATCGACGACGCCATGGGGCCGCCTGATGCCATCGAGCTCGTGCGCCAATTGCGCACGGATTTCGACTGCCCTAACCGCACAACCTCGGTGATCATGATGTCGGCGGCCCCTGACGTCGATCGCATCGCCGCCGCCCGCGATGCGGGGGTCAGCGAGTTTCTCAAGAAGCCGTTCTCGGCGGCGGACTTGCAGAAGCGCATCGCCGGCCTCGACATCAATCCGCGCGAATTCATCGAGGCGCCCGAATATGCAGGGCCCGACCGCCGCCGGCGTATTCTCACCCACGGCATCGAAGACCAGCGCGAAGACAGCTGAGCGCTAGACCCGCGGCTTCGGTGCGTTACGCGGCGGAATGTCGTTGGAATAGATATTGTGCAGCCCCACATTGAGAATGTCGCGCTCGCCGCAGAGCGCCATGGTCGTATCGAGCTCCTTGCGGATGATCTCGAGCACGCGCGTCACGCCCTCTTCGCCGCCCGCGCCTAGTCCATAGAGCATAGGTCGGCCGATAAAGGTGGCCTTTGCGCCATAGGCCAGCGCCTTGATCACATCCTGTCCTGAGCGAATGCCGCTATCGAGATAGACTTCCGTCTTGTTGCCGACCCGATCGACGATCTCGGGCAGCACGCGAATGGACGATGGGGCGCCATCGAGTTGCCGCCCGCCATGGTTGGACACGACGATCGCATCGGCGCCGTTGTCCACCGCGGCCTGCGCATCATCGGGATCAAGCACGCCCTTGACGATCACCGGACCGCCAAAGCGCTCCTTGATCCAGCGCACATCGCCCCAATTGAGCGTGGGATCGAACTGGCTCGCCGTCCAGGCGGAGAGCGAGGCGAGGTCGTGATCGCCGCTCACATGACCCACGATATTGCGGAACGTGTGGCGCTTGGTTCCCAGCATGCGCGCGCACCAGAGCGGGTGCTGCATCATCTGCCAAATGGAATAGGGCGTGAATTTTGGAGGCGTCGACAGACCGTTCTTGATGTCCTTGTGGCGCTGCCCGAGGATCTGGAGATCCATGGTGAGGACGAGCGCCGAACATTTCGCGGCCTTGGCGCGGTCAATCAGACGATTTATGAAATCGCGGTCGCGCATCACATAGAGCTGAAACCAGAATGGCGCCGTCGTGTTCTCGGCCACGTCCTCAATCGAGCAGACACTCATGGTCGACAGCGCAAAAGGAATGCCAAACTTTTGCGCGGCTTTTGCTGCCTTGATCTCGCCGTCCGCCGTCTGCATGCCGCCCGTTGCCGCCGGGGCAATGGCGACGGGCATGGTGATTTCCTTGCCCAGCATCGTGGTCTTGAGGTTGCGCCCCTCTAGGTTCACCGCGACTTTCTGGTTGAGCTTGATCTTTTGAAAATCGCTCTCGTTATCGCGGTAGGTGCTCTCGGTATAAGAACCGCTATCGGCATATTCGAAGAACATTTTTGGCACCCGGCGACGCGCCACCCGCATCATTTCGTCAACGGTGAGGATCTTGTCGATGGCGGGCATGAAAGGGCTCCGAGAGGCTGTCGCGCCTGCTCTAGCAACTAACATGTTAGCGGTCAACGCAACTAGATGAGCGCGCTATCGCGCGGCGCCGTCGCCCGCCGATTGATCATGAGCATCGAGAAAATGACGAGGAAGGCGAAGACCACCATGCCCCCCGCCAGCACATGGGCTCGCTCCCATTGGAGGCGCTCGACGAAATCATAGATGGCGATCGAGAGCACCTTGGTCTCGCCTGGAATGTTCCCACCGATCATCAGCACAACGCCAAATTCACCCATCGTATGGGCAAACGCCATGATGCCGCCAACGAGATAGCCGGGCGCCGCGAGCGGCAGCACGACGCGGAAAAACCTTTGCCGCGCCGAGGCACCAAGCGTGTCGGCGGCTTCGAGCACTTCGGCCTCGATGGCCGCAAAGGCGTTGCGCAGGGGCTGCACCATAAAGGGGAGTGACGCTACACCCGCCCCGATCATCAGCCCGCCAAAGGAAAAGGCGAGCGTTCGCGCGCCCCAAAATCCGGCGATCCACCCGCCTGGTCCGTTCGGCCCTAAAGCAAGGAGCAGATAAAAGCCGAGCACGGTCGGCGGGAGAACGAGGGGCAGCGTCACCAACGCGCCCACCACTTCTTTTCCCGCCCAACGCCCATGCGCCAGCCACCAGGCGACCGGTGTCGAGATGATAATCAACACAAGAGTGACGCTCAGCGCGAGGCTGAGCGTCAGGGCAATCGGGGAAAAAAGCGTCGTCCAATCCATCAGGGAACGGTATAGCCCGCCGCTTCGATAACCGACACTGCTTCATCTGATTTGAGGAAATCGAGGAAAGCCACCGCAGCGGGATTGTTTTCGCCTTCCTTAAGCAGCACCGCGCCCTGCGCGATCGGTTCATGCAATTCGGCCGGCACGATCCATTGCTCACCCTTGCCGATCACCTGGCTAGCGGCCACGAATCCGAGTTCGGCATTGCCGCTTTCGATGAACTGCAAAGTCTGGGAAATGTTCTCGCCCTGCACGAGTTTAGGTGTCAGCGTTTCGAGAAGGCCAAGGGCGGTCAGCGTTTCGATGGCTGCCTTGCCATAAGGCGCGGCTTCCGGATCGGCGATGGCGAGCTTGTTGAAGTCAGCCTTGAGCGCCGCTTCGCCGTCGCTTAGATCCCGCCCCGGTCCATAAAGCGCGAGCTGGCCTTCGGCATAGATGAAATTGGTGCCTTCGACGCCAAAGCCTTCATCGATCGCCTTTTGCGGGCGCGTATCGTCGGCCGCCAAAAACACGCCGAATGGCGCGGCCTGGGTGATCTGGGTGTAAAGCTGGCCGGTCGCACCGAAGCTCAGTTCCACCTGATGCTCGCCCTTGGCTTCGAAGAGTGTTTTCAGCTCTTCAGCGACGGCGGTGAAATTGGCAGCCACCGCGACATTGACGGTTTCGGCAAAGGCCGGCGTTGCAGTGGTGGCGATAACGGCAAGGGAAAGCAGCAGACGGGACAAGGACGCCTCCGATATGTTCGATCGGCCATATCGATGGCGGAAACATATCAAAGGCGCAAGCGATATGTTTACTCGGAAATATCGGATATTGCTGCGCGGAGGGCCGCGACATCGGCGGCAATCGCTGCTTCCGTCGCGACCTGCATCGCCCGGTAGCGCGCCAGCACCTCCTGGCCCAAAGCCGTCAGTTGCGCCCCACCCTGCCCCGCACCGCCCCGGACAGTATCGACCAGCGGCCGACCAAATCCCTCATTAAGCGCCTGCACCAAGCTCCAGGCCCGCTTATAGCTCATCCCCATCGCTTTGCCCGCCGCCGAGATCGACCCGGTCGCCGCAATGCCCTCGAGCAGATCCGCCCGCCCGGGCCCGATATAGGCCTTGTCGGAAAGCACGATGCGGAGGTGACCGAGACCGGACGCTGTCTTGTCCACACTCACCTCCTTGATCGCATTAAGCCTTAAGCGCGCTTGCTTCCTTGGCGAGCGCTTCGATGCGGGCGAAGTCGCCGCTCGCGAGGGCATCGGCCGGCATGATCCAGCTACCGCCGACGCAAATGACGTTGGGCAGGCTGAGATAGGTCTTAGCCTTCACGACATCGATGCCACCCGTTGGGCAGAAGGTGATGTCTGGGAGTGGCGAGGCGAAGGCTTTCAGCACCGGCGCGCCGCCAAGGGCTTCGGCCGGGAAGAATTTGAGGAAGGAATAACCGCGCTCGGCCGCGGCCATGGCCTCCGTCGGGGTGCCGATGCCAGGGAGAAGCGGGATGGCGACATCGTCAGCGGCATCGAGAAGGCGCGGCGACGCACCGGGGGAGACCATGAAGCGGCAGCCGGCATCGACCGATGCCTTCATATGCGCCGCATTCCGCACCGTGCCCGAGCCGACGATGGCGCCGGAAACCTTGGCCATTTCTTCCATGACCTTGAGCGCATTGGGCGTGCGCAGCGTCACTTCGAGCACCGGCAAACCACCGGCCACCAGCGCTTCTGCGAGGGGGCGCGCCTGTGACACGTCATCGAGAATGATGACAGGCACGACGGGCGCCAGGGACAGGATAGAGCGGATGGCGGTTGCGTCCTGCGGCATGGGCTTCTCTTCTCACAGCAAAGAACAGTTCGGCTGAAGGGTTAGGCTGAGATCGTCTGCCCCGCAAGACAGAACACTATTGCCCCGTCAAAAAAGCCAATTGCCGTCGAGCCGCTCGCTGATTGCCTAACTGTCACTATATCCTTAGATAAGAACCACATAACATTGTGGGAGCACGCATCATGGGATTTGACGGTTTCGCTCTGGATGGGCTCAGCATCACGCTGATCTTCCTTGGTATCCTCATCATCCTGGTGCTGTTCGCCGGCGCCAAGACAGTGCCGCAGGGCTACAACTACACCATCGAGCGGTTCGGCAAATATACGCGGACCCTGAAGCCAGGCCTCAATATCATCGTCCCGTTCATCGACACGATCGGCAAGAAGATCAATGTCATGGAGCAGGTGCTCGACGTTCCCCACCAGGAAGTCATCACCCGCGACAATGCCTCGATCACGGCCAATGGCGTGACCTTTTACCAAATCCTCGATGCGGCGGCTGCGGCCTATGAAGTGGCCAATCTCGAAAACGCCATTCTCAACCTGACCATGACTAACATTCGTACGGTCATGGGCTCGATGGACCTCGACGAGCTTTTGAGCCACCGCGACGAGATCAACGAGCGCCTGCTGCGCGTGGTCGATACCGCGGTTTCGCCCTGGGGCGTCAAGATCACGCGCATCGAGATCAAGGATATCGATCCACCCAAGGATCTCGTTGATTCCATGGGCCGCCAGATGAAGGCCGAGCGTGAAAAGCGCGCCACCATTCTTGAAGCAGAAGGTAGCCGCCAGGCCGCCATTCTCAAGGCCGAGGGCGAAAAGCAGGCCCAGGTGCTTGAAGCCGAAGGCCGTCGCGAAGCCGCTTTCCGCGATGCCGAAGCGCGCGAGCGTTCGGCGGAAGCGGAAGCCAAGGCAACGCAGATGGTGTCGGACGCCATCGCCTCGGGCAATGTGCAGGCCATCAACTACTTCGTCGCCAACAACTATATCGAAGCGCTGGGCAAGCTGGCCACCTCGCCCAACCAAAAGGTGTTGATGCTGCCGGTCGAGGCATCGAGCGTTATCGGCGCCATCGGAGGCATTGCCGAAATCGCTCGCGAAACCTTTGGTGGCGGTGAGGCGCGCCAGGCCCAGCCGACGCGTCCCGCCGCGCGGCCCCCGGTTGCTGGCCAAACCCCGCGCGAGCCAAACCCAAGCTAAGGCGAACCCGGCATGGCCCTCATCCAATTCCTCGCTGCTAACGCGCCATGGGCCTGGATCATCGCCGGCCTCGTGCTTCTTGGTCTCGAACTCGTCGTGCCGGGCGGTTTTCTCGTCTGGCTCGGCGTCGCCGGCATTGTCACCGGCATAGTCGTTTTCATCGAGCCGATCGCCTGGCCCTGGCAATGGCTTATGTTCGCTGTCTTGGCGCTTGTCGCCATCCTCCTCTGGACCCGGTTTAGCCGGAGCCGCTCGACGGACACCGATAGCCCCTATCTCAACCGCCGGGCCGATCGCTTCATCGGCCGCGAGGCCGTGCTTGAACAGCCGATAGCCGGTGGCTTTGGACGGCTGACACTCGACGACACAGTCTGGCGCGTGGCCGGGCCGGACCTGCCTGCCGGTAGCCGCATCCGCATCATCGGCAGCGATGGCGCAGTGCTTCGCGTCGAGGCCATTTAGGCCTCGGCAAGGGTTCGTTAACCATAAGCTGAAAGGATCGCGCGCGGAGCCCTCCGTTCTGGAGGCGCCCTGTTTTGGAGCGCGGCGTGTCCCAGAGGCAGCACAACAGGACCATCGCCTTGGGCGTGCTTGCCGGTATGCTGGCAAGCCCTGTCTTTGCAGCCCCCGCGCTTGTCGTTACCGACGAGACAACCGACACAAGCCAATCCACCACGACCGGCCAGACCAATCAGACCGGCCAAACCAACACCACCACGACGCGCCGCGTGACTGATGAGCCGGAAGACGTGACGGAGGATCGCCTCCGCCCAGGCGTCTATCCGGTCCAACCCGTTCCGCCCGAATTTGCCGTTGCCAACGATGCGCCGGAAACAGTGCCGCTCGATTGGTCCGTGGGCCTGCGTGGCACCTATACGACCTCCAACGGCCAGGAAACGTTTGTCACCCGCCTGACGCCGCAATTCACCGCGACGCATAATGGCGGCATTGCCGATCTTGTCTTTTCCGGTTCTGCCGAAATCGCCAAGGCCAATGGCCAGGATGTCATCACGGTCACGGCTGGCGGCCTCTCGCTCTCGGCCACCGCTCCAATCGATTCCAATACTTCGGTAAAAGCCGGCGCCAATATCGGCCTTTCGCAGGACCTGCCCGGCGCAGTTGGCCTCTCTCCCTTCGTGATCACCCCACCGCAAATCGTCACCGGCAGCATCGACCTTGGTGTCGATCGCCGTTTTGGTCACTTCAATGTCGGCATTAGCGGCGGGATCGACCGGGTGAATTATGGCCCCACCACGCGCACCGATACCGGCGTCACCGACAATTCCGAGCAGAATTATTGGTCCGGCAATGGCGCGTTGCGGCTTGGCTACCAGTTCACGCCGGTTCTGGAAGTCTTCGGCCAGGGCGAAGTGCAGCGCGACATTTTCGATGTCCAGACAGCCAGCCTTGGCGTTTATCCCAACGCGACCAATCGCAGCCTGCGTGCCGGCATTGCCGGCAAGTGGAACACCGCTTGGTCGGCTAGCGCCTCGGTTGGCGTTGGCGAACGTGTCTTCGATGAAGCGAGCCTCGGCGCCTTCCGCGCCCAGCTTTACGGTTTTGAAGTCAGCTACACGCCGGACCCGACCGTCAAGCTCACGGCGGGCCTCGACACGACCCTGTCACCCGCAGGCGCCGACAACCCCGGCACGGGCCGCATCCAATATGCGGCCTTTGCTCGCGCACAATATGATATCAACAGTTGGCTGCGCGTCCGCGCTTCGGCCGATTGGAGCAATTCCGAACTTGTCGGCACCGGCACAACCGATCGTCGCTTCGCCCTCGGCGGCGGCGCGGACTACGTGTTCAACAAGCACACGAGCCTCAACGCCGATTATGGCTATGCCAATAGCGACAATATCACGAGCGGCAACACCCAAAGCCATCAGGTCAGCCTGGGCGTCACCATTTCGCGCTAAGGCAGTCTTGCCTTAGAGGTGGTTTTCGAGATCGAGCTTGCGCAGTTCTTCGATGAAGCCGGGGCGGATATCGCCACGATCGAGCGCAAAGACCACATTGGCCGTCAGGAAGCCCAGCTTCGAGCCGCAATCGAAGACCTTGCCTTCATATTTGACGCCGGTGAACGGCTGCTGGCTCATCAGGGTCTGCATGGCATCGGTCAGCTGGATTTCACCACCCGCACCACGGGTCTGCTCGGCGAGCAGCGAGAAGATTTCCGGCTGCAGGATATAGCGGCCTGAGATGAAGAGATTGGACGGCGCGTCTTCGCGCTTGGGCTTTTCG
Organism: Devosia sp. Leaf64; assembly: GCF_001421945.1. Lineage (NCBI taxonomy): Bacteria > Pseudomonadati > Pseudomonadota > Alphaproteobacteria > Hyphomicrobiales > Devosiaceae > Devosia > Devosia sp. Leaf64. Next base: position 30,274 of record NZ_LMLO01000006.1, on the reverse strand, counting down.
ACCATGCCATTGATGGCAAAGCCCTTGTCCGAGCCTTCGCCGCGCACGACGACACCATAGGACGACACATCTTCCCAGGCGCATTCCTCGACGCCGATGATATTGCCGGCGCTTTCTTCATAGGCGTCCATCATCTGCTTGAGGACACCGGGCTTGGCCTGGAAAATCATGTCCGGCAACAGCAGGGCAAAAGGCTGGTCGCCCACGATATCGCGCGCGCACCAGACGGCGTGGCCAAGCCCAAGTGGCTCCTGCTGGCGGGTAAAGCTGGTGCGGCCGGCCGATGGCAGGTCCTTGCGCAACTCGTCGAGCGCTGCGGTCTTGCCGCGCGATTCCAGCGTCGCTTCAAGTTCGAACTGGCGGTCGAAGTGATCCTCGATGACGCCCTTGTTGCGGCCGGTCACGAAAACGAAATGCTCGATCCCGGCTTCGCGGGCTTCATCGACGGCATATTGAATAAGGGGCCGGTCGACGACCGTCAGCATTTCCTTCGGCATGGCCTTGGTGGCAGGCAGGAAGCGGGTTCCGAGGCCTGCGACGGGAAAGACGGCGGTACGGACGCGTTTGGACACGGAAACTTCCCTTTGACACTATTGCGCAATGCTGTCGCTTGTCGGGCAACATCTGATACATAGCGCCTCGCGACAACAGTTTTTTCTGGGTAGGATTGGGACAAATGGCGATATTGGTTACCGGCGGCGCAGGCTATATTGGCAGCCATATGGTTCTCAATCTGGCCGATGCCGGCGAAGACGTTATCGTCCTCGACAACCTCGTCACCGGCTTCGATTGGGCTATCGATGGCCGCGCCCGCTTCGAGCAGGGCGATGCCGGTGACATCGATTTCGTCGTTGGCCTCATCGAAAAATACGGCATTACCGAAATCATTCACTTCGCCGGCTCCATCGTCGTGCCGGAATCGGTGACCAATCCGCTCAAATACTACGCCAACAACACCGCGACCTCGCGCAACCTCATCGAGGCGGCGGTCAAGGGCGGCGTAAAGCACTTCATCTTCTCTTCGACCGCGGCCGTTTACGGCATGACCGGCTTGGCGCCCGTCGTCGAGGATACCCCGCTCAATCCCATGTCGCCTTATGGCCGCTCCAAGCTCATGACCGAGTGGATGCTGGCCGACGTGGCAGCGGCTCATCCGCTGACCTTTGGCGTGCTCCGCTACTTCAACGTCGCCGGCGCCGATCCGCAGAAGCGCTCCGGTCAGTCGACGCCGCTTGCGACCCACCTCATCAAGGTCGCCTGCCAGACCGCGCTCGGCCAGCGCGAAAAGATGGATATCTTTGGCACCGACTATGAAACGCCAGACGGCACCTGCGTCCGCGACTATATCCACGTCACCGATCTGATTGCGGCGCATGCCCTGCTGCTCAGCCACCTGCGCCAGGGCGGCGAAAGCACGACGCTTAACTGCGCCTATGGGCGCGGCTATTCGGTGCGCGAAGTGGTCGAAACGGTCCGAAAAGTCTCGGGCATCAATTTCCGTGCCGAAGAAGGTCCGCGCCGCGCTGGTGATCCGGCGTCCATCACCGCCACCGGCGAAAAGGTCCGTTCGCTGCTCGGTTGGGTGCCCAAGCATGACGATCTCAACGAGATCGTCGACACCGCCTATAATTGGGAACGCCATCTCATGACCCGCAATCGCTGATGCACAAAATGCTGCGCGCGGCCGTCCTTGCCCTCAGCCTTCTGGCGACACCTGTCCTCGCGCAGGACGCCGCGTTCAGCCGGTTTCTTGCTGCGCTCAAGCCCGAAGCCATTGCGAGCGGGGTCGAACCTTCGACCTATGATGCGCTCACGCAGGGACTGACGCCCGATCCGCGTGTGCCCAATCTCGTCGAGACCCAGCCAGAGTTCACGGCCCCGGTCTGGGACTATATCGAAACCCGGGTCACCGATGGCCGCATCGGCCGCGGTCGCGCCGCGCTCGAACGCAACGCCAATCTCTTCTCGACCATTGGCCAGCAATATGGCGTCGATCCCTATCTCCTCGGCGCCATTTGGGGCATCGAGACCGACTATGGCGCCGTGCTCTCAAATGACAGCCTGATCCGCCCCATCGTCCGCTCGCTCGCTACGGTTACCTATCAGCAGCGCACGCGCTACGCTGAGGACAAGGCCGATTTCTTTGCCGCTCTTCTCCTCGCCCAGCGCAATGGCGGCATCTCGCCCATAGGGTCATGGGCCGGCGCCATCGGACACCTCCAGGTCAATCCGACCAATGTCATTGCCCATGGCGCCGATGGCGATGGTGACGGCCGCGTCGATCTTCACACATCGCTCGCCGACGCCCTGGCCACCTCCGCCAAGTTTCTCCGCGATCTCGGCTATCAGCCGGGCATGGATTGGGGCTTTGAGGTCGAAGTCCCGCAAGGTTTCGATTATCTCCTTGCGACGCGCGACCAGCTCCGCCCCATCAGCTTCTTTGCCGAGCGCGGCGTTACCCGCGTCTCCGGCCGTCCGTTTGCCGATGCTAACACGCCCGTTTTTCTTTATGTGCCGACAGGGCATCGCGGCCCGAAATTCCTGATGACGGCCAATTATCTGGTCTTAAAAGGCTATAATTTCTCGGACAGCTACGCCATGGCGGTCGCCCATCTGACCGATCGGCTCAAGGGCGGCGGCACTTTTGCAGCACCCTGGCCGCGCGATACCGCTTTCCCCAACATTGCTCAGCGCAAGTCCATTCAGCAGTCGCTCAAGCGTCTCGGCCTTTATGACGGTGCCGTCGATGGCCGCCTCGGCCCGATCACCCAAGCGGCTTATGCCCGGTTCCAGGCGGCCCGCGGCGAGATTGCCGATGGTTTCATCACCCGCGCCGCCGCCGATGCCCTCGCTGCGGCGCAGTAACGCCATGGCGAGCGGCATGGCCTTGGCCTCTTGCCTCTGCTAGACCCAAACGATGTTGCGGGACCACTTATGAAGCGCATTGTCCTTTTCCTGCTGATCGTGTTGTTCGCGGCCGTCGAGACCGCGCCCTCTTTCGCGCAGGCCGAGCAGCGTTTCGAGGTCGCCCAGCAGCAAAAGCGCCGCACGCTGTTCGACGTACTTTTTGGCGATGAGCCCCAGCAGGCGCCGCCCCCGGTCCAGCAGCAAGCGCCGCGGAAGGCCGCGCCAGTTGCCGCCCTGCCCCCGCCAAAACCGCAAGTCGAAAAAGCCGAAAACGCCACACGCCTTGCCGTCTTCGGCGATTCCCTCGCCGTCGATCTCGCCAAGGCGCTCGAGCGCTTTTACGCCGAAGACCCAAATCTCGTCGTCATCAACCAGGGCGTCGGCTCCTCCGGCTTCGTGCGCGATGACTATTTTGATTGGAACAAGACGGTCGGCGAACAGATTGCCGTGGATAGCTTCGATCTCGCTGTCGTCATCATCGGCGTCAATGATCGCCAGGAGATCAAGGTCGACGGCCAAAGCTATCCGTCCCTGACCCCGCAATGGACCGCCGCCTATCAGGCTCGCGTCAATACGTTCCTCGGCCAGCTGCGCGCTGCGCGGAAGCCGGTGATCTGGGTTGGTCTCCCGCCCATGTCAAAAACCGAATATTCCGCCGCCATGAGCCAGATCAGCGCCCTCTTCAAAATGGCGGCCTTTTCGGGCGGCGCCGAATATCTCGATATCTATGATCGTTTTCTCGGCGAAGACGGCAAATATTCGTCCCAGGGTCCGGACGTGAACGGCCAGAACACCCGAATGCGCAAGGACGATGGCATTCATTTCTCGACTGCGGGCGCCGACAAGCTCGCCTTTTATATCAGCCAGTCCATCCGCACCTTCTATCGCGGTGGCGGCCTGACCGTGGCCGTCGCCGACCCACTTCTCGGCACGGACGCTGCCGCTATGCTGCGCCCGCCCTACCAGGGCCAGGGCCAGACGCGTCTCCTGGAGGTTGCCGGGGCCGTCGTGCCGATCAGCCGCGCCCCGCAACGCGCCGCCGACCTTCTCATTGCTGCGCCGCAAGCCGCCAACGATAACGGCTTTACGCTTGAGCAGCTCATGGCTGCTCCAATCGGCCGGGTCGATGCCTTTGGCGTCGGGATCGACCCGAGCGCCGACACAGCGAACGAGGGCGAGCGCTAGGCTCGCCTTACATCACCGCGCCAACCTGCCACGGCACGAATTCGTTGTCGCCATAGCCGAGCTTTTCCGACTTGGTCTCTTCGCCCGAGGCCACCCGCAGCATGAGATCGAAAATCTCCTGCCCCTTGGCTTCGATGGAAACGCCTTCGACGATATCGCCGCAATTGACGTCCATATCGTCGGTCATGCGGCCATAGAGTTCGGAATTGGTCGCGAGCTTGATCGACGGCACCGGCTTGCAGCCATAGGCCGAGCCGCGGCCGGTGGTGAAGGCCAGGATATTCGCACCGCCCGCCACCTGCCCCGTCGCCGACACCGGATCGAAGCCCGGCGTGTCCATGAACACAAAACCCTTTTCGGTCACCGGCTCGGCATATTCATAAACCGCCGTCAGTGGCGAGGTGCCGCCCTTGGCCGCAGCGCCCAGCGATTTCTCGAGGATCGTCGTCAGCCCGCCAGCCTTGTTGCCGGGGGACGGATTATTGTTCATCTCGCCGCCATTGCGCTGGGTGTAGTCCTCCCACCACTTGATGCGCGAAAGCAGCTTTTCACCCACTTCGCGATTGACCGCGCGGCGGGTGAGCAGGTGCTCGGCGCCATAGATCTCGGGAGTTTCCGAAAGGATCGCCGTCCCGCCATTACGCACGAGAAGATCGGCCGCAACGCCAAGCGCCGGATTTGCCGTGATCCCCGAATACCCGTCTGAGCCACCGCATTGCAGGGCAAGTGTCAGTTCCGAAGCCGGCACCGTCTCGCGCTTTGCCCGTGCGGCAATCGGCAGCATTTCCTTGATCCGCTCGACGCCCCAGTCGATCATCTTCTTGGTCCCGCCGATCTCCTGGATCGTCATGGACTGGAACGTGTCTGTCTCGGTCATCCCATAGGATTGCTTCATCCGCTCGATCTGGAAGACTTCGCAGCCAAGACCGACCAGTAGCGCCGCGCCGAGATTGGGGTTTGCCGTGTAGCCCCACTGCGTGCGCCGCAGGATCTGATAGCCCTCGCCCTGATTGTCCATGGCGCAGCCCGTGCCGTGGACGAAGGGAATGATGCCGTCGATCTCGGGATAGTCGTCCAAAATGCCGGAATTGTTGATCGCTTGCGCCATGAACTTGGCAACCGTCGCCGAGCAGTTCACCGATGTCAGAATGCCGATATAGTTGCGCGTCCCGACCTTGCCATTGGCACGGCGATAGCCTTGGAACGTCGCCTGCGTTGACCCCGTCAAAAATTCGACCGGCATCGCGCCCTCGGCAAAGGCATAGTCGTGTTCAAGCGTGCCGTCTGGCCCGCCCATGCCGCAATTGTGCTCATGCACCCAATCGCCGGCGGGAATGCCATCTTTCGCAAAGCCGATGATCTGCCCGAACTTGACGATGGCCTCGCCCGCCGCGATCGGCCGCGTCGCAAACTTATGCCCGCGCGGCACGCGCTTGACGATCGAAACGCCCTGCGCCGTCTCCGTGCCGGGATCGAGATTGGCCAGCGCCACGGCGATGTTGTCGGCGCCATTCAGCGTCAGGGTCTTGCCTTGCGGGCGGGTCATGGTTTCGGACATGGGGGCGTTCCGGCAGAAAGAGGTCTCAACAGGTGCTTTACGCTTTGGCCCGTCGCAGTCAGATTGGGCCATTGCGGGACGGCTGCGCACTAACTAACATGTTAGCATGAACAACCATACAAGTTCTTATTCTTTTTTGACACGGCCAGCGACGCTTGCGCGCGGCAATGTGACTGCCGAGGTGACGCAGGCGCTGCGTCAAGGCATTGTCACGCTGGCGCTGCCGCCCGGCACAGTGCTCGATAAGGCAGGTATCTGCGCCCATTTCGACGTTTCGCGCTTCCCCGTCAGCGAGGCCTTTGCGCGGCTTGCCGAAGAGGGCCTCGTCGACATCGCGCCGCAGCGCGGCTCGACCGTTTCCCTCGTCCGCATCGCCGACGTCCGCGAATATATGCTGATCCGCAAAGGCCTCGAAAGCGAAGCGCTCCGTGTTCTTATCGGCCGGCACGATGCCGAATTGGTCGCCGCACTTCAGACCAACATGGCCGATCAGCGCGCCGCCGCCGCCCGCGACGACAGCGAAACTTTCCACCAGATCGACATCGATTTTCACGACATCATCTTCCGCTCGATGCGGATGACCAAGGTCAAGGCCATCATCGACAAGGCCCGCGCCAATCTCGACCGCGCCCGCCGCCTGATCATCACGCCGCGCCGTCTCGCCCTCACCATCGCCGAGCATCAGGCCATTCTCGCTGGCATCGTCGCCGGCGACACGCCGCAGGCCATCGCCGCGATCCGCGCGCATATCGATGCCGTCATGGTCGAGCTCTTCGCTTTCGCCCGCGAGCACCCGCAAATGTTTGCCGACGGCGCCGAAGGCGCGCTCGACCACGGCGACTTCCCCTTCGGCTGATCCTTTTGGAGACACTATGCTCAAGCTTATCCCGCCCATTCTGGGCCCAGAACTCCTCGCCACCCTCCGCGCCATGGGCCATGGCGACGAGATTGTCATCGCCGATGCAAATTTCCCCGCCGAATTTCTTGGGCCCAACGTTCACCGCGCCGACGGCATCTCGGCGACCGACATGCTCGAGGCCATCCTGACGCTGATGCCGCTCGATGAATTCGTCGAGGAGACCGCCATCGGCATGGCCGTCGTCGATCATCCCGAACAGCGCGAGCCTATCTACGACACCTTTGAAGAGATCATCCGCCGCCACGAACCGGCCAAGAGCTTTTCGACCATCGAACGCTTCGCCTTCTATGATCGCGCCAAGAAAGCCGTCGCCGTCGTCCAGACCGGCGAACACCGGCTATATGCCAATATCATCCTGAAAAAGGGCATCATCCGCCCCAAGGCCTGATCACCGCAGCGAACGAAAGTCGCGCTCGACACCAAGACCACCCGCCTCCATCAACAGGCGACACCGAAGAGGATTTTTGCCTATGAAACTGCTCCGCGTCGGCCCCAAGGGTTCCGAAAAGCCTGCCATTCTCGCCCAGGATGGCTCGATCCGCGACCTCACCGGCGTGGTCGGCGATATCGGCGGCTCAACACTCCTTCCCGAAGGCCTCGCCAAGATTGCCGGCACGGATATCGACCTCCTGCCCAAGCTCGACGCGTCCGAGCGCATCGGCCCCTGCGTCGCCAATGTCGGCAAATTCATCTGCATCGGCCTCAACTACGCCGACCATGCCGCCGAGACCGGCGCAAAAATTCCGGAAGAGCCGATCATCTTCATGAAGGCCACCAGCGCCATCATCGGCCCCAATGACGATGTCATCATCCCCAAAAACGCCATCAAGCCCGATTGGGAAGTCGAACTGGCCGTGGTCATCGGCAAGGAAGCGCGGTACGTCGACGAAGCCGATGCGCTTGATCACGTCGCCGGCTATTGCGTTTGCAACGACGTGTCCGAGCGCCACTTCCAGACCGAACGCGGCGGCACCTGGGACAAGGGCAAGGGCGCAGACACTTTTGGGCCCATCGGTCCCTGGCTCGTCACCAAGGACGAAGTGGCCGATCCGCAGAACCTCTCCATGTGGCTCGAAGTCGACGGCCACCGCTACCAGAACGGCTCGACCAAGACGATGATCTTTGGCGTTGCCAAGGTCGTTTCCTATGTCAGCCAGTTCATGAGCCTCCAGCCCGGCGACGTCATCACCACGGGCACCCCGCCCGGCGTCGGCATGGGCATCAAACCCGACCCCGTCTGGCTCAAACCTGGCAACGTCATGCACCTCGGCATCGAGGGCCTCGGCGAGCAGAAGCAGAACGTGAAGGCGTACACGGCTTAAGCGATGAGATCGCCTATAGGTACGATTATGTACGTACTATAACCGAGACTATATGATGCTTCGCGGTCAGATCCGCGGAGCACTGCCCCTTGTCCAAACTGGTTGTCCACACGCAAGTTGGTGAGATTCTTGAACGTGGCAGTTCTCACGCATTTCCTTGCACGCTCGACGACGAGGTAAATTTCTCTCACAGACTTGGCGAGCTTGCGATCCTCGCGGAGCTGGGGCCTTCCTACATAGCGGGTTACGTTGCTCTGGGCGAAATCGACTTTTTCAGCAATGAGGGTGGGGAGAGCTATGTTCATCTCAAGAACATAAGCCCGTTCGCGGAGCCCATACCGTTCAGAGACCAAGCGCCGGCAGCGCCCAGAATCGATCAGATCCCCGATGATGTGTACGAAGAAATCATCTCAAAGGTCACAGGCATCAAAAACGCACAAGACCCCTCGGCGCAAGTTTCATATCCGAGACCTTGGGCCGCGTGCTCGCGCAGGTCAAACGGGATCAAAGGGGCGTTTGTAGCTTCTCCGGCATCGCAACCGATAACGGCGTCGCCACCTTCATTCGTCCCATGCAGGACGGCGGAACACTGCACGTCAACAATCTGCTTTTCCTCGATAGCGAAGCATCTGAACTCTTCAAGACCTTCGACTGGACGATCGGTCCACACCTGCAGATCGTCGTCGATTTGTTCGCCGCCACGCCCGACTTCGCGGCTACGGTCAATCCAAAGGGCAAGCTGCTTCTAAAAAGTCTGGCGGCCCTCGACCAAGACGCAGTGGCTTGGCACCGCCAGCAATTCATTGCCAAGCACCTAAGCGCTCCTTAGCCTCGATCACTCCGCCAACAAATACGTCGCCACCGCCGTCCGGTCTTCCGGGGTCCAGAACGATGTTCCATCGGCGATCACTTCGCCCATCGGGCCGCCGAGAACGTCGAAGCCCGGGGTGAAACCGTCCTGCAGTGTCTGGGCCAGTGTCTCTACGTCGTAGCCCGCTTCGACCAATGCCGCGCGCGTCAGCGCCGGTGCCTTGCCGCCGGTGCCGCCTGGCGAGCCGGCAAAGGCCTGGTTCCATTCGAGCGCACCCAAGGCATTGCGTGGCGTGTGGCAAGCGACGCAATGCGCCGGGCCGGTCGCGAGATATTTGCCGCGATTATAGACATCGTCGCGTCCAGCCTCCGGCTCGAAGCGATGCGGCGAGAAGAAGAGGTTCTTCCAGCCGGCCATCAGCAAGCGCACATTGAAAGGGAACGGGATTTGGCTCTGGGCCGCCGGCGTCGTCACCGGCTCGGTCGCCATCAGCGCCGCATAGAGATCAACGATCTCCTGGTCGCTCATCAGCGTGTAATTTTCATAAGGAAAAGCGGGGTAGAGGTGTCCCTGTGGCCCCATGCCGTCGCTCATTGCGGCAGAGAACTGCTCGACCGTCCAGTTTCCGATACCGACATTGGGGTCGGAGGTAATATTGGGCGGCACGAATGTTCCGAATTGCGTCACGAGCCCCGCGCCACCGGCCAGTTCCGCGCCGCCTGCAGCGGCATTGGTGTGGCAAGCAACGCAGCCGCCGAGACGCATGGCATATTGGCCGCGCGTGACATCGCCAGCCAGGCTCAGATCACGCGCTGGCCCCGTCACCGGCTTGAGGAAATAGGCAACAGTTGCCGCTCCCACCACCACGACGGCCCCGAGGACCACCCAACGCTTTTTCATGACAAACCCCGGTTGACGCTAAAGCGATCACACCAGAGTGAGCGAAAAACCGCAATGGTATCAGTGGTCAACTGCGCGAGAGGACGGCATCGACTTCGGCGCGGGTTGGCGGCTTGCAGCCTTTTTGTGCGCAATTGAGCCCGGCGACCACGGCGCCGAAGCGCAGTGTCGTTTCAAGCGCCGCCTGATCGAGCTGTCCCAATTGGCCGAGCTTGAGCGCGCCGGTTTCGTGAAGCCAGGTCAGGATGCCTGCCATCAAGCTATCGCCCGCACCCACGGTGTCACCGAAAACCGGCGGCGCATAAATGCCGGCTTTGCCCTCGGCGACATTGGAAAACGCGCGCGAACCGTGCTCGCCGAGGGTCACCACGACCAATTCGCAGTTGGGCCGGTCGAGCAGCATTTTGGCGTGCTCTTCGATCGTCACACCGGGCTCGAGCCAGTCGTGATCTTCCTCGGACAATTTGATGATGTGGGCGAGATCGAGAAAATCTTCGAGGCGGCGGCGGTAGCCGTCTTCGTCGTCGACCTTGCGCACATTGATGTCGAAGGAAATGGTGGCGCCACGCCCGATCGCCGCTTTGACGACTGGGAGCCACTTGGCCCAGTCTTCTTCCAGCATCGGCGCAAAGCCGCCGATCTGGTAAAGTTCTATCGCGTGCGGCAGGGCCGCCATCAGCCCGTCCTGGGTGAAAGCGCGATCCGCCCCGCGCTCGAAGACGTAGCTCGCCTGCATCTTGGCGTTGAAGGTGATCACGGCCTTCGTTGTCGGCTCTTCGACGCGGTCGGTCATCAGTAGCGTCACGCCAGCCTCGGCAAGAGGCGCGAGCAGCATGTCGCCATACTGATCGGTGCTGATGGGGCACAAAAAACCGGTCTCGTTGCCGAGCTTGGCAAGGGCAATGGCGCAATTGAAGGGCGAGCCGCCGGGCAAGGCCAGAATTTCGGCGCCCGGCTCTGCCGATACCGGCACCAGATCAACCAGACTTTCCCCACCCACAACAAACATAGCGCGCTCCTCAGCCGTTCGGCCAGCCCTTAGCATTTTCTGGCGGCCTCCCGCCAGCCGCTTCCTGCGTGCAATCTTTTGGTCTGATGCAAGTCTGGCGAAAGGCGACGAAGGCTCGCCATCCCCTCAAAATTAGGGCCGCCGCGCGACGAGATCGATCTCGACCAAAGCGCCAACAGCCAGCGCCGTCACGCCCACAGTTGTTCGCGCCGGCAGCTTTCCCGGCTCGAAGAATGTCGGCCACAGTGCATTGAGCGCGGCATAGTCACGCTCGAATTCGGTGAGATAAATCCGCGCCATGATCACATCCGCAAGGCTAAGCCCGATGCCACCGAGCACGATTTTTAGATTCTCGACCACCCGCCGTGTCTGCGCCTCGACCCCCTCGGGCAGCGGCGCATTTGGCGCCGCGGGATCGGTGGGCATCTGCCCGGTAACGAAGACAAAGCCATTGGCTTCAACCGCATGGCTAAAGGGCGCCACCGGCTGCGGCCCGGAGGCGATCATGTGATGGAGAATATCGCTCATCAGTAGCGCACCTGATCCGCAGTCTCGGAGAGATAGGGCTGCAATTTCTCCCAGCTCACCCGCGCCGTCGGCGCGCCATATGCATAGGCCGAAACTTCGTAGGGTTCGAATTGCAGGATCAAAGCATAGGGATCGGAGAGATCCCAGCGCGAGGGATCGGCGACCGCATCGGCGATATAGGACGTATCGTCGAGCATCAGGTTTTCGCCGTGCTCGTCCTTGAGCGCTTCGACGGTGAGATCGAGCAATTCGGCCTGCCAGCGCTTGCCCGTGAAAATATCTTTGGCCTCGAGCGCCCGGTCTTCTTCGCGCAGATAGTGAAGATAGGTCAGCCCATAATTGCCGTGGGCCGCGCCGTGGCCATACCAATAGGTGGTAACGTCGAGCGAGATCTGGTTGCCGCCGACCTCTTTCACCTCGATCGAATTGCTGGTGTCGCTCGTGGCATCGGATTCGACGTCCTGCTCAGAGCCATCTCCGCCCGCAATGTCCGAGAGCTTATTGGCTTCCGCCTCGACGAACGTGTTGAACGTTGCCGCAAATGGCTCTTCGGAGTCGAGCTGCACATAGCTCAACTCGTGCTGTGCCACCGCCCAAGGCGCGTCTTGCTCATCCTCGGCATTGGGATCGGGCATGGCCGCATAGTGCGCCCGCGGGTAAAACCGCATGCCATTGATCATGCGGCTTGATTCCAAAACGCCGCTGCGGCCGTTGAACAGGTTGATCAGGCACTGCTGCGCGTTCTCGCCATAGGTGCCGGTCGTGAGCGGCTTTGCATCCGGCGAACAGGATTGCTGCGCAAAATCGAGCCAGGCGCGCTGGTCCTCGCGGACCCCGGCCAAGGCCTTGTCGGAAAGACCACCAATCGCCGTCGCATAGCTCTTCGCCAGCCGCTCGTCCGCCGCCGAAAGCCCATCGCTTGCACAGATGGCCTTCTCGAACGGCGTCGACGCCTTGGCGCAATCAAAGCTCGCCGCCTGCACCGCAACATTGGGCAAGGCTGGCGTGACGGAAAGGGCGAGGGCAAGCAGAGCGAGGTGACGAGACATTCCCATCCTCCGGAATTGACTGGCCCCGATTGGCCCCAGTTCCGTCCGCCCGTCAACCCCCGCCGCCACACTCAAGCCGAGAGAAATGTCCGCGCCGCCAGCAGCTCTTCCTGCCGGATTTCGTGCCCGCCTTCGTGCCAAACGAGCTCCGTTCCGGCGCCATTGCCAAGAAAATAGTCGGCCAGTTTTTCCGTCATTTGCGCTGGCGCAATCGGGTCGCGCCGCCCCGCCGTCAGCAACACGCGCCGCCCCGAGAAATCTGCCTTTTGCGGCGCAAAGGGAATAAGCGGATGCATTAATACCGTCGCATCGAACAGGTCCGGCGCCGCAAATTGCACCGAGGCCAGAATATTGGCGCCATTGGAATAGCCGAGCCCCAAAACCTTCGAGGATTTTCGTGCCGCGATCTGCTCGCGCACGAAATTCGCCATGGCTTCGGTCCGCTGCGCCAGGTCGGCCATGTCATAGACGCCCTCGCCGGTGCGACGGAAATAACGCAGCGCCCCCTGCTCGCTGACATCTCCCCGCGGCGCGACACGCGCAGCATCTGGCACGAGTTGCGCGGCGAGCTCGAAGAACTGGTTTTCGTCCCCGCCCGTGCCGTGAAAAAGCAGGATCAGCGGAGCCTCAGCCGTGCTGCCTTCGGCGCTGCGGAAGTGGTATGAAGCCATAATGCGTCTCCTTCTTTGTCGTCCCATCGATATCGGCAGGCGCACAGTCAAGGCAATCTCTGCCTCCCGCCACGCTCCGTTGCCGATTCCGAAACAATCCTCTGGCTTTGCAGGTGGCGCCGCCTTTGGCTAAGGTGCGCCATGTTCCTTTCAGTCTTTGACGTCTTCAAGATCGGCATCGGCCCCTCGAGTTCCCACACCATGGGCCCGATGTCCGCCGCCGGACGGTTTTTGTCCGAACTCAAAGACGGCAACTGGCCCCGTGCCCGCAGCGCCACGCCGGCTGCCATTACCGCCAGCCTTCACGGCTCGCTTGCCTTTACCGGCATCGGCCATGGCAGCGATCGCGCCGTCATCCTGGGCCTTGCCGGTGAAAACCCACGCGACATCGACCCAGACCGCATGGATGCCATTATCGATGAGATCAGGCAAACTGGCCGCGTCAACCCGCCCGGCCATCCCGGCTATCGCTTCCGGCCGGCCGTCGATCTGGTCCTCGATACCAAAACACCCCTCCCCGGCCATCCCAATGGCATGCAGTTTTCCGCCTTCGACACCGATGGCCAACTGCTCCTCCGCCGCGCCTATTTTTCCATCGGCGGAGGCTTCGTCGTCAGCCAGGACGAATTGTCGGCCCTCAAATCTGACACCGTGCCGCCACAGGACACACCTTGGCCCTTCGCCAATGCAGCCGAAATGCTCGACATGGCCCGGCGCTCCGGCCTCTCCATTGCCGCCATGAAGCGCGCCAATGAGGAAGCGCGACTTTCCCGCCAGCAGCTCGACAAGGGCCTCGACGATATCTGGTCTGCCATGACCAATTGCATCGATCGTGGCTTGGCACAGGACGGCATCCTGCCCGGTGGTTTAAAAGTCCGGCGCCGCGCCAAGGCCCTCCATAGCCAACTCGCCGCCCGCTGGCAGCGGAATGAAATCGATCCCTTGAGCGGCAATGATTGGCTCAGTCTTTTTGCTATGGCGGTCAATGAGGAAAACGCCGCTGGCGGCCGCGTGGTCACCGCCCCGACCAATGGCGCCGCCGGCGTCATTCCCGCGGTGCTGCGTTATGCGGTGCAATTCCAATCCGGCATGGGCCAGGCTGCCATCCGCGATTTTCTACTGACCGCCGCAGCCATCGGCGGCATCCTCAAGCACAATGCCTCGATCTCAGGCGCCGAAGTCGGCTGCCAGGGCGAAGTCGGCTCAGCCTCGGCCATGGCTGCCGCCGGCCTCTGCGCCATTTGGGGCGGCAGCCCCGAGCAGATCGAAAACGCCGCCGAGATCGCGCTAGAACATCACCTCGGCATGACCTGCGACCCCGTCGGCGGCCTGGTGCAAATCCCCTGCATCGAGCGCAACGCCTTCGGCGCCGTCAAAGCCGTCACCGCCGCCTCGCTCGCCCTCAAAGGCGACGGCATCCACGCGGTTCCCCTCGACGCCTGCATCGAAACCATGCGCCAGACCGGCCTCGACATGAGCGAAAAATATAAGGAAACGAGCCAAAGCGGGCTGGCTGTCAACGTCGTCGCCTGCTGACAGAGAGCCACGGGCCCAGTCCCTCCCCCTACCAGGGGGAGGCTAGGAGGGGGTAAACCTCAATTCCGCCCGAACTCATCCTCAATACGGATGATATCGTCTTCGCCAAGATAAGACCCGGTCTGCACTTCGATCAGCTCCAACTCGATCTTGCCCGGATTGGCGAGACGATGGGTGCAACCAAGCGGCAGATAGATCGACTGGTTTTCCGAGAGCATGGTCACGGTGCCATCGACCGTCACTTCTGCCGTGCCGCGCACCACGATCCAGTGCTCGGACCGATGATGGTGTTTTTGGAGGCTCAGCTTCTTGCCGGGCTTGACGAAGAGCTTCTTCACCTGGAAGCGCTCACCCATCAGGATCGAGGAATACCCGCCCCAAGGCCGGTAGGATGTTTTGTGCGTTTCGGTCAGCGCACGCGTCGCAGCATCAGCTTTCAGTGACTTGGCAATCGCCCCGACATTCTGCGCCTGGCTCAGGCGGCCAACGAACACAGCGTCTTCTGTCGCGATAACCGCGACATCATCAAGTCCATCGACGACGACATGCGCCGTCTCGCTGACCACAAGCGTATTGGTGGTATTGGACAACCGCGCCGGACCCGTTACGGCATTGCCGTTCGCATCCCGCTCCTTGCCCTTCCACACCGCATCCCAGGCACCGAGATCGGACCATTCGAACGAGACCGGCAACACCGCTGCCTTGCTGGTACGCTCGAAGATCGCATAGTCGACCGAGATATTGGGCGAAGCGGCAAAAGCCGTCTCATCGAGCCGGATGAAGTCGAGATCGCGCTTGGCCGCCGAAACCGCGCCCTTGGCCGCGGCAAATACATCCGGCGCCAGCTTCTCGCACTCGGCGAGGAACACCTTGGCCGGCAGCATGAACATGCCCGAATTCCAGGCAAACCCGCCCTGCGCCAACATGGCTTCAGCCTTTTCCAGGTTCGGCTTTTCGACGAAAGCCTGAACCTTGTGCGCGCCATGGCTCAGGCTATCGCCGATCGCGATATAGCCATAGCCCGTTTCCGGCCGATCCGGCGTGATCCCGAACGTCACGAGATGCCCATCGCGCGCTGCCAGCGCCGCATTGTCCACCGCGCCGAAATATTCTGCGCTCGCTGGGATCAGATGGTCAGACGCCAACACATGAATGATGGCATTTTCATCTTGGCTCACCGTCACCAGCGCCGCCGCCGCAATCGCTGCCGCCGTATTGCGCGCCATCGGCTCAAGCAGGATCGCACCCAAGGCAATGCCGAGCTCCTGCGCCTGTTCGGCGACAAGAAAGCGATATTCGGCATTGGTGATGACGATCGGCGCGCCATAGCGCCCGGCATCCTTCACCCGCTCCAGGCTTTGCTGAAAAAGACTCGTCTCACCCACAAGGTCGATAAACTGCTTGGGCCGCGCCGAACGCGACTTCGGCCACAAACGCGTACCCTGGCCGCCAGCCAGAATGACAGGAATAACGACGCTCACGCTCAACCTCGAAAGTGGAATGCTGATGATCCTAAGAGCACACTAAGGCTCGACCCGCAATTCAGCTAGGCAGATGTAGTTAAAGCCTGCGCTGAGCTACGCGCATGACTTCAAACACAGCCGCACGTCAGGATTGTTACAGAGCGGAAAAGGAAAAGCCCACAAGACTGATGTCCTGTGGGCTTTTTTGGTTGCGGGAGCAGGATTTGAACCTGCGACCTTCAGGTTATGAGCCTGACGAGCTACCGGGCTGCTCCATCCCGCGTCATTCACTGCGCCGCGGCGCTGTGTGAGGGCTATATAGGGGGGACCGTCGAAGACCTCAACCCCCAAAGCGGCATGAGTGACGTTTTTTTGACATGTCGCGGAAAACTCTCGGGTAATTGCCATTCCCTGCCGCGCGCATGTGGAAAACTTCTGCGCCCGAACGCCTTGGGCGCCCCCTGCCGTTTCCGAAGCGCACCGCACCGTCTAGGGTCGCGCCGCTTCGTCACTCGAACCGGGATTACGCGCCATGGATATGAAAACACTCGGCCGCACCGGCATTGCCGTCACCGATATCTGCCTGGGCACCATGACCTGGGGCAGCCAGAACACGCAAGACGAGGGCCATGCCCAGATCGCCATGGCGCGCGATGCCGGCATCAATTTCATGGACACGGCCGAACTCTATGCCGTCCCCGGCAGCCCTGAAACCTCGGGCCGCACCGAGGAGATCATCGGCAATTGGTTCGCGGCGAACAATGATCGCGACAAGTGGGTCCTGGCGAGCAAGATCGGTGGCGGTGGCAACGGCTTCCTCCGCAGCGGCCGTCGGGCTGATGGCCCGAGCCTCCGCGAGGCGCTTGATGGCAGCCTCAAGCGTTTGAAGACCGACTATATCGATCTCTACCAGATCCATTGGGCGAGCCGCGGCCACTACCATTTCGAGAACTACTGGCGCTACGCCCCGGAAAAGCAGGAAACGGCCGACGTTCTCGCCAATCTCGAAGACATGCTCGACGTCCTTGGCGACCTGGTCAAAGTCGGCAAGATCCGCGCAATCGGCGTTTCCAACGAAACCACCTGGGGCATTTCGCAGTGGCTGCGTATCGCCGAAGCCAAGGGGCTCCCCCGCCTCGCATCCGTCCAGAACGAATACAATTTCCTCCGCCGGCTTTTCGATCATGACCTGGCCGAACTCAGCCACCATGAAGATGTCGGCCTCCTCGCTTACTCTCCTCTCGCTGCCGGCATGCTGACCGGCAAATATCTCGAGGGCGCCAATCCCAAGGGCAGCCGTAAGGATTACCAGAAGGGCTTTTGGCGGCAGAACGAATTTTCGGAAGCTGCGACCCGCGAATATCTCGCTCTCGCCAAGGCCCATGGCCTCGATCCCGCGCACATGGCCATTGCCTTCTGCCGCTCGCGTCCCTTCACCACCTCGACCATCATCGGCGCCACCAGCACCGAGCAATTGGCCGTCAATCTCGGCGCCAAGGACCTGACGCTGTCGCCGGACGTGCTCGCCGGCATCGACGCCATCTATCGCCGCCACCCGCGTCCGCTATAATCGGCCGAAACGTTTGGGGGCCCGACGTGACATCGACGCTTTTCACCTCGCTTTTTCCGCTCCTTGCCTATTACGCCTATAATCTCCTGGTGCCGCTCGTCGAAAAGCGGCGCCCGTCGCTCTCGAGCATCATGAACATGCAACGGCGCCGCTGGGTGAGCAATGCGACCCGGCGCGAAACGCCGTTTGACGCTATCCTGTCGGGCAATATCATGGGGTCGGTGAGTTTTCTCGCCTCGACCTCTGTGCTGCTGGTGCTCGCGGTCTTTGCCGTCTTCGGCCAGGTGCCCGCGGTGATGGACACGCTCGGCACGCTTCTGGTGCAACACAGTTTCACCGTCGCAGACGTGCAGATCCACCTCATGGTCATGCTGACCATGTTCGTGCTGGCATTCTTTGCCTTCACGCTGTCGCTGCGTCAGTTCAACCACTTCTGTATCATGCTCGGCGCGCTCGATCATGATCGGGTGACGAGCGAAGAAGAAATCGACGCCATCACCCGCATGAACGGGCTCGGGGCAAAAAACTTCAATTCCGGCATCCGCGCCTATTATTTTGCCGTTTCGACCGTCGCCTGGTTCGTCTCCGAATGGCTGGCGGTCGTCGCGTGCCTCGTGACCATTCTCATCATTGCCCACCGCGAATTCTTCTCGACGGCTCACCGCACCGCGGCCACTGCGGCAGTCATTGCTGCCCGCCACCGCGAAAAGCTCAAAGAGGGCGAGGCCAGAGTGTCCGGCGACGGCGGCTTTTAGGCACAAACAAAAAGCCGCCCGGAAATCACCGGACGGCTCAATGTCACAAATCGCAAAAACCTATTTCGTCTTGGTCTTTCCGCTCGTGCTGCCCGAGCCGCTTGTCGCTTCGTTCAGCCGGGCCAGATTATCAATGGCCAAATCATAGCCCTGTGCGGCCGACTGCTCGTAATAGTCTTTGGCCTTGGCCTCATCGACCGGTACGCCGAGGCCGTTCTCATAGATATGGCCCATATTGTTGAGCCCGATCGGCTGGCCCTGGTCGGCGGCCATCTTCGTCCATTTCAGCGCCTCGGCATAATCGACATCGGTACCGGTGCCGTCCATGTAGAGAAGGCCGAGATTGACCGCCGCGCGCATTTCTCCGCCTTCCGCGGCTTCGCGATAGAGCTTTATCGCGCGGTTATAGTCCTGCGTGACGCCGCGCCCGTCTTCATAAAGCAGTGCCAGATTGTGCTTGGCGAGCGCCATGCCCTGCTCGGCGGCCAGCTCATAGAGTTCGGCGGCTTTCTTGAGGTCCTGCTTCACGCCTTCGCCGTTCTCATAGAGAAAGGCGAGGTTGTTCTGGCCATACATGTCGCCCTCGTCGGCCGCGACCTTATAGAGTTCGGCCGCACGCTTCGGGTCGCTCTTTTGCCCTAGCCCATCCTGGATCAGCTTACCGAGATTGACATGTGCCGACACGTCGCCTGCGTCTACCGCCAGCTGGAACCAGGCGGCTGCCGCCACATAATCCTGCGGAACGCCGAGCCCATCCTGATACATCAGCCCGAGATTGGACTGCGCCTTGGGCATGCCCTGCTCGGCCGCTGCGCGATACCAGCGCGCCGCCTCGTTATAGTCCTGCTCCACGCCCTCGGCGAAATCATAGGATAGGCCGAGGCTGTTCTGCGCCAGGGCAAATCCGGCTTCGGCGCCGCGTTTCAGAAACTCCGCGCCGCGCTCCATATCGACATCGACGCCATCGCCGGTGATCAGCATGTCGCCAAAGATCGCCTGCGCGACGACGCTGTCGCCCTCTGCGGCTTCTTCAAACAGCGGCACTGCGTCTTCGTAATTGCCATCGGCGAAATAGGCGCGCGCCAGCCATCCCTTGAGCTGAGAAGAATCCGGTTCTGCCTCGAGCGCTTTTTTACAGGCTTCGATGGCCGTCGCGGTATTGATGTCCCAGGTTTCCCGGCCGGTGCTTTCATATCCGACTTCATATTGGCTTGCCGCTTCGGCAGCACAGGCGTCGAATGTCGCGCTCGCCATTGTCGGCGCCGCCGGAACGAAGATGCCCGCGGCCAGAAAAGCCAAGAGCGTCGTCCGTCGCGCCACTGGTCCGATAGGCTTCATCATTCTCTCCCAAAGATGGCTCAAAGCTTGAGCCAATTTAGTCCAGTCTTTGTAGGCAACAAAAGGGCAATGCTGGATTTGATGCTGGTAAGCTGCCTTGCGAATGCGCCTGCGGCGCAGTATCAGGCGCCATGCCTCGGCTCATTCTCTTCAACAAGCCTTTTAACGTGTTGACCCAATTCACCGGCGGCACGCCCGAGGAAACTTTATCCGGCTATATCAAGGTCCCTGACGTCTACGCGGCCGGCCGGCTCGACAAGGATAGTGAAGGGCTTTTGTTGCTCACCGATGACGGCGCGCTCCAGGCCCATATCGCCTCGCCGCGCTTCAAGATGCCAAAGACCTATCTCGTCCAGGTCGAGGGCCTGCCCAGTGACGAGGCCCTCGCAAATCTCCGTGCCGGCGTCACGCTCAACGACGGGCCCACGCGCCCGTCAAAGGTCGAGCGTATCGACCCGCCCGATCTCTGGCCGCGCAATCCGCCTGTCCGCTTCCGCAAGAGCGTCCCCGATCAATGGCTCTCGCTCACCATTACCGAGGGCCGCAATCGCCAGGTGCGCCGCATGACGGCCGCCGTCGGACACCCAACCCTGCGCCTCGTGCGCTGGAGAATCGGCGATTGGACACTCGATGGCCTCGCGCCCGGCGAATGGCGCTTTGTCGAGCCGCCTGCGCGGCCCGCGCGCTCATCGGCGCCGCCGCGGCCTAATAGGTCGCCCGTCCCCCCGAAAGGTCGAACACCGAGGCGGTCGTAAAGCTGTTTTCCCGGCTGACGAGCCAGGAGACCATATTGGCCACTTCCTCGACTTCGAGGAACCGCCCGCGCGGAATCCGGCTTAGCATATAGTCGATGAAATCGGGCTTTAGCTCGTCGAGAATGCGGGTCTTGGCCGTCGCAGGTGTAATGGCATTGATCGCGATGTCATATTTCGCGACTTCCTTGCCCACCGCCTTGGTCATGCCGATAACGCCGGCCTTGGCCGCGGCATAAGCTGCGGCATTGGGGTTGCCCTCCTTGGCCGCGATCGAGGCGATATTGACGATGCGCCCATAGTTCCGCGCCTTCATTCCCGGCAGGATGGCGCGGTTGACGTGAAAGGCGCCATTGAGATCGACATCGATCACCCGCCGCCATTCATCGAGCTCATATTCGTCGAGCGGCGCATTCTTCCCCGCGATCCCCGCCGAGTGCACCAGAATATCGATGCGCCCGTGGGCGAGCTCGGTCGCAGCCGTCGCTGCCTCAACTGCCGCATAGTCGACGATATCGACAAGGCGCGTGGATGCCGCGCCGATCTCTTCTTTCGTCTCGGCTAGAAGGTCCGCTTCCCGATCCCAAAGGCTGACCACCGCGCCTGACGCGATCAATCGCCGCGCCACCGCAAGACCGATGCCTTGCGCCCCGCCAGTGACCACCGCCACCTGCCCCTCAAGATCGATCTTGTTCATCTCGCCTCATCCCTTTTGCTTTGCGATGAGACTAGAGCCGATCCGCCACCAAAGGCTAGTGCGCGGCGAGAGGAGCGAAGACCCCGCCTTCGAAAACCAGAGTCGCAAACCGCTCGCCCATCATTTGCTGCGTCGCAGCATCGGGATGCACCCGGTCTGGCAGCGGCATAAGCGCATGGTCGTCTGGCCCATAGAGCGCCTCGCCATCGAGATAATGGATATTCGCGTCCGACTTTTGCCGCTGTTCCACAATCGCTTTGAGCCGCTCCCGGATCACCCGCAAGCTCAGCTTCCCCGCCGCAACCTCAGCGCTTTGCCCCGTTGCTACAAAACCGACCCGCCCCTCGGCGAGCGCCGCAGTATCGAACTGCAGCGGGCCTGGCGTCTCCTCATGAATGGGGCAGTGGATCGGCCCGATCACCAGCAGTGGCGTCGCCTCGTGACCGTCGCGGATCGTGTCGAGGAACCCATGCACCGCCGGCCCAAAGGCTCGCAGCCGCATCAGGTCCGCATTGACCACATTGATCCCGAGCTTGACGCTGATCAGGTCCGCCGCTGTGTCGCGCATCGCCCGAGCCGTAAACGGATCAAGCAAGGCGCCGCCGCCAAAGCCCAGATTGATCAATTCGACCCCGGCCCGCCGCGCCGCGAAGACCGTCCAGATGCCGGTTGGCAAAATCGCGTTCGACCCCTGACTGATCGAACTGCCATGATGCAGCCAGACGGGCCGCCCTGCGACAGGTTCGGGACTGATTGGAGCATCTGCGTGCAGCGCCTGCAACACCATGCTCTCATTATGCGGCAGCCAGATTTCCACCTGCTTGTCGCCTGCCGGCAGATCAAAGCTCAGAACGGCTGCCGGGCCATCCACGACTTCGGTCGAGCCGGCACGCATATCGATCCGCAGCGTTCGCCCACCTTCCGCACTCAACTGCTGCGCCAAAACTCCATCGACATAGAGTTCGTAAACACCGAGCGGTCGCGCCGGCATGCCCACAAAGTCTCGCCGCGTCGTCAAGACTGTCAGTGAGACCTTACGTGCCGCAGTCCTGAACGCCAGCCGCACACCCGAAGGTTGTGCCTCGGCCATGGCCAGTTGCGGGTCGTCATTCTGCGCCCGCGCCTTGGCCGGCAGCCGATGCAGGATAAGGCCTTCCGCTGTCCGCTCGAGTTCGACGACACCCTTGACGATCGCAGCGGTCAACGGGGCTTCAAACGCCAGCTCTGTCATTGCTCGCTATCCTTTTCCGCCCAGCCCGAAATGGTCATGTGCAAACTTGCTAGGCCCCGCGCCCATGATTCCGCCGCCTCCGGCTCGCTGTGGGCAAAGCTGCCCGATCGGTCGAGCAGCACGAAGCCAAGCAGAAAGCTGCCCAGCAAGCGCGTTGCGTGCACCTGATCGGCGTCATCGAGCGCATAAGATCGAAACACCGCGCGGCTTGCCCGCGCGATCCTGACGCCGGCACTCTGCATCGCGATCTCTTCACTCAAAGGATGCCGCGCAGCCTCAAATAGGCCTGGATGCACCAGCGCAAAATCCCGCTGTGCCTCGGCATAGGCATAGAGCGCGTCGCGGCCCGCACGGCCTGCAATCGCCTCGTCCACCATGTCTGCAAGCCGCCTCAACGCATTGAGCGCCACCTCGGCTTTGAGGTCATCGACATTGCGAACATGAGCGTAAAGGCTGGCGAGTTTGACGCCAAAACCCCGGGCCAGGGCTGCGAGGGTGAGCGCCACAAATCCGTCGGCCTCGGTCAGCGCTATCGCAGCTTCGATCAGCCGCTCTCGTGACAATCCTGCTCTTGGCATTTTTCTAACCGTATTAGTTTTTATCCTAATACACTTAGTTTTCTACTCGTGACAATCCCTGAACGCGGCATTTTATGATGTTGACATTCAACTATCGGAAGCGTTTATTGCCGCGCGTTGAGACGACTATTCCGGCCCCTGCTATGCTCGTTTGCCAGTGCAATATGATCACATCTTCGGAGATCGAGGACATCGTTCTCGACCTGTTGAAGGCGGACCCTTGGCAGTTGGTGGTCCCTGCAAAAGTCTATAGCGAACTCAACAGACGTGCAAAATGCGCGGGCTGCGTGCCGAATGTGGTGGACATTATCGTTCAGGTCACAGAGAACTATCACGCTCAAAATGCCCACCCGCCTGGTGACGTCGTGACGTTCCAGACTGGGCTTGAAAAGCTCAAAAAGCAAAGCAGTGGAGTACGTCGTGAAAGGCGAAGCACAGGTCATCGAGCGGCTTAACGAAGCCCTCTTTCTCGAACTCGGCGCCGTCAATCAGTATTGGGTGCATTATCGCCTGCTGGATGATTGGGGCTACAAGAAGCTCGCCGCCAAGGAACGCGCCGAATCCATCGAAGAGATGCACCACGCCGATCGCCTGATCGAGCGCATCATCTTCCTCGAAGGCCATCCCAATCTGCAGCGCGTCGCTCCGCTCCGCATCGGCCAGACCATCAAGGAAGTGCTCGAAGCCGACCTTGCTGGCGAATACGATGCCCGCGCTGCCTATAAGGCGAGCCGCGAACTCTGCGAAAGCCTTGGCGACTATGTTTCGAAGAACCTCTTCGAAGCGCTGCTGACGGACGAAGAAGGTCACATCGACTTCCTCGAAACCCAGCTCGAGCTCCTCGACAAGATCGGTCCCGAAAAGTACGGCCAGCTCAATTCGGCCTCGGCCGACGAAGCCGAGTAAAAGATCAAGTTTTGAAACGCCCGGCTCGCCCGGGCGTTTTGCTGTCCGTCTTTTGCTTTTTGGGGTGCAGCACCATGGCCTATCACACCGGACGTCTCATCGATCACGTGCATCTGCGCGCGCATGATTTCGAGAAAACCAGGCGCTTCTATCAGGCGATCCTCGACGTTCTCGGCGTTCCCGTGACCGCCTCGGGCAAGGACTGGATGCAGGCTGACGAACTCTTCATCGACGAAACACCGGGCGACATTTTGCCCAGCCACGTCCACCTCGCCTTCCAGGCGCGCGACGAAGCGATGGTAAAAGCCTTTTACGATGCGGCCATCGCCGCCGGCGGCACCGACAATGGCGGGCCAGGCGAACGCCACTACCATCCCGGCTACTACGCTGCCTTCGTCATCGACCCCGACGGCAACAATATCGAAGCCGTCTTCCACGGCCCGAACACGCGTTCCGTCGAGTCGGTCGTCATCGAGCCCAAACGGTAGAGAACAACTGACGCCTCACCTCCCTCGATTGTCACCCCGGCGAAGGCCGGGGCCCATCTTGAGATGCAAAAATCTGGCGCCAGTTCTTCGAGCCACTTCCGCTTTCGCGAATATGACGTTGAGGCCCCTACTCCTCGATCGGCTGGAACATCGAGTTGAGCTGCGACACGATCTGGTCCATCGGGGCAATCGCCTCCGGCAATTGCTCCGGTGCTTCCGGCGCCACTGCCACATAGGGCACGCCGCTCGGAAACGCACCAAACCGCTGGAAGAACCCGACCATGTCGTCGAGCACCGGCGCACGCCAGCGCCAGGCAGCGCCCATGGCGATCACCGGCTCCATGTGCCCAAAGCCCTCATAGAACTGCGTCGTCACCCAAACGCCCTGCGCCCGCAACCGCTCGGCAAAGTGATTGGTGTTCTGCACCCGCACGATCGGATCGGTCGTCCCTGACGCGAGATACATCGGCGGCGCATCGGCCGTGATCAGATTGATCGGCTGCGTCCCTTCCGGGCTCGGCGCATAGCCGAAGGCTTCCTTCACTTCGCTATATTCGAACGGATAGAAGTCGTAAGGCCCAGAGAGGGCACCGACCGCGAGGATCGGCATGGTCACCCCAAACTGCCGGCGATAAGACGGATCGAGCGCCAGCATCACCGCATTATAGGCGCCGGCCGAATGCCCCGCCAAAAACAGCCGGTTCGGGTCGCCACCAAAGGCCGAGATATTGTCCTGAACCCAGCGCAGCGCAGCGGCACTGTCATAGAGGAAATCGGGAAACCGCACTTCCGGCACGAGGCGATAATCGGCGATCACCGTAACGAACCCGCGCGCCGCCAGCGCCCGACCAACGAACTGATAATCGCTGCGTTCGCCCCGGCTCCAACCGCCGCCATATATGAAGAAGACCACTGGCGCCGAACCGTTCATCTGCTCGGGTGCATAGACGTCGAGCTTGTGCCTCGGGCCATTGGCATAGGGAATGCCATCGCCAACCTTTGCCGTGCCCCCGTCCATCGCCGCGGGCAGGTTGAACGGATCCATCACCGAAACAGCATGGGCCTGGATCGGCAAGAGCGAAATCAAAATCGCCAGGGCGGCAAGAAAACGTGTTCTGGTCATTGCAAAATGGCTCAGGGCTGGTGGGGTGAGCGCACCATGATGCGCGATGGAGATTATTGTGTGACGCCCGAAATGGGCGAGGGCAGGCGCACCGATCGCGGCGCGGGCCTGCCCCCTACTTAAGCCCATCCAGTCTGCGCGCCTAGGGTTAACGGAATGTTAACATCAAAGTGTAGAACCCTAACGCTTCAGGCGATCGAGCAGTAGGCCTGAGATATAGCCATCTGCCGGCAACCCCGCGCTGGCCTGGAACGACAAAACCGCCGCCCGCGTCTTCGGTCCAACCACGCCATCGGGCGTGCCGACATTATATCCAGCGCGATTAAGTAGTCCCTGCAGCTCGCTCCGCTGCGCCTTGCTCAGGGCAAAATCCCCGCTCGGCCAAGGCGTTGCGAAGCTGCCGCCGCCAAGAATCCGGTCCGCCAAATGCCCGACGGCCAGCGCATAACTATCCGAGTTATTGTAGCGTTTGATCACATCAAAATTGGGCAGCACGAGGAATGTCGGCCCGGAAGCGCCTGCTGGCGCATAGAGCCGCGCCATGTCGCCGCCACGGGGAAAAGCCCGGCCCGACACACGCGTCACGCCCATCTGTTGCCACTGGCTCAATGGCGCTTTTTCCATCTGCCGCGCTGCTGCAAAATTGAAGCCACGCGGCAGTTTAACCTCATAGCCCCAGGTCTCGCCCGGCCGCCAGCCAAAGGCGTTGAGATAGTTAGCCGTCGACCCCAAGGCATCGGGGATAGTGTTCCAGATATCCTTGCGCCCATCGCCATTGAAGTCGATCGCATAGCGCTGAAAGCTCGACGGCATGAACTGGGTATGCCCCATCGCGCCAGCCCAGGACCCGACCATGTTTGGCGGCGTCACATGTCCATCCGACACGATGCGCAGCGCGGTGATCAACTCCTTGCGGAAGAAGTCGGCGCGATAATTGTTCTCGGTCAGCGTTGCGAGCGCATGGATCGTATTGGTCCCACCCATGAAGCCACCGAAATTCGTCTCCATGCCCCAAATGGCGAGCACGATCTCAGGCTGGACCCCGAAGCGCTCCTTGGCGCGCTGCAGGGTCTGGCGCCACTCCTGCGCCATGCCCTGGCCCTTATTGGCCTGGGCAGCGGTGACGCGCTTGTCGATATATTGCTGAACGGTCTGGCTGAACTCGGGCTGTTTTCGCGTCAGCTCCATGATCTTGTTATCAGGCGCATAACCGGCAAACGACGCATCGAACGCCGCACGCGAAACGCCATTGGCCGCCGCATCGGGCCAGAGCCCGCGCACGAAGTCGTCGCTGTTAGCCAAAGCCGGGCCAGCAAGCCCAAGCACTAAGGCGAGCGAAAGAGCTGCCCGTCGGGTAAAACTACGTCCAGCAAGACTTGCTGCAAATCGGATCATGTCGAGCCTCGTGATACGCGCGAACAAAAAGTCACGAGCGCGCCGGCAGTGCCGCATATGGCGCGCGTATCAAATAATTAACGCATCGGATTAAGATCGCCTTAAGGCAAAGCCTTGGTGCGATCACGATGAGTTCAAGCAAGCTTTGCTGATCGATGACGCCAGTCTTAGGCCGGCAACTCGCCCATCGGCATGTCCCCATGCCCATGCCGCTCGTTCTTTCCTTGCAAATACCGCATCTTCGGCGTCGGCGTTTCGATCCCGCGCTCGGTAAAAAGCCGCATTAGGGTTTCGCTATAAAAACGCCCGGCGCCCCACTGCTTGCCCGCCAGCGTCTTGATGCGCGAACGCAGCGACACCGATTGCGGCGTGATCGCGATTAACCCCTGCAGATCGAGATCGTCGAGAATGACATCGCGATATTCCTGGATTTCCATGACCTTGGCAAACGCGTCGCGCATCGCCTGCTTGGCGCCCTCGATATCGCTGTCATAGGCAATCTCGACCTCGGACACATAGAACGAGAAACCGCGCATCATGTTCGAGACCTGATCGACCGAGGAAAACGGGATCAGGTGTACCGTACCGCTCATATCGCGAATGGTGACGGAGCGGATGGTCAGCTTCTCGACCACGCCGGACTTGCCAGCCGCCTCGACCACGTCGCCTTCATTCATGACATTCTCGAACTGAATGAAGATGCCCGTGATGATGTCCTGCACCAGCTTCTGCGCACCAAAACCGATAGCAAGACCAACAACACCCGCACCAGCAAGGAGCGGCGCGATATTCACCCCAATCTGCGCCAGAGCCAGCATGAGTCCAAAAATCACCAAGGCAACGGTGAAGGCGTTCTTGAACAAGTTGAGTAGCGTCTTTTCGCGTGGCGTCGGCATGCGCCCTGTATTGGCACTCAGACGGTATTCAACCCATGAGGCGACGACGACATGCAGGATAATAGCAATGAGGATGATCAGCGCCGCAGAGACGATGGACCCGGCAACCGCCAACCCTTCGTCGCTGCCAATCCAGCCCGCAAAGTCGAAGAGCGCCCAAGCCTGGCCGATGGCGATGATCACCCCGGCAATCACTACCCAGCGCACGACCGCCATTACGGCCGGCACAAAAGCCTTTAACCGGCTCTCAAGCAGCGGAAGGCGTTGGCTGACATCGCCGGGAAGTTTGAGGCCAACGCTGACGAAGCGGCTGATGAACCCAACGATCAGGGAACCAACGACCACGGCAATCAACGATTGCAGGGTCGCGCCCAACATGAACGGCAGGGCTTGGTCAGGATTGGCAAACCACACGACAAGCAGCGCAAGGAGATAAGTGATCGCCAACACATGCCAATGCTGCCCCACGGCGGCGAGCACCCGCCAAAGCCCGGAATGTCCATGCTTGGCCGATAGCTCTGCTAGCCAAAGCCGCACATCGTCCTTGTTTTGCAAGACGATAATGACGCCAACGATCACCGCCGTGACCATGACCAGCACCTGAACCGCCGCCGAGGCAGCCGGCGATATCGTCGTCCGCGCCATCGGCGCGACGAACATAAAAGTATATCCCAGGAGCGAAATGACGCGCGCTAGCCAGAACGACCAATAGGCCGCGTTGTCATCGGTGACGGGGAGAAATCGCAGATCGATATGCCGCGGCGCGAGGAGAACGCGGATCACGAGCTTGCACAGCTCGACGAGAAGAAAGGCATTGAGCAAGAGGCTCTGATTGATGCCCATCTCGCCCGACGGCGTCGTCCCGAAATTGAGCGCCAAGATGTAACCAAACGCCCAAGCGGCAACGACAGTTAGCGTGTCTATAGCCGTGCCGACAATGACAATGCCGAGTTTTTTCCAGACATTGCGTTTCCCAGCACCGCGGGAGATCCGCGCAAGCAATGGCTGCGCAATCAATTTGAAGATCCAGAAACTTCCGAAAAGCCCAACCAGGACTATGCCTAGATTGATTGCTAGCGTCCGGATCACATCATAGTCTGCGCTGAGTGTGCCATTGATAGCATGCCGGAAATTCAGAAAAATCCCACCGACGGCCCGCACCGTCGCCGAAGCCCCCTGTGCAACGCTCCGCGTATACTCGGCAAGCTGCCGGGCAATGCTGAGGTCGGGCAAAGCCTCCTCTGCCGGCGCCGCGTCTTCCGCGGGAGCCGCCTGCTTCAATTGCTCGATCAAAGCTGCACGCGCTGTATCGTTCTCTAGAATTCTGACGAGATCATCGACCGCCTGCGTCGACCCCGCATCGGTAGTTTCAGTCTCTGCCGGCGCCGGTGAAATCCCAGGCACCTGCGCAAGGGCTGGCGAAACGAGGAGAAGTGCGAAGACGCAAAGACGAATGATGAACTGCATAGCCAACGCAAATGACGATGAAAATGGGCTTCAACATGGCGGCTGGGGAGATGACGTCAAGGGCCTAGCATTACGGGTCGATAGGATATTGCCGGAATACCTCACATCTCCGAGCAAGCCCTGCGCTGTGAAATAGTGTCGGTCCTCTGTCGGGCGCAAAATAGTAGATGCAATCGAGTCCTGCAGGCTTCATCTATGCGAAAATACGTAGCTTCATCTAAGCCATGCTGCTCTACGCTTTAAACGTTCGTCGCGAACAATGGACCAAGGATCAAAGTGCTGTGCGTCTCCCCGCCGGTAATCTTCTGGGCGCCCTTAAGAATTATCAGCAGTGGGTGATGCTTTATGCGTCAAGCCGAGAGGAAGAGCCTGGTTACTTCGGCCTCGTGCAAATCCTTGGGGTCCATCCAGATAACGAAGAGCCCAAATTCATTTTCGTTGAGCTAGGGCCAGTTGTCAGTTTCGATATTCCCGTCACGCTGGCTCAAATTTATGGGACCATCATAACCAACCCTTCTATCGCTATGCCCACGCTTTTCGCGTCGTTCCCGACTTTGAGTTGAAACGTGTTTTTGAATGCGCTCCTACCTATACACATCAGGCGCAGGGCTTTGGTGAGGACCAACAATCTCGCATTGACTCTGGGACGCTCCCTAGGCGTATCAAGTCATCAAGGATCGCAAGGAACGAGCTAATCCGCTTTAAAATGATCAGTCAGTATGGGCGACATGTCCTTTCATCCTTAATGACATGCACTCGCTGGACGGTCAGCGGCATGCGATCCAAGTCGGTCATGTGCGACCCCTTGGCTTCTACGGCAAAGATAATCTGCAGAATGTGCTGCCGATGTCATCTGTCGCGAATTGGGGGTGGGACGAGGGTCTAATCTCAAGCCACAACAAGGGTAAAGTGCTTCTGGCCAGTGGTCTCACCGAAAGTACGAGACAGTTGTTCGGCAAATGTGAGCAGATCACACTACCCAAAGATCTGCGGTACTGGCCGCTAGGCGAGAATTTCGAATTTCATCGGGACGTAATTTTTCAGCGCTCCCGGCAGGAGCGAGAGAAGGTTCGAATTGCACTGGCTCGTCTTCGCGGCGACGGCACGCTTCGACGTGAAGATTAGATCTTTCCCATTCCCCATGCACAACACGAACAAAAGCCCCGGTTCTTTCGAACCGGGGCTTTTGTTATGATTATCGTAGAGAGGGATGTGTTTTT
>NZ_LMLO01000005.1:140789-239747 GCF_001421945.1 Devosia sp. Leaf64 | reverse complement strand
CCAAGGGCCAATCGATCGCCCTCCCGGAACCAATCTCGCACACTTTCAACAGACAAGGGCCAGTGCGGGAGCCACAGGCATTGATGGGTGGGCAGGAGGCCCTCGGGTCAGGCCCGAGGGAAGAACGGTGCGTTGGGGAATACGTCCAAGGTGACAACCTGCACAGTGATCTGCGTGCAGGGAGTATCGATCGGGACCGTATAGGGTAATCAGGCGGGCAGCGCCTAATTCACCGCCGCGGCCCAGACGCGGTTGCGGCCGGCGTTTTTGGCGGTGTAGAGCGCGTTGTCGGCGCGGCGCAGGATGTCGTCAAAACTCTCGGCATCGCTGACCACGGCGACGCCGACGCTGACTGTGCCGCGGAAACCACCGCTGGCGCCTTGGAGGATTTCGTGGGCAAAGCCGGAGCGGATGGCTTCGGCCGCTTCCATGGCCTGCGTGGCACCGGCCTCTGGCATGACCAGAAGAAATTCTTCCCCACCCATGCGCACCGCATAGGTGTCGCGGGTCTGCTGCTTGCGCATCACCTGGGCAAAGCGGCGGAGCGCTTCGTCGCCGGCGGCGTGGCCATGCTTGTCATTGATCGACTTGAAATGATCGAGATCGAAAATCAGCGCCGCGGTGTTGGTGTGCAGCTTGGCCTTGCCGAAGAGATCGAAAATGGCGCGGCGATTGAGCAGCCCCGTCAGCGCATCCGTATTGGCTTCGGCCTGATGGTGGCGCGCGACGCGCGCTTGATTGGCAGCAAGGGACATGGCGCCGATGCCGGTGAGGCCGATGAGGCCGACAATAGAGTTGACGTCTTCGGCCCAGCCGCTCGGCGGCGCCGTCAGCACCAAGGGGCCCTTCAAATAGATCATGACGGCGCAGGGAATGAAGGAGAGCGAGGTGATGGAGTAAAGGCTCGATATGCCGGTGACCCAGATCGGCGCCTCGGCACGGCCTTCCCAGAATTTCCAGGCGGTTGCTGCAAGGAGAATGCAATTAACGATATTGCCGATCATTGCCCCGAGCGCATCGAGGCCGAAAAGGAACGGCAGAGTGATTGCCGAAACGATAGAGATGCCTACGGCCGCGACGCGCTGGCTTGGCAGGCGCCGTTCGGTGAAGAGACAGGCGGCGGCAAAGAAGATCACGAAGCCGCCGCTCAGCGTCATATTGGACATCCAGAGAAGGATGTAGATGCTGGTGACCGCGTAGATCGAAAAGCCGGCAAAGGCGGTGACCAGGACACCGGCGCCGACGGCCCAGATCAGGATGAATTTTTCGGTGCGTGAAGCAAGCCAGGTGACGAAAAGCGTCGCCGAGAGCGCGAGGGCCGCAAAACCGAGTGCGAGCAGCAGGGATGTCTGGTCAACAAACATAACTGCTTTCTCTAACTTGCCCCACCCAAGTTTGATGGCCGAAGCGCAAGCAAACCCTGCGCTTCTTCTGCAAGCCTTGGTGGCTGCGGTCAATCACCGAGATGAAATGTCAGCTATGTTCTTGGCAGAAATATCACTTTGCGCCCGCGCGCTGTCACTGATGCGGCAGGGTGAAGCCGCCGCCGACGAAGCGATTGACGGCGTCGCTCGTATCGATGGGGCCGTCGGCATCGATATTGGTGAAGGCGCGGGACGAGAATTGCGGGCGCCAGGCAAGGCCAGGATCGGGCTCATTGACGAAGAACGGATTGGGATTGTCCGAAATCCCGTAAATGGTGCGGAAGCCGAGATCGGGCGTATCGAGCCCGCAATCGACGAGGCGGCAGAGGTCGTCGCGATCGAGATGATTGCGCGCGTCGCGCGGTGAGCCAGGCGGAAAGGCGGTGCAGATGCGAATGACGAGACATTCGAGGCCGTAGCGATCGTAGCAATAGCGGCCGTAGTTTTCGCCAAAAACCTTGGACAGCGCATAGAGTGTATCGGGGCGCGTCGGGGCATCTAGCCTGATGGGGGTGTCGCCGGTCGAGTGGAAACCCATGACGTGATAGGACGAGGCGAAGATAACGCGGCGCACGCCTTGGCGGCGGGCGGATTCAAAGATGTTACGCGCGCCCTCGATATTGCCGCGCTGGATATCGGCCCAGGCCTGTTCGTCCGAGACGGCACCGAAATGGACGACGGTGTCGATGCCGGCCATCAGCTTTTCGACGGCGGCCGCATCGCCGAGATCGGCGAGGACGATGTCGCGGCCATCGCTTGCTGCACGCATGTCGGTGGCGACGACATCGCGGCCGGCTTTGGCGAACCAGGCATGGAGATGGGTGCCGAGCAGCCCCGTTGCACCGGTGAGCAGGATCGTGCCCATTGCAAACCTCAGACTTTATTCAGGTGAAAACCGGCTCTTCGTGGAGCGCGATGCCGAAGCGGGATTGGACGCTCGTCTTGATATGCGTCGCGAGCGCGGCGATGTCTTCGGCCGTAGCGCCGCCGAGATTGATCAGCACCAGGGCATGGCGCTCGGAAATGCCGGCACGGCCCATGCGGAAGCCTTTTAGACCGGTCTTTTCGATCAGCCAGCCGGCGGAAAGCTTGGTGCGGCCATCGGGCTGCGGGAAGCTGGGGGCCGTGGGGAATTCGGCGAGGACCGGCGCGGCGTCTTCGAGGCTGACAATGGGGTTTTGGAAGAAGGAACCGGCATTGGGCGTGACGCGCCAATCGGGGAGTTTTGAATTTCTCAGGGCCACGACACGATCCATGACCTGACGCGGGGTCAGATCGGGCGTGCCTTCGAGCTCGGAGAGGCCGGCAAATTTAAGATTGGGCTGCCAATCGCGCTTGAGGCGGAGACGGATCGAGAGGACGACATAGTGGCCCGGGTCATGCTTGAAGACGCTGTCGCGATAGGCGAATTTGCACTCGGCGCCGGTGAAGGTGCGGGTCGTGCCGGTGATTGTGTCATAGGCGAGAAGGCTCTCGAAGGCATCGGCGACTTCGGCGCCATAGGCTCCGATATTCTGGACCGGCGCGGCGCCGACGGTGCCTGGAATGCCGGCGAGGTTCTCGATGCCGCCAAGACCCTTGTCGATCGTGAAGACGACGAAGTCGTGCCAGGTTTCGCCCGCTGCCGCCTCGACCACGGTGGCGTCGGGGCCATTCTCGATGATGCCGCCGCCTGTGATGCTGACAAGCGCGGTGATGCCGTCAAAGTCTTGAGAAAGGACGACATTGCTGCCGCCGCCGAGGAGGCGGAGCGGAAGATTTTGTTCGGCGGCGAGGGCGTAGAGTGCCGGAAAATCTTCGGCCCGTTCGATCTTGACCCCGAATCGCGAGCGCGCGGTAAGCGCCAGCGTGTTGTGGGCGGTGAGGTCGAAATCGGGAATCAGGGTAAGCGCGGTCATGGGCGGTTATAGGGCTGCGTTGAAAGGGCTGGCAATCTCAGCCGATCCTGCCGCCGAGTTCATCCTCGATATGAGCGCGGACGATGGCGTCGAAATCGGCATCGGCGCGGAAGCCGAGGCTTTCGGCGCGCTTGGCGACAAAACCCTGGGGCCAGCCGGCGACGATGGCGGCGATCGTTGGATCGGGTTGATGGCGGATCAGCGCGACGGCCTTTTCACCGGCGGCACGACGAAGGGCGTCGATCTCATCGGCGACGGTGGCAGCAAGGCCCGGCATGGTGAGGCTGCGGCGCTGGCCGAGACCCGATGTGTCGAGTTCAGCTGCATGGAGCAAAAAGCCAACGGCGGCGCGGGGGCTGGCGAACCAGTGACGCACGGAGGGATCGACCGGAAGCACTGCCTCCTGCCCTGCCAAGGGCTCGCGAAGAATGCCGGAGAAAAAGCCGGAGGCGGCCTTATTGGGTTTGCCTGGGCGCACCACAATGGTGGGGAGGCGAATGCCGATCCCGTCGACGAAGCCGCGGCGGGAATAATCGGCCAGCAGCAGTTCACCAATGGCTTTCTGGGTGCCGTAGCTCGTGAGCGGGGTCAGCGGGAATTCGTCGGGGATATCGCGCGGCAGCGGCTCGCCGAAGACGGCGATAGACGAAGTGAAGACAAGGCGCGGCTTATAGGGCTGATTTGCGCTTTCAAGCCGGATGGCTTCGAGCAAATGCTGCGTGCCATCGAGATTGATGCGGTAGCCTTTTTCGAAATCGGCCTCCGCTTCGCCCGAGACGATGGCGGCGAGATGGAAGATGAGGTCGGGTCGATCGGCGATCAGCTTTGCAGCGGTTTCGGGCGCCGAGAGATCGACGGCATGAAGCTGGGTGGGGATATCGGTATCAGGCGCCTGTGGCGCGATGACATCGGCGAGGGAGAGAGCAGAAATCTCCTGAGCGCCGATACGTCCTGCCGCGACCAGAGCCGATGTCAGCTTGCGGCCGATCATGCCGGCGGCACCGATGATGAGAACCTTCACGCTTTTCCTCCGTCATTTTCAGCCATCATGACCGCGCTGACCTATCAAAGCAAATCGGCGCCACGAGGGCGCCGACTGAAAGATCTGGGTCTTGGACAGGCTTCAGAAGCGGTAGCGCAGCGAGGTGCGGATTTCGTTGATGAAGTTGTCGTTGATCAGATAGGCGTTCTGGATGTTCGCCGGCTGGTTCATGACCTTGTTCATGTAGATACCGCGATAGCCGACGTCGGCGACGTAGGAGCCGAAATCGTAGCTCACGCCAGCCATGACGGCAGCAGCGGCTTCAAGCGAGTGACCGTAGGCGTAGTAACCAGGGCCATTCACTTCGGTATAATTTTTGGCAACACCGATACCGGCGCCGACATAAGCACCAAAGCCGCCAGCGCCATAGCCGTTACCCGACAGATTGAAATCGTAGTAAAGGTTGGCGAGCGCGAGGCCCGAGCGCAGGTTGACGGTGTGATCGCCACCCTTCAGGCCTTCATTGCTCAGATAGTCGAGCGTGATATCGGCGCGGACGCCGTGGCCGCTGTCGTAACCGAAGCCAGCGCCGACGCTGTAGCCATAGCCCATCTTATCGAAAGCTGGGACGCAGCCGCAGTAGCTCGCGGCATCCTTGGCCCACCAGGCGTTACCGGCAACGCTGCCGCGGAGGTAAAGGCCACCGGCGACGCCGTAATCCACATCGGGAACGTCGATCACGGGCGGGTAATAGGGTACGAGGTCCGCGGCAATTGCCGGGCCTGCGACTGCTGTTCCGGCCAGCAGGAACGCAGCAATGAGCTTGCGCATGAGTTCAGTCCTTGAGTTGCCACGACACGAGGTCGGTTGTGGCGAATATGGGACAAACTCCTTAAAACCCGCTTAACCCTAAAACCGGCTTAACCGTACGGTTTAACCCTAATACCGCCTAACGGGCGATCTGCAGGATGGCCGCTTCCACCTGTCCGACGACGCTCGCGACGAGCGCCGCATCGTCCGCTTCGCCCATGACGCGAATGACCGGCTCCGTGCCGGAGGGGCGCACGACGAGGCGGCCCGCGGTGCCCAAGGTCGCTTGTGCATCGGCGATGGCCTGGATGACATGCTTGTCTTCGAGCGGCTTACCGGCCTTGAAGCGGACATTGCGCAGAAGCTGCGGCACCTTTTCGAAGCGGTGGCAGATTTCGGAGATTGGCTGTTCGATCTGCTTGAGCACGGCCATCAACTGCAGCGCCGCGATGAGCCCATCGCCCGTCGTCGTGAAGTCGGACAGAATGATATGGCCGGATTGTTCACCGCCAACGTTGAAGCCCTTGCTGCGCATGGCTTCGAGCACGTAGCGATCGCCGACCTGGGTGCGTTCGAGCGAAAGGCCGAGGCCCATCAGATAGCGCTCGAGACCCAGATTGCTCATAATGGTCGCAACGATGCCGCCACCAAGCAGCATTTCGCGCTGCAGCCAGCTTTGCGCGATCACGGCCATGAACTGGTCGCCATCGACCACATTGCCCTTTTCGTCGATGATGATGACACGGTCCGCGTCGCCATCGAGCGCAATGCCGATATCGGCGCGCACTTCCTTGACCTTGGCTGATACCGCCTCGGGGGCGGTCGAACCGACCTTGTGATTGATATTATAGCCATCCGGTTCGACGCCGATGGCGATGACCTCGGCGCCAAGCTCCCAAAGAGCGATCGGAGCGACCTTATAGGCGGCGCCATTGGCGCAATCGATAACGACGCGAAGACCCGAAAGATCGACGCCACGCGGCAGTGTGCGCTTGGCATATTCGATATAGCGGGTGCTGGCGGCTTCGTCGCGATGGGCGCGGCCAATTGCCATGCCATGAGCCAGAAGCTTGTTCATGTCCGTATCGATCAGCCGCTCGATTTCAGACTCGACTTCGTCACTGAGCTTGTAGCCATCGGGGCGGAAGAATTTGATGCCGTTGTCTTCGTATGGGTTATGCGAGGCAGAGATCATGACGCCGAGATCAGCGCGCAGCGAGCGCGTCAGCATGGCGACGGCTGGCGTCGGCATTGGGCCGAGGAAATAGACATCCATGCCCACGGCGGTGAAACCGGCGCCAAGGGCGCTTTCGAGCATATAGCCGGAACGGCGGGTATCCTTGCCGATGACGACGCGATTGCGATGGTCACCGCGCACGAACTTGGTGCCAGCAGCCATGCCGACTTTCATGGCTAGTTCCGGCGTCAGCTTGTCGCCGTTCGCCATGCCGCGAATACCGTCCGTGCCGAAATATTTCCGGGCCATATGCGTTCCCCGCCAATTGGTCTTTTGCGGTTGATACCACTTGTCTGGGAGTAGCCCAGCGAGCACCATAAGAAAAGGGCCACCCTCAGGTGGCCCTTTCAATTTTTGCCTCAGCTTTCCGGCTGGGGCTCCATGCCTGGCTCAGGCGGGGAGTCAGGGCGCTTCTTGCCCGACTTGCCGGCAGTCGGCACGCCGGTTGCCTTTGGCGTAGATGGACCATTGTCATCTGGACGCACCGGCTGCTTGCCATCCATCAGGGCGCGCAGTTCGTCGCCGGTCAGGGTTTCGAACTCGAGGAGAGCCTGTGCGATGGCTTCCCACTGATCGTTATAGGTGGTCAGGATATCGCGAGCGGAGGCTTCACCATCTTCGATAAGCTTGCGAACTTCTTCGTCGATCAGCTTGGCGGTCTCGTCCGACATATTGTTGGACTGGGTCACCGAGTGACCAAGGAAGACTTCCTGGTCGTTCGACTTGTACCGTACGCGACCAAGACGCTCGCTCATGCCCCATTCCATGACCATGGAGCGGGCAAGGCTGGTTGCCATCTGGATATCGCCCGATGCGCCCGAGGTGACCTTGGCCGGACCAAACTTGATGATCTCGGCTTCGCGACCACCGAAGAGCATGGTGAGGCGAGCAAGGGCCTTTTCACGGCTGAACGAATAGGTGTCGTTCTCCGGCAGGGTCATCACCATGCCCAGTGCGCGACCGCGTGGGATGATGGTGGCCTTGTGGATCGGATCGATGCCGGCAACTTTGAGCGCGATGATGGCGTGGCCTGCTTCGTGATAGGCGGTCAGCTTCTTTTCGTCGTCGGTCATGGCCATGGTGCGGCGCTCGGCGCCCATCATGATCTTGTCCTTGGCGTCTTCGAATTCCTGATGGGTGACAAAACGCTTATTTTTGCGCGCGGCCATCAGAGCGGCTTCGTTGACGAGGTTCATCAGGTCTGCACCCGAAAAACCAGGCGTACCACGTGCCAGAACCTTCAAATCGACGTCTGGAGCCAGCGGCACCTTACGGACGTGGACCTTGAGGACTTTTTCGCGGCCCGACACGTCGGGGTTCGGCACGACGACCTGACGGTCGAAACGGCCCGGACGCAGCAGGGCAGGATCGAGAACGTCGGGACGGTTGGTCGCGGCTATCAGGATGATGCCTTCATTGGCTTCAAAGCCATCCATCTCGACAAGGAGCTGGTTGAGGGTTTGTTCGCGTTCGTCGTTACCGCCACCAAGACCGGCGCCACGCTGGCGACCGACGGCGTCGATTTCGTCGATGAAAATGATGCACGGGGCATTCTTCTTCGCCTGTTCGAACATGTCGCGGACGCGGCTGGCGCCCACACCGACGAACATTTCCACGAAGTCGGAACCCGAAATGGTGAAGAACGGCACATTGGCTTCGCCAGCAACCGAGCGGGCAAGCAGGGTCTTACCGGTACCCGGAGGGCCGACGAGCAGCACGCCGCGCGGGATCTTGCCGCCGAGACGCTGAAACTTGCCGGGATCACGAAGGAATTCGACGATTTCCTCGAGATCCTGCTTGGCTTCATCGACGCCAGCAACGTCCTCGAAGGTGATCTTGCCCTGCGTCTCCGTCAGCAATTTGGCGCGCGATTTGCCAAAGCCCATGGCGCCGCCACGACCACCGCCCTGCATCTGGCGTATGAAGAAGAACCACACGCCGATGATGACGATGAACGGGAGCCAGGACGACAAGAGGATCGACCAGAACGGGCTCGATTCCGGAGCGCGTGCCGTGATCGAGACATTTTCCGCTTCGAGGCGCGAAATAATATCGGCACCGGCAGGGATGACCGTTTCGAAACGGGTGCTGTCATTAAGCACGCCGGAAACGACATCGTCGGTGATCGTCACGCTCGACACGCGGCCGGCGGCGACATCGCTGATAAACTGGCTATAGGTCTTTTCGCCCACCGACATGGTGCGCGTAGACGACTGAAAGACCTGGAACAGGCCCATCAGCATAAAAAGTATGACTAGCCAGATGGCAAAGTTGCGGAAATTTCCGTTCATCAATCCTGTCCCGGGGGAGGCAGCGCGCGAAGCGGCAGCATTGGGCCGAATGTAAGGCCCCCATTGGGGCGTTACAAGGGCAAGACCTGCGGCCTACGCCCCTATACGTCCAGTCATATTGTCGCGACGAGGTTAACGGGGTGTGGCTTGCGCAGGTTCCGGTCGCAAAGTGCCAAAAGAACTATTGGATCATAGGAGGCTTGGCACCCGTGCTCGGGCGGATCAGTCGGTGATTACCGTTACCTCGACGCGCTCGTCGAACGACCAGCCGCCGAGGGAAAGAACGGCGCCCTCCGCGTCACGCACGATGGGCGCAGTACGGATGGCTTCGGCCGGGGTGGTCACCTTGAAGCCGAGCACTTCTTCGAGCCGATGGCGGGGGAAGAAGTCCGTCGCGGCGGCGATGAGGCCGGTTTCGCTCGAGCGGTTGAAAATGGCAAAGCGATCGTCCCAGACCAGGGTTTCGCGCGGCGGGAGGAGGATGTCGCTGGGCAGCGCCCTGCCCGGCTCGCGCGCAACGACGAGTTTTTCATCTTTCACCCGAATGACCGTGCCCAGAAGCGTAGTGCCCTTGGGTAGGGTGTCGGTCGCAATCTGGTCGAAGAGGCGCTCGACCTGGCCAAGGGCGCGCGGCTTTTGCCGGCCGCCGACGACAGTCAGGATGCGGCTCAAAACACGACGACCGGTGGCGGGGCCAAGCTGCGAGAGCGCGGCAAGGGGAAGCGTCGCGGCGCCAAAGCCATCGAAGCCAACGAGTTCGGCAAAGGCAGCATCGGCGAGATTGCTGAGGGCGGCGTCGGCCTCGGCCATGCGGGCGGCAAAGCGCGATAGAGAGGCGCCGTCGAGCCCTTCCTTGGCGAGGGCGGGAAGGAGCCGTCGCCAGCGGATGCGCTCGTAATCCTCGTCATCGTTGGATGGGTCGTGAACGGCTGTGAGACCCGCCTCGTCGACAATGGCGACAAGCGCAGCGGGTTCGACATCGAGAAGCGGACGAAAAACGCGGACGCCCTCGACTTCGGCGAGGCGCACCATGCCCTTGAGACCATCGAGGCCACTGCCATGGGCGAGGCGCATCAAAATGGTTTCGGCTTGGTCAGCGCGGTGATGGGCCGTGACGAGGAGCGAAATCCCGTCTTCGGCCATGGCTTCGCCGATGAGACGGTAGCGCGCTTGCCGGGCGGCTTCCTGAATACCGGTTTCGGGATGCTCATCGGCCCATTTGAGGCCGCGAAAATTGAGGCCCAGGCGTTGAGCCTCTTCGCCGACCATCACGACTTCGTCGGCTGCTTCGGGGCGGAGGCCATGATCGAGGCTGTAGACCACGAGCTTTGGCGGGGTGGCCAGCATGTCGGCCCAGCGCTTGACGAGCAGCATGAGCGCGAGGCTATCGGGGCCGCCGGAGACCGCCAGCCCCACGCCAGCCTCGCTCGCAAGGGGCGAGAAGAGGCTGGTCAGGGTAGTGGGATCGGAAAGGTCCGGGGTCAGGCTGGCGGACATTTGGCCTTGGCTTTCTCCTCGGCGAGCCGCGTGACGAAAGCCGGGGTCAGATCGGTATAGCGCTTGTCGACCTCGGCAAAGGTGCGGCAGGCGGTTTCGCGCTCGCCGGCGCCGGAAAGGGCAACCCCGAGCTTGAGAAGGATATCGCGGGCCCGCGGATTGTCGGGTTGCTTCTGGAAGGCATCGAGCAAGACCTCGGCGGCCTGATCGTAGGACCCTTCCTGTATCAGCGCTTCACCAAGCCAGTTGGAGGCCTCGGTGACCTGCGGATTATCGGGATAGAGCGAGACGAACTGGGTGAACTGATCAGCGGCAAAGGCATAGTCTTTGGAAGCCATGGCTTCATAGCCCGCCGCGAACTGCGCATCGGCGTCCGCGTCGCCCGTCGAAACGATGCTGGGATTATAGGTGAGATCGAGCGGTTGGCCGGTCGCAAGATCGACAGCGCCTGTCGCGCCGGTTCCCACCAGTGGATCGCCCGAATTGCCAAGATCATCCATCGGGGCGGCCGAGGAATCGTTGAAGGTCGGATCGAACTCGGCTTCACCCGGGAGAGGACGCACGCCCTGCTCGGGGATCTGCGTCAGTGGCACCGTATCTTCACCGGTTGGCGTCGCGGGCTCGATCTGGATTTGCGGCTGGGTTTGAGTCTGCGGCGACGCCTCGGGCGGCGTCACGCCACCAGGTTGGGTCGCCGCTTCAGTTTTTCCCCCAGCACCACCTTCCAATTGCTGGAAGCGGAATTCGTTGTCTTCCTGCATGCGGTTGACGAGTTCCTGCATCTGGGTGAGCTGGAACGTCAGGCCTTCCACCTGGCCATTGAGCGAGCGGATCTGCTCTTCAAGCTGCTGGATACGCACCAGGACCTGAGCGGTATCGGCCTGGGCCACCAGCATGCGATCGGGCTGGGTATTGTTGTAGCTCAAGCCACCCAATTCTCCGGGCAGGATCGTGGTCTGCGCATTGGCTGGCGCATAAATCCCAAGGCCCATCGCAACGGCGATTAATCCCGCGCGCGCTCTTCTGTTCAATGTTCCCAGCTTCAAGCCGTCTCTCCGTAACCGTCTTTGCCTAGCCTAAAGCGCGTCGCTATCGTTTCGATCAGCCTGTTGCGCTTCAGCTATCCGTTCTCTGCGAAGTGCCGCTCCGAAGCCGATGTCCGGGCTGACGCTTTCGTAGATGGGTATCATTGGCCTCTCGATAAAGGCCAATTTTGGTCAAAAGAAAACGCCCGGCCCACTTTCGTGGCGCCGGGCGCTCATTGCCTCCAGTTTTTTTGGACTGGATTGCTGTTTCTTACTGGACGACCGTCACGGCGCGGCGGTTCTGGCTCCAGCAGGAGATGTCGTTACAGATCGCAACCGGACGTTCCTTGCCGAAGGACTGGTTGGTGATGCGCTGACCATTCACGCCCTTGGAGACGAGATAGTTCACGACGACATTGGCGCGGCGAGCGCCGAGAGCGATGTTGTATTCGCGTGTACCGCGTTCGTCGGCATGGCCTTCGATCAGGATACGATAGTTCTGGTACTGGTTGAGCCAGGCAGCCTGCTTGTCGAGGGTCGACATGGCTTCCGATGTCAGCGAGCTGGAATCGGTTTCAAAGAAGACGCGGTCACCGACGGTGACGATGAATTCCTGCTGGCTGCCGGGGGCACCGCCACCCGGGCCGAGATTGCCGGCGCCGGTCAGGCCGACGGCATCATTGGAACTGCGCGAACAGGCGGCGACGACGACGACGAAAAACAGCATCGCGGCAGCGCGCAACGCGGTCGAAATGGGTGCGGGAATGGCCACGGGTAGCTCCAGAAAAGGCAACAATCTTAAGGGCAGCATTTACCGCGCTTAATCTTAAAGCCGGGTTCGCTAAGATGGTTAATCTTTGCCTATCGCGGCGCGAATGTGGCGGAAATCCGGGCTTTTTCGTGGCGTTGCCAAATAGGCACAGAGACGGTGCGCCATCACGTTAAGGTTAAGTGGCAAGCATTTCAGCAGCTTAACGCCCAAGAAAAAGAGGCCGACGCCTGTGCGCACGGCCTCTTTGCAACCAAACGCAATGTCGTGTTTGCCTTTTAAGCGCGGAGACCCGACCAAGATGGATCTGACGCATAGGTATCGGTCGAAATCGTCTGGGGGTTGCGGCCCCAGATATCGACGCTCATCAGGCGCGGGCCGTCATTACCGCCCGGATCCTGGAAGAACATGATGACGCGGCCATTAGGCGCCCAGGTTGGGCCTTCGGCATGGAAGCTCGAATAGAGCAAGCGCTCGCCCGAGCCATCTGGCGCCA
Organism: Devosia sp. Leaf64; assembly: GCF_001421945.1. Lineage (NCBI taxonomy): Bacteria > Pseudomonadati > Pseudomonadota > Alphaproteobacteria > Hyphomicrobiales > Devosiaceae > Devosia > Devosia sp. Leaf64. The sequence continues at coordinate 227,318 of NZ_LMLO01000005.1, read as the reverse complement.
TGATGCCAATATGGAATTGGCCACCGGACTGGCGGGTATAGGCGATGAGATCGCCCTTAGGAGACCAGACGGGGGTCGAATAGCTGCCCTGGCCAAAGCTGACGCGCTGCGCGTTACCGCCGCCAGCACCCATCATATAGATCTGGGGCGAGCCACCGCGGTCGCTTTCAAAGACGATGCGGCTGCCATCGGGGGAGAAGGACGGGCCGGTATCGATGGCCGATCCCGACGTGAGCTGCGATGGCGCGCCGCCACCGGTGCCGACCGAATAGATATTGGTCGCGCCGGACTGTTCGACCGAGAACACCACGGTGCCGCCATCGGGCGAGAAACGGGGGGCAAAGGTCATAGCGCCGACATTGGCGAGGCGCTGCTGCTGGCCCGAGGAAAGCTGCAGCAGATAGACCTGCGGATTGCCATCGGCAAAGTTCATATAGGTGACGAGATCGCCATTGGGCGCAAAGCGCGGCGTCAGCGCCATGGACGAGCCATCCGTCAGGTACTGCATATTGGCGCCGTCCTGATCCATGATCGCTAGGCGACGCGTGCGGTTGGCCTTGGGACCGCTTTCGGCAACGTAGATGACGCGCGTATCGAAATAGCCCGAACCGCCGGCGAGCTGCTCATAGATGGCGTCGGAGACGATATGACCAACGCGGCGGGCCGAATTGGGATCGGTATTATAGCTCTTGCCGACAACCTGTGCGGCTTGCCGGGTATCCCAGACACGGACGGAGGAAGAGATCTGTCCGCCGCGCTCGACCGAGCCCATGACGAGGGCATCAACATTGGCGGTGCGCCAGATGTTGAAATCGGGCGTGCCGTTGACATCACCCACCTGCACCGGCAGCGAAGCCGGATCAAGCGGGAGGAACAGGCCCGAACGGCGCAGATTGTTGCGCACGATATCGGCGATCTCACGCCCGAACGTCGGATCAGACGAGGCAAAATCGGGGATCGCGATTGGCAAGGGCTGGAAATTGGCGCCTTCCACGACGATGCGCAGCTGGGCCATGGCCATGGGGGAAGTTGCCAACAATGCGCCACCGGCTAAGCCAAGCTTGAGGGCAGAACGACGGGTCACAAGCGTCATGATGAGGAATGTCTCCAATTTCGCCTTGGGCCGAATTGTGGCCAGCACCTAGGCAAATTCAAGGTCAGGGTCTGAGTTCAAGTTCTAGATTTTGCCATTGGCCAAAGGCGTCCGGCGACAAGTTAAAAGGTCCATCCTGGCTGGCTGCCACCACCGCACGCTGGGCGGCGCGCGCAATTTGCTGGCCCTGCGGCGACGGGTCGGAAGAGATGATCTGCGGAATACCGTTCAACGATCCATCGCGGTTGAGGTTCAACCGGACGACCACGGTCAGACCGCTGTTGAAATCGCTCGGCAGGAGGTTCCAGTATTTTTTTATGCGCGCCTGAACGCCAGATATTTCGGTCTGGCTGAGAGTCGCCGACGTGCCAGTAGTGTCGCCAAGCGTCGGCGAACCGCCCTGCCCGGTCGTGCCGCCGGTCGATGGCGCATTGTTGATGATGGCGCTGATGTCGTCGGCCAAGCTTGAATCAAGTGCGGTCGGGCCAGGCGGCGACGGCCGCGGAGCCTCGGCCTGCGCCTGGGACTGGTTCTGCGCGGCCTGCGCTGCGGCCTGGCGCTGGCGCTCTTCTTCCTCGCGCTTCTTGCGCTCGGCTTCGGCGGCAGCGAATTGCTGGCGCAACTGGGCAAGATTGCTCGGACGCGCAGCCGGGGTCGGCGCAGCGACAGAAGGTGTTGTAGGTTCTGGCGTCGGGGCGGGTTCGGGCGTTGGCTCAGGTGTCGGTTCCGGCGTTGGAGCTGGTTCCGGGGTCGGCTCGGGCGTCGGTTCCGGCGCTGGGGTTGGCTCTGGCGTCGGCGCTGGTTGCGGCCGCGTCTGCGGAACAGGCGGAGTTGGTGTGGGCGGCGTTGGTGTCGGCTCTGGCGGCGGCTCAGGGGTTGGGGCGGGGGCCGGCTCGGGCTCAGGTGCCGGCTCGGGCGTCGGTTCAGGCTGTGGAGCAGGTTCTGGCGCGGGCGCGGTCTGCGTCACCGGACGAGGCGTCGGCACATCAGCCGGCGACGGGGTCGGCTGATCTTGTTCGGTATTGCCGGTGGGCTGAGCCAGCTCGGCAGGCTGATCGCTTTCCGCGATTGAAGGCGTATCGGTTTCGACGACGGTGCTATCGAGCTGGCCGCGGCGGATATTGTTAAAATCGTCGATTGGTACGAGATCGACCGCAATCGAAGGTTCGACAGGCGTCAGCGGCTCGGTCGATCCCAGATTGATCAAACCAAGCACGATCAGCAGCACGTGGGCTGAAACCGAAACAATGACGCCCATCCGCATCGGCATGGGCGGTCCTATTGCCCACGCTCGGTGACAAGACCGATCTTGGCATAGCCGGCAGCAGAGAGAAGACCCATGACGCGCATCACGCTGCCATAATTGGCCGTGGTATCGCCGCGCAGAAAGATGCGGTCTTCGGGCGTGGCAAGCCCGGACACGGTCGTGACGAGATCGGCTTCTGTGACCGGAGTTTCATCGACAAAAATCGCGCCCTCCGGCGTGACGGCGACCGTCACCGGCTGGGTCTGGCTAGGCATATCTGCGGCGGCCGATTGGGGCACGTCGACGGGCACGCCGGCCGTCATCATCGGCGCGGCGACCATGAAGATGATCAGCAGCACCAGCATCACGTCGACCATCGGCGTGATGTTGATTTCGCTCATCACCGCTTTCCGGCGACCGCGACGGCGGCGTCCGCCGCCCCCGCCTCCACCGCCTGATACACCCATGCCCATATCAGCGGCTCCGGGCTTCGAGCTGGCGGCTCAGGATAGTCGAGAACTCGTCGGCAAAGCCTTCGAGGCGGCCGATCATCTTGCCGGCATCGGCAGAGAGCTTGTTATAGGCTATAACGGCGGGAATGGCGGCGACGAGGCCGATGGCAGTCGCAAACAGCGCTTCGGCGATCGGGCCGGCGACAACCGCGAGATTGGTCGAGGACGAGGCCGCGATATTGGTGAAGGCGTTCATGATGCCCCAGACGGTGCCGAAGAGCCCGATGAAGGGACCGGCTGAGCCGACAGTGGCGAGGAAGCCCAAGCGCTTTTCCAGGAACTCGCTTTCGCGGGAGATAGCGACATCAAGCACCTTATCAAGGCGCTGCTGCATGCCGACGAAACTTGCCGCATTCTGCTCGTGGCTACGCTTCCATTCCTTCATGGCGGCAACGAACACCGCGCCCATGCCACCCGAGGATTTTTCGGACTGCTGCTTGTAAAGTTCTTCGAGCGACTGGCCCGACCAGAACGTCTTTTCGAAATTGTTCATCTCGGAGGCGACGCGGCGATAGGCGATGGACTTGTCCACGATGATGGCCCAGCACCAGACGGAAGCGCCGAGCAGGCCGAGCATGACCGACTTGACGACGAAATCCGCCGCCCAGAACAGCCCCCAAATGGACAGGTCGGCATGCGGAGCGGCCGCTCCTACTGCATCCATGGCTTCCATGAAGTGATCCTTTTGGCCCGGCCCAAGTGCCCGACCCCATGCTGGGTGCGATGGGGGCGGAATCTGTCAAAATTAAGAGAAATGCTTTGCAATCCGGGCCTTTCGGTCCGCACCACAACGCAATGGTCCCTTTGACTCGATTATGGTGACCAAGAGGTTAAAAAACCGACTCCGCCGGTGGCATCGCGTCAGCTTTCGCCCATGAGCCGGGATCTGAGCGCCTGCGGCAATCGCACGGCACCACCGCCGATCTTAATGGAAACGACGGTCACACGCGCCGAAGTCAGCACGATTCGGTCACGGAGAAGTGTCTGTTCGAGCACAAGACGCACGCCCGTCGCCTCGGCAATGCGCGTTTCGACGGTGAGCAGATTATCGATGCGGGCGGCGGCGATGAAGTCGATTTCCATATGCCGCACGGCAAAGGCAAGCCCCTGCTCCATCAGGGCACTATGGTGAATGCCGAGATCGCGCAAGAATTCGGTGCGGCCGCGCTCGAAGAATTTGAGATAGGCGGCGTGATAGACGTTTCCCGAAAAATCGGTGTCTTCGTAGTAGATGCGAACGGGAAAGCGATGCGGGGTCACGCGTCGCGCTCATCGTAGACGATGTGATCCAATTCGGTCGGCAGATCGCGCAGGAAATCGGGGAGCCAACGGGGCAGAAGGTTGAACTTTTCGAGTTCACCGCCCTCTAGAGGCACCCAGTGAAACTGCAGGTAATGCCCTTCGTCCTGACGTTCGAGCCAGGGTGATGTGCCGTTGGGCCACTGCCCTGGCAATGTGACGGCATAGAAAAAGCCGAGCTCGTGAAAATTCTCGCCCTCGCGGCGATAAAAACTTTCTGAAGTCGCGATCATCGGGCCCACTTCGGCCGGCATGGCGAGCTCTTCGGCCATTTCACGGGTGAGGCTGAGGCGGCTATCCTCGCCCAGCTCGACGCGTCCGCCGGGCAGCATGGCGTAGTCATCGTCGTCTTCACGGCAGATGAGCACATGGCCTTCTGCGATAATGATGCCCGCAACGCGAAAATTGAAGCGGCCTTCCTTCATGGGAAAGCTCAGGACGTGGCGTGCGGTCACGCTGGACCTCCAAGTTCGATGAGAACGATTTCCGGCGGCGCATCGAAGCGCAGCGGCACGCCGGAATGGCCAAGGCCCGCGCCGACGACGAGGTGGCGACCGGTCTCGACGATATGGCCATGAAGGTAGCGGCGACCATATTTCGAGGGCACGACGGGCGCATGACCAAAGAACCGGATCTGACCACGATGGACGTGGCCAGAGAGGGTCAGGCTGACACGGTCTGGGACTTCCGGGAAAATGTCCGGCTCGTGGGCCATGAGGATGGCAGGTGCGTCATCGGTCATTTGCGACAGGGTACGATCGAGATCGGCGAGCGATCGGCCATCTTCGAATTCGGCGATCTGATCGCCGAGGCCAAGGAGCCAAAAGGTTTTCTCATTCCATGGCAGCGGAATAGCTTCGTTGATCAACGTCCTGATCCCCACCGCCTCGAGCGCGCCCATTGCCGCTGGAGCTGGCAGGGCGCGATGGCGCTTACGGGCGATGCGGGGATAGTCATGATTGCCGAGAACGGCAAAAGTGCCGAGCGACGATTTGAGCTTGGCCAAGACCGGCGCCCATTCGGAAGGCGGGAGATGGCGGCTGAAGCGCGGCCCCTCTTCGAAATCGCCGACCAGGAGGACGATGTCGGGTTGGAGGGAGTTGGTGTTTTTGACGATGGTTTGAAGTGCATCCAAGCCCGTCCATGGCTCGGCGATGTGAAAATCGCTGAGCATGGCGATGCGGAGCGGCAGGTCTTGCGGCCAATTCTGTGGCTTCGGGGCATAGTGCCGCACGACGAGGCCTGGCTCGCCGATCCAGCTATGGGCGCCGAAGGCGTGAAACAGGCGCCTCAGAAGCGTGACCATCAGGCCTCGCCCTCGGGTTCCTCGAAAAGACTTTGCTGCATGCCGACAAAACCCTGCGGCACCGTTTTGCCCAAATGCTGGAAAGCGATGGCGGTGAGCATGCGGCCGCGCGGCGTGCGCTGAATAAAACCTTGCTGAAGGAGATAGGGCTCGACGATTTCCTCGATCGCATCGCGCGGCTCGCTGAGGGCAGCCGCGATCGTCTCGATGCCGACGGGGCCGCCACCGTAAAAATCGACAATGGTGTTGAGATAGCGCCGGTCTAGTTGATCGAGGCCACGCGCATCGACATCGAGACGCAACAGCGCCTTGTCCGCGAGTGTGCTGTTGACCTCGGGCGCGCCTTCAACCAGGGCAAAATCGATGACGCGGCGCAACAAACGGCCGGCGATACGGGGCGTGCCGCGCGAGCGGCGGGCGATTTCGAGCGCGCCATCAGCGGACATCGGGGTACCCATCAGCCGGGCGCCACGGGTGACGATTTTGACCAGTTCCTGCGGCGTATAGAAATTGAGCCGGACGGGAATACCGAAACGATCGCGCAGCGGCGTGGTCAGAAGTCCGGCGCGGGTCGTGGCGCCGACCAGGGTGAACTTGGCGAGATCTATACGTACCGAACGCGCGGCTGGGCCTTCGCCGATAATGAGATCGAGCTGGAAATCTTCCATCGCGGGATAGAGGACTTCTTCGATTGCCGGATTGAGGCGATGGATCTCGTCGATGAAAAGAACGTCGCGCTCTTCGAGATTGGTCAGGAGCGCAGCGAGATCTCCAGCCTTGGCAATGACCGGGCCGGAGGTGGCGCGAAAACCGACGCCCAATTCCTTGGCGATGATCTGCGCAAGCGTCGTCTTGCCCAGACCTGGCGGGCCGACAAAAAGCACATGATCGAGCGCTGCGCCGCGCTTCTTGGCTGCCTCGATGAAGACCTCAAGATTGGCCCGCGCATCGGCTTGACCGACGAAATCTGAAAACCCGGATGGGCGCAGGGCAACATCCAGCGAACCATCGCGCTCGGCTACGGGAGACGTTAGGTCGGTCAATTTAAAGCCTCGCCAACCGCGAGCATCTGCTCTAAACGCAGCGCCCTAACATCGAATGTCACTGTAGCCGTGCACCCCGCCTCACGATCGAGCAAGGCAATCAATGCATCGGAGAAGTCGACGCCGGAGGCCGATGCGAGGGACAACGCTTCGGTGATCATTTCACGCTTACCGAGTTGAAACTGTCTGAATTCCGTCATGCCTTGGAGAACGTCCATGACTTCCTGGCGAGAATATCTGTAAACTCGGCGCAAGACCCAATTGAGTTCCACCATCACGATGGGACTTATGAAAAGCGTGCCACTACCAGCGCCGCCAATTAAACGCTCAGCTTGCGAGAATTGGTCCTCGTCATCTCGGACGAAAAACCTGACGAGAACGTTGGTATCAACGCCCAGCACGAATACGCTCGTCGTCGGAGGCCAAAGCAATTCCCAAGGCCTCATCCATCTCTTCCACCGTCATGGCACGCATGCCGGGTCGATGCAAAACACCGGCGAGTTCAATAGCGCTACGGTTTCTGGGACGTATAACGTATCTCTCGCCTATCTTTTCGAAATCGACCTTATCGCCTTCTTTAAGACCAAGGTCCTCGCGGACGTCTTTCGGCAAGGTAATTTGGCCTTTGCTAGTGATAGTAGCAGTAGACATTTCTCAAAACTCCTTACCTTTCAAAAATAGTAAGAATTGTTGATTGAGGCAAGGATTACTGGCTCAGTTCCCGCAAACCCAGCCGGATCAGCTTCTCGGTCGCCGCGTCCTCGCCCTCTTTCGCCACCACGCGGGCAAGCGCGGCAGACGCTTGGGCGCTGGAATAGCCGAGATTGGTCAGAGCGGAGACGGCGTCGGCAACATTGGACTTGGCCACTCCTTCGCCGAGCGCAGTCTGGAGACCGAGCGTTCCCGCATCGATACCCCCAAGAGCGGGAACCTTACCCTTGAGTTCGGTGACGATGCGCACGGCCAGCTTGGGCCCGACACCATTAGCGCGACCTACCATGGCCTTATCCTGCAAAGCGATGGCACTCGAGAGTTCTGATGGCGACAGCACCGAGAGGATGGCCAGCGCGACGCGGGCGCCGACGCCCTGCACTGTGGTGAGCAGCAGAAACCAGGATTTTTCTGCTTCCGACGCGAAGCCGAAAAGCCGGATCAGGTCTTCGCGAAGGATTGTCTCGATGAAGACCACGGCAGATTCACCGACGCGCGGCAGGGATTGCAGCGTGCGCGTCGAGCAGTGCACTTCGTAACAGACGCCGCCGCAATCAATAAGAACCCAATCGTCGCCAAAACTGTCAACGAGCCCCTTGAGCTTGCCGATCATAAAAGAGCTCCCATGCGGCGGGCCGACACCCGGTGATGTGCGTGGCAAATGGCGACGGCCAGCGCGTCGGCCGCGTCGGCGCCCTTGAACTGCGCCGTCGGCAGCAAGGTCCGCACCATTAGCTCCACCTGCTTCTTATCGGCATGGCCAGTACCGACCACCGATTTCTTGACGAGGTTGGTGGCATATTCTGCAACATAGAGCCCACTTTGCGCTGGCGTCACCAGCGCCACACCGCGCGCCTGGCCAAGGATCAGCGCCGAGCGCGGCCCAGCATTGACGAAGGTTTCTTCGACGGCGGCTTCGATCGGGTCAAACTGAACAAGGACGTCCTTGAGCCCTGCCGCCAATAGGGCAAGGCGGTCCGCGAGCATGCCGTCGATCGGCGGAGTGACCGTTCCAGCCGCAACAAAGCTCAGGCGATTATCGAGCGCATCGACAATGCCCCAGCCACAGCGCCGGAGGCCTGGATCGATGCCGATGATTCGCACGGATTTGCTCATGGATGCCCTTCTAGCAGTTTCGTGCACCCTACCAAGGCCAAAGTGAACAAAACAGAAACTGCCAGCGCATCAATCAGGTGGATAGTTCAAAATTTACCCAAACACGAAACGGGGAATTCACAAACCGAGCCTTAGGTTGTTCGCGGGACGCAGAGGCGATTTGTGCATGATGACGGGGCTGGTGACCACGCTGCCAAGGCAAGCGTGGCTGAGGATTTTCCGGAAGACGTTTCTCATTCTGGGCATATCGATCGCAGCGTCCGTCGTCACGACCGTCGTGTTCATGGGCACATTTTCGGCCGGCGTGAACATGCCGGGCCTGCTCATCGCCATCATCGTGCCCATCTGCATCGGCGGTCCGATGACGTTCATCTTTGCGCTCGGCGGCGAAAAGCTGCGCTTTGCCAATGACCAGTTGATGCGCCTTGCGAGCGTCGATGGGCTGACGGGACTCTTCAATCGCCGCGCCTTCACCCTCAAGGTCGAACGGCAATGCGGGTCATCGAAGGGCGCCGGTACACTTCTGGTGCTCGATGTCGATCATTTCAAATCCATCAACGATCGCTTCGGCCATGACAAAGGCGACGAGGCGCTGATCGAGATTGCCGGAGTGCTCGCTACGGCAACGGGCAGCGATGGTATTGCAGGGCGGCTCGGTGGCGAAGAGTTCGGGGTCTATCTGCCACGAATGGGGCTTGATGCAGCAGCTATTGTTGCCGGACGCATTCGCGCGGCCATGGCCGATATCCTCTTCATGCCTGATGGCACGCCCTGTCCGATTTCGGTCAGCATTGGCGGCAGCAGCCACGCCAAATCCACGAGTTTTCGCGACCTCTATCGCGAAGCAGACCAGTTTCTCTACCAAGCCAAACAGTGGGGACGCGATCGCGTCGCCCTGCCGCAAGCTGCCTGACTAACGCCGCCCCTCCTCTCTTTCGAGTAAAAGGTTGCCAGCATGTTGTCACCGCGCACGGTCCATTCCATGCATAGCTGGTCGAGCATCGCCAAGTGGACGATCTTCGGCCCGCTGGCCTGCGTTATCGTCTCGGTGACCTATAATGCCGTGGTGTTTTCCAATATGGGCGACGAAGCGCTAAGGCGCGGCATAACGGCGGGCATCGTCTTGCCCATCATGCTGGGCGTGCCGCTTTTCCTTTATCTCTCGCTTCGCTTGCGAACACTGGCCGTCATCAACCGGCGGCTGGGCCTTGTTGCCCGCACCGATAGCCTGACCTCATGCCTCAATCGGGGGGCCTTCACTGCCAAGGTCGAAACCCAACTTCTCGAAGCAGAAGGTCCTCTTGCCGGCGCCCTGCTCATCATCGACGCCGATAATTTCAAGGCCATCAACGACCTCCACGGTCACGATGCGGGCGATGAAGCCCTCGCCATTCTCTCGCGCGCTATCCGTTCTGTGCTCAAGCCTGGCGATCTCATCGGCCGCATGGGCGGGGAGGAATTCGGCGTCTATCTCCCCGGCCTTGATCAAAAGGAAACCGAGAGCATGGCCGAGCGCATTCGGCGCGGCGTGCAGCTCGCTCATTTTGCGCCGCGCGGCAAGCCGCATGTGTTGACGGTCAGCATCGGTGGGGCGGTGTTCGCCGGCGCCGCGAGCTTCACCGATCTTTTCCGCATTGCCGACCAGCGGCTCTATGGCGCCAAACATTCCGGCCGCAATCGCGCCGTCGTCATGCACGCCTATGATAGCCCGCCAATCGATCTCAGGCAGTCGGCCTGACGCCTTTTAGCCAGTCAGCGATCTTTGTTGCCGCTTCGAGTGGATCGAGGGTGGTGACATCGAGCGCCAAAAACTGCTCGACGTCACCGCCAAGAAGCGGCTTGGCCTCGCTCTGATTACGCCGCGCCATTTCAGCATCGCGCGGTTTGCGCTTGGCGCCGCGACCATCAGACTGGATGCGGCGGATATTTTCGTCGAGCGCGCAACTGAGATGCACCATGCAGAATGGTGGCCGATCGTGACCAAGTGCCAAAAGCCGCTCCCATTCGGCATCGCCCCACTCGCTGCGACCGGCCAGAACGGTCGTCATCACTACGGGCACATTGGCAGGTAGCTTGCGGACAAGATCGTATGCGATGGCTTCCACGTCTTCGACCGCCTTGATGAATTCGGGTGATTTGAATTCGGTAAGGGCAAAAGCGACATTGTAGATCGTGTGGATGTCGAGCATCCTTCCACCGATCAGCGGCGCCAGTTCCTGGGCAATTGTGAACTTGCCGACGCCGGGATAGCCGTTGAGCATGACGATCATCTGCTTGTCCTCCATGGGAAAGATGGCAGAGCATCGGGCTCGGGCAAAGCAAAAAGGCCCGGGACATACCCGGACCTTTTTAAGTCATCCGCTTCCAACCGAAGATCACTCGGCCAGCTTGGCCGCGTCTTCGTCGCTCATGTCGAAGTTCGAATAGACGTTCTGGACGTCGTCATCTTCTTCGAGCGTGGCGATCAGCTTCATCAGCGTCGCGCCCTTGTCGGCGTCGATCGGCGTCTGGTTCTGCGGGCGCCAGATGGCTTTCACCGATTCAGCTTCGCCCAGCACCTTTTCGAGTGCGGCGGCGACTTCGGCCATAGTCTCAAAGCTCGTATAGACGTAGTGGCCTTCTTCGTCGCTCTCGACATCGTCGGCGCCGGCCTCGATGGCGGCTTCCATGACCTTGTCTTCCGAGCCAACCGTTGCGGGATAGGTGATTTCGCCGACGCGATCAAACATGAAGCCGACCGAACCGGTTTCACCGAGGGCGCCACCGTTCTTGGAGAAGTACGAGCGCACGTTCGACGCGGTGCGATTGCGATTGTCGGTCAGCGCTTCGACGATGACGGCGACGCCACCGGGGCCGTAACCCTCATAGCGGATTTCATCATAGTTTTCGCCATCGCTGCCCATGGCCTTCTTGATGGCGCGATCGATATTGTCCTTGGGCATGGACTGCGAACGGGCATTGGTCACAGCCAGACGCAGGCGAGCGTTAAATGCCGGGTCGGGCATGCCCATCTTTGCCGCCACGGTGATTTCACGGGCGAGCTTGGAGAAGACCTTCGAGCGCACCGCGTCGGACTTGCCCTTGCGGTGCATGATGTTCTTGGCGTGTGAATGGCCTGCCATTCTCGCACTCCGATTTTTTGTGAGTTTTGTTTTGGTGGCGCCTTATAGGCAAAAGCTGATCAATTGTGAAGCGGGACGCGCGGGTCTAGTCTTCGGTTGGGCGCACGAAGACCTGGGCCTTTTTGCCGCGAAGGCGCGTCGCGATATCGGTCGCAATGGCCATCGTATCGAGCCCCGAAATGTGCATCACGCGCATATCGAGCGGCGTCTGGATAACGGGCGATGTCACCACGTCATCATCGACCAGAACATCGACCCGCTTGCCGACATTCTCGCTCGAAAACTCAGCGAAGGTCGCACGGCCGTCGTCGGAGAGCGTAATCTCGACAACCGGCGTTCCGGTAATCGGATCGACGATGGGTCGCGACGACATCACCTCGAGGGGCACCAGTTCGGCGGCGACGGCGCCAGCCACGAAAATCGTCGTTGCGAGAATAGACACGATCGCTTTGAGCATAAACACCTCAGAAATCTGGTTCGGTCTGCGCCAGCACGCCGCCAATCCTGAGCGGCGCCACCTTTAGCGCTAGGCCAGTTCGCGGATCGGTTTCGACGGCAACACCACAGAGGGTCGCTTCCCCCTCTGCCGGAACGAAACGGCCATTGGGAATACCGGTGAGGAAGCGATTGAGCGGCTCCTCGGTTTCGGTGCCGATGATGGAATCGAAATCGCCGCACATACCGGCATCGGCCATGAAGGCGGTACCACCCTTGAGGACGCGATGGTCGGCGGTCGGTAGGTGCGTATGCGTCCCAACCACCAAACTGACGCGGCCGTCGAGGAAATGGCCCATGGCCTGGATTTCCGAGGTCGCTTCGGTGTGGAAGTCGACGATGATGGCATCGGCCACCTGGCCCAAGGGCGCATCGGCAACTGCGCCATCCACGGCGCGGAAAGGATCATCGATAGGTGGCATGAACACGCGGCCAAGCGCATTGATCACGAGAACCCGATGGCCCTTGCGGCTCTCCACCAGCATCGCGCCACGGCCCGGCGTGCCCGACGCATAATTGATGGGGCGGATGAGGGTCGGCTCGCGCTCGATATAACTCAGGGCCTCGCGCTGGTCGAAGGCATGATCGCCGAGGGTGATGATATCGGCCCCGGCATCGCGCAGGGCATGAAAGTGGGACTCGATGAGGCCCTTGCCGTGGCTGGCGTTCTCGCCGTTGATGACGACGAAATCAAAACCATGCCGGGCGATGAGACCGGGAAGCCGTTCCGCAATTGCATCGCGCCCGGCGCGGCCCACCACATCGCCCAAAAACAGAAATTTCATGCACGTGCCTCGAAAAACTGGACGCCCTGTTCGGTGATTACCGCATCGAGCGGCACGTCATGGGGCTCCCGGGGGATGGCCTCAAGCCTTTGAGCGGCAAAGGCGAGACCGATGAGCATCGGCTTATTGGTGAGGGAGGCGAGGGTCCGATCATAATACCCGCCGCCATAGCCGAGGCGTGTGCCCGTGGCATCGAAGCCGAGAAGGGGCATCAGGATAAGATCAGGCGCACGACGCGGCGCGGAATCGGCCGGAGCCAAGGTGCCGAAGCCCGCTTCGTAAAGCGGCGCATCGGGGGCCCAGACGCGCAATTCCAAAGGTTCATTTGCGCCAGTGACGACAGGCAAAAGCACCGTTTGTCCGCTATCCATCAGCTTGACGAGAATGGGTTGGCAATCGGCCTCGTTGCGGATGCGCCAATAGCCGGCAATCGCATCTTCGGGCGCAAAGGCGACCTTATCGAAGAAATGGAAGGCGATCGATTTCGAGGCTTGGGCGCGGAAATCATCGGAAAGGGCTTCGCGGCGGGCATGAGCGGCGATACGCAGGCCCGCCTTTTCCGCCTCGATCCCGTCACTCCCCATGCGCGCTGCAGCTCCGGTCTTGTCTTCAGCTTTTTGATCCGAAGCCGGGACCACTTCTGCAGACATGCAAAATTTTGTGCCACCCTGGCCGTGGGACATCTGATCCCGGGAACCTACTTACGTAGGTGGGCGCCGTATATCCAAGCCCACGGGCCTGGTCAGGGACAGCTCCCTCGAGATCGATTAAGGCCCCGGGGATATGTGTGTCCTCACGCGCCGGGCAGCAGATGAGATATAGGCGCTTCGGATGCGGGGTGCAAATGGCAAGACCCTTTCTTCCATGGCAAACTGGAACAAGGCAGATGCATTAGAAAGTGCACCGTGAGAAAGAATAAGGTCTTCCTGGCATTTGGCACCCGTATAGAGCCGCAACTCATGCGTCGCATCGTTAGGGAGGGATATCTTTGGTGCAATTTCTCTGAGCAAAATCGGAAGCATGCAGAGATGCTCTGGAGAGATCAAAGCATCAATGATGCAATGGCAATGACCATCGAAAGCGAGACCAGGCCAACCATTGCCGATGTGCTGGAGGATTGGCTTGCCAATGCACTAATGCATTTTCCCCATGCAGAAGTGGTCTCGGTGCTCGATTACCCGAACGAGTCAGAATGCGACCGCGTTTTCGCGGCCGCTGGTTTTCATAAAATCTCTGCCTTCAACTTCACACGCCCGGTCGAGACCGGCAAAAAGCTTACTTCTTGAGCGCTTGGACACCTGGCAGGGGCTTGCCTTCCATCCATTCGAGGAAGGCGCCGCCGGCGGTCGACACATAGGTCAGGGCATCCTTGACGCCGGCATGGGCGAGGGCTCCGACCGTGTCGCCACCACCGGCGACCGAAACGAGGTGACCATCATGGGTGCGCTTGGCGACGTGCTTGGCGATCGCGACGGTGCCCGCATCGAAGGGCTCCATTTCAAAGGCGCCGACCGGGCCGTTCCAGATGACGGTATGCGCATCGTCGATCGCGGCATTGATGCGTTCGATCGACTGGGGGCCGATATCGAGGATCATGCCATCGGGATCAACGGCATCGACGCCATAAAGACGCGTCGGGGAATTGGCCTTGAAATGCCAGGAGACGACGGCATCGACCGGCAGGATGATGGCGCAATTGGCCTTGTCAGCCTTGTCCATGATGCGGCGGGCGGTATCGGCGAGATCCTTTTCGCAGAGCGATTTGCCAACGCCATACCCTTGCGCGAAGAGGAACGTGTTGGCCATGCCGCCGCCGATGACGAGGCCATCGACCTTGGTCACGAGATTTTCGAGAAGGTCGATCTTGGATGAGACCTTGGCGCCACCGACAATGGCGACAACCGGCTTCTTGGGCTTGCCAAGACCCGCTTCGAGCGCTTCAAGTTCGCCCTGCATGGCAAGACCAGCAGCGGCGGGCAGCAGGTGCGCCAGGGCTTCGGTCGAGGCGTGGGCGCGGTGCGCGGCGGAGAAGGCGTCGTTGACATAGACATCGCCAAGGCTCGCCATGCGCTTGGCAAGCTCGACATCGTTCTCTTCTTCGCCGGGATGAAAGCGGGTGTTTTCAAGAACGAGAACCGAGCCGGCGGGAGCCTCGTCGATGGCTTTCTTGGCTTCGGAAACATCGACCCAATCAGTCGCGACAAAGCCCACGGGATGGCCGGTTTCATCGGCGACGGCCGAGCAGACTTGCTCGAGCGAAAACTCAGGATCGACCTTCCCCTTGGGGCGGCCGAAATGGGACAGCAGCACCACTTTGGCGTCGTGCTTGACGATCTCGCGGATCGTGGGGACCAGGCGCTCGATGCGGGTGGCATCGGTCACCTTGCCATCGGCAACGGGAACATTGAGATCGGCGCGCAGCAGGACGACCTTATTGGCGAGGTCGAGTTCATCGAGGGTCTTGAACTGTGCGGTCATGGCAAGGCTCCAAAGGGCACGAGATGTGGCTTTGGCCTATCAGAGGCCAGCGCGTGGGGAAAGCGCTCGCGGCAAATTTCTACAGCGCGGCGCCGATGATCCCGCCGCAGAGATAAAGCACCGGGCTCAGCAGCACGTGCGCCGAAAGACGCATCAAATCATCGACCATGACATGGCGTGCAAAGCCGACGCTGGCCCAGGGCGCAACGCCAACCATGCGCACGATGCGTAGATGACGCAGAAGCAGCCAGGCAAGAAGAGCCAGCGACGGCAGCGCCAGCAGCATCGGACTGTCAAAAAGGCCGGCTGCGAGCCAGAAAAGCGGCAAACCCGCCTGGAACCGCCGGGTCAGATGAAACATGGCTGGGCTCCTCAATTGGACAGCAAAAGAGCTAGGATGATTTGGTGAACACTTTGCGACGGAGAGCTGGCCTTTGCGTGCATAAAGCCCAACACGGCGATCATTTCCTCGTGTAGGAGTGCTCCGACTAAGGAGCGAAAATGTCGGATATGACGATGCCGGTGGCGGATAATCGCGCGGAGTTTTTCCGAGGCTTGCGCGTCTCTGTGCCAGTGCTGCTGGGCTTTATTCCCTTTGGTCTTCTGCTCGGTTCTCAGGCCGGCATGAAAGGGTTTTCGCCGCTCGAGATCGCCTTGATGACTGGCTTTAACTTTGCTGGCGGGTCCGAATTCCTCGTCATCCAGCTTTGGACCTGGCCGCCGGCAATTCCTCTGCTTGTGGCTTTGACCATGCTGGTCAATAGCCGCCATGTCCTGATGGGCGCAACGCTCGCCCCGACCATGCGCCATCTGCCACGGCGCAAGGTACTGCCCGCGCTGGCGCTAATGTGTGACGAATGCTGGGCCCTTGGGCTGGATGATGCGCGAAAGCGCGGCGGCGTCCTGAGCTTCCCCTTCTATCTCGGGCTCTCGGTCGGCCTTTATCTCTCTTGGCCGACAAGCGCGGCGATCGGCGCGGCTGTCGGGCCGAGTTTGGGCGATGTGACGCGCTACGGCTTTCACATGGCCTTTCCGGCCGTCTTTCTCGTCATGATTTTCGGCATGTGGACCGGGTTTCGCGCGGCGCGGCCATGGTTCGTCAGCCTCGTTATCGGCGCCTTGACCTATCTTGCAGTTCCCGGACCCTGGTACGTGCCGGCCGGCGCACTATCCGGTCTTTTGGCCGCTTACCTCTGGGCGCGCTCGGAATGATCGATACAACCATTCTTCTCGTCATCGTGCTAATGGCGTCGGTCACCTATATGACGCGCATTGCCGGCTATCTTTTTCTCCGCAACCGTACGCTGAGCCCGCGTTTGACGCAGGTGCTGGAAGCGGCGCCGGGCTGCGTGCTGATTTCGGTCATCGCTCCAGATTTCGTCTCGGGACGACCCGCCGACCTCATCGCGCTTGCGATCACCGTCATCGCGGCGTCGCGCCTTCCCATTCTGCCCACTGTGGTGATCGCCGTCGCCTCGGCTGCGATCCTGCGGCAGCTTCTCGGTTGACTTGACAGGCAAGGAGTAAGGCATGACCTTTCTGCCGAGGAGAAAAGCCATGACCGGCCACCGTATTTTCGGCGTCAGCGTTGCCAGCGTCTATCCTGCCTATATCGCTAAGGCCGAGCGCAAGGGCCGCACCAAGCAAGACGTCGACGAAATCTTCCGCTGGCTGACTGGCCATAGCCAGGACAGTTTTGAGCGCGAATTGGCCGACAAAACCAGTTTCGAGGACTTCTTCGCCAAGGCGCCGAAGATGAACCCGGCCCGCGAATTGATCACCGGCGTCGTTTGCGGCATCCGCGTCGAAAACATCGAAGATCCGACGATGAAGGCGATCCGGCAACTCGACAAGCTCGTCGACGAATTGGCCAAAGGCAAAGCCATGACCAGGATTTTGCGCGGCGAACACGCAGCCTCTTGACCCGTCCCCTGGGTCTGCCTCGATAGAGCGAAGGGTCAGCAACGAGGTGATTCCCGTGACCCAATCGCAAGCACTTCTCTCTCCATCCGAAGCCGCAAGGCTCCTCGGTGTTTCAAGTAAAGCGCTGCGCCTTTACGAGGAGCGCGGCTTTATCAAACCCCTGCGCGACGCAGCAGGCTGGCGGCACTATGGACCCGACCAGATAGCGCGTCTGAGGCAGGTGGTGGCTTTCCGCGGCCTGGGCCTCAGCCTCAAACAGATCGCCGGGGTGCTGAATGGCGCCAGTGAGGGTCTCTAAGACGCGCTCGCGTCACACCAGCGCCAGCTCGAAGAGCAGATGGCCGGGACCCATAGGGCGCTCGAGCAGGTCAAACTCTGGCGTCGGGATTTGCTTCAGGGTCGCGTGCCGGATGTCGCGGAGCTGGTCGGCGATGGTCCTGCCATATCTTTGACGCTGCCCTGGCCTTGGGATGGTGAACGTTTCGAGCTCAAGCAACTAGCGCCGGTCACCTATCTTGTCGGACCACTCGGCAGCGGCAAGACGCGGCTGGCCATGGCGCTGGCGGCGGCCTTGGGCGGTGTGTTTCACGAGCTGGACAGGCAGGCGCCCGAGAAACTTTCAGAAGATGCCGAGACAGCCTTGGCCTGGCTTCTCGACGATGGCGCGACGAAGTCGGACCAACTGCGCGCCGTAGTCGCGGCGATTGCGGACACTGCGGGCGCCGGTGTGCTCGATCTGATCGAGGACGGTATTGATGAAACAACACAATTGGCCTTGGGTGCCTGGCTCCGGCGGTATGCGGACAATGAGCGGCCACTGGTGGTGATGACCCGATCGACCGCAGTTCTGGACCTCGATGCTGTCAGCCCCGGCCACGCCATCCTCTATTGCCCGGCCAATCACAGCTCACCATTCGAGGTCATGCCGGTAGGTGGACGCCGGGTTATGAGAGCTTGGTGTCGTGTCTGGGTACGCCGGAGGCGAGGGCGCGGACGGCGGGAATGATGGTGAGGATGGGGTCTACCCCCACCTAACCTCCCCCTTGTAGGGGGAAGGACTGGTCGAGTTTGTCTCAGCGCCGGTGAGCCACCGCAAAATTCCTCCCCTGCTAGGGGGAGGTTAGGTGGGGGTCGGCTGTCCAGCGGTTAGACCCGCTCAAACAGCCCCGGATAATTTACCACCACCCCATCCCCATCGACCTCCAGCACTCGCTCGAAATTCTCGGACTGATAGCGGAAATGCGCGTCATCGAGCTTGGTGTAAACCTGCTCGGCGCGCTTGATGGTCATGGAGTTGGCGTCGATCCAGACCATCGAAAAAGTCTGGGGCACATTCAACTGCCAATCGCTCCGCCAGATCGGCAGAGAATTGGTGAGGGGCGTTGGCCAGATGTCGACATCGACACAGTTCTTGAGGCCCGAAATCGGCTCGGCGCGATCGTCGGTCCAGCCGCCCTGCCCGTCGCAAAAAAGTTCGAGCGCCTTGCCGTCGGCGCGCTCGATCTTGAGCGTTCGCGTGTGGCCATTTTCGTCGAGCTTAATGCGGTAGAAGAGCCCAAAATCAGGGCCGATAATGGCGCCACGAATGCGCGTATCGCGATCATTGGCGACGACATGGCAATGTTCGAGAGTGGCAAGGTCGAGCCCCTGCCAGCGATAGGATCGATTGAGATTCACGTCTGCCCCCAGGCTGCGCTGCATTTCGAGCAAAAGCGCGCGGGGAAAGCAAGCGGGGACAATGCCCCGCCAGCATAATCAGACGGGCGGCGTCACGCCGTCGCGGATGGTGTGGAATACGGGCAGAACGCTATCCAGACGATCGGCGTCGGTGACGCAGGAGATCGCAGTACGACCCCTGGCGGTTTCGACCATGGAGAGCACGAGCCGGACATGCTCGGCGCCCTTTTGCTTGGGCTTGCCAATAAATTCATGGCCATTATAGCCGTCGAGTTCGAAGGCAGAATCCGCGACGAAATCGAAGATTTGCGACATGCCGTCCTTGGCCATGGCGAGCCAGGCGGGCGAGCCGATTTGCGCGTTGATCTCCTCGACGCTGAGCCCGGCATTGGCGGGAACATCCTGGAAGCTGACCTGGCAAAGATACTTTTCGCCTTCGAGCGGCGCCGGATCATCAGCGGCCGACTTGACGCCGAAGGTGACGTCATAGGGCGGCGGGGACGTTTCGGCAGCAACCACGAATGTATCGGGCAGGTTCACCGCCAGCCCGCTGACGTCCTCCGCAGCAAGAGCGGGGACAGAGAGCATAGCAAGGCAGGCAATCGGCAGAAGACGCATGGCGTACTCCAAGAAGAGGGCTCAGGCCGGCGGGATAACGCCATCACGGATGGTGCGGAATATATCGAGATTGGTGTCGAGCGTATCGGCCTCAGTGACGCAGGAGATCAAGCTTCTCCCCTTAGGCGTTTCGAGGAAGGACATCACGGCCCGCGCGTCCGCATCCTGTTTCAGCCGCGAGGTCACGATGAATTCCTGCCCACCAATGCCGCCCAATTCGATGGGCGTGATCTCGCCGACATCGACATCCTGAGATAATAGGGTCTTCATGTGATCCCGCCACCCTTCGGAGGCGACCGCCGTGTTGAGCTGCTCCTGAGTAAATTCGGCATTGGCTGGATCAGGCATGAAGCTTGCTTGGCAGAGATAGGTCTCGCCTTTGAGCGCGACAGGATTGCCGGAGCCATTCTTGACGCCAAAGCTGACGAGATAATCGAGCGGCGGCAGAGCCTTTTCGACAACGAATGTCTTGGGGAGATTGACAGCAAGGCCCGTCAAATCATCCTCGACGGCAAAAGCGGTTCCCGACGACAGAAGCGCGACAACACAGGCGATTGGCAAAAGACGCATGAGCGACCTCCGGATCAGGCGGGCGGGGTGACGCCATCGCGGATAGTGCGGAAGGTCGGCAGCATCTCGTCGAGCGCCTCTTCGTCGGCCACACAGGAAATGGCCGTGCGGCCCTTGGGCGTTTCGAGCATCGAGAGCACGAGGCGGACATTTTCAGCGCCGGGCTGCTTGGGCATGGCAACGAATTCATGGCCGTTGAAGCCAGCGAGTTCGAAGGGCGTGTCTTCCTTGAAGTCGAAAATCACCGACATGGTATTTTTCGCAAGATCGATCCATTCCTGCGTTCGGACCATGGCATTGATCTCCTCGACGCTGAGGTCGGCGTTTTCGGGAGCCGGCGAATAGGCAACTTGGCAGAGATAGTCTTCGCCCTCGAAACTGGCCGTTTCGCCGGAGGCGGACTTGATGCCGAAATTGGCGGTGAAGTTGGCGTCGGCCGGTGTCGGCTCGATGACAAAGTCATCGGAAAGATTGACGGCGAGACCAGTCGCTTTGTCTTCGGCTGCAAGAGCGGGTGCAGCAATTGAAAGGGCAGCGAGGCAAAGGGCGGTGAAAAGGCGCATGAAAAAAGCTCCGCATGAAATACGGAGCAAAACTAGCGGACGGATTGGCACGAGAATGTGACCGAACAGAAAAAGCCCCACCGAAGCGGGGCTTTTTTGTTTGTTTAGAGCGTCTTGCCGAGCGCGACGGCCGTATCGGCCATGCGGTTCGAGAAGCCCCATTCATTGTCGTACCAGGAAAGGACCGATACGAAATTGCCGTCCATCACCTTGGTCTGGTCGAGCGCCATGGTGGAGGAGTGCGGGTCGTGATTGAAGTCGATCGAAACGTTGGGCTGTTCGGTATAGCCGAGGACGCCCTTGAGTTCGCCATCGGCATACTTCTTGACCATGGCGTTGATCTCTTCGGAGGTCACATTGCGCTTGGCAATGAACTTGAAGTCGACGCAGGAGACGTTCGGCGTCGGCACGCGGATCGAGACGCCGTCGAGCTTGCCCTTGAGTTCGGGCAGCACGAGGCCGATGGCCTTGGCAGCGCCGGTCGAGGTCGGGATCTGCGAGAGCGCAGCCGCGCGGCCGCGATAGAGATCCTTGTGCATGGTGTCGAGGGTCGGCTGATCACCCGTATAGGAGTGGATCGTCGTCATCATGCCCTTCTCGATGCCGAACTCCTTGTGGAGCACATAGGCGAGCGGAGCGAGGCAGTTGGTCGTGCACGAGGCGTTCGAGATCACCACGTCGTCCTTGGTGAGGGACTGGTGGTTGATACCGAAAACGATGGTCTTGTCGGCGCCGTCGCCGGGAG
Source organism: Devosia sp. Leaf64 (assembly GCF_001421945.1). NCBI lineage: Bacteria > Pseudomonadati > Pseudomonadota > Alphaproteobacteria > Hyphomicrobiales > Devosiaceae > Devosia > Devosia sp. Leaf64. Next base: position 206,016 of record NZ_LMLO01000005.1, on the reverse strand, counting down.
CCGAAATGATCACCTTCTTGGCGCCGGCCTTGATATGGGCCGAAGCTTTTTCCTTGGAGGTGAAGATACCGGTGCATTCGAGCGCGATATCGATGTTCATGGCGGCATGCGGCAGGTTCGCCGGATCACGCTCTGCGGTCACCTTGATCGGGCCACGACCAACGTCGATGGTGTCGCCCGAAACGGTTACGGTATGCGGAAAACGGCCGTGGACACTGTCGAAGCGCAGGAGATGCGCATTGGTTTCGACCGGGCCGAGATCGTTGATTGCAACGACTTCGATGTCGGTGCGGCCGGATTCGATGATGGCGCGCAGGATATTGCGGCCGATACGACCAAAACCGTTGATGGCGACGCGAACTGCCATGATTTTACGCTCCTAGAGGGAGTGGAGGAGAAAGGGAGGCGCGGCTCTCTTACACTTGGGCGGTGACGGCTTCAACAACGGCCTTGGCCGTAATACCAAAGTGCTCATAGAGCGCTTCGATCGGGCCCGATGCACCAAAGGAGTGCATGCCGACGAAGCGGCCCTTGTCGCCGAGGAGCTTGGACCAGCTCATTTCGATACCGGCTTCGACGGCAACGCGCGCCTTGGCCTTGCCGAGCACTTCGGCCTTATAGGCGTCGGACTGCTTGGCAAAGAGCTCCATGGACGGCACGGAGACGACGCGGGCCGAAATGCCCTTCTCGGTCAATTGCTTCTGCGCTTCGACGGCGATGGCCACTTCCGAACCGGTCGCGAAGATGACGGCATCGGCATCGGCCGGGCCGACGAGCGTGTAAGCGCCCTTGGCCGACTTGTTCTCGGTCGAGTTTTCGGTGCGGACGGCCGGCAGGTTCTGGCGCGACAGCGCGAGGATCGAGGGAGCCTTATCGCTCTTGAGGGCGATTTCCCAGCACTCGGCAGCTTCCACCGCATCGGCCGGACGCAGCACGAGAAGGTTCGGGATGGCGCGCAGCGCGGTCAGATGTTCGACCGGCTGGTGGGTCGGGCCGTCTTCGCCAAGGCCGATGGAATCGTGGGTCATGACATAGATGACGCGCTGTTCCATCAGCGCCGAAAGGCGGATCGCGGGGCGGGCATAGTCGGTAAAGACCATGAACGTGCCGCCATAGGGGATGAGACCGCCATGGAGCGCCACGCCGTTCATTGCGGCGCCCATTTCATGCTCGCGGATGCCGTACATCATGTAGCGGCCAAGACGGTTGTCAGCCTGGAAGGGCAGCGTCTCGGGCGTATTGGTGAGGTTCGAGTGGGTCAGGTCGGCAGAACCAGCGAGCGTTTCGGGCAGCGCCTTGTTGATCACTTCGAGCGCCATCTGGCTCGACTTGCGGGTCGCGACCTTTGGCTTGTCGGTGACGAGCTTTTCCTTATAGGCGGCAAAGGTGGCGTCAAAATCGGCTGGCAGCTTGCCAGCCATGCGGCGCTCGAACTCGGCCTTCTTTTCGGACTTGCCGAGACGCGCTTCCCATTCGCCGCGCACGTTCTGCGAGCGGGTGCCCGCAGCGCGCCAGGCGTCGAGAATATGGGTCGGAACTTCAAACGCCGGATAGTCGATGCCGAGCGCCTGCTTGGCGCCGGCTAGTTCTTCGGCACCGAGCGGCGAGCCATGCACCTTTTCCGTACCGGCTTTCTTCGGCGCACCGAAACCGATCGTGGTCTTGGCAGCGATCAGGGTCGGCTTGTCGGTCGATGCCTTGGCTTCGATCAGTGCCTTTTCGATGGCGTTCTGGTCATGGCCGTCGATCTCGATCGTGTTCCAGCCGACAGCCTTGAAGCGGGCGATCTGGTCGGTCGAGTCGGCGTTGGAGACCTTGCCGTCGATGGTGATGTTGTTGTTGTCCCAGATCAGCACGAGCTTGTTGAGCTTGAGGTGGCCGGCAAGCGAGATCGCTTCCTGGGAAATGCCTTCCATCAGGCAACCGTCGCCGCAGAGCACCCAGGTGTGGTGATCAACGATATCGGAGCCGAATTCGGCGGCGAGCTTGGCTTCGGCTACGGCAAACCCGACCGAATTGGCAAGCCCCTGACCGAGCGGGCCAGTCGTGGTTTCGATGCCGGTCGCGTGGCCGAATTCGGGGTGGCCGGCGGTCTTCGAGCCAAGCTGGCGGAAGTTCTTGACCTGATCGATGGTCATGTCTTCGTAGCCAAGCAGGTAGAGCGAAGAGTAGAGCAGCATCGAGCCGTGGCCGGCCGAGAGAATGAAGCGGTCGCGATCGGCCCATTGGGGGTTCGCGGGATCGAACTTCATCACCTTGGTAAAGAGCACCGTGGCGATATCGGCGCAGCCCATGGGCAGGCCGGGGTGACCGGAATTCGCCTTTTCGACCGCGTCCATGGCAAGGGACCGGATCGCATTGGCCAATTCGTTCTGCTGGGCTGTGTTTGTCATCGTCTGGGCCGCTCTCTGATGCTGAGGAAGGCAGGGAATAAGGGGATGAGAGGCGCGAAAGCCTCCTCCCAAAGGCGGGTTTGAGGCATAACAGGTTCGGCCCTTGTGTCAATGTCACGAGGGGCCGCACCCGTCCACTTTGGCGCGTGTTTTGCCTTGGATCAGGCGGGCTTCCAGTTGCAAAGACTGTGGGGTTCGGGCACGCTCAGAAGATTGAATCGGCGTTGCGTTTAGGATAGTTGCGGCCAATGAGTGACGGACACGATGAAGACGGGCTCGTCGCAGCATCAAACCGCTTCGACAAGGCCCTTGGACGGCTCGACCAGAGCCTTGCCGATCTGACCGGCCGCATGCAGCGCCTGAAGCGCATCGAGGTCGATACCCAGCGCCTCGTCCAGGAACGCGCTCGACTCGCGACCGAACTCGACAAAACCTCCGCCCGCGCCAAGCGGCTCGACGACAGCGCTCATGATGTCTCACGCCGGCTGGTCGAGGCGATGGAAACCGTGCGGGCCGTGCTCGCCAAGACGGAGTAGGCCATGCCCGAGGTCAATGTCGAAATCAACGGCCGCCGCTACCGCATGGCCTGCGAAGAGGGGCAGCAGGGCCACCTGATCGCCCTTGCCGAACGCTTCAACGCCAGTGTCGAAGGGCTGAAAGGCGCCGTCGGCGAAATCGGCGACACGAGGCTAACCGTGATGGCGGGCATCGCCGTGCTCGACGAATTGGCTGAAGCCGAGCGCAGGATTGCGGCGCTCGAGGCCGAGGTGGAGACGCTGACCGCAGCGGGCCACCAGATCGCCGATGAGCTTGAAGCGACGGAACAGGCTTTTGCGGGAAAGCTCGATCAGGCGGCGAAGGTGCTGAACTCGATCGCCGGCGTGCTCGACGAAACGGCGCCTTTGCAGAGCTGAGGCGTCGCGTCCCTTAGCTTGGTTGAGGCACAGTCTTCAGTTGTTTCAAAACCACCAGCTGTCATCCCGGCCTTGAGCCGGGATTCATCTTGAGATCTCAGAATGGGCCCCGGCTTTCGCCGGGGTGACCATCTCGGTCTTGGTTGTTTCAGTGCCGGAGTAAACGCCTTAAAACTTCGCCATCAGCGGATCAGAACCCAAACGCCCGGCTTCATTATCCAGCCCATTGATCGCCGCCTTGTCCTCGGCGCTCAGTTCAAAGTCGAAAACGTCAAAATTCTCGACGATACGGCTCGGCGTCACCGATTTCGGGATAACCACCAGCCCCTCTTCGATATGCCAGCGAATGATCACCTGAGCCGGGCTCTTGCCATGGCGCTGGGCGATATCGGCGATGGTCTGGTCTTCGAGCATCTTCCCTTGGCCAAGCGGGCTCCAGCTTTCGGTGATGATCCCCTTCGGCTCATAGCGGGCGCGGAGCTTGCGCTGCTGAAAGCGCGGATGGAGTTGCACCTGATTGATGACCGGCAACTGCCCGGTCGCGGCCTCGAGCTCGTCAATATAGGTGCCCTCGAAATTGGAAACACCGATCGAGCGCGCCTTGCCCTCTTCCTTGAGCTTTACCAGCGCCTGCCAGGTCTCGACATATTTGCCGCGATAGGCCGAGGGCCAGTGGATGAGATAGAGATCGACATAGTCGGTGCCGAGACGCTTTAGCGACGCATCCATGGCGCGCAGGGTCTGGTCAAAGCCCTGATCGTCGTTCCAAACTTTGGTGGTGAGGAAAATATCGCCACGCGCGACGCCGGACTGGCGGATGCCTTCGCCGACACCCTCTTCGTTTTGATAGACGGCGGCCGTATCGATGTGGCGATAGCCTGTCTTGAGCGCTGTCGATACTGCTTCGACGGCGACATCGTTGGGCGTCTGCCAGACACCGAGCCCGACTTGGGGAATGCTGCGGCCATCATGAAAAGTCACGTGAGGTTGCGTGCTCATTCTGCTATCCGTTATTTTGGGAAAGAAGGTGGAATTGATCGTCACCTTACGATAAACGCGAAGAGCCGAAAAGTTCCCTCGGTCACTACCATACAAGATCATCCTTTCGTATGATAACCCAAGGTCTAATCGACTAGACGGGCCGAAAGTCTAATCTTTAGGGCAACGTTCATTCCCCTCAGATTAAGGCCGAAGACCCGATGACCAAGTCGCTCAATGCCATTGCCCAAAAGCTGATGACGCACGGCCAGGGCATTCTAGCCGCCGACGAGTCTGAGGGCACAATTGCCAAACGCTTCGCCAAGATCAACCTGCCCAATTCGCTCGACCTGCGCCGCGACTATCGCGAAATGCTGTTCCGCTCGACCGAAGCGATGACCAAGTATATTTCGGGCGTGATCCTGACCGAAGAAACCCTCGAACAATCTGCAGCCGACGGCACGCCCTTCCGCGCCATTCTTGCCGATGCCGATACTATTCCCGGTATCAAGGTCGACCGCGGCGCCTTCCCCATGCCGGGCGATAGCGGCGAGAAAATCACCGAAGGTCTTGATGGCCTGCGCCAGCGCCTAGAGCGCTATGCGACCCTTGGCGCCGGCTTTGCCAAGTGGCGCGCCGTCATCACCATCAATGACGTGGCGCCCACCCGCAACAATATCCGCGCCAACGCTCATGCCCTTGCGCGCTATGCCATCCTTTGCCAGGAAGCCGGCATCGTGCCGATCGTCGAGCCGGAGGTCGTCGGCGATGGCGATCCGGGCAATCACTCGCTTGAGCGCAGTGCTCAGGTGACTGGCGAAGTCCTAGAGAATGTCTTCAAGGAACTGCGCCTTGCCGGCGTCGATCTCTCGGGCATGCTCCTCAAGCCCAATATGGTGCTGCCCGGCGTGAATTCGCGCGATCGGCCATCGGTCGAGGAAGTCGCCAAGCGCACCGTTGAAGTGCTCAAGGAACACGTGCCTGCCGCCGTACCAGGCATCGCTTTCCTCTCGGGCGGCCAGACCGACGAAGAAGCAACGGCGCACCTTTCGGCGATGAACAATATCCCGTTCAAGCCCTGGCCGATGACCTTCTCCTATGGTCGCGCTTTGCAGAATGTCGCGCTCCGCACCTGGGCCGGCCGCCGCGAAAATTTTCCAGCCGCGCAAGCCGCCTTCACCCACCGCGCCCACATGAATTCGCTCGCCGCCCTTGGCGAATGGAACAACACGGTCGACCGCGCGGCCTGATCCGTTCGACGTCCCAACGTCACGACTGGCGTGTCTCCGAAAGGGGGCACGCCATTTTTGTTTTCGGGATTGGAGAGGAGGTTAGCGCCTGTCCAAAACCCCCTCCCTTCCTCCCCATCAAGGGGGAGGTGTCGTATTGAGGGCTTGGTGAGATGTCGCCCAGATCACAAATCTGCACCTCCCCCTCGATGGGGAAGGCCGGGAGGGGGTGACTAGGTAAGCCGACTGCAGTCACCCCCGCATTGCCTCCCCCACCACCATGCCCTATGGAAACCCCGTCCCTTTCTTGCCAAAATGCCAGCCTAGGGACCTCTTGCGCTTATTCCGGGATTTCCATGGCTCCCCAGCTTTATCTCATCACGCCGCCTGACCCCGATGCCGCCGACTTTCCGCGGCGGCTGATGGCTGTGCTTACCGGGCCCGAAATCGCAGCGCTTCTCATTCGCCGCGGCAGCCTTGCCGATGCGGCTTACGCTGAACTCGCCGAACGTCTGGTGCAGGTTGGGCAGGCAGCGGGCGCAGCCGTGCTCGTCGAAGACGATGTGGCGCTGGCCCAGTCGATTGGCGCCGATGGCGTCCATGTGACTGAAGGCGGGATCAAGGCTATTCGCGCCGCCGTCGCCGCGCTCAAGCCCGATGGCATTGTCGGGGCCGGCAATGTGCGCTCGCGCCATGATGCCATGAGCTTTGGCGAACTCGATATCGATTATGTTTTCTTCGGTCCGCTCGGCGGCACGCCCGATCCCGAGGCTGCCGAACTTGCGCAGTGGTGGGCCGAGACGTTTGAAGTCCCGGCTGTCCATTCCAATCCCGCGGCAGACGCCCAAAATCCAGACCTGACCGGCGCCGAGTTTCTTGCGCTCTCCGATTGCGTGTGGTCGACGAAAGACCCAACAGCCTCGCTCGCCGCCTTTGCGGCAAAGGAAAAAGCATGATCTGGCGCGCGCCGCTCCTGGCGCTGCTACTCGCTTCGACCCCGTTGACCGCCTTTGCACAGGATGCCGCGGCGCCGACAGAAACGCCTGAAGCCACGACACCGGCCGAAGAAACGCCAGCGCCAAATTTTGAAGCGGCGCCGGGCGCGGCCGAGGATATTTCCAATGCTATTTTCGGCGGCGGAGCGGAGCCGGACTTTGCCTTCGGCGCCTTCCAGCGCGGCTATTTTCTTACAGCGCTTGAATTGGCTTTGCCGCGCGCCGAAAAGGGTGATGCGCCAGCCCAGACGCTGATTGCAGAGATCTATTCAAAGGGCCTCGGCGTCGCACAAAACGACGAACGCGCCGCGGGCTGGTATCAGCTTGCCTCGAAAAATGGCGATACGCTCGCGACCTTCGAACTTGGCCTTCTCTATCAGGACGGCGTCGGCGTCGCGCAGGATCGCAAAAAGGCCGCCGAACTCTTTAAGCAGGCCGCCGACAAGGGCTATCCGCCTGCAAAATACAATCTTGCGCTGCTTCATGTCGAAGGCATCTATGCCGATCCGAGCCTGACGACCGCAGCGACCCTCATGCGCGAAGCGGCGGAAACGGAACTGCCCGAAGCGCAGTATGACTATGGTTCGATGCTGATCGAAGGCGCCGGCGTTGCGCCCAACGAGGCGGAGGGGGCCCGCTATATCGGGCTCGCCGCCGAGCAGAACCTCACCGCTGCCCAGGTCGATTACGCCACCCTCCTCTATCTCGGCCGCGGCATTGCCAAGGATGTAGCGGCTGCCGTGCTCTGGTATGAGCGCGCTGCCGAAGGCGGCAATCCTGTCGCACAGAACCGGCTGGCAAAGCTCGTCGCCGTCGGCGAAGGCACGGCGCTCGATCTCGAAACCGCTGCCATGTGGCGCGCTCTCGCGCGGCGGCAGGGCTTGTCCGATCCGACGCTTGATCGCCTTCTCGTCTCGATCCAGCCCGAGGCTTTGGCGCGCGCCGAAGAAAGGGCGCGTTTCTGGCCATCGGTGCCGCCGAGCGTCGAAACCATCGCGGTCATTCCCACCACGCCACAGACGGCAGGGCCGCAATTGCCGACCCCCACCGATATGGAAAATGCACCGAGCAAGGTCGTCGTGCCGAGCGTCGATGGCGCCGATGCACCGGCTGAAACACCTGTGCCGAGCGATACGCCTGTCGTCCCCACGGAAACCCCACCGGCGCAAAACCCTTGAACCGAGCAGGGTTCTGAGGCAATAAGCCGCCAAACTTTCAATCAGCGGCAGGGCTTGGCCCAAGTGAGGCCGCGCCGGGATGTCTCGTCCCGGCGGGTCCGACACACCGCTTGAACCAGCGAGCTTGAAAACAATGGCGCGTTCCGCCCTTCTCACCGTCATGGTCAATGCCGCCATCAAGGCTGGCAAGTCGCTGTCGCGCGATTTCAACGAGGTCGAAAACCTCCAGGTCTCGCGCAAGGGTCCGGCCGATTTCGTGTCGAAGGCCGACCTCCGCGCCGAACAGATCGTCTACGATGAGCTGCGCAAGGCGCGCCCGACCTATGCTTTCCTCATGGAAGAAGGCGGCGAGGTTGCCGGCACCGATGGCCAGCACACCTGGATCATCGATCCGCTCGATGGCACCACCAATTTCCTCCATTCCATCCCGCTTTTTGCCGTCGCTATCGCGCTGCAGCGTGGCGATGATATCGTGGCTTCGGTGATCTATAATCCGGTGATGGACGAGCTCTACACCGCTGAAAAGGGCGGCGGCGCCTGGCTGGCCGATCGCAAGCGCTTGCGTGTCGCCGAACGCCGGCACCTGTCGGACGCGGTCGTCGTTACCGGCATCAAGACACAGGGCACGTCCAATGATGGTCTGCAGTTGCGCCAGCTCGCTCATGTCAATCCGGCCGTGGCCGGTATCCGTCGCTCGGGCTCGATCTCCGTGGACATGGCATGGCTTGCTTCCGGCCGCTTCGACGCTCTTTGGGAAGCCGGCCTCAAGCCTTGGGACGTCGCTCCGGGCTTGCTGATGGTCAAGGAAGCCGGCGGCCTCGTCACCGATTATGCCGGCCAGCCCGGTTCGGTGTGGAACGGCCAGATCGTTGCCGGCAACGAAACGCTGCAGGGCGCGCTCCTTAAGTCGCTCAAGGGTGTTCAGTGACCTCCGAGGGGTGATGTTCCTATCACCTCTGCGGAACCGTTAACCTTTTCCATTGTCACGCCATTCCGCCGCCTCTAGTCTCGCACGCAGTTGATTTGCTGCGCGAGGCAGAGGTTAAAGGCACGATGACGCAAGGTTACGATCCCTATCACCTCGCCAGCCCGGCCGTTTACCTCGTCAAAATCGTCATTTTCCTGATTCTGGCGGCACTGGTCGCCGCTATCCTCTCTCAACAGATCCTCACTTTCTTCTGGGCGAACCCGTTCATCAATTCGATGATCTTCTTCGCCCTCTTCATCGGCATTTTCCTCAGCTTCCGGCAAGTTTTCCGGCTTTTCCCTGAGGTAAAGTGGGTCAATTCCCTTCAGGACGGCGGCTCGAGCCAGGTGCGCCCTCCGATTCTGCTGGCCCCCGTTGCTGGGCTGCTCCGCGAGCGGATCGGCGAGGCGATCATCACGCCATCTTCCATGCGGTCGATCCTTGATTCCGTCGGCAACCGCCTCGATGAAGCCAAGGATACGTCGCGTTATCTCACTGGTCTTCTCGTCTTCCTCGGCCTCATGGGGACATTCTATGGTCTCCTCGAAACCGTGAGCTCCGTCGCCGGCGTCATCAACGCACTCGACGTCACCTCCGCCGACAGCACCTCACTCTTTGCCAATCTCAAGGAAGGTCTCGCCGCGCCACTGGGCGGCATGGGCACCGCCTTTTCGTCCTCCTTGTTTGGTCTTGCCGGCTCGCTGATCCTCGGCTTTCTCGATCTTCAGACGAGCCAGGCACAGAACGCCTTTTATACAGATCTTGAAGACTGGATGACCTCCATGACCGAGCTCGATCACCCGGTCAGCGCCATGCAGGCCAATGCCGGTGGGCCCGAAATCCAGGCAATGTTCGATAAGCTCGGCGCCAATATGCAGAGCCAGAATTCCTCGCAGAACGCCATTCGCGCCATGGCCGAACTGGCGCGCGGCATCGATGGCCTCGTCAAGCACATCCGCACCGAGCAAGAAGACCTGCGCGCCTATATCACCGAACAGAGCGAGACCAACAAAAAGCTCCGCAGCCTGATCGAGGCCATGCTCAACGAAACCGACACCACCGAGCGTCGGGACTAAGCCATGCCATCGAGCCGCTCGCGCCGCAGAGTAGAGGCCAATTACTGGCCGGGCTTCGTCGACGCGCTGTCGAGCCTCCTGCTCGTCATCATCTTCCTCTTGAGCCTCTTCATGCTCACCCAGTTCTTTCTGGGACAGGAGATCCAGGGACGGGACACTGCGCTATCGCGGCTCAATAGCCAGATCGCGGAACTGACCGAATTGCTACAACTCGAGCGCGCCAATTCAGGCGATCTCACGAATCAATTAGCGACGCTGCAGGCAACTCTATCAAGCTCCGAGGCCCGCAATCAGGATCTGACCTCCCAGCTAAGCGGCATCGGCGCCGGGCTTGGCGATCGCGACGCGACCATTGCAGGTCTGCAGGATGATCTGATCGACTCGCAAAAGCTCTCCGATGAAGCCAATGCGCAGGTTGCCCTGCTCAACCAGCAACTAGCGGCCCTGCGCACGCAGATCGGGGCGCTTGAAGCTGCGCTCGAAGCCTCGGAAACCCGCGATACGGAATCGCGGACGCAGATCGCCGATCTCGGCCGCCGTCTCAATCTGGCGCTGGCCCAGCGCGTTCAGGATCTGTCGCGCTATCGCTCCGACTTCTTCGGGCGCTTGCGGCAGATTCTCGAAGGTCGCGCGGACGTCCGCGTTGTGGGCGACCGTTTCGTCTTCCAGTCCGAAGTGCTGTTCGATCCCGGCCAGGCCGAAATCCAGGCAGGCGGACGCCCCGAACTCGATGCGCTGGCCGATGCAATCCTGCAGCTCGAACAGGAAATCCCGTCGGATATCAATTGGGTGCTGCGCATCGATGGCCATACCGATAGCCGGCCGATTTCCAATGCCCGCTTCCCATCCAACTGGGAGCTGTCAGCAGCGCGCGCCATCTCCGTCGCACAGTATCTCGTCAGCAAGGGCGTCGCCCCCGCCCGCCTTGTCGCAGCCGGCTTCGGCGAATATGCGCCGCTCGACCCCGGCAATACCAACGAAGCGTTCAGGCGCAACCGTCGCATCGAGTTCAAGCTGACCGAAGGATAAGGCAAGGCCCCTCACCCGCCGCACTGCGGCGACCTCTCCCCCGAAGGGAGAGGTGGGGGTTGCCAAAGTCGCGGAGCGACACCTCTCCCTTCGGGGGAGAGGTCGGCCCGTAGGGCCGGGTGAGGGGCCTTTTGGCCTTAGTTGTTCAGTGGTTCAGGTCCGACCTGAACTGAAGCTTCGCCAGTTCCGCATAGCGCCCGCCCTTGGCGACCAATTCCTCATGCGTCCCCTGGTCGATAATCCGACCCGCTTCGAGCACGAGAATCTTGTTGGCGTCACGAATGGTCGCGAGACGGTGTGCGATAACGAGCGTCGTGCGGCCGGCCATCAAATGCTCCAGCGCCATCTGCACGAGCCGCTCGCTCTGCGCGTCGAGCGCCGAGGTCGCCTCATCAAGGAGCAGGATTGGCGCATTTTTCAGGATCGCACGGGCAATCGCGAGGCGCTGCTTCTGGCCACCCGATAGCATCACGCCGCGCTCGCCGACGACCGTGTGATAACCGGCCGGCAAGTCGACAACGAAATCATGCACCAGCGCCGATCGCGCCGCCGCCTCGATTTCCGCTTCGGTGGCGTCAGGTTTGCCGAAGCGGATATTGTCCGCGATCGTGCCGGCAAAAATGGTCGGTTCCTGCTCGACATAGGCAAAGCGCTGACGGAGGTCGAAGAGCTTTGCATCGCGGATATCGACGCCATCGACCGTAATGGATCCGCCAGCGACATCATAAAAGCGCTGCAGCAGCGAGAGGGTCGTCGACTTTCCCGAGCCTGAGGGACCGACCAGCGCAACCGTCTCGCCCTTGGCGACAGTAAAGGAGAGATCGTCGAGCACTTTGCCAGTCGCCATCGGATCATAGGTGAAGCTCACCCGATCGAAGGCCACGGTGCCCAGCGACGGCTGCGGCAGCGGCACCGGATTTTTCGGATCTTCGATAGCAGCGTCCGTATCAAGAATTTCCGTCAGCCGCTCGGTCGAGCCGGCAATGGTCTGGAGCGAACCCAGAACTTCCGAAACGTTGGTCAAAGCACCCGACGCCATCAAGGCATAGACCATGAACTGCGCCAATTGGCCCGCCGTGACCGATCCCTCGAACACGGCGCGGGCGCCCCACCAGACAAGCCCCACAAGCGCACAGGTGCCGAGGAAAATAACGAGCGCGACGAGCAATGCGCGGGCGCTGAGCCGCCGCACTTCGGCCTCGAAACTCTCTTCGCTGCGCTCGCGATAGATTTCGGACTGGCTTGATTCCTGGGTGAAGGATTTGACGGTGCGCGGCGCGCCCAGCATTTCCGTCGCCATGGCCGAGAGATCGGCAAGCGCATCCTGGGTTTTTCGCGACATGCCGCGGAGGCGGCGCGAATAGAGGACGACGGGAACGAGAATAGTCGGCACGGCGATAACGACAGCGGCCGTCAGCACTGGGCTCGTCAGCACCATCATGATCAGCGCGCCGACGATAGTGACCATGGAGCGCAGAACCAGCGAGAAACTCGATCCCACCGCACCACGAATAATGGCGACATCGCCATTAAGCCGGCTCGTCAGTTCACCGACGCGATTGGTATCGAAGTAACGCGCATCGAGACGAAGGAGATGGGAAAACACCGCCTGGCGGAGATCGGCGATGACGCGCTCGCCGATGACGGAGATGAAATAAAAGCGCGCGCCGCTCGCAAGCGCCATCACGGCGGCAATGGTTATGATGATGAAACCATATTGGCCGACCATATCGAGGTTCTTCTCGATAAAGCCGCGATCGATGACGCCACCGAGCATGGCGGGAATCGCGAGCGACGTCGTCGCAGAAACCAAAAGAAAGAGCACGGTGAGCGAGAGGCGCACCGGATAGGCGAGCATAAACGGCATGAGACGGCGCAGCGGCTGCAGCCGCTTGGGCTGGATCCGCGCTGCCTCGATTACCTTTTCGCTATTGCTCTCTGCCGGAACGGCTTGATCGGTCATAGGTGCGTGCCGTTCTCGTTGGCTGGAAAACCGCCCTGCAGCGGCCGGTTGGATATAGGCCCCGCCTTGCCGGGGAGCAACCTCGTGGACGAGGGTAAAATTGCCGCTCCCCTGCCCTTGCCTATTGAGGCTCCATTAGGTAAGAAGCCGCCCAACACCAGTTTCCAGCTCTCCGGGCGCCACTTCGCCCGTTCGATTTGAGGCGCAAGCGATGAAGTCCGATATCCATCCCGAATACCACACCATCAACGTCGTGATGACCGATGGCACCGCCTACCAGACCCGTTCGACCTACGGCAAGGAAGGCGATACGCTGCAGCTCGATATCGATCCCAAGACTCATCCCGCCTGGACCGGCGGCACGGGCCAGCTGATGGACCGCGGCGGTCGCGTCAGCCGCTTCAAGGAACGCTTCAAGGGCCTCGGCCTCTAAGCTTTTCTTGGCAACAAGAATTCGAAAATCCCGGCCTCGCGCCGGGTTTTTTGTTTTTGCGGCTTACATGGCCCGCCACTCACGCTAGCCCTCTCCCCTGAGGAGCGAGGGGACAATGCTGGTGGTTGGCACAAGAACCCACCCAAAACGGTATGCGCCCCCCTCGACCCTTTGGGTAGAGGGTTAGGGTGAGGGGTCGTGCAGCTCTATTCGGTGCGCTTGAAAGCCGCGTGGAGGCGCGAAAACTGGTCGGCAATGCCGTTGACCTGGCCGGTCGGCACCTCTGGCAATTTGCCGCGTTCGAGCTGATCGAGCTGGGTGACCCGCTCGAATAGACGATCGCCGAGGTCGATGAAGTCGCGAAGTTTGACCGGCAGATGATCATAGCCCGGGCCGCCACGCTCGGAAGGCGTTGCAGAAAACTGCACCTTTTCCTTCTCGGTGCGCGCGTTCTCGCGGGAAATTTCGCCCTCGTTGACTGCCCGCTGCAGGAGCAGCCATGAGGCGATCTGCATGAGGCGCGTCGTCAGGCGCATGGATTCTGTGGCGTAGAGGAAAGCGGCTTCGCGCGGCAGGAGACGGCTGTCTTCGCGCCCTTCCTGATCGAGATAGGTGGCGACGGCTTCGATCAGGCCCATGCCTTCGCGATAAAGCTGTTCGAACCCGCCAGAGGCTGCGATGCGCGGCCCGAGGGAAATGGCGTGTCGGCTGGTTTCGCTGCTATCGGCCACGGTTCATCCCCGCTTTGGCGTCTTTTGCGCTGAAATTGTCAGGGCAGACGGATTGCGTCCATCATGTGCCCATCATGCTAGGCACAAATGTGGCTCCCGTCACCTCTGAGCGCCAACTAAGCTCAACAAGTGGTATAGGCGCCACGCGTTGTGCGAGAGTTTTGAGACCCCAGAAAAAGAAAAAGAGCCGTGAAACACGGCTCTCGAAGTTTACAGGGAGGCGTCAAACAGAGGGAGAACCGCTCTGAAAAATCCAGAAGATCTGAATAAGAACACCTTAACCCGAACTCGTTAATTGCGTGTTAACAAGACTCGATTTCTTAACCCTGACGCAAACTGAAGATCAGATGCGGGCGGATGCCCCATCGAGCAGCGTACGACCGGTCAGGGTGATCAAGGGCGTACCCGCAACCGTTTCGATCCAGCCCTTGTCTTCTAGCTGGCGCAGGTGCGCGGTGCCGACCGGGATCTGGCCGCTTGCCAAAGCCTGGAGATGCGTAACTTCCATCGGACGGACGCCTTCGAGAATTCGGTCAACCTGTGGTGTCATGCTCTGCTCTCCTTGAACGTCTTGTTAGCGACGGCGGAACGGGGGCTGCCAATAGCGGGCCACCTGCACCTGCCACATCAAAGTCTGAACCGGCGCCTCTTGCCATCCATGGTCTGTGAGATTGTCAGGGGCTGGGGCGTTAAGAGGCGTGCCATCTTCGACCCCGGCCAGACGCAGCGCATAGACCAGAGCGCAGGTGCCGGATGTCACAAAAAGTGCAAAGATGAACAAAAGGTTCCAAGTCATAACGGAGCCGCCTCCCGTGTTAAGAAAAGCTTAACCCAGGGCGCGGCGCAACCGAACCTTTAGTCTTGTTTAACCTTAATTCGCCGCACTCGCCGACTCAGAACTTGAAGATGGCGTCGGCTGCCTTGCGGGTGTGCCCTCGCGCATCGATCGCGGCTTCGAGCCGAACGATCTCGGTTTTGAGGAGCGCGATGCGCTGTTCGAGCTCTGAAACGGAGAGCGCGTCGAGCACCATGCCAACCTCGTGGCTCACAGGGATTTTCGCGCGCTGGTCTTGATCTTCCATTGGAGCCCCCGGAAACATTTGACCCCAAGATGGACGCGCCGCCCTTGCCGGGCAAGCCCGGTTTGCGTCAGCATAGACAGATGACCAACGCTGCTTCGCTTCCAGCCACCATGTCCGCCATCGCGCTCAAATCGCCCGGCGGCCCCGAAAACCTCGTGCTCGGCACGCAGCCCCTGCCCGCCGTGCGTCCCGGCGAGGTTTTGATCCGCGTGGCCGCCGCCGGTGTCAACGGCCCGGACCTGGCGCAGCGGCGAGGCCAATATGATCCGCCGGCCGACGCCTCGCCCATTATCGGTCTCGAAGTGTCTGGCGAAATCGCAGCGCTGGGTGAAACGACAGGCCGGTATCGCGTCGGCGACAAAGTGATGGCCCTGACCAATGGTGGCGGCTATGCCGGCTATGTCGCCGTGCCCGAAGGCCAGGTGCTTCCCATTCCGCGCGGTTGGAGCTTTGCCGAAGCCGCGGCCCTGCCCGAAACCTGGTTCACCGTCACCCAGACGCTCGTCATGCGCGCAGGTCTTTTCTCGGGAATGACTGTGCTCGTGCACGGCGCCTCAGGCGGCATTGGTGGGGCAGCCATCCAGATTGCAAAAATCATCGGCGCCAAAGCCATTGGCGTCACCTCGAGCCCCGAGAAAGCGGCCTATGCCAAACGGCTTGGCGCCACGGCGACGATCGACCGGAGCGAAGACATCACCGCCCGGGTGATGGAATTGACGGACGGCAAGGGCGCCGATCGGGTTCTCGATGTCGTCGGCGGCGATATGGCCGCGGTCAATATAGAGGCCTCGGCCCGCGGCGGGCATATCGTCCAGATTTCGACGCTCGATGGCGGCACGGCGCCGGTTCCTCTACGCTTGATGATGGCCAAGGGACTGACCCTTTCCGGCTCGACTCTTCGTCCGCAATCAAAAGAGATTAAGGCCGCGATTGCCGAGCATATTGCCCTGCGTCTCCTGCCCCATCTATCGCTGCCCGATTGGGTCAAACCCAATGTCACGACCTTCCCCATAGCCGAAGCGAGCAAGGCACATGAGCACATGGAAAAAAGAAGCCATCTCGGGAAACTCGTTCTTCTGACCAGCGCCGACTGAGCTCAAATAAAATTTGCGCTAATTAAATGTTATGGGCTGGTTTCAGCGTTGCGGAAATGGCGCCAAAACTCTATATTGTGTGCAGTTCCCCCTCAGCATTTGGCTTTTGAGGCGGAGCGGTCCGGAGGAAAACCGGCCGCGCCATCAGGAGAGTTTTATCATGTCCCAGCCCCTACTCATGCCCAAGGCGACCGCTGTTTGGCTCGTGGACAACACCGCATTGTCCTTTGACCAGATCGCTGCCTTCTGCACGCTGCATCCGCTCGAAGTGCAGGGCATTGCCGATGGCGACGTCGCCTCGGGCATCATGGGCGTCAACCCGATCCAGAATGGTCAGTTGACCAAAGAAGAGATCGAGAAGGCCGAAGGCAACCCAAACTATCGCCTGAAGCTTTCCGATCCAAAAGTCCGCGTTGCTGCCGTCAAGCGCAAGGGTCCGCGTTACACCCCCATCTCGCGCCGCAACGAACGCCCCAATGCCATCAAGTGGCTGACGCGCAACCATCCCGAACTCAAGGACGCACAGATCATGCGTCTCGTGGGCACCACCAAGTCGACCATCGAATCCGTGCGTGAAAACAGCCACTGGAATTCGGCCAATCTGACCGCCATGGACCCGGTGACCCTTGGTCTCTGCAGCCAGATCGAGCTCGACCTCGAGGTCAAGCGCGCATCCAAGGATGCCGGTGTACCGAACGAAGTCGCCGAAGGCACGACCCTTCTTACCGCCGAAGAAGCGCTCGCGCGCGCCAATGCCCGGCAGGAAGAATATGGCAGCCAGGAAGACGATGGCGAAGGCCGTCGCAACCAGGGCCACGAAGACCTCGACGCCGACTCGGTCTTTTCCAAGCTCAAATCGCTCAAGTCCAACGCCGACGAATAATCGGCCCGGCCTTCAGCCCAGCTTTTCGATCCCCGCCCTAGTGGCGGGGATTTTCGTTTGAAGGTCCAAATGTCTCAAAGACCGTCGCCCGGCTTGTGCGGGTGGCCGATATGCAGGCGAGCTGGATTGCCCGGACAAGCCGGGAATGAAGCGGTCTAGACCGCGGCTTCGTCCGCGATCTCTTCGATCGGGTTGGGTTGTTCCCACTGCATCATGATCTCGACGCTCACGAGAGCGATGAGAACCCAGAAGGAAAAGCTGATGGCGGCGGCGAAAAACCAGCCTTTGGCACGGTATGTCATGAGCACCAGTATCGAGCCCAAAAGTTGCACCATGATTACTGCGCCGCCCCCTCGCGCGAATGTGTGTGGAGCAATTGACAAAGCTGTCGCTTGGGAGTGGGGATAGAACCTCTTCCCGCCGGATTCGCCTTTCCATGATCGACCCCGTTTTCGTCACTGTCGCCGTCATCGCGGTGCTGATTGTTGGCCTGTCCAAAGCCGGGCTCCTCGGTGGCCTCGGCGTCGTCGGCGTGCCGCTCCTGGCGCTGGTCATGCCGGCGCGCGACGCTGCGGGCATGATGCTGCCGGTGCTGCTCTGCATGGACGCCGTTGCGGTCTGGATGTATCGCAAGGAATTCGACCGCAATATCTTGAAGATCATGTTGCCCGGCGCCGCAATCGGCACCCTGCTTGGCTGGGCGCTCTGGGCCTTTGTCAGCGATGCGGTCGTGCTGCTGATGGTGGGCGTTGTTACACTGCTCTTTGTCATCGACGCAGTGTTCCCGATCCGCAAAAAGCTCGAAGGCCTGCCACCCTCAAAGCCTTGGGGGATCTTCTGGGGCGGCGTCGCCGGCTTTACGAGCTTCATTTCCCACACCGGTGGCCCGCCGTTTCAGATTTACGTCCTGCCGCGCAAACTCCCGCCCTTGGTGTATTCCGGCACGACGGCGGTGTTCTTTGCCATCGTCAATACCGCCAAGCTCATCCCCTACTTTTTCCTTGGCCAGCTCAACGTCCACAACCTGACGCTCTCGGCCGCTCTCGCACCCGTGGGGGTTATCGGGGTTTTCCTCGGCATCTATCTCGTCCGCCGCATTTCGATGAAGCTCTTTTATCGCATCGCCTATTGGCTGGTGTTCCTCCTTGCCCTGCAACTGATCTGGGACGGCACCAATCGGCTTCTGGCAGGCTGACCTTCACAGTCCGGACCAAGCTCGCTAAGGTCCGCCCCAAATAAAAAGCTTCGGAGTCGAGTTCGCATGAGCGCTGCTGCCCAAAAAGGCCACAACCAGTTTGGCAATCTCCCGGTTTGGGACCTCAACGATCTCTATCCAGGCAAGGACAGCGCCGAATTCAAGGCAGCGCTCGAAGAAGCAAAGACGCTCGCCGCCAAATTCGAGGCCGACTACAAGGGCAAGCTCGCCGACCTCACCGCTTCTGGCGGGTTGATCAAGGCGATCAAGGATAGCGAAGTTCTGGGTGACCTCACCGGCCGCATTGGATCTTTCTCGTTCCTCCAATATGCGCAGCGCTCGACCGATCCTGATCGCGCCAAGTTCATGGGTGATACCAACGAGGCGCTGACGAACCTGTCGACCCGCGTCCTCTTCTTCGAACTCGAACTCAACCGCATCGACGATGCAACGCTCGACGCCGCCCTGGCCGCCGATCCCGAACTTGGCCGCTACAACACCTGGTTTGCCGAACTGCGCAAAGCCAAGCCCTACCAGCTCGACGACAAGCTCGAAGAGCTGTTCCACGACAAATCCGTCACCGGCTTTTCCGCCTGGAACCGCCTCTTTGACGAAACCATGTCGAGCCTTGAATTCGAGATCGATGGCGAAACGCTCAATCTTGAATCAACGCTCAACCTGCTCTCCGACCGCGACGAGACCAAGCGCGAAGCCGGCTTCAAAGCCCTCGCCAAAACCTTTAAGGCCAACGGCCGCCTTTTCACCCACATCACCAATGTCCTCGCCAAGGACAAGGAAATCTCCGACCGCTGGCGCGGCTATGAAGACATTGCTGACAGCCGCCACATGGCCAATTCGGTCGAGCGCGAAGTCGTCGACGCGCTCCAGGCCGCTGTCGAGGCCGCCTATCCGCGTCTGTCGCATCGCTATTACAAGATGAAGGCAAAATGGTTCGGCAAGGACAAGCTCAATGCCTGGGACCGCAATGCTCCGCTACCGACGAGCGACGAGCGCATCTGGGACTGGGACACGGCTGTCTCGACCGTCCTCGACGCCTATGGCCGCTTCTCGCCCGATCTCGCCGAAGTCGCAAAGCCATTCTTCAATTGGGGCTGGATCGACGCGCCAACCGGCAATGGCAAGCTCTCGGGCGCCTTTGCGCACCCTACCGTTCCGAGCGCCCACCCCTATTTGATGCTCAACTATCTCGGTCGCACGCGCGATATCATGACGCTTGCGCATGAACTCGGCCACGGCGTCCACCAACGCCTCGCCGCCGCGCAGGGCCCGATACTCGCCAACACCCCTCTTACACTCGCCGAAACCGCCTCGGTTTTTGGGGAAATGCTGACCTTCCGCGCTCTCCTCGACAAGACCACGGACAAGCAGCAGCGTTTTGCGCTTTTGTCGTCCAAGGTGGAGGACATGCTCAACACCGTCGTGCGCCAGATCGCCTTCTATACCTTTGAGCGCCGTGTCCACACCGCCCGCCGCCAGGGCGAGCTGCGCACCGAGGAAATCAACCAGATCTGGCTCGACGTCCAGTCAGAATCCTTGGGCGATGCGATCATCCAGAATGAAGGCTACGACATCTTCTGGACCTATATTCCGCACTTCATTCACTCGCCCTTTTATGTCTACGCCTACGCATTCGGCGATTGCCTTGTGAACTCGCTCTACGCACAGTATGAGAAATCGAGTGAGGGCTTTGCGGAGCGCTATTTCGAGCTCCTCAAGGCTGGGGGAAGCAAGCATCATTCCGAACTTTTGGCGCCTTTCGGGCTCGATGCCAAAGACCCCAATTTCTGGACGCTCGGCCTTTCCATGATCGAAGGGCTGATTGACGAGCTTGAGGCGAATTCGCCCTAAGCTCTGCACCTATAAACGACGCTATTTCGAGGAATACATGGCCACCAATCACCACCACCCCGAACATCACTCGCAGCCCGTCCTGGAATCGGCGATGGATTATGTCGAACACGAGAAGACCTATAATGGCTTCATCGTCTCGGTGAAGTGGTCCATTTATCTGCTAGCGGCCCTTCTGATAATCCTCTTCTTCGTGATCCGCCCCTAAAGGGGTTTCAGTCAGCAGGCCATGGAATTGCCTGCCCGCCTGGCAGGCGGGAGGAGATTTTCATGAAACTTGCGATTCTGCGGGAAACGGCGACAGGCGAAAGCCGCGTCGCCGCGACGCCAGAGACCGTCGCCAAACTGATCGGGCTCGGTGCCAATGTGAGCATCGAGACCGGTGCGGGAAGCAAGTCCCGCATCAGCGACGATCAATATGCTCAAGCCAGCGCCGCGATAGCCGCATCGGCGAAAGAAGCCGTCTGGCAGGCCGACTTGATCCTTGCAGTGCGCCGCCCAGCGGCCGCAGCTCTCGCTGGAGCCAATCCCGGCGCGCTTCTGATCGCGAGCCTCGACCCCTACGGCCATGAGGCCGAGATCGCCGCCCTCGCCGGGGCTGGCGTCACTGCCATTGCGATGGAATTCATGCCGCGCATCACCCGCGCGCAGGTCATGGACATCCTCTCCTCCCAGGCCAATCTCGCCGGCTATCAGGCCGTTATCGAAGCTGCCGCGTATTTCGAGCGCGCCTTGCCGATGATGATGACTGCCGCTGGCACCGTTCGCCCTGCCAAGGCTTTTGTCATGGGTGCCGGCGTTGCCGGCCTCCAGGCCATTGCCACCGCGCGGCGTCTTGGCGCCGTAGTGTCAGCGACCGACGTCCGCGCTGCCGCCGCCGAACAGGTTGGTTCGCTCGGCGCAAAATTCATCATGACCGACGCGCTCAAAGATGCCTCCGGCACCGGCGGCTATGCGCGCGAGCTGACCTTGGCCGAAAGCCAAGCCCAGGCAGAACTCGTCGCCGGCCACATCGCCAAGGAAGACATCGTCATTACCACGGCCCTCATTCCCGGCCGCCCGGCGCCCAAGCTCGTCACCGCCGCCATGGTTGAAAGCATGGCGCCCGGTTCTGTCATCGTCGATCTCGCCGCCGAGCGTGGCGGCAATGTCGAACTCACCCGCGCCGACGAGATCGTCGAGCATAAGGGCGTCAAAATCCTCGGTTTCACCAATCTCGCGAGCCGCATTCCGACAACCGCCAGCCAGCTCTATGCCAAAAATCTTCTCTCCTTCATCGAAACCCTGATCGACAAGACAGAGAAGAAACTCGCGATCAACTGGGACGACGAATTGGTCAAGGCGACGGTCCTGACCCGCGATGGCGCCGTGGTGCATCCCAATTTCGCAACCACAGTCACGGCGACACCTGCCGCCTCCGCTGAACCGGTCGCCGTAGCCGCGCCAGAACCAAAAACGCCAAGCCGGAAACTGGTGGCCAAGGATGCGCCGATCAAAGCCGGCGCGCCGCGCAAGCCGGCGGTAGCAAAAGCCAGGCCCGTCGCGGTCCTAGCTGACGAGCCCATGGCAAAGCCTGTCCCGCGCAAAAAGGCGGCGGCAACGATCGCCCCCGAAGCCATTGCCCCTGCCGGCTCGCAACCCGCCGCCAAGAAAGCCGTCGCCCGCAAGGCCGCCGCAGTTGCTTTGACACCCGACGCGGCAAATCCTGCGCCCAAGAAAAAGCCCGCCACAAGGCGGCCCATCGTCAAGCCGGAGGGGGAACTCTAAATGGAAACGACTGCAGGCGCGATCGCCGACACCACCACCGCCATCGCCCATGGGGCGCTCGGCGGCGCCATCGACCCCTTCACCTTCCGCCTCGCCATTTTCGTCCTCGCCATCTTTGTGGGCTATTTCGTCGTCTGGAGCGTCACCCCGGCGCTGCACACCCCGCTGATGAGCGTCACCAATGCCATTTCCTCCGTAATCGTCGTCGGCGCTTTGCTCGCCGTCGGCGTGCATCTCGCGACGGACGCAAGCTGGGTCAGCAAACTCTTCGGCTTCATCGCGCTGGTCTTTGCCAGCGTGAACATCTTTGGCGGTTTCCTCGTCACCCAGCGCATGCTGGCGATGTACAAGAAGAAGGGCTGACGGTCATGATCGATGCCAATATCGCCGCCATCTTCTATCTCGTCTCCGGCGTGCTCTTCATCCTCGCGCTGCGCGGCCTGTCGAGCCCTTCGTCCGCCCGCCAGGGCAATCTCTATGGCATGGTTGGCATGGCCATCGCCGTGGTCACGACGCTTCTCGTCGCCGCGCCCAACGATTGGGTCAGCTGGCTCCTCATCATCGGTGGCCTTGGCCTCGGTGGCGGCATCGGCGCCTATATCGCGCGCGAAGTGAAGATGACCGACATGCCCCAGCTTGTCGCCGCCTTCCACTCGCTCGTCGGCCTCGCCGCCGTCTTCGTCGCCGCTGCTGCCCTCTATGCCCCCGAAGCCTTTGGTATCATCGAGATCGATCCGCTGACCGGCCTCGCCATCGGCGCCATCCACGCCCAAGCCCTCATCGAAATGTCGATCGGCGTCGCCATCGGCGCCTTTACCTTCACCGGCTCGGTCATCGCCTTCGCCAAGCTAAATGGCAATATGAGCGGCAAGCCGATCATTCTGCCCGCGCGTCATCTCATCCACATCGTCCTCGCCATAGTGCTGCTGGCGCTTGTCTGGGCCTTTACCGTCACGGCTAATCCCGCGCTCTTCTGGCTGATTACCCTGCTCGCCCTCGTTCTCGGCGGGTTGATGATCATCCCGATCGGCGGCGCCGACATGCCCGTCGTCGTCTCCATGCTCAATTCCTATTCCGGCTGGGCCGCCGCGGGCATCGGTTTTACCCTTGGCAATACCGCGCTCATCATCACCGGCGCATTGGTCGGCTCATCCGGCGCCATCCTCTCCTACATCATGTGCAAGGCGATGAACCGCAGCTTCATCTCGGTCATCCTCGGCGGTTTTGGGGGCGATAGCGCCGCTGCTGCCAGTGGGGCCGAAGAAGATCGCCCGGTCAAACAGGGTGCTGCCGAAGACGCGGCCTTCCTGATGAAAAATGCGGGCAAAGTCATCATCGTCCCCGGCTATGGCATGGCCGTCGCCCAGGCCCAGCACGCCTTGCGCGAAATGGCGGACCTTCTCAAAGCCGCAGGCGTCGAAGTCAAATACGCCATCCACCCGGTCGCCGGTCGCATGCCCGGCCACATGAACGTGCTCCTCGCCGAAGCCAACGTCCCCTATGACGAAGTTTTCGAGCTGGAAGACATCAACTCCGAATTCGCCCAGAGCGACGTCGCCTTCGTCATCGGCGCTAATGACGTGACCAATCCCGCCGCAAAGACCGACAAGACGTCACCGATCTACGGCATGCCCGTGCTCAATGTCGAAGATGCCGGCACCGTGCTCTTCATCAAGCGCGGCATGGCAGCCGGCTATGCCGGCGTCCAGAACGAACTGTTCTTCCGCGACAACACGATGATGCTTTTTGGCGACGCCAAGAAGGTTACGGAAGATATCGTCAAGGGCCTGGGGCACTAACCCGGTAGGTCACCTGCACTTTCCCAGCGCTCGATTGTCACTGCGGCGAAGGCCGGGCCATCTCCAGATCTCAAGATGGATCCCGGCTCAAGGCCGAGATGACATCTGGCCGGATTGATTGCTTCTCAGGTCAATAAGGCCAGTGCGATTGTCACCGCACCGCCCACCAGCCCCATCCAGGCCAGCGCCAAAAACCCATCGCGCGCGGTAATCGCCAACGCATAGACCGCGATGATCGTCGCCGCCCAGGTCGAGGTAAACGGGATAAATTCCAGGAGCGGCATGATCATGCCGACGAGCACGCAGACCGCCGCCCCGATCCGCCGCATCGGCATGGAGGTCAGCACCTTGGCCCGACGCTTGACGACACCATCGACCTTGCGGCTCACCGGCCGCAGAAACTTCAAGAGCTTTTCAGCATGCTTGGCCGAAATGCACCGCACGCGCAGCCACTTTGGCAGCCAGATCCGATCGCGCCCGAGAACGATCTGCCCGGCGACGAGGATGGTGTTGAGCCCGATCATCGTCGGCAGACCCGGAATGATGCTGAGCGGAGAAATGACGATCAGCGCCGGAATGAGCAGCATCGGCCCGGCCGCGCGTTGACCGGCGATCTCCTGGATGAGGCCGATCGAAACGGCCTCACCTGCCTTTGCTCTCTCGTCGACCTTGCGCACAAGGCGGCCGAGTGTGCCCTCGTCGCTCATCGTCCCACCCTTTCCCTTTGGAAAGGGCAACGCCGCACAGGAATGCGGCGCTCCGGGCAGCGCTTTAGAGAACCTTGGTCACTTCAAGCAGGCCAGGCCGCTTGTCATTGGCAGCACTGATCGCCGCTTCCCCGCCGAGGACCACCACATGGCCCTTGTCGCGGATTGCTTCGACCGCCTCTGCCAGCGCCAGAAAATCGGCATTGCTGGTGCCGAGGATTTCATCGCGCCGCTGCTGGCGGATCGCGTCGGTCGTGCCTGTAAGAAGCCGCCACATGGCCGAATAGCCCTTGGCATCAACAAATTCGGGCCGATCGCTGTCGCCGATAACGCCGATGATCGAACGCGTCAGATCGGTCTCGCCAATCCCGGCGCGCAGCGCTTTCGCGGCGCCATCGTAGACATCGAGGGTCTTCAAGAGGTTCGGGTCGCGATAGGAGAGGAAGGCAAAATTGCCCGAGGAGAGATCGAAGCGGCTCGATCCGCCATAGGCCCCACCCTGCACGCGCACCTTGTCCCAGAGATAGGTGGTGTTCAGGAAGCGCAGCACCACCGCCGAAGCAGCGGACGTCTCATAGCCCAGCGCCTTGAGATTGGCGCCCTTGCCGACATAATTCACCTGTGCCTGGATGACGAGCCCCTCGGATTTGGGCGCGGCAACAAAGCCCCAACCCTGTTCAGCCGTGTCCCGCTGGGGCAGGCCCGACACAAAGCTTTGGAGTGAAGACTTCGCGTCACCAAGCAGGCTGCTATCGGCGGTCAGATTGACGACCATGCGGCCGCGGTTGAACAGCGTGTCGCGGATCTGGCGGAAGCGCGCTTCAACGCTCTCCCAATCGCTATCGATGCGCTTGACGAGGTTACGCAGGAACTGGAGATAGCTGATACCGCCCAATTGTTCGGCGACCCAGCTTGCTTCCGTCAGCCCCGCCTTGAGGCGCGTGTCCACAATGGAATTGCCGGCTGGGATCATGCGAGCCTCAAAGCCCGCCTTTTCCTCGAGCGCCATCTGGCGAATGCGATCGCGATTATCAAGCCGCGCATCGAGCAACACATCGCTCATGATCTCGAGCATATCGCCGAACTTGCCGGGCACCGATTTGCCCGAGAGGAAGAACCAGGCCGCTGTGCCGCCATCGTCGAGTTTGGTCGCCAGGCTCCGATGCTGGGCAATGCCGCCCGTCGTTCGGCCAATGCGCTGGGTCAGGCTGACAAAATCTTCCTTGCTCGTCCCGGTCTGCAGCAATGCCCTGCCAAAGAGCGGCAGATAGGGCAGCAGATCCGCGCCTAGAACCTTCAGATCAAAGCCAAGATCGAGATACAAAATCCCAAGGGTCGGCAAATCGTGGTGCAGGAACCGCGCCCCCACCAGATCGCTCTCGTCGGTCGGTATGGTGCGAATTTCGCGGTCGAGATCGCCCAGCGTCAGCGTCGGAATCTTCGCAAGATCTTCCGGCCGATCGACCTCTTCCTGCAGGGCTTTGAGCCGCTCGGTACGATCCTGCGTCGCCTTGATCGCCGCATCGTCCATGGCAGCACGCACAGCGGCAAGCTTGTCGTCCTCGGCCTTCGCCTCGCGGGCGCCCTTTTCCGGATCGGCTTCGATTTTCGAGGTGACGCGATGCGGATTGTCGAGGAACAGCCGGCGGATTTCACGCTCGAAATGCCCCTGACCAGCCTTCTGCTTCAGATCTTCAAGCGCGGTCTCGAAAGTCAGCGGCGCCAGCGGATCGCCGCCATGCAGCCACGCCCCGAGCGCTGTGAACATATAGCTCATGCCCCGCGGCTGGCCGCCGGTGTTCTGCTCGCGTAGATGAAACTCGAACGTATTGAGCGCCGCTTCTCGCTGCTCCTCGGAAAAGCCAGTTTCCGCCAATTCGGCCAGCGTATCGAGAATGAGTTTTTCGACCTTTTCCGCGTCGGCAGGGTCGATCCCCTTGAGCCCGAAGCCTGCCATGGGCTGCCTCAGCCAGGTGGATATCCCGCCGCCCAGCATGCTCTCGCCGATCGCGCTTTCGGTGAGCTTCTTGCGCAGCGGCGCGGCAGAGTTCCCGGCCAGCAAATAGCTTAGAATACCGTGGCTCAGCGTTTCCTCGCGGCCCTCCGGCGGATCGATCATCCAATTGACGCTGACCATGCCATCGCGGCGCTTTTCCGGGTCGATCGGGCCGGCATAGGTGCCGCTCACCTGCCGCGGCGCATTCCAGCGCGGCTGCAGTTTTACCTCTGCATCGACTGGCGCGGCGTCGAACTGGCTGAACACCTCATCGAGAATGGCGAGCCGCTTTTCCGGCGCGTCGTCGCCGGCAAACACCACGCGGGCATTGGAGGGGTGATAGAATTTCTGATGGAAGCGCTTGAACTGCTCATAGGTGAGCGCCGGAATATCCTTGGGGTCGCCGCCCGAGGATTTGCCATAGGTCGTATCGGGATAAAGCGCGCGCTGCGTCTGGTCGTGCATCACCGAGTCAGGCGAGGAAAAGACGCCCTTCATCTCGTTGAAGACGACGCCCTTATAAACGAGCGGCGCATCCGCGCTTTCGAGTTCATAATGCCAGCCTTCCTGCTCGAACGTGTCTTCCGTCAGGAGCGGGAAAAACACCGCGTCGAGATAAACGTCTACAAGGTTGTAAAAGTCCTTGAGGTTGGCGCTTGCCACCGGATAGGCCGTCTTGTCCGGAAAAGTCATGGCATTGAGGAAGGTGTGCATCGACCCCTTCAACAATTCCACGAAGGGCTTCTTCACCGGATACTTTCGCGACCCGCAGAGCACCGAATGCTCGAGAATATGCGCGATCCCGGTCGAATCCTCCGGCGGCGTCTTGAAGGTAATGCCAAAGACCTTGTTCTCGTCTTCGTTGACGAGGCTCAAAACCTCCGCCCCGGTCTTCTTGTGCCGAAACAGCTGCGCCTGCGAATTGATCTCGGCAACTTTTTCGTCGCGCACCAGTTCGAAAGCGGGATGGGAGGAAGCCATGAGAGCACTCTCAATTTCTTGTTGTTGCCGCATAACCTAGTTAGCCGTTGGCTGTTTCGCTACCCCGGTCGCAAGGCCGTGAGACATCTTTGGAGGATGCGCGATGAAAGTTTTTGCAACTCTGGCCTTGGCCCTCGCCGGAATATCCATGACAGCCGCCGTTGCGCAGGAAAGTCCCACCTACCAGGACGACCGCTCCAGCGCGACCGCCTTGATCCAGTCGCTCTACAACGCCATCGACCGCAAGGAATATCTCCGCGCTTGGTCATACTATGCCTCGAACACCGTCGCCTCGGCCGAGGACGAAACGGCCAAGGCCGATTACGAGACCTTCAAGAAAGGCTACGCCAACACCGAATTCGTCACTCTGCTGACCGGCGAGGAAACCGAAGAAGGCGCGGCAGGCAGCACCTATTACAAGCTTCCCGTCGCCATCGATGCCGTCGACGGCGCCGGCAAGCACACCCAATTCACCGGCTGCTATACCTTGCGCCTCGCCCAACCCACCGTGCAGGACGCCCCGCCCTATCAGCCCCTCCACATCGAAAGCGGCGAGCTAAAACCGGCAAGCGGCGAATTGGAAGCGATCCTGCCCAAGACCTGCGAGTGACGAGTTTGGAAACGGCGGGGCTCAAACCCCGCCGCGGATTTCCGGCTTCACGGTCTTTTCGTACCAGTCGCCGAGCTGGTTCATCAGCGCCGGGAAGAGGCTCTTGCGCTCGGAAGCCGCGACATTGTCGGCAATCTGCGCGGGCTTCGAGACGCCGGCGATGATCGTCGACACCTGCGGGTGATCAAGAATCCACCGCAGGGCAAATTGGCTCATCGGCACGCCCTCGGGCGCGAGGCCCTTCAATTCCTGCACCAGTTCGATGCCGCGCTCGAATTTGATGCCCGAAAAAGTCTCGCCGACCGAGAAGGCCTCGCCATCGCGATTGTAGCTACGGTGATCAGTGGAATCGAACGTAGTGTTCTTGTCGAACTTGCCGCTCAGCAGTCCGCTGGCCAGCGGCAGGCGGACTATGATGCCGACATTATTTTCGGCTGCCCGCGGCAGAAGCTTTTCCGCGGCGTCCTGACGGAAGAGATTGAAGATGATCTGCAGGGTGGCGCATCCCGGCTGTTCAAGGCAGATCAGGCCTTCTTCGATCGTCTCGACGCTTGCACCCCAATGGCGCACGAGACCTTCGGCCTTAAATTCGTCCATCCAGGCAAAGATTTCGCCATCCTGCAAGACGCTGGTCGGCACGCAATGGAGCTGCGCGAGATCAAGGCTCGAAACGCCGAGGCGCTCGGCGGAGCCAATAAGGCTCTCGCGCACCTTGTCCTTGGAATATTTGTTCGGGAAAAGCGATCCAGAGCGCCCGAGTTTGGTCGCAACATGCACGCCAGGTGCCTTGGCATGGGCGCCGATGCGGCTTTCGGAGAGACCGCCACCATAAACGTCGGCCGTATCCCAAAAATTGATCCCGGCCGCATTGGCGGCGTCGAGAATTTCACCAGCCGCTTCGTCGCCCACTGGCCCGAAATCGCCGCCCAACTGCCAGCAGCCGAGACCGATTTCGCTGACTTCGTAACCCGTCTTGCCCAAAATCCGCGTTTTCATACCGCAGCTCCCCAAAAGTCTGTCACGCCCAGGCGCATGATGTCTTGCGCCCGCTTAGCACCTTTCGGCGCCAAAAGGGCTCGAAAACAAGGCAATGAATAGCAACGGGCGCGAAACACCCGTTGATCCAGCCCTATTCGAAAAAGTCCGGAAAATCGCTGATCGTCTGATTGAGCAGCAGTTCGGCGCGCGCCAGATGCGCCCGCATGGCTTTCTCCGCCGCTGCCGGATCGGCCTTGGCCACGGCCTGGGCGATGTCTTTGTGCTCTGCAATAGCCCGTTGCGTCGAGGAGACGCCGAGCGTCAGGTAGCGCACGCGGTCGAGTTGCATCTTGTGATCGTCGATCAACTGCCACGCATATTCGACACCCGCCAGACGCGCCAGCGTGCGATGAAAAAGCTCGTCGAGAGTATGAAAACGCCTCGAATCATTGGCTGCCGAGGCCGCTTCCTGATCGGCGATCAGCGTCGTCAGCACATCGGCCGCATCGTCCGTCGGCTGACCAGCCACCCGGCGAATGATCTCGACCTCGATGCTCTCACGGATAAAGCGCGATTGCCGCACGCCATCGGGCGATATCTTCTTTACCACCGTCGCCCGCTTGGGCCGGATTAGCAGCAAGCCCTGCTGCGCCAATCGAATGAATGCCTCACGCACGGGCTGTCTTGAGACGCCATAGCGCGCCGCGATATCACTCTCGGAAATCACATCGCCAGGCTTGAGCGACATGGTGATGATGTCGTCGCGCAAGGCATCGACGACGCGCATGGCGATGGTTTCCTGGGTATGCTCCAACAAAGCTGCCATGGCTCAACGTTTCCTTCTTTTTCGACCATGGGCCGTAAAGCAGCCATTGGCTCCATGTCCGCGTCGCCGTCCACAGTTTTTTGGAGCCCGACAGCTTCCATACAAGGCGGGCAATTCTCGGCGCTTGTCAATTCAGTGGTGGATGATGCCAATGGCCAAGGCCCTCGGCCAAAGCGTCGAACACGACGCGGATACGACGCGCCGTGCGCAATTCCCGGTGCGTCGCGAGCCAAGTCGGCACCGGCACGCCGGCAAAGTCGGGCCAGGCATCGACGACGCCTGGGGTGATGCGGGCGACTGTTTCCATCATGACCCCGAGCCCCAGTCCGCGACGCACCCAATCCCAGGCGACGATGCCGCTATTGGTCATCAGCGGAAAATTCGCCTCGGAAACATTGATACCGTGTCGCCGCAACTCGCCTATCAGCACCGGGATGCTTTCGCTAAAGCCAATAAACTCGGCTGTGCTCAAGGTTTCTGAACCGACTGGCTGGGCAAGTCCCGTCACAGACTTTTCGGTTCCATAAATTCGCGCCATCGCATCGGGAAGGCGCCGCGCGATCACCTCCGGTTCGCTAGGCGGGACATGGCGAATAGCAATATCGGCCCGCCGGCGGATGAGATCTTCCACCTCATTGGACGCCAGAACATCGATGACGAGCCCCGGCGCCACGCGCCTGATCTTCTCAAGCACGGGCGGCAGGACGAACTGCGCATAGACGTCGCTCGTCGTGATCCGCACCAGCCCTTCCACCACCTGCGACTGCCGGGACGCGACAAGCGCCACTGCGGCCGACGCTTCGCCCATGCGCTGCAGTGGTCCGATCAGTTCGCGCCCAGCTTGCGTCAAGATCAGGTTGCGCCCTGCCCGCTCAAACAGCGTGACACCGAGCGACTTTTCAAGCGCGGCGACCTGCCGTCCAAGCGTGGGCTGGGTTAGGCCAAGTTTACGCGCGGCTGCCGAAAGCGACCCGGCCTCGACCGTCGCCAGCAGGGCACGCATCTGATTCCAGTCGATATCGGCGCGATAATCCATGAATTTATGTATAACAGTACTGCCCGTTTCTGCAATTTTGTTCCTCACTTTTGGAGGCTAGTGTTCTTGCATCAAGGAGCAGGACCATGCCCGCATCAGCTGTTTTCTGGGATCGAACCGCCGAACGGTATGCGGCCTCACCCATTGCCGACGAAGCTGCCTATCAGACCAAGGTCGCCGCCACGCAGCAGCTGCTGCGACCAGACATGGAGCTGTTCGAATTCGGCTGCGGGACCGGCTCAACGGCACTGCTCCACGCGCCCCATGTCCGCCATATCCGTGCCGTGGATTTTTCTGCCCGCATGATCGAGATCGCCGAGAACAAGGCGCGTACTGCCGGCATTACCAATGTCAGCTTCGAACAGGGCGCCATTGAAACCGTGGACCTGAAGCCCCAGAGCCTCGACATGGTGCTCGCCCTCTCCGTACTACATCTCCTGCCCAATAAGAGTGCGGCGATCGCCAAGGTTTTCGCCGCGCTCAAGCCCGGCGGTTATTTCGTTTCGAGCACGGCCTGCATTCGCGAGATGGTGCCCGCTCTTGGCCTTGTCGCCCCTCTGGCAAACCGGCTCAATCTGAGTTTTCTGCCCTATCTCGATGCGATGAGTTCACGCCAGTTGCTTGATGCCATCACTCAACCTGGCTTCATCGCGGAGCATCAGTGGCAGCCAACCAGGAAGGCCGCGCTCTTCGTCATCGCCCGCAAGCCGGCACACTTGGCATAAACCACCTGTGAATTGAACGGCCACTTTGCCGAATCGGCGACCGAACGTGCTAAACTCTGTTTTCGCGTGTGCGGGAGTTGTGATGCAGGTTGCTATCGATATGGGCGAGGCCCGGGGTGCCGGCACTGCCCAGATGGATCTCGAGGAATTGCTGGCCACCCGTCTTCTGGTCCAAGGCAATTCCGGGTCCGGCAAATCCCACCTTTTGCGCCGCCTCCTCGAGCAATCCGCGCCCTGGGTGCAGCAATGCATCATCGATCCCGAGGGTGATTTCGTCACCCTGGCCGACAAGTTCGGCCATCTCGTTGTCGATGCGACCCGCAGCGAAGCCGAATTGACGCGCATCGCCAATCGCGTGCGCCAGCATCGTGTTTCGGTCGTCGTCAATCTCGAAGGCCTCGACGCCGAGCAGCAGATGCGCGCCGCAGCCGCTTTCCTCGGTGGCATGTTCGATGCCGATCGCGATTTCTGGTACCCGGTACTCGTCGTCGTCGACGAAGCCCAGCTCTTTGCCCCCGCCGCTGCCGGCGAAGTCTCCGACGAAGCGCGCAAAGTCTCGCTCGGCGCCATGACCAATCTCATGTGCCGCGGCCGCAAGCGCGGCCTTGCCGGCGTCATCGCCACCCAGCGCCTCGCCAAGCTGGCCAAGAACGTCGCCGCCGAGGCCTCGAATTTCCTGATGGGGCGCACCTTCCTCGATATCGACATGGCCCGCGCCGCCGATCTCCTCGGCATGGACCGCCGCCAGGCCGAGCAATTTCGCGATCTCGCGCGCGGCCATTTCGTCGCTCTCGGCCCCGCAATTTCACGTCGCCCCCTGCCGGTGATCATCGGACCCGTCGAAACCTCCGCGCGCTCGACGAGCCCAAAACTGACCCCGCTCCCCGAGGCGCCGGTCGATGCTGCAGACCTGATCTTCACCATGGATCCGGACGAGCTCGCCCGCCCCGTCGTGCGTCGCCCGCCTCCGCCGCCACCGCCCTCGACCAACGATCTCCTCGCCCAGGTGGCGCGCGCCCGCGCCGAACGCGAGCCGGAGCCGACG
Source organism: Devosia sp. Leaf64 (assembly GCF_001421945.1). Classification (NCBI taxonomy): domain Bacteria; kingdom Pseudomonadati; phylum Pseudomonadota; class Alphaproteobacteria; order Hyphomicrobiales; family Devosiaceae; genus Devosia; species Devosia sp. Leaf64. Next base: position 173,537 of record NZ_LMLO01000005.1, on the reverse strand, counting down.
ACGCTTTTCCCCGAGATCGATGAGGCCGAACGCGAGGAAACCATCAAGACGGTGATGACCGAACTGATGAGCGATCCCGATGCCGGTTTCCGCAACACGGCCCAGCTCTATCAGGATTTTCTGGTCCGCTGTCGCATTCGCCGCGTGCCGGGCGAGCCGCCAGCCCTGCCCGCCTTCAAGCGCCTTCTCGCCGTCGCGCGCGTTTCGCCCGATGAAGCGACCGCGTCGTCCGACGGCTGGCAGCAGGCTCTGTCACTGTCCGAAACGCTCACCGATGACGTGCAAGGTGTTTTCCTAGTCGTCGCCCAAGCGGCGCTCACCGGCGCGCCCTGCCCGTCCGACGCGACCATCGCCCGGCTCTACGGCACGCATTCGACCAGCCGCGCCCGGCGCCTTCTCACCTGGTTCGAAGAGCGCGGCCTCATCGTCATCCGCACCGACTTCCGCAACCAGCGCATCGCCGCCTTCCCCGACCTCGGCGCCGAAACAGCCCCCGGCGATCCGGCAGGTCCGGATATGTTGGAAGACGAACGCGGCGCGGCGGAATAGGCTCTTAAGCCTCCGTCACCTCGGCCGCCCAGTCCACCTGCCGTCACCCCGGCGAAAGCCGGGGCCCATCCTGACATCTTAAGATGGATCCCGGCTCAGGTCCGGGATGACATCCAGGTTGGGCTGACTTCCCTCGACCAGCCTACCCCACCAACTCCGCCCGGAACGAGTACTTCGCCTCTGCCCCTGGCCCGAGCAGCGCGGTAAACGGCCGTTTTTCCAATTCGTCACTGCCGCCAACCTCAGCCGCAGTTCCATGCCACGGCTCAAGGCAAATGAACCCAGCCCCCGGCTTGGTCCAGAGCGCAAAGTTCGGGAGGTTTTCCCAGGACATCCGCACCGCCGGGCCGCCGGGGGCGCCATAGGTCAAACCAGCGCCGGCCCCATCTGGAAACAGCAGCGCATCCTTTGAAAAATCAGCATCATCGAGCGCCAGCGTCCCGGCCTTGAACGGCGAGGTCTGTGGCTCGCGATTAACGAGGCCGCCGGAAAGCTGAAACAGCGAGGGTTCGCCGCCATTATCAAGCGTCACCGTATGCCCCTTGCCTTCGGCACCCGGCAGCGGCCAGGCAAAGGCGGGGTGAAACCCGACGCCATAGGGCATGACCGTCTTGTCAAGATTGGTCACGGTCGCGGTGACGATCACAGCGCGCCCCTCGAGCCGGTGCTCGACATCGAGCCGGAAATCAAATGGGAACATGGCCTTGGTCGCTTCGGAGGCTTCCAGCCGATAGGTGCAGTGCTCGCGCCATTCTTCGATGAGCGTAAAGGCGCTGCGTCGTGCAAAGCCATGCTGGCCCATCTGATAGCGCTTGTCGCCAACGCTGATCACATCCATCGGTGCGCGCCCGACCATCGGAAAGAGGATCGGCGAACGGCCGGTCCAATAGGTCGCGTCCCCGCTCCAGAGCCAATTTCGCCCATCATGGGTCGAGAGCGACTGCATCTCCGCGCCGAGCGCGGCCACGTCAACGGTCAGCTCACTATTGCTGATTCGAGTGAGTTGCATGCGTCCTCCGGAAGCTTTGGATTGGGCAGCGGACCCTAGCCTGCGAAGAGGATCGAGGAAACCACTGTAGAGCGATATCTTGAGTGATTAGCAGGGGCCGAGTAAGCAGCGGGTAAAGGACCGCTCATGATCTTGCCGCCGCTGCCCATCGATGCTGCCCTGCCCGCCTTGGCCGATGCCCTCGCCAACGGAACCAGCGCCGTGCTCGTCGCCCAGCCCGGCGCCGGCAAGACGACACGCGTGCCATTGGCGCTCCTCGATGCACCCTGGCGCGGCGATGGCCGCATCATCGTCCTCGAACCCCGCCGCCTCGCCGCCCGCGCCGCCGCCCGCCAGATGGCAAAACTTCTCGGCGAAACTGTCGGGGACACGGTCGGCTATCGCGTTCGCATGGAATCCAAAATCTCGGCCAAAACCCGCATCGAGGTCGTCACCGAGGGCGTCTTTACCCGCATGCTGCAGGACGATCCGGAACTGAGCGGCACGGCCGCCGTCATCTTCGACGAATTCCACGAGCGCAGCCTCGATGCCGATCTTGGCCTTGCTTTGGCGCTCGACGCCCGTGCCCTCCGCCCCGATCTAAGGCTCCTCGTCATGTCCGCCACCATCGATGGCGCCCGCGTCGCCGCACTCCTTGATGGCGCCCCGGTCATCGATAGCCCCGGCCGGACCTTTCCCGTCGAAACCATCTATGCCGAGCCCGATCCATTGGAGCGGCTCGAAGACCAAGTCACTAAATCCGTGCTCCGCGCCCTTCGCGAGCATGAGGGCTCGGTACTCGTTTTCCTGCCGGGCCAAGGCGAAATCACCCGCACCGCCGAGCGCCTCGCCGGCCGCCTGCCGCAAGACACCGACCTCGCACCGCTTTACGGCCAGTTGACGCCGGCCGAGCAGGACGCCGCCATCCAGCCTGCTCCGGCAGGCCGCCGCAAGGTCGTCCTCGCCACCTCGATCGCCGAAACCTCCCTCACTATCGAAGGCGTGCGCATCGTTATCGATGCCGGCTTCCGCCGCGTGCCTGTCTATGAACCGGCGACAGGCCTCACGACCCTTGCCACCCAGCGCGTCTCCCGTGCCGCCGCCGATCAGCGGCGCGGTCGTGCCGGCCGTACCGCGCCGGGCATTGCCATCCGCCTCTGGAACGAAGGCCAAACTTCGGCCCTAGAAGCCTTCGACACGCCCGAAATCCTCGCCGCCGACCTCTCAAGCCTCGTGCTCGATCTCGCGGCCTGGGGCGTCGCCGATCCCGCCACGCTCGCCTTTCTCGATGCACCGCCCCCGCCCGCCTGGAAGGAAGCCAAGGCCCTTCTCACCCGGCTCGAAGCCATCGATACAGATGGCCGTCTGACCCCCGCTGGCAAAGCCCTCGCTAAACTGCCGCTCCATCCGCGCCTCGCCCATATGGTCGTTGCTGGCGCGGAAGACGGGGATGCGAAAACCGCGGCAGGACTCGCCGTGCTGATCGGCGAGCGAGGACTTGGCGGCGACGACATCGACCTCGCCCGCCGCCTCGATCGCTTCCGCACCGATCGCTCCCGCCGCGCCGACGATGCCCGCACCCTTGCATCGCGCTGGGCCAAGCTCGCGGGTGGACGGAATGACGAGCCGCGCGACCCCGGCCATCACCTCGCCCGCGCTTTCCCCGATCGCGTCGCCCAGCCCGCCGGTCCCCGCGGCCGCTTCCGCCTCGCCAATGGCCGCCAGGCGCAGCTCGATGAAACCCACGCCCTCGCCGGCGCGCCCTTCCTCGTCGTCGCCGACGTCACCGGCAGCGCCACCCAAGGCCGCATCCGCTCCGCCGCTGCGCTCGACCCCGCCGATCTCGACGCGCTCTTCGGTCATCACATCACGAGTGAAACGACGCTCACCTTCGACCCCGCCTCCGGCGCGGTCCGCGCCCGCCGCCAGCGCCGCCTCGATGCCCTGCGCCTCGCGGACGAACCCGCCCCCGTCACCGATCTCGAAAAAGCCGCCACCCTCCTCGCCGAGGCCGCCGTCAAACGGCCTGACACCTTGCCCTGGACCAAGGACCAAAAAGCCCTCCGCGCCCGCGCCAGCTTTTTGCGCCAAACCCTCGGCGAAGAGTGGCCCGACCTATCCGACGCGGCTCTCGCCAGCGACCCAGCCTGGCTCACCCCTCATATCCTTGGCGAAACAAAACTCAGCGCCATCTCCGCCGACCATTTCGGCCAAGCGCTCGATGGCCTCCTACCCTGGGCCAGAAAGCAAGAGATCGAAAAACTCCTCCCCAGCCACTTTACCGCGCCCTCGGGCAGTCACCTCCCCATCGATTACGCGGCCGAAAACGGCCCCGCTCTCGAAATCCGCGTTCAGGAACTGTTCGGCCTCGACCGCCACCCCAGCATCGCCAATGGCCGCATTCCGCTCTTGCTGGTGCTGCTCTCCCCCGCCCACCGCCCGATCCAGACAACTCGCGACCTCCCCGGCTTCTGGCGCGGCAGCTGGAAAGACGTGGTCAAGGAGCTCAAAGGCCGCTATCCCCGCCACCCCTGGCCAGAAGACCCGATCGCAGCGCTTGCAACGAGCCGCGCGAAACCACGCGGGACTTGAGCCCACAACCAAAGCCCCAAAACAAAAAACCCGCGGCTCGCACCGCGGGTTCTGTTCGTTCAAGCCGGCGTAAAATTCAGCGCCACGCCATTGATGCAATAGCGTCGCCCGGTCGGGGGCGGACCATCGGGGAACACATGCCCCAGATGGCTGCCGCAGGTCGCGCAGTGCACTTCCTCGCGCACCATGCCGTGGCTGCGGTCGATCGTGCTTTCAACCGATCCCGGCAGCGGGTCATTGAAGCTCGGCCAGCCCGTGCCGCTTTCAAATTTCAGCGTCGAACCAAAAAGCGGCGTATCGCATCCCGCGCAGGAAAAGGTCCCCTCGCGCTCTTCGTGCAGCAGCGCGCAACTGCCGGGCCGTTCAGTGCCGTGTTGGCGCATGATATAGTACTGCTCGGGCGTCAGGCGCTCTTTCCATTCCGCATCGGTCCGGGTCACCGGGAAGGCATGGGCATCCATGGCATCACTCCTTTGTCGCACTGTCATTTGCTGCAGATATAGGATTAGTTACGTCCATTCGCCAGCATTGCGATCCATCACATCGCGCTGACCAACCCCACATTGCCGCCCGCTCATCTGCCGTTCCGGCGGCGGGTCTTCGTCCTGAGGTTTTCGTGTCCGACCATATCGTGAGGGACATTGCCGCCCTCGAAGCGCTCTATCAGCCCGCCCCTGCCGCCGCCTCGACCGTCAAGGTCGCCCACACGATGACCCCTGATTACAGGCGCCTGATTGAAGCGAGCCCCTTTGCCGCGCTCGCCACCGTCGGCCCCGAGGGGATCGATTGCTCCCCCCGCGGCGACAAAGCCGGCTTCGTCCGTATAGCCGATGACAAGACCCTGATGATGCCCGACCGGCGCGGCAACAACCGCATCGATTCCCTCCGCAACATCGTCCGCGATCCGCGCTGCGCCTTTCTGTTTCTTCTCCCCGGCTCTGGCACCACAATGCGCGTCAATGGCCAAGCGCATCTCTCGGTCGATCCAGACCTCCTTCAAAGCTTTGCCGTCGACGAAAAAGCCCCGCGCACCGTCATCGTCCTCGATATCGAAGAACTCTACTTCCAGTGCGCCCGCGCCATCATCCGCTCCGAACTCTGGAACCCGGCGCGCCACATCGACCCCACTACGCTCCCCACTCCCGGCGAAATCCTCGCCGGCATGACGAAAAACGAAGTGGGCGGGGAGAGCTACGACAAAGCCTGGCCCGAGCGCGCCAAAGCCACCATGTGGTAAGCGTCACCCAGCTTCCGGCTCCGCCCGGCGCCTCGCGAAGAAAATCGTCACGGTGACACCTTCATCGGGCCGCGAGCGTACATCGAGGCGTGCCCCGGCATTTTCCTTGAGCGTATGGACGATCAGCGCACTGAGCTTACCATCCTTGGGCCAAGTTGCCCCATCTGGCAAACCCACGCCATCATCGGCCACGATCACCTTGCAGCCGGTCTCATCGACCAGCGCATGCACCTTGATCGTCCCGCCGCGGCCTTCGGGAAAGGCGCGCTTGAGTGCGTTGGTCATAAGCTCGTTGACGACAAGCCCGGTCGGCATTGCCACATTGATCGAGCAAGGCCAGCTATCGACCTGCAGATTGAGGCGAATGCCCTCCGAGGCCTGCGCCGCCATGACGGCGGATGCCACCTGGCTGAGATAGGCACCGAGATCGATGCCCTCGTCGGTATTTTCCTCGTAAAGCGCGGTGTAGAGCAGCGAGAGCGAATTTATCCGTCCGGCCAAACGCTGAAATGCCTCGCCATGGTCATCTGGCAGCTGCCGCGCTTCGAGGCGGATAAGTGCCGTGATCATCTGCAGGTTGTTCTTGACCCGGTGCTGCAGCTCGCGCAGCAGCGTGTCCTTTTCCTGCAATTGGCTGAGGAGATCGTCCGTACGTCCAGGCAATGGCGCGACGGCAAGAAGACGAAAGCGCTTCGTCCCATCATCGTCTTCGATCACGCTTGTCCAGGCTTCGATATGGTGGCCGTTGCGGCAATGAAACCCACCAATATGGTCTTCGCCCGAAACTGCCATCTTTGACAGCATGACGTTGCTGCCGTCGGCCTGAGCGCAATCAGGCAGGCTTTCCCATTCCTTACCAAGAATTGACTCGTCAACCCCGACCAGCGCGCCGAACGTTTCATTGAAATAGGTAATTAGCTCGTTGGGCTGCAATGCGGAGATGGCGACGCCAAGCGGCAGGTGATCGAGAAAATGGCGGAATCGGTCGCTGCCGAGCGCATCCGCAAGGTCAGGCGCGTCGAGCAATTTGTCGACTGCGCCCTGCGCGTTGATGTCGTTCAAGAGATTCGTCCTGTTAGGCCAACACACATGAAGTCTGAACTCTGACACTTGGTTCCACAATCCCGCCTTTGGCGTGTTTGAGCTCGAAGCGGATCCGTCCTCCTCGAGATTGACCTGGGTGTTCACTGGTCATGGCTGCAAGGAGAGCACGATGGCGGCGGCCAGCCATCCGAAAAGACCGGAAAGTTCAGCACTTAGACTGTTTCGGCCGACTGAGGCCGCCCGTCAAACTGGGTTGATCTATGTGCGCCTCGCCACCCAGGAAGGCAGCCACCTCAACGTCGAAATCTGTGGCGCTGTGGTGTGCGCGAATGTTGGCTGTATGCCCTTAAAACTCCTGATCGCGGCCGCGCGCGCGGCCAGGAAAGCATATCGCGCCGCTGTCTTCGAATGTCGTCGAGGCGGTTTGGCGCGCCGCGACCGATCCGTCTGCACCCATGTGCATGCCCGCGGGCGCAGACGCCGTCGCTTTGGGTTACTAGCAAAAAAAGTCCCTGGCGCAGGCTATCGCTGCGCCAGGGAGCAAACTTGATCCAAGAGGGAATTGGCTTCCGCTGCTTCAGTCCTTGCTGCTCTCCAGGCGGAACATATCGTCGCCTTCGCCAATCGAGATCAGGCCGGTCTTGGAGTAGAGGTCCAGTTTTGCCCGCGTGTCGGCAATGTCGAGATTGCGCATGGTGAGCTGGCCGATACGATCGGCAGGGGAGAATGGTGCATCCTCAACCTTCTCCATGCTCAACCGCTCTGGAGCATAGGTCAGGTTCGGGCTTTCGGTGTTGAGCAGCGAATAGTCATTGCCGCGGCGCAGTTCGAGCGTCACCTCGCCGGTAATGGCATTGGCCACCCAGCGCTGGGCGGTCTCGCGCAGCATCAGGGCCTGCGAGTCGAACCAGCGGCCCTGGTAGAGCAGACGCCCGAGGCGCAACCCGTTGATCCGGTACTGTTCGATGGTGTCCTCGTTGTGGATACCGGTCACGAGACGCTCATAGGCGATGTGCAGCAGCGCCATGCCCGGCGCCTCGTAGATGCCGCGGCTCTTGGCTTCGATGATGCGGTTCTCGATCTGGTCGCTCATACCAAGGCCATGGCGGCCGCCAATAGCATTGGCCTCGAGCAGCAGAGCCACAGGGTCGGTAAACGTCTGGCCATTGAGCGCCACCGGCTGACCTTCAACGAAACGGACGACGACCTTCTCGGCCTTCACCGCGCAATCGTCGCGCCAGAACGGCACGCCCATGATCGGGCTGACAATCTTGATCCCACTATCGAGGCTCTCGAGGTCCTTCGCTTCATGCGTCGCGCCGAGAATATTGCTGTCGGTCGAATAGGCCTTTTCGGCGCTCATCTTGTAGGCAAAACCGTTCGACGTCAGGAACGCCGACATTTCCGACCGGCCGCCCAGCTCGTCGATGAATTCCTGGTCAAGCCAGGGCTTGTAGATGCGCAGGTTTGGGTTCGTGAGGAGGCCATAGCGGTAGAACCGCTCGATGTCGTTGCCTTTGAAGGTCGAACCATCACCCCAGATATTGACCCCGTCTTCCTTCATCGCCGAGACCAGCATTGTGCCGGTGACAGCGCGACCAAGCGGGGTGGTGTTGAAATAGGTCAGCCCGCCGGTCGAGACATGGAAGGCGCCTGCCTGGATCGCTGCAATGCCTTCATGAACCAATTGCGTGCGGCAATCGACGAGACGCGCATTCTCGGCACCGAAATCCATGGCCTTGCGCGGGATCTCGTCATAGTCCGCCTCGTCGGGCTGGCCGAGATTGGCGGTATAGGCATAAACCTTGGCGCCCTTGAGCTTCATCCAGAGCAGAGCTGCACTCGTGTCGAGACCACCCGAAAAGGCGATGCCGACCTTATCGCCCTTGGGCAGGCTCTTCAGAATTGTGCTCATTTGTCTTCTCCGGTGAAATCTAGATGGCGACGCAGCGCTTCGATACCTGCGCGAGTAGCAAATTTCGCCTGCTCCAGCTAGCGTCCGATCGGCTGACAATGGTGTTTAGCTTCCACCATCCCATCTCAATTTTTTGGCGATCCGTAAGCCAAACCCGATCGCAGATAGGCCTACCTGGTGCAAAAAGCCGCGGGTCCACAACCTGCTCCTTGGAGTCGTTCGCTGGTTGTCGCGGCGATACTCTCAGGGCTTGCGCATAAACGTTGAATTGACGCGCATTGCTACACGCCGTAACAATTGCTCCATGTTGATGAGAAACGGCCTGGTCGTAGTAATCGCGCGCATGGGCACGGCAGTATAGCTGCCAGGCGACAGCACCCCATGCGCGGAAAAATCAGCCCCTCAGAGGGGCTTTTTTATTGCCTCGCTTTTCACATCAGCAACGGGCTCCGCTTATGCCGGATTCATCAGCTTCTCCTCGCCTCTCGACATTGATCGTCCTGTCGGCACTTGCCATCTTGCCGCTCAGTGTCTTTCTTCCATCTCTTCCCCAAATGGCGGCCGACTTTGGCGTCCATTATGGACTGATCGGGTTTTCGCTGGCGGCCTATGCAATTGTATCAGCGTCCCTTCAGTTGGTTCTCGGCCCGCTATCGGACAGGTTTGGTCGTCGGCCAGTGATCCTCGGTGCTCTAGGGGTATTTATCGCCGCGACAATCGGGAGCGCCTTAGCGCAGGATATCTGGACTTTCCTCGCTTGCCGCATGGCGCAGGCAGTGATCGCCCCAACCTATGGGGTGTCACTTGCGGCAGTTCGTGACACGACCAGCCGGGAACAGGCCGCAAGTAAGTTTGGGTATATCGCCATGGCTTGGGCGATAGCACCCATGCTCGGACCCACGGTAGGCGGGATCATCGATCAGGTGTTTGGCTGGAGGGCTACTTTCTACGCCCTAGCGCTCCTTGGGTGCGCGGTCCTAGCTTTGTGCTGGGTCGACCTATTCGAAACAAACCGGTCACGTTCTCAAACGATGCTGGCACAATATAAGTCCTACCCCGCACTGCTGGGGTCCAGGCGCTTTATTGCGTATTGCCTATGCATGGCTTTCTCTGTTGGGGCTTTTTATGTGTTCCTCGCTGGCGCCCCAATCGCCGCTTCCGCCTTCAATTTGTCACCTGTCGTTTTAGGTCTCTACATAGGCTCAATTACTGGCGGCTTCATGCTCGGCAGTTTTCTGGCCGGACGGTTGGCGGGCAAATTTCCGCAGGCCAAATTGCTGATTGCAGGGAGAAGTGTGGCGTGTGTCGGGCTCACGTCTGGCATCGCGCTTTATTTTTCTGGCATCGATAATGTGATGACACTGTTCGGGCCATGCCTTTTCGTCGGCGTATCGAACGGACTTACGCAGCCCAGTGCAAATGCTGCGGCAATTTCGGTTCGCGCAACCCAAACAGGAAGTGCAGCCGGTCTCGCCGGCGCAATCACCGTGGCCGGTGCCTCCGCTATGGCAGCGATCGCAGGTGCCGTTCTGACTGAAGACAATGCTCGGGCCGGCCTGCTTTTGATGATGCTGGCCTCGGCGGTTATCGCCCTGGGCGCAGCCCTGTTTGCTCGCCATTTCGAAATGAACACGCCCAAACGACCTGATGCACACCGCAACGGTCCGTAGATCATTCGCGAATGGCCTTCACTTGTCGTCGGTGCGGGCCGAGTTACTCGGCAGGATCTTGGGCACTACGGCGAGAATGATCAGCATGATCAATGCCGAGAGCACCGCCGTGGCTTCGAGCCCTAGCCCGGCGATGACGCCGATGCCCGCAGTTGCCCAGATATTGGCGGCGGTCGTTAGACCTTCGATCTGATTTTTCGTTGCCCGCACGATAATCGCGCCCGCGCCGAGAAAGCCGATACCCTGTATGATCCCCTGAAGGACGCGTGACATATCCTCGATCGGCATGCCGCTTTGCGTCGGCCCGATGACGAAAAGTGCCGCGCCAACGGCGACCAGCATATGCGTTCTGACGCCGGCACTCCTGCCCTTCCGCTCCCGCTCATACCCCAAAATACCGCCCAGAATTGCGGCGATCAACAGACGCATCGTGATGCGAGTGAGAGTGGAGACGTCCGGAACATCCGAGAATTCGCTGACAACTGTTGACCAGATTTGGTCTATCAAAGTTATGTCCTATGGTTTTGGTTAGGAAGCATCAGGCAGAGCAAAGCTCATGCAGCGCCAAAAGGCCACTGCTCATCGAGCAGCGGCCCCAAACGGATGGATCTGAAATCAGGCGACGCCGCCACCGCCGACAGCGCCAAAAACCTCGCCATTGAGGTAGCTGCCTTCCTGGCTCGCAAGAAGAACATAGATTGGCGCGAGTTCGACCGGCTGACCGGGCCGACCGAAATCGGTTTGCTCACCAAATTTTTCGACCTTTTCGGAGGGCTGGCCGCCGCTCGGCTGCAGCACTGTCCAGAACGGTCCCGGCGCCACGACATTGGCGCGAACACCGTTCTTGATGAGCTGCTGCGACAGGGCCTTGGTATAGGCGACGATGCCAGCCTTCGTCGTGGCATAATCGAGGAGAATTGCCGAAGGGTCATAGGCCTGGATCGACGCCGTGGTGATCACGGCAGCACCCGGCGGCAGGTGTGGCGTCGCTGCCTTGGCCGTCCAGTGCAGCGCATAGAGATTGGTTTTCATCGTCTGGTCGAAATCATCTGAGCTCAGCTCCGCGATACTCTCACGATATTGCTGGCGCGCTGCATTGATGACGAGAATATCGAGGCCTCCCAGGCCCTCGACCGCCTGCTGCACCATAGACTGACACCAGCTCTCGTCCTTGATGTCACCTGGCAGCGCGAGGGCTTTGCGGCCGTCCGCTTCGATCAAGGCAATGACTTCCTTGGCATCGGCTTCTTCGCTGGGCAGATAGCCGATGGCAACGTCAGCGCCTTCCCGCGCATAGGCAATGGCGGCCGCGCGCCCAATGCCGGAATCCCCGCCGGTGATCAGCGCTTTTCGGCCCTTGAGCTTGCCCGAACCCTCGTAGCTCGTTTCCCCATGATCGGGCTTCGGATCCATCTTCTGCGCAACGCCTGGGGCGGCCTGCGGCTGCTGCGGAAAAGGTGGCTGTGGATATTGGCTGCGCGGGTCCTGCATCTCGAGACGGTCGGTCATGGCTCTCTCCTGTTTTGCCATGACGAATGAATTGAGAGTGTGTGAGTTCCGCCCGTGTGATCCTGAACACAATCGACGAGACCAAAACGCTCTTCACCCTCGTGATCAGACTTCGTTCTTCTGCACGATGCAATTTCCGCCCGCGGCGGTCAGGCGATTGCAGAGATCCTGCGCATCTTGGCGGGTCTGGCGGCCGACCATGGCCGAAAAGCGCGTGCGGTTCCCAAACCGGGGATTTCGCACCGTGATCAACATCAACTTCTCATCGGATAGTTCGGCAGCAAACTCAGCCTGCGCCGCCGCAAATCGGGTTTGCGCCTGATCGGCCGATGCGCTTTGCGCAATGAGCACGCCCCAGGGCTGCCATTCTGCGGGTCGCACAGTGAGATCGGGACTTTGAACGGATTGAGCCATGTTGATGCAGGCCGATTGGAAATCGGTGTCCTGATCGAGCGTATAATCCACCTCGCCGACATTGCCTCCGAGCCAAGCGTCGACCGCACGGCCCGTGACAATCATCACATAGGCCCGCGTTTCCGCCGGAAGCGAACCACCGCCATTGGCGATGTAGCCGGTGATCCTTCCCTCGCCACCATTATAGGCCGCGGCTGCCAATCCAAGATTTCCAAATTTGAGTTCGAGGAAGCGGAGATATTCGGCGGACCGTGCCATCGCTTCGGCGGGATCGAAAGGATCGACCAAGCCCCGGAGGCGCCCGGTAGCGGGCATGAACTGAGCGATACCCTCTGCGCCCGCCGGACTAATCGCTGCGGGATCGAAGCGGCTTTCCTGCCAAATGAGACGCGCAAAATAATCTGGCGGCAGACCCCAATGCGTCGCAAAAACCGCGATAGCCGCGCAGACATCCTCACGGTATTGCGCGGCTGAAATGCACACCTCTTGCTCGCCCACCACGATGCAGGACTGCCCGGCTGGCTCCTCACCCAGGCTTGGCGGCAGATGCACATGGCTCATAGCCAGTGCCAGCAGAACCGCTGAAAAGTGGCGACTAAACTTCACCGTAATGCCCTGATGTTGACGTCTAGAAAAGCGCGTTGCTGCTGTGCCGACGATGATAAGCGCAATCAACTCATCCCTTGTTCCGTGCGACGTCCACCGCTGCTCATCGTCTGGCCTGGCTGCCCCCTCGCCTGCACACCCAGCCCCAATACAATCTTGGGGTCAAACCGGTGCGCGACTTTTTCTCGCCCAGACCAGCCCTTATGGTCTCCGCAAACACCGGTCGTGGAATTTGAAACTGCAGAAAACCCTTTTGGCGCTCGCCCTTCTCTTTGCATGCACTGGCGCCTCTGCCGCCGAGGACAACTCCTGGCCCGCCGAGAAGTGCCGGGGCTTTGGCGAAGCCTGGGCAAGGGCGCTCGAGACCTATGGCTCGGACAACATCAATTACAACTTCCTCGCCCAGAACGAGAATTTCATCGCCAATGGTTGTACGGCCGAAGCCGGCATTTGCCCGCAATCGGACCAGGAACTGGAGATCGCCAATGCCATCACCTTCGAGATGATGAGCTTTGGCGCAGCCAGCACATTCCTGCCCTATCGCTGCGAGACCTCGGCGCTCATTGTTAGGGTCAGTCAAGCTGAACCAGCCTCGGTCGAAGCCCAACTTTGCCGCTCCCAGCTCGAACTCCTCATTCGCGGTGGCAAACTGACCAAGGACGAAGAGGCTGTGTTCGAAGCCCAATGCGCCTGCCTTGAAAGCAGCACCGCTGCCAATGGCGCCGCCTGCGCGCAATAGTCTGGCACCGCCACCACAGCATACACCAGCCACTTGATAGGCTGGCCAACAGCGCCGCGGCGACCTGAACGAGTCAGCTAGCCCTTGACTTGTATGGAAGTTAAAGCAATCTTGCCGCTGTCTGAGCGGGGTTAACCTCTCAGGAACGGCCGGAGACACGTCATGGGCCCAAGGGCCCAGCCAGGGTATGTGGTAAAGCGTGAGCTACGCGGTACGTCTTCTGTCTGACCGTCTAAACCACGGACAGATGTTCGTATCGACCTTCTGAGTTGCCCGCAAAATGAACTCAACCGTGCGGTCGCGGTTGGCGGGACGTCCCATTCCCAGCAGCGCCGCATCAGGACCCCAAATGGGGCAGCGGGAGGATGGAATGGTCTCACGTGCAGGCGGCCCAGCCGAGAAGTTCTTGCGACGCATGGCGTCTGTAACAGCCCCACTCTCGCATCACCATCGACATTGATCACACCCCGACCAGCGCAGCCAATGCGCAGGCAAGAGGTACGTCACTCAAAAATCGATTGCCCTCTACACCGCACGCGAGGGCCGAAACCAAGAATACTCAAGGGAGGAACACGATGAGCAAATTCACGAGACGAACGTTTTTAGGCGTGGCCGGCTCGGCCGTGGCGTTTTCGGCCATGCCGCGTTTCGCTTTCGCGCAGGATACCGCCGTCCGCCATTTCTGGTGGGGCAATCCTGAGCGCGACAAGCGCACCTTCGCGGTGATCGATATCTACAATTCCAAAAATCCTGGTGTGAAAGTCAGCGGTGAAACCCTTGGCTTTGCCGATTACTTCACCAAACTCACCACACAGATCGCTGGCGGCAATATGCCGGACGTGATCCAGCAGGGCTATGGCGTGCTATTCGAGTACATAGCCAATGGCGCCGTCGTGCCGCTCGACGACTATGTCGGCAAGAGCCTCGATATCTCCAAAATGGACCAGAGCGCTATCGACGCCGGTACCGTCGACGGTCAGTTCTATGCGCTGTCGATCGGCGCGAACTCGCATATGGCCATGTACAATACGCGCCTCTTCGAAGAGGCCGGTATCAAGATCGGCGAAACCTTCGACCCCTACGCCTATACCTATGATCAGTTGAAAGACGTCGCCAAGGCGATCAAGGACGCAACGGGTGTTGCAGGCACCGACGACAACACCGCCGACTATCAGAACTTCTCCGATTTCACCGTCCAAAAGGGTGCTAACCTCTACAATGAGGATGGCTCCTATGGCCCGACCCAGGAAATCATCGAGGAATATTGGAGCACTTGGGCGGCGATCCGCGATGCTGGCGGCACCCCGCCGGGACCGGAATCTGCAGCGCTCGCCGGCGTCTCCGAACTGAGCCAGCTCGGCGTCGTCACGGGCAAGTCGGCCATGTCCTATCTCTGGAGTAATCAGCTCGTCGGCGTGCAGGGCCTGATGCAGGATGCACTCGGGGCTGCGGTCTATCCCAACACGCCAGACATGATCCCGGGGTCGGTCATCCAGCCGAGCCAGTTCGTCTGTCTCACCCGCAACAGCGCCAATCCCGAGGCGGCCACCGCTTATATGAGCGCCTTCGTCAACGATCTCGACATGACCAAGGTCCTCGGCCTCGAGCGAGGCATCCCCTCCAATGCCGAGGTGCGCGCCGCACTCGAACCCGATCTTTCGCCGGCCGAAAAGGTCTCGGTCGAGTTCTTCGACAAGATCCAGGGCAAGACCGCGCCATTGACCGCACCGCCACCGAGCGGTTCGGCCGAAGTGGAGCAGACCTTTGAGCGCCTGGCTGTGTCGGTGCTTCTCGGCGAGCGCAGCATTCCGGAAGTGGCAACCGACTTCCTCAATCAGGCCAAGGCGATTCTGGCACGCGCCTGAGCCTGACCAGACCCGCCGCGTCTCTCCCTGGGGGCGGCGGGTTCTCTCTTCTTCATGAGGCTGGGATGCACAAGTTTCTTAAACGCAATTTTGCCGGCTACGCTTTTCTCTCGCCGTGGCTGATCGGTTTTTTCCTCCTCGCCATCGGACCGATCCTGGCTTCGCTCTATCTCAGCTTCACCAAGTACAATGTCGTCCGGCCGCCGCAGTGGATCGGCCTCGATAACTATACCTATATGTTCCAGATGGACCAGCGCTTCTGGAAGGCGCTGCAGGTGACGTTCACCTTCGTTGTCGTCTCGGTGCCGCTCAAGCTCATGTTCGCGCTCGGCGTGGCCATGGCGCTCGACAAGGGTATCCGTGCCATCGGCTGGTATCGGGCGCTGTTCTATTTGCCGTCCATTCTTGGAGGCTCCATCGCCGTTGCGATCCTTTGGCGGCAATTGTTCAACTACGATGGCGTGATCAATTCCATCCTGCGCCTTTTCGGCGGCGATGGGCCCTATTGGCTGTCAGATCCCAAATATTCGCTCTGGACGCTGATCGTCCTTGCCATCTGGCAATTCGGCTCGCCCATGCTGATCTTCCTTGCCGGCCTCCGCGCCATTCCACAGGATCTCTATGAGGCTGCCGAGATCGACGCGGCGGGCCCGGTGCGAAAATTTTTCTCGATCACCGTGCCGCTCCTCGCGCCCGTGATCTTCTTCAATCTGGTTCTCCAGATGATCGAGGCCTTCAAGAGTTTTTCGGGCGCCTTCATCATTTCGGGCGGCACAGGCGCACCACTCGATAGCCTCCTCTTCTTCACCGTCTATCTCTACAACGAGGCGTTCAGTTTCCTCCGCATGGGCTATGCTTCGGCGCTCGCCTGGGTGCTGCTGCTGATCATCGCCGCCTTCACCGCCATTGCTTTCTGGACCTCGAAATACTGGGTCCACTATGAAAACGAGCGAGGCTGAGCCGTGACCGAAACGACAATGCCCACGCAATCGACTGCCGACATCGCCCGCGCCTATCGCGCCGCCAAGGAAGCCCGCGCCAAGCGCTCGGCCTTTCTCAAGCATATCTTCCTGATCATCACCTCGCTGATCATGGTCTATCCGCTGATCTGGATGCTCGCGAGCTCACTCAAGCCAGACAATGAGATCTTTGGCGATCTCAGCCTCTGGCCCAGCGAATTCCAGTGGCAGAATTACTGGGCCGGCTGGAATGCCCTTCCCGTCAGCTTCACGCGCTTCTTCTGGAATTCGACCGTCGTCACCGTCCTATCGGTGATCGGCAACGTCATCTCCTGTTCTTTTGCGGCCTACGCGTTTGCGCGGCTCGAATTCTCAGGCAAGACGCTCTGGTTCGCGCTGATGATGATGACCTTGATGATCCCCTATCACGTCGTCCTCATCCCCCAATATCTGCTCTTCCTCAACCTCGGTTGGGTCGACACCTACCTGCCCCTCATCGTGCCGCGATTTCTCGCGGGCGACGCCTTCTTCATCTTCCTGATGATCCAGTTCTTTCGCCAATTGCCGCGCGAATTGGATGAAGCGGCGATGATCGATGGCTGCTCGCCCTTCAAGATCTATTGGGCCATCATCATGCCGCTCTCGCTGCCAGCCATGGCGACCGCCGCGATCTTCTCGTTCATCTGGACCTGGGAAGATTTCCTCGGGCCGTTGGTCTATCTCAACGATATCGAGGACTACACCGTCCCCCTCGCCCTGCGCAGCTTCATCAGCTCCGACGGCGTCAGCCAATATGGCCCGATGTTCGCCATGTCGATCCTCTCGATCCTGCCGATCATCCTGTTCTTCATCATCTTTCAGCGTCTGATCATCCGCGGCATTGCCATGAGCGGACTAAAGTAGAGAGGCTTCCATGGCATCTGTCACCCTCAGCCAGGTTCGCAAATCCTATTCCGGTTTCGAAGTCGTCCACGGCATCGATCTTGCGGTGCAGTCGGGCGAATTTCTCGTCCTCGTTGGCCCCTCGGGCTGCGGCAAATCCACCCTTTTGCGTATGATCGCCGGGCTTGAAGACATCACCGACGGCACGATCGGCATCGGCGATCGCATCGTCAACGACCTGCCTGCCAGCCAGCGCAATCTCTCGATGGTCTTTCAGTCCTATGCGCTCTACCCGCATATGAGCGTCCGGAAAAACCTCGCCTTCGGCCTTTCAAATCTGCGCATGCCAAAAGCCGAGATCGACCGCCGCGTCACCGAGGCGGCGCGCATCCTCCAGATCAACGAGTTGATGGACCGCAAGCCGCGCCAGCTTTCCGGCGGCCAGAAACAACGCGTCGCCATCGGCCGCGCCATCGTCCGTGAACCCCAGCTTTTCCTCTTCGACGAACCACTCTCCAATCTCGATGCCGAACTGCGCGTCCAGATGCGCGTCGAACTCGCCAATCTCTACAATCGCCTTGGCACGACGATGATCTATGTCACCCACGACCAGACCGAAGCCATGACCATGGCAACGCGGATCGCCGTGCTCAACAAGGGAAATCTCGAACAGGTCGGCACGCCCTACGAGCTCTACAACAGCCCCAAAAACCTCTTCGTCGCGAGCTTCATCGGCTCACCCAAGATGAACCTGATCAAGGGGACAGCCTCCGCCGGGGGCGTCAACCTCACAGGCTTTGGCACCCTGCCCATTTCAGTCGTTCCCGGCGACGTCACCGTCGGCATCCGCCCCGAGCACCTGCGCATCGGCGAGCCGGGAGACGTCACCATCGAGGGCACCATCACCCTCGTCGAGTATCTCGGCAGCGAACTTTTCGTCTATGTGGCATTGGCCGATGGACAAACCGTGCTCGCCCAAGCCCCGGGCCACGCCAAGCACACCCGCGGCGACAAAGTCACCCTGGGCCTCAACGGCCGCGATGCTCACTTTTTCGACGCCGATGGCGCGCGCATTGAGGTCCCTGCGTGACCTCCAGCCTCCTCGAGACACTGCGCAATCAACACACCGCATCCCTTATCGGCCCGCTGGCAAAACCTGCCGATGATGCATTGCTCGACGAGTGGCTGGCATCAGGCGTTGCATTTGCCTCGAGCAGTCAGCGCCTTACCAACCGCTATTATCAGGCGGTCCGCGAGCTTTTCGACTGCATCGCCCCTGCCGCCGACGACACCCCGATCCTCCACGAGGGCGGCATCTATAACGGCTGCTGGCTCGAAAGCACCGGCACCATCAATGCCGAAATCCTCAGCCGCTTCCTGCCCTCGATCGCAACGGCAACCTTCTCCGCCTTCGCCAAGCACCAACGCGAGGACGGCCTCTTTCCCTATAAGCTGACGCCACAGGGTGCGGGCTTCAGCCAGATCCAGCTCGTCAGCCCCCTCGCCCGCGCCGTCTGGAACCACTACCGCCTTAATGGCCTCGACGACGCCTGGCTAACCCACATGGCCGCGTCAATGGCCCGCTACGACGCCTGGCTCGCCACCCATCGCGACACGCTCGGCACCGGCGCCGTCGAAGCCTTTTCGACCTACGATACCGGCCACGACCTCTCCTCGCGCTTCTGGCACGTGCCCGACAGCCCCTTCGGCAATGACCCGACGCGCTTCGATCCCGACAACCCGATCCTGCCCTTCATCGCGCCGGACCTGACCGCCAATGTCGCCTGCCAGCGCCACTATCTCAGCCTCATGGCGCAGACAATCGGCCAAACCGGTACCGATTGGACAGAAAAGTCCGAAGCCAGCCGCGCCGCCCTCTTCGCGCAATGCTTCGACGCCGATGACCACTTCTTCTATGACCGCGACCGCCACGGTCGTCTGGTCCGCATCCAGTCCGACGTGCTGCTCCGCGTCCTCGCCTGCGAGATCGGCACAGCTGACCAGTTCCGCACCGCGCTTGAACGCTATCTGCTCAACACCCGCAAATTCTTCGCCAAATTCCCGCTGACATCCATCGCGCTCAACGATCCGCGTTTCGATCCCAATTTCGCGCAAAACAGCTGGGCCGGTCCGAGCAACTTCCTGACGCTCATCCGGACGCCCCACGCCTTCGAGCACCACGGCCATCACACCGAACTGACCTGGATCATGCAGCCGACCCTCGCCGCCCTTGTCGATGCCGATCGCTTCCCGCAAACGCTCAATCCGTTCACCGGCGCGGCTGGCTTTACCGAAAAATACTCGCCCGCAATCCTCACCCTCCTCGATTTCATCGAGCGCCTGTCGGGCATACTCCCGCGGCCCGATGGCACCGTCTGGTTCACGAGCCTTCTGCCCAAACCAGTCCTCCACAAGCATGAGTTCTGGGAAACCGCCTATGCCCGAACGGTGGACGGCATCCGCTTCGAACTGGTCAATACGGAAGCCGACGGCACCATCTATCGCGACGGCGAACTCCTTTGCCGCTTCCCCAGCGGTACGCGCGTGACCCTTGATCGAACCGGTCAAATCCGTGCAGTCACTGGTTTGTCGGCCCGTTCCATCCAAGGCACGATCACTTTTGACGGCGAAGACATCCCACTCTCTTTGTCTCCAAACTCAAAACTGACATTGACGAACGGAAACGCCGCAGAACCCAGCGGCCCCGGCTTGGTGCTGCCTCAATATCAATAAGATGCATCAGAGCGTTCTCACCTCTGAGATGGTCGCTCCGCAAGCACACCCTGCACGGCGCTATGGGCATTTTCGCTTTTAGGCTGTAGGTGAAGCGAGCAACCGGAGATCACCATGTCCCCAGTCCTCGGCGTCCTGCTGATCATAGTCCTTATCGGTGTCAGCGTTCTCATTTCACTATCCGAGATCGCGTTTGCTGCCGCACGCGATCTTCGGATACGCTCTCTCGCGGAAGCTGGTAACAGCAAAGCG
Organism: Devosia sp. Leaf64; assembly: GCF_001421945.1. Lineage (NCBI taxonomy): Bacteria > Pseudomonadati > Pseudomonadota > Alphaproteobacteria > Hyphomicrobiales > Devosiaceae > Devosia > Devosia sp. Leaf64. The sequence goes on along the minus strand of NZ_LMLO01000005.1, from coordinate 153,583 downwards.
CTCCGCTTTGTCGCGCTACGCGCCGATGCCGGCAATGTTCTGACCGCTCTCCAGATCGTCACCAATGCCGTCTCCATTCTGGCCGGTATTTTAGGACACGACGCCTTCGGCCCACTCTTTGCCGGAGGCCTCGAACTTCTCGGCGCTCCACCGGAACTAGCCCTGGCGATCGGTTCGGTTCTCGCCTTCTTGGCCGTCACCCTGCTTTTTGTCCTGCTGGCTGATCTCACCCCCAAGCGCATCGCCATGTTGGTGCCCGAACAGATTGCGCTGTCGCTGGTCTGGTTTCCGGAAGGAGCGGTCAAGGTATTGAGGCCACTGGTCTGGTTCTTCGGCAAGCTTTCCGATGTCATCATCGGCTGGTTCAATATCGACGCCAAGGTGACGGCCGACGAGGTAACCGCCGAGGATTTTCGCATGATCCTGGCGGGTGGCGCCGCCTCCGGCATGTTGATGAAGAACGAGCAGCGCCTGATCGAAAATGTGCTGTCGCTCGAGCTGCGCAGCGTCACCTCGGTGATGACGATCCGCGACGATATCGTCTTCCTCGATATCCGCGATCCCCACGAGGTCCAGCAGGACAAGGTGAGACGACGCCCCTTCTCCCACTATCCGATCTGCGACGGCAGCATCGATGTCGTGATTGGCTGCGTCCGGGCGGAAGACGTCCTCGCCACTGTTATCGACAAACATGGCGAAGTCGATTTTGCCTCGGCAAAGCGGGATGTGTTGTCCGTTCCCGATACGCTCAATGTCTGGGAAGTGCTGGCTGAGTTTCAAGCGCAGAACACCGGCTTTGCGCTGGTGGTCAGCGAATACGCCCACGTGGTTGGTGTTGTCACTTTTAAGGACCTGATGGGCGCGCTTATGCAGGGCCTCGCCAATCCATTTGAAGAACAGGCCATCCTCAGGCGCGATGAACAAAGCTGGCTCATCGATGGTGTCGCTCCATTCGTCGACGTCACCCGCGCACTAGGGGTCAAGCATCTCGAGCCTGAAGCGAGCTACGAAACCATCGGCGGCTTCATCGTTCATCGCCTCCGCCGTGCCGCCCGCAAGGGCGATAAGGTCGAGGCTGCCGGTTATCTTTTCGAGGTCGTCGATGCCGACAAAATGCGGCTCAACCAGCTCCTGGTCACCAAGGTCGGGAAGGCAAAAAGCTAGACGCCAGCGCTGCGGAGAAGTAGGCCTCCGTCGGCTCACCGCCGAAGTCTGCTGTGTCGAGCTGCCGACGAGACAGCCAGAATCCAAATCACTAGGGCTTAAGCGCCAGGTGACCCCATTCCGGGTTCCAAAGCCCCTCATCCGCAATACGGACGACGATCCGCTTCAGATTCAACTGGTCGCGCAATTTCTCTGCATCTAGCAACGCCTGACGGACCGGCACCGGCACGCACGCGATCTGTTCTACCGCTGCAACATCGGCAACGCTGCGACCGAAAATCTGCGTCACCTCGACCACGACGGCGTCCCAAGGGGTTCGCTCGTCTGGCCTTAACCGTTCATACTCAATCATAATTTACCCCGCCAATTGGCAGGGAAAGCAACCACTTTGAATTAAGTTGCAAATACGTCGATCACGTTTGGCCCAAGAGCTGATTAGCTCCTCCCGCCTAACCTCGAGCAAGCAGCGAACGCGCCCGCGCGATGACGGGGGCGTCGACCATCCGTCCATCGATCTGGAAGGCGCCTTCGCCGGCCTCGGCCTCGGCAACCACCCGCTCTGCCCAAGCCCGCTGCGCCGGGCTTGGTGAAAACTCGGCATTGAGGACAGGGACGACGGCGGGATGGACACAGGTTGCACCATCAAATCCTTGGTCCCGCGCTTCCCGGGCTGCAGCTGCAATGCCATCGAGATCGGAATAGTCTGCCGTCGAGCGCAGCATACCGAAGGACATCAGGTTATGTTCCTTGGCGGCATAGTGGACGAGCAATTTGGGCAGTTTCAAAACCTCGGGCGTCGGCTCAGCGCCAAGCGAAAGCGCCAGATCCTCGCCACCGACCGACAGACCCAAAAGCCGCGGACCTTTGGCGATCAAGCGCGCGTCGAGCACCGCGCCGATATCTTCCAGCAGCGCCACGATCCTGGTACTCGGTCTGCCAAGACGGTCTTCAGCGGGGGTAAGTAAGCCATCAAGGGCCACGAGGTCGTCCCGGCTTCTGACTTTCGGCACATAAAGCCCATCGGCGCCTGCCGTAATCGCAGCCAATGCGTCTTCTTCCAGCCGCTCGCCGCTATTGATCCGCACCAGCACCTCGGCGCCACCGCGCCGCACGTGAGCAACCGTCTCTGAAAGCCCATCGCGCGCCCGATCTTTGGCGTCCTCTGGCACGGCATCTTCCAGATCGAGAATGACGGCATCGGCACCGCGCTCATGAGCCTTGGCGATAAACCGTTCGGCATGGGCCGGCACGTAAAGCAGCGAGCGCATCATTCTTTGCCACTCTCCAAAGTCGCGGGATCAAGCCCGATCTCGCTGAGGAGGTCGTTATTATGCTCGCCCAAAGCCGGCGCCGGCCGCCGCCAGACGCCCGGCGTTGCCGACATTCGCGGCACGATATTGTGCATGGGCAGCGTCCCAAAACCCTCGTCTTCGACATCGACGACAATTTCGCGCTCGGCAAAGTGCGCATCGCTCATCGCGTCGGCAATATTATAGACCGGCCCGACGGTCGCCCCAGCCTGCCGCATGGTTTCGAGCGCTTCCGCACTCGCGCGTGTGGCGAACCAGTCGCCAATCGCTGCGTCGACCAAAGCGCGGTTTTTCACCCGGTCGGAATTGGTGGCAAAGCGCGGATCGCTCATCATCTCGGGCCGCCCGATGATTTCAAAAATCCGCTTGGCCACTGCCGGCGTCGATCCCGACAGGGCCAGATATTTGCCGTCGGCACATTTGTAGACATTGCGCGGCGAAGCCGTATTCGAAGCGCTGCCCACCCGCTGCTTGATCTTGCCGGTCACCGCGTGGATCGCCGCTTCCGGCCCGAGCACCGAGAACATCGGCTCAAGTAGCGACAGGTCGATCACCTGCCCCCGCGCCGTTCCCGCCTGCCGCGCATAAAGCGCCATCATCGTTGCCGAGGCGCCATAGACCCCGGCAATCATGTCGGCCAGCGCCAAAGGCGGGAGGACTGGTTCGCGATCGGGAAATCCGGTGCGATCGGCAAAGCCGCTCATCGCCTCGACGATCGTGCCAAACCCCGGCAGATGCGCATAGGGCCCGGTCTGTCCAAAACCCGAAATCCGCACGACGATCAAATCGGGATTGCGCGCCAGCAGCTTGTCCGGCGCCAGTCCCATCTTTTCGAGCGTGCCGGGCCGAAAATTCTCGATGAACACATCTGCTGTTTCAACCAGCCGCCACAGCGCATCCATTGCTGCCGCTTCGCGCAGGTTCAGCATGACCGAGCGCTTGTTGCGGCCATAGGTCTTCCAGAATAGCGAATGCCCATCATCCTTCCAGTCGCGCAAAGGATCACCCTCAGGCGGCTCGATCTTTATGACATCGGCGCCAAAATCAGCCAGTTGCAGGCTGAGCATATTGCCCGCCATCAACCGGCTGAGGTCGAGCACCCTTATGCCATCGAGTGGTCCGGTCGCACTTGGGTTGAACTGCTTGAGCGCAAAAGTCACCGCAGCCTCAGCCCCGTCGCCTTGTCAAAGATGAAGATGCGCGTGGGGTCGATGACGAGATTAATCTGCTCGCCTGGACTTAAGAGCGCATGGTCGCGCACCACGACCGAAATATCTTTCTCGCCCAATCGCGCCAGCACTTCCTGCGCATCGCCTGTCGGCTCGACGATCTGCACCGTGACCGGCACACCCAAAGCCCCGACCGCGATCTGCTGCGGCCGCACGCCATAGACCACGTCCGTCCCCGGCGCGACATCGAGCGGCGCGCCGATCGGCAGGGCCTCGCCGCCAACCTGCACCTCGCTGCCGCCTTCATAGCGCGCCTCGAACAGATTGATCTCCGGCGAGCCGATGAACCCGGCGACGAAAAGATTGGCCGGGTTGTTATAGAGCTCGAGCGGCGCACCCGCCTGTTCGATCCGGCCGCCATTGATCACGACGATCTTGTCGGCCATGGTCATGGCCTCGGTCTGGTCATGCGTCACATAGATCATGGTTTTACCCAAGCGCTGATGCAGGCGCTTGATCTCGCCCCGCATTTTAACGCGCAGCTTCGCATCGAGATTGGAGAGCGGTTCGTCGAAGAGAAACGCCCGCGGATTGCGCACGATGGCGCGGCCCATGGCGACACGCTGCCGCTGCCCGCCCGACAGCTCGCGCGGCAAACGATCAAGCAGGTTTTCGAGCCCGAGGATCGATGCCGCTTCCGCCACCCGTGCCTTGATCTCGGCCTTGGACGTGCCGGCCAGCCGGAGCGAAAAGCTCATATTGTCGGCGACCTTCATATGCGGATAAAGCGCATAGGATTGGAACACCATGGCGATGTCCCGTTCCTTCGCCGGCATATTGTTGACGACCTTACCCCCGATGGTGATCTCGCCCGCCGTAATGTCCTCGAGCCCCGCGATCATCCGCAGCAGCGTCGATTTCCCACAGCCCGAAGGCCCGACCAGCACGACGAATTCGCCATCACCCATTTCGAGCGAAATGTCTTCGAGCACGCTCACCGCGCCATAGCGTTTGCCGACATGCTTGAGTTCGATTTCCGACATGCTGGTCTCCTTACCGGCTTACGCCGCTTCGATGATCTCGAACCGGCCCATGCTGAGCCGCCCGGCTGAAGCCAGCCGCACGCCCGCCATGCCGTATTCGTAGGAAGTGTCCGTCGCGCTGATCAGCTCGCGGCCATCGACAGAAAAGCTCAGCCGATCGCCCGCCACGGCAAAGGCGAATTCGTAGCTCTTGCCCACGTCCGCCTTGAACGGCGCCCGCGCCAAAACGGTCGACCCGAAATTTTCCTTGAGGATGACGACCTCGTCGCCCTCGAACCCTGCAGCATAGAACCGACCGGTCCCCTGCACGCGCGCCGTCACCAGTTGCGATGCGCCGGACAGCCGCTGGATATCGGCCTTCACGGTGACATCCTTGGCGTAATAGTGCCCGGTCCACATATCGGCATCCCCCGCCGTATGCCCCTGAATGCGGCCAAAGCTCTTGGTCCAGTGTCCACGATTGAAGGTGAAGCGGGAAATAGCGCCCCATTCCTGCACTTCGGTCTCGGGCTCGATCACGGTATGCCCCGCGCCTTCGACCTTGAAATCGGCGAGGAACAGCCGGCCAAGGAATTTGACCCGGCCAAAATATTCGATCGAAATCCCGATCTCGTCGATCGCCTCGACACCCTCGGGCACGACGAAGCTATAGTCCTGCCAGCCATCCGCCGAAGGCACATGCCAGGCGCCCGTCTCTTCGATCGCCCCGCTCATCGTGCGCCGCACATAGGGCGCGACCCGCAGATTGCCGTCACCATTCCAGGGATCGAGCCAGAGCTTGAACGACACGGTCTGCCCCGCATCCACCACCGGGGTAAACATCGGGCGATAGCGCTCGTCGTCAAAATCGCTCCGCCGATAGAACGGCTTCCAAAACACCCGCCCGCCCTGCCCGCGCTCGAGCCGATCGAGCTGGATTTCGAGCGATCCGCGCGACCCCTCGACATGCCGCTCGTCCGAGTGTTTCAGCGAAATCTGGTTGAACCCTTCGGTCCGGAACCCATGCGTCGAACCCGGCAGGTCGAAATCTAACCGCAACCCGCGGCGCGTGAAATCCTCCTGCCACAGCGCCGGCACGTCGCGCCCCGCCAATTGCAGCGCCAAAACCGTCAGCTCCCGCGCAAAGCTTGGAATATCGACGATGTTGATCGTCCCCACGATCCCCGAAGCGACGAGGAAATCGTTGATCGGCTTGCGATACTTGTCCCAACCCTCATGCAAACCCTGGAATGTCGCGACAATCGCCGCCGCATTGCCCGCATTGCAGTCCGTGTCCCAGCCCGCCATGGTCGCGATCTCGGCCGTGCGCGGCAAGTCACCCTTGCCATAGAGGATCGACATGATCGTCACGCCGGCATTGGGGATGATGTGGCAAACGCCAGGATAGCGGTCATAGCCCCAATCGGCCGTCAGCATGTCGCGGCACGCGCGCCAATCGTCCGGATTGGCCTTGTGAAAATCGATCACCGCCCGGCACACCCGCGCATAGGTCGACCCCGCATCGATCGTCTTCATCGCCGTCTCGATGATCTCGTCGATACTTTTAGCCTCGAACGCCGCCGCAATCGCCGCCGCGCAGAACCGTGCGCCATTGAGCCCGTCGCCGTCATGGGCAACGCTCGCCGCCATGGCCGACATATCCGCCGCCCGCTGCGGATTGCCCGGATTCACCCAGCCCCAAGAGTCGATAAAGATCTGCCCGCCGATCTGCTCGGCCACCGTCGTGCCGTTCTGCGCGATCGAGCCCGATTGCGGCGCGGGAATACCGGCGCGGAGGTTGCGATAGGCCGTGTGCTCGGTCGACACCCCGAACCCGCCCCACCAATACATGCCATGCTCTTCGGCGGCATAGTTGAGCCAGGTCTTGCCCACATCCTCGGCAGTGGCCCCGAGCCCATAGTCGCGCAGCGCGCGGATGAAATAGACGGGGCCATTGGTGTCGTCGTCAGCCGCGAAATTCTTGAAATCGCGCAGATATTGCGTCACCTCGCCATAGGTCTTCTGGATGCGCTCATAGCTCCAGATGGTCGGCTCGACGGGCGCACCGAGGCGCACGCCAATGGCCTTGCCGATAAAGCCGGCATAGATCTTTTCAAGGATTTGGATTTCAGAGAGCATTCGGCGTCTTTCTTGGCAAAAGATGGGAAGGCCAGCGATTACGCTGGCTCGAAAAGGGCGGCGCGTGCCGCATCGCGTTGGGCCTGGGCTGCGCGGTCAGCCGCAATGATCGCGGCCACGGTTTTTGAGAAAGCATCGGCCGAGGCCGTCTGCGTCAGGCGATTGGCAGCATCGATCTGGTCGCGCTCGCCTTCATCGATCACGGCCTCACCATGCATGGCCCCAAGGATCGCCCCGGCCATGACGCCGATCGAATCCGTATCGCGCCCCGAATTGATCCCGTCTTCGATCGAAAGGCGGAAGTCCCCCCGATTGAAAAGGCAAAAACCCAGCGCCAGCGGCAATTCCTCGATGGAAAGGAGCCGGCTCGGCCGATAGGCGTCGCTCACCCGCCCCGCTTTGTCGGCACTGTGATTGACGTCATCGCCCATCACTGAAAAGCGCGCGATAGCAGCATGAAACGCCTCGCAAACCTCGGCATGATCGGCACCTGTGCCCCGCAACCGCCGCGCCTCGTCGGCGATAGCAACGATCGCTGCTCGCGTGCCGTCCTTGGCGAGCCCGATGACCGTATCGACGATTTGGTCGATCGTGGTGCCCGGCACAAAAGCCGCCGCCACCGCCGCGGCCATAACGCCGGCCGCCTCAAGCCCATAGCTTTCCTGATGCCCCGAGGCGAAAGCGATCGCCTCGTCGTAAGCATCCTTGGGATCAGCCGCATTCGTCGCTCCGATCGGCGCGATATACATGGCGGCCCCACAGTTCACCATATTGCCGATGCCGCCCTGGCGCGGGTCGCAATTGGACAATTGATGACGCTGGAAAATCCATTTTTCGGGATAAAACAGGCGATCGATCAACATCGCTTCGCGCCCCAGTTCGGGCACCCAGCGCTTGGTCCAGGCGATCTGGCGCACCATCCCATCCGCCATGTCCCACGCGTCGAGATGGCGCCCCACCTCGGCATAGATGTCCATCATCGCAAGGGTCATCAGCGTATCGTCAGTGACGATGCCATCCCCGCGCACCCGATGGTTCCGCTGCTCGGGCGGCAGATCCATCTTGTGCCAGCGCGTCATCACCGAGGTCACCCGCCCATAGCGCGCCCGGATCTCTGCCGCCGACAGTTTTTCGACCGGCGCCCCCAGGGCATCGCCCAGAGCGATCCCATGAAGCATGCCGCGAATGCGGGATGAGAGGGTTGGTGTCATGTCAGGTTCCGACTTTTGTCATTCTAATTGGCGCCAGGCTCTCACCCGGCTTTGCCGTGAAATTTCAGTCGACACCCTCCCCCTGGCGGGGAGGGTCAGGGAGGGGGATGAGAGCCACGACTTCGCGGCTCCCGCACCCCCTCCCAACCTCCCCCGTCAAAGGGAGAGGTGTCTTTCCGTGGCCCTGGCCGTATCTTGCCAGCCGGCCTTGATCACTTGCCGAGCACCGTCGCCGCATACTCGGCCATGCGTTGGCCACCGGCAGCGTTATATTCGCTGACGAACTGGTCCCACTGATCGAGCGAGGCTTCCCCGGTGATGAACTTGGCGACCCACGAGCGATAGACCTGCTCGGCAGCGTCGACTTCGGCGGCATATTCGGCTGGCCAGACAAAGGCATTGTCGGCGACGAAATTGGCCTTGATCGTGTCGAGCGCAGCCTGGCCAGTTGCCGACAGCAGCGGCACCGGTGGCTCCCAATTGGCAGCGTTGAAGAAGCGGGCATACCAGGTCGAAATCTGGTCGGTAAACGTCACCGCGCCGCTGGCATCGGTCGTGTGATGCACACCCTCAAAACCCATGCGGTCGATGTCCTGGCCTTCCTTGGACGCCATGAAATCGAGCACCGCAAAGGCCTCGTCCTTATGCTCGGAAATGGACGAGATCGCCCAGCCGCGCGATTCCTTGGAAACATCGAGCGCCGCCAACCCCTGTCCGCCGGGACCCGACGGAATAGGCAGCAGCGTTAGTTCGATATTTTCGCCCGGATGGGCCTGGCGCATCTTGCCCGAATAGATGTCGATCACTTCCGGTGACGAGCCGAACATCACGCCGGCCTTGCCGGTGTAGAATTTGTCTTCCTTCACGTCGAACGTGTTGGTCACATATTCCTTATCGAACAGGCCTTTTTCGGCGAGCCGCGCATAGAATTCGATCTTTGCCTTTTCGGCATCGGTAACGCGCGAATTGACCCAAGCGCCATCCGCAGTCTTCATCCAGGTGCCGGTCACGCCGAATGCCTGGTTGAAGATGGAATCGAGCTCGTTGGTATTGCCGAACCCGGTCAGGCCAAGCGTATTGCCCTTCGTGCCGTCACCATCGAGATCGGCATCATGAATCGCCTGGAAGAGCGCTTCATATTCCTCGACGGTCTTGGGCGGCTGCAGCCCAAGTTGGTCGAGCCAATCCTTGCGCATCACCGGCTGCGGCGCACGCGGCGGATAGATGTAGAGAAGGTAGGGATAGTTGGCGAGGCGCTCGACATTGTGGGGCCAGAGCGCCGCCTTGATATGCTCGGATTTTTCGATCCAGGGATTGAGATCCTCGAGGATCCCCTGCTCGGCCATCTTCTGGTCGCCGCCCTGGAAATAGATGATATCCGGGATATCGCCCGAAAGCAGCATCACGCCCAGCGCATCGACATAGGCCGAAGTCCCGCCCGGCAAGTCCACCGTCTGAATATCGATATCGTGCCCCTGCGCCTTGAGCGCGGCCTCGATTTCCTCGATTTCCTTGACGTCATCGGGATTGGTGGTCAACAGGTCCTTGCTGACCAGCCTAATCGTCGTCTGTGCCATGGCCGGCACAACGGCCGAACCCAGAACGGCAATCGCCGTCGTCGCTAAAAGCAGTTTCTTCAGTGTCATTGCACTACTCCTCCATTGTTCTTAGTCGTCACCGCTTGCGCGGAATTCTTTGGTTTTGGCTTGTTACTAGGCACGCCCTTCACCTCTCCCTCTGGGGGAGAGGTCGACGCGAAGCGGCGGGTGAGGGGGCCTTGCTCCTCGCACTTCCCATCCACCGTCCCTGCACCTCCCCCTTGATGGGGGAGGCCGGGAGGGGTGGAGCCACCAACGCCGAGTCCCCTCATCCCTTCAGCGCTCCTGACATCGTCCCCTTGGTGAAAAACTTGAGGATCAGCGGATAGATCGCGAGGATCGGCAGGATGGTGATGAAGATCATCCCGGCCTTGAGCGCCCTGATGTTGATCTGGGCGATACCGATATTGTTGTTGGCATTGTTCGCCCCGACGATGGCGATCTTGTCGCCCTCGATTACGAACTGCCGCAGCACCACCTGCAGCGGCCATTTGGTCTGGTCGTTGAGATAGATCATCGAGCGGAAGAACTCGTTCCAATGGAGGACGAGATAAAAGAGCGCGATGGTGGCAAGCGCAGGCTTGGCCAGCGGCAGCACGACCATGAAGAAGGTCTGGAACGGATTGGCGCCATCGAGCTCGGCCGCTTCGAGCAGTTCCTTGGGGATCTCCTCGAAGAAGCGGATGAGGATGATCAGGTACCAGGCGCTGATCGCCTTATACATGATCACCGACCAGGGCGTGTTAAGCAGCCCCAGCCGCTTCATCAGGAAATAGTCGGGAATGATGCCCGGCTCAAACACGATGGTGACGAGGACAAGGATAAAGATCAGCCTCCGCCCCGGCAGCCTAGGCCGCGACATGCCCCAAGCCATCAGCGCTGTTCCCATTACGCCGATGCAGACGCTCGTCGCCGTCATCCAGATCGAGTTGAAGAGGCCCCGCTGCACATTGGGATGCTGCAACAGGAGGGTCCAGACATCGGTCGAAAACCCGTCTGGAACGATCGAGAGGCCAGAAAAACCCGCGACCTTGCTCGGATCGGTAAAGGACAGGGCCAGAAGGTTCAGCAGCGGCTGCAGCGTAAAAACGACGAGCAGCAGTAGCGTCGAAACGATGAGCACATATTCGACCCGCTCGAGCGGGGTACGGCGCGATTGACCGAACATCACCACACCCCCTTGCCGGTCAGCCGCTTGCTGACGAGATGGGAGGTGACGACGAGGACCATGCCGATCACCGCCTTGAAAAGACCCGCTGCCGTCGCCAGCGCATATTCGCCGGTCGAAAGCCCCAGACGGTAGACATAGGTGTCGAGAATATCGATGGTCGAAGCGTTCACGTCGTTCTGGAAGTTGATGATCTGGTTGAGATCGGCGCTGAGGAACATGCCCATGTTGAGAATGAACAGCGTCGCAATGGTCGGCACGATGCCCGGAATGGTGACGTGCCAGATTTTCTGCCAGCGATTGGCCCCATCCATTTCCGCCGCCTCATAAAGCTGCGGATCGATCGCAAAGATTGCAGCGAGATAGAGAAGGCTGTCCCAGCCAGCCGAGCGCCAGATTTCCGAAATCACCAGCACCCAGCGGATCGTGCCGGTATTGGTCAGGTAGTTCGTCGTGCCGAACCCCATCGATTGCTGGATCTGATTGACGGCGCCATCGGTCGGCGACAGGAGCGCAATGAAAACGCCGGCGATCACCACCCAGCTCAAAAAGTGCGGCAGATAGATCGCCGACTGGATCACGCCCCGCAATTTGCCATTGCGGATTTCATTGAGCAGCAGCGCCACGATGATCGGCACCGGGAAGACCAAGAGGATCTTCATGCCCGAAATGATCAGCGTGTTGGCGAGAACCGAATAGAAAATCGGCGAAGAAAAAAGCTGCTGAAAGTTCTTGAGGCCAACCCAGATATTGGGCGGAATGATGCGGACCTGTTCGAAGGCCATCTTGGCCTCCCAGATCGGCACATAGTGCCAGATGAAGAAGAACAGCAGCCCCGGCGCCATCATGACGTAATAGGGCCACCACTGACGCACGCCAGCGCGCAAATTGCCGCTCGATGTTACCGGAATGCTACCCGATCCACCGCCAATTCCACGGCCCGCCGCAAGTGAAGCGGGAACGTTCCCATCCGAAAGCACAGCCGAGATCTTCTGCCCATCCTTGGCAACCATGATCAGTTCCTCCCTGCCCCTGCTACGCGCCGGGGCGCCGTGACCGACAGATCGGCGAGTGAGCCTCGCTCTATCAATCGGCACGGCATATAGATGCGCCGATGTTCCGGCTTGTGTTCTATTTCGTCGAAAAGGCCTTCCACCGCCCGCTCGCCGATATCGCGCCCGGGCTTGGCGACCGTGGTCAGTCCCGGCCAGGCAAACTCGCCCGAGGGAATGCCGTCAAAGCCAAGGATGGAAACGTCGCGCGGACAATCGAGTCCGGCGTCGCGCACCGCCATCATGGCGCCAAGCGCCATCATGTCATTGGCCGCAAAAACCGCCAGATGCCCAACACGAGGCTGGGCCAAAAGGCGTTTCATTGCCTCGCGCCCGCCTTCGACCGTATATTCACCGTCCTCGATTGCGAGCACGCCCGGATCAAGATCGCGCTCGACGAAATGCTCATGCACAGCCCGCAAAAACCGCGCCCGTGCAAGACGCGACTTCGGCCCAAGGATCAGCGCCGGCGCCTTGTGTCCCTTGGAAACCAGGTGATCAAGACCGAGCCGCACGGCCTGGGCAATGTCCGAACCAACACTCGAAACATCGGGATAGCGCTCGGCGCTCGAGCCGATGAAAACGCACGGCATGCCAAACCGATCGAGATCATCGAAGCTGTCCGAGACCGGATTGACGATGGCTCCATCGACCCGCGCCCGGCGCAGCGTTTGCAAATGCGTCGCCTCGGCCTTGGGGTCCCAATCGGATGAAAAAACCAGGAGCGAAGCCCCTGCCCGCGCCGCACGGTCCTGCGCGCCGCGCGCCACATCGGCCCAGAATGGGTTGGCGATATCGGGGATAACCAGGCCCAACATCCCGCTCCGCCCCGACCGCATACCAACCGCCAGATGATTGCGCTCATAGCCCACAGCCGCCGCCGCCTTGACCACCCGCTCCCGCGTTTCCTCGGTGATATTGGACGAACCCGCCAGCGCCCGCGCCGCAGTGCTCTTAGACA
>NZ_LMLO01000005.1:19194-140765 GCF_001421945.1 Devosia sp. Leaf64 | reverse complement strand
CCCCACACGAGCCGCAACCGGCTTCTTATGTCATGGGAACGTTACCGCCACGCGACCGCTCTTGTCAATCGTCAGTAAAAAAACGCTGAATCTTCAGTTTCGAGTCAACAAACCTAAGGCACTCGGCGAAGCCAAAATCGATCGCCTTGCAGACAGAGCGAGCAGCAGTTTCAGGGCTTTTCAACATGGCCATGATGCCACCCCAAGACACGTTCGGCCTTCTGCGAATTGAAAAAACTCTGGCGGCCATCCCATACGCCCTTGATCGCGACGTCAGGCATGAATTCTTCCGCGAGCGATCGGCTCGGCACGTCAGAAATCGTATCAGGCGCGACGATGTAGAAAACCTCGTGGCCTTCAAACTTGGCTTCCAGCGCAAGAAGACACGCGTCGGCAGCGGCGTCGCGGCGCGTATAGGCCCAGAGGTGCCGGGCCTTTTCCGGGAACGGGTCATAGTAGCCCTTGGCCACGGAGCGATCTTCGCAGACGAAATGAAAGCGCAGGCTGGCAATGGTCATGCCGGGATAGCGGCGCACGAAGGCGTCGGCCTGCTGCTCGCAGATCCATTTCGAGAGGCTATAGGGGTCCTCGCTGTAATTGGGATGATCTTCGTCGATCGGGAAATAATCGTAGTGCGGGGCCTTGCTGAAAGCATGACCGATGGCATTGACGCTGGATGCCTGGCAGACGCGCAGGATGTCGTTGTCTGCAGCCGCCTGCAGCACATTGTAGCTGCCGACGACATTGTTGTTGTGGACGATATGATCGGGATGCCGCCCAGGCGAAGGAATGGCGGCCATGTGGATCACGGCATCGCAGCCCGCAAAGGCTTGAAGCAGCGTTTCATAGTCGCCCATGTCGGCGAGGACGAACCGGCGCTGTGCATTCGCCGCAACGTCCGGATGCTCGACCCGGTCTATTCCGACGACGCTATGGCCGCGCTCTTCGGCAAGGGCGACGATGGCACGGCCTATGCCCCCGCTGGCACCGGTGATGGCGATCTTCATGATGGCTGGCTTTCTGCATAGACAGCCTCGTGGAGGCCGCGGATGTAACCGATGGCGTAAAGGCGTCCGAAGGCGGAATAGCCGGCATTGTCATTGCTATCGCCTTCGACCGTCGGCACGTGATCAGGGCGCAAGACGCCGTCGAAGCCGATGTCGCGATAGGCCTTCATGCAGGCGAGCATGTCGGTCTTGCCAGCATCATGCCAGGTTTCTTCGAATTGCGTCGGCACGCCCCTGACATCGCGGAAATGAACGAAGGAAATGGTCTTGCCAAACTTGCGGATCACCGCCGGCAAGTCGTCGGTCATGAGGGTAAAATTGCCCTGACACAGCGTGATTGTGTTCATCCGGCTTGGCGCCAGATCCAGGAGCCGCTGGTAGTTGTCGACCGCGCGCATGATGCGACTGACGCCACGAATGGGCGTGATCGGCGGATCGTCGGGATGCATGGAGAGTTTGACGCCTGCCCGCTCCGCGACGGGCAGCACGCGCTTGAGAAAATACTCAAGGTTGGTCCAGAGCTCTTCTTCGCCGATCGGCGGGTTGCTGGTGAGATTATCCGGGACATCGGCGGCATTGAAACTGGTCACCACGGACCCGCCCCGCGAGGGCGTCGCCATATTGGTGCGCACCCAATTGAAATCGGTCATCCACTCGTAGCACCAGACGGGAATGCCGAGCTTGCCCATGCTTTCGAGTAGGGTGCAGACGACATCGATCTCCTCGTCGCGCCCATCCAGCCCGCGCTTGGCCTTGTTGAGCGGCGGACGCGCTTCGATGACGCGAAGCTCGAAGCCTGCATCCTCATAGGTTTGTTTCATGCGCGTGAGCGGCGCGAGGTCGCCCAGGCGTTCGCCGGGTTTGAGGCTGTCGAACGGCAAGCCGCCCACGGCAAGATTAACCCCCGCCTGCAGCGCAAGCTTCCAGACCGGCGAGGGCGTAGGGCTGATGAATTCAGCAATTTCAAGCATCGGGCAAAACTTCGGATGAGGTGATGAAACGCGGGCTAGACCGTCTCGCGCGGCTTGAGCGGCTCGCCCCACTTTTTGTTGAGATCAGGCCAGGGGATGGAGTCGACGAGGAGGCGCGTGTAGCTGTGCTGCGGGTTGCGGATGACGCTCTCGACATCGCCCTTTTCCACCACATCGCCCTTGTAGAGCACGACGATATCGTCGGCGACGTGATAGGCCGTGGTCAGGTCATGAGTGATGTAGATGATCGATACGCCGTGATCGCGATGGAGGTTGCGGAGCGATTCCAGGATATTGGCGCGGAGCGAAGCATCCACCATCGAGACGGGTTCGTCCGCGATCAAGAGGCGCGGTTTCAGCAACAGCGCCCGGGCGACATTGATGCGCTGGCGCTGGCCGCCCGAGAGTTGATGCGGGAAGCGGCCAAGCACGTCTTCCGGACGCAGCCCTACCGCCGTTAGTGCCTCTTCCATCCGCCTCACGCCGTCGGCCTTGGACTTGGCGAGCTTGAACTGGCGGATCGGCACGGTGAGCAGGTGGTCAACGGTGTAGAAGGGATTGAACACAGCAAACGGATCCTGAAATACCGCCTGCACCTCGCGACGATAGGCCATCCGCTCCTTACCGACGAGCCCGGCAATGTTCTTGCCCCGGTAAAGGATTTCACCTGTCGTCGCGGTGATGAAACCGAGCAGCAGCATGGCGAGCGTCGTCTTGCCTGAGCCGGATTCCCCGGCCACCGTCAGAATGGTGGGGTCATCCTCCTTGAGCGTTAGCGAAAATTCCTTGAGCGCGACCGTCGCTTTCGAGCTGAGCAGCCCGCGCTGGTAGACTTTTGAGACCTTGCGGATTTCGAGCAGGTTTTCACTCATGGCGATGAGCGTCCTCGTTATAGAGATGGCAGGCGACCATGCGGCCACCGGGCAAGGTGACCGGTTCCGGCCGGACCGAACGCTGCAGTTCTTCGTGTCCGTGCGGGCAGCGCGGATGGAAAGCACAGCCGCTCGGCAGGCGCAGCAGCGAGGGCGCAAGCCCCGGAATGCCGCGGAACACGCCCTTGGTATCGAGATTGGGAAGCGAGGAAATCAGCGCCTGCGAGTAGGGATGTTTGGGATCGGTGAACATCTCCCGGACGCTCGACATTTCGACGAGCCGCCCAGCATACATGACGGCGACCTGATCCACCGCCTGCGCCATCAGCCCCATATCGTGGCCAATGAGGATGACGGCGGCATTGATATCCGCCTGCACGCGGTTGATGGTTTCCATCACCTGCCGCTGCGTCACAACATCGAGCGCGCTTGTCGGCTCGTCGGCGATGATGACGCTGGGGCGGAGGAGTATGCCGATGGCGATGCAGACACGCTGCTTCATGCCGCCCGACAATTCATGGGCATACATGCGGAAGACGCCGGGATCGAGATCGACTGACCGCAAAGCGGCAGTGCAGCGATCCTCAATGGCCGAACCGCGCTCGCCGCGGACGTGGGAGCGGACCGCGTCGATCATCTGCGCCCCGATCCGCATGACGGGATTAAGCGAATTCATCGCGCCCTGCGGAATATAGGCGATCTTGTCGAGCCGGGCAGCGCGCATGCCTTCGTCGGTGAGGCTCATGAGGTCAGTGTCACCGACAATGACCTGCCCGCCCTCGATCCGGCCAGGCGGCTTGATCATGCGCATCATGGCGAGAGCCAAGGTGCTTTTGCCCGATCCTGACTCGCCCACCATGCCGAGTTTTTGTCCGGCCTTGAGGCTGAAACTAACGGCGTCGAGTGCCTTGGCGCGGCCGAGATCGGTATAATAGGTGACTTCGAGATTATTGACGCGCAGCACGGGTTGGCTGGCGGATGGTGCGGCCGGTTTAGCGCTCGCTGCGGAATTCATGACCAGAGAAACCATGGGACTATTCCGTTCTTCTGACGCGCGGATTGGCGAGCTCGTCGAGGCCCATATTCACCAGCGCCAGGGCGCCGAGGATCAGGATCATGGCGAAGGCCGGTTCGAGCGGCCACCACCACCAGCCATTGAAGAACGCGCCCTGGCTCTGGGCGGCCCAGATGATGTTGCCAAGGAGCGGTTCGCGCAGGGGGCCGAGGCCCAGGACGGCGAGATAGAAAGACGCAAACACGGCGCCGAACACCTGCCCGACAAAGGCCGCCGCGATGAACGGCAGGAGATTGGGCAGGATTTCCTTGAAGATGATGCCCATGTCAGAGACGCCGGAGAGCTTGGCGACGGCGACGAACTGGCGCTCCTTCATGGTAAGCACCTGGGCGCGGATGACGAGGGTCGGCCCCATCCAGGCCAGCATCGCGACGATCATGGCCATCGTGACGATGGTGACGTCGCGCTTATCGAGCGAACCGGCGACGACGACCTGGATCAGGAGGACTGGGATGGGCGTCAGGATCTGACAGATGGTGCGGATGACGCCATCCACCCAACCGCCAAAATAGGCGGCGAGAAAGCCCAGAACCACCCCAAGCGCGGTGCCGATGCCGCCGGCCAGAAGGCCGATAAACGCGGTCTGCCACATGCCGACGACCATGGCCGCAAGCAGATCGCGGCCGAAAAAATCGGTGCCGAAGGGATATTTGAGGCTCGGCGACTGCTTGAGCGCCGCCGAGAGCGGATAGGCCTTCTTAGGGTCAATGACGAGAAGACCGATGATAGTGAAGAGCGCGAGCGCGAGAAGGATGCCGAGGCCGATTGCCAGGCCCTTGTTGCGGCGGAAATAGCGCAGGGTGAGCGTCAGGCGCGAGGGCTGAACGATGGCAACGTTCGGTGCTGCGGGATTGGTGGAGGCGGAGGTCAAGGTCATTACTCGCTCCTAATTCGCCCGGATCCGTGGATCGAGCAGCGGATAGACGAACTCGAGTAGCGTCATCAAAAGAGCGATGGCGATGGTGATGAAAAGAACGATGCCGTAGATGACCGGGAAATCATTGGCGCGAATGGCAAGATTGAGCGCCGTGCCGATGCCCGGCAGGCCGAAAAGCCCTTCGACGACAACGGCCGAGGTCACGACCGTGCCAAGCGCCAAGGCAAGGCCGGTCACCTGCGGCAGCAGCGCATTGCGCAAGTAATAGTCGCGAAAAATGCGGCGGCCGGTTAGGCCCTTGTGTTCGGCGAAATTGACATAGTCCTCGCCCTGGATGGTGATCCCCATGCCGCGCATGGACAGAACCCAACCGCCCACCGATCCCAGGATCAGCGAAAGCGCCGGCAGGATCTGGTGCTCCATGAGATCGATGAAGAAGGACCACGACCAGGTGGGCACGATGCCGACCGAATAAGCACCGCCGAGCGGCAGCCATTTGAGGCGAAAGCCGATGAAAAACAGCAGCAAGATACCCATGATGACGGGCGGCACGCCTGTGAGCAGGATGAACGGCGTTGCCGTGGAGCGCAGCCAGCCCGGTGCTTTCGGCCAAGCCGCAACAGCGCCAAGGATGGTGCCGAGCACGAAGCTGATAACAGTCGTGACGAGCAGGAGGCCAATGGTCCAGGGCAAGGACTGCGCAATGACATCGGTGACGGTCATCGGATAGCGGCTCAGCGAATAGCCGAAATCCATCCGCAGGATGTTGCCCAGATACTGCCAGTATTGCTCGAGCAGAGGCCTATCGAGGCCGAACTGCTGCTGCATCGAGGCAATGAGCTTTTCGACATCGGCGGGCGAAAAGCCGCCTGTGCGGGCTAGTTCGCCGAAGCGTTCGCGAATGGCGTTGCGCGGCGAAAGGCGCGGAATGAAGAAAACGATTGTGGACGCAGCCCACACGACCAGGACGAAAAACAAGAGCCGCCTGGCGACGATCCGTATATTCACTGGACTATTCCCGATGCACTGGATGGGTGGGACGCGCACCGGAGCGCGCATCCCGTAGGGATCGGAAGATCAGTTGCCCGAGGCCTTGAGGCCGGCGATCACCAGCATGCCTGTGTGAGCCCAGAAGGCGCCGTTCGTGCCCATGCCCACATTGGTAGCGCTCGGCCAGTTGGTCCAATAGTGGTTGTTATAGGGAATGCGATGGAGCCACTGGATCACCGGCACGTCGATGACATCGCGCCAGTAGATACCAAGCGCCTTGGCAGCACCCGAGATGAACTTGGGATCGTCGGAACCGAGCGGAGCAATCTCATCGAGAATGGCGTCGAATTCCGGGTTCTTGTAGCGCGAGAACCGGTTGTTGCCGGCTGAAGAGCCAATCGCTTCCGAATAGCGGCCATGGAAGAGATTGAGCGCTTCGAACGGGTCGAAGAGGCTGGCGCCGTGGCCGAAGAGATAGAGCCCGGCCTTGCCATCGACCATGTTCTGATAGGCATCGGTGCCGAAATTGACATTGGAGTCAAAGCCAGCCTGGCGCAGCATTTCGGCCAGCACCGGAGCGATATCGCCATGGATGCTTTCGAACGCCTGGATGGTAGCGTCGAGCGTCTTGCCGTCCTTTTCCCAGAGCCCGTCACCATTCTTGGTGAAGCCGGCCTCTTCCATCAGCTTGGCACTCTCGTCAACGTCATAGGCGCCGGGATTGTACTTTTCCTGCTCGGCCTTGACCTCAGGACTATCAGCAAAGGTCTGGAGATTTGGATAGAGCGGGAAGGGATAGACGGTGGCGATCTCAGCGCCTTCGTAGAGCACTTCGTTGATCAGGTCGCGATTGACGGCAAGGCTGATGGCCTTGCGGACGCGCACGTCGCTATAGGGCTCGAGCTGGTCGTTCATCCAGAGCGAGTTCGGCCACCAATCGAGATAACCGTAAGGCGACTCCGTGCCCGTCCAGGACTGAATATCCGGATTTTGCTGGAGGATATTGCCGATGATCTGGGCGCGCATGTCGACCGAGGAGTCAAACTCGTTGTTCACGAGACGCTGCGCGACCGTATCGATCGGCTGGTTGAGAATATTGACGACAATGACGCGCTTGACCGCCGGTTTCTCGACGCGGCCGGCCTCGACAGCCCACCAATCGTCCCGCAGATCGAGTATCTTCTGGTTCGCGTTCCAGGCAACGATGTCATAGGGGCCTGAATGCGGCATTTCGGCTAGGCCCGGGGCCTTGGTCGGGTCTTCCTGCTTTTCGAGCCAGTGCTTTGGCACGATCGGAATACCGGTATCGAATTTTTCGGTCAGCACTTCGAACTTGAAGCGCGGCGCAGGCTGCGTGAACGTCACTTCGACCGTGTGCTCATCCTTCGCCGAAATGGTGTCGACGAGATCGGCGAACTGGGCATGGTAGGGCAGCGTTTCATACTGCTTCTGCCCTTCGAACGTATAGACCACGTCCTCAGCCGTGACCGGCTCGCCGTCGGACCATTTGGCCATCGGGTTGAGCTTGATCTCAAGCGCGGTGAAATCGTCCTTGGTATATTCCATGCTGTCGGCCAGCCACGGAATGAACTCGTTCTTGTAAATGCCGAAATACATTAGCGGCTCGAACAGGAGGTTATTGCCTTCCTGATGGGTATAGCCGGGCAGAACCCATGGATTCGTCGTGCCGATCGACGAAGAGGCGGAAACGCCCCAGGCGAGGTTCAGCGTCTCGTTGCGCGCCACCTCCGGCAGCGACTGCGGCACGATCTCGGTTGGCGGCGGCGCACCGGTCTGGCCCAGCGCCGCCACCGGCAGCGTGATCAGCCCTAGGGCCAGCACCGCTGCGGTAACTGTTTGGAACTTGAACATTAGTCAGCTCTCTCCCTTGATGCGCGGACGAGCCGACAGCCTTGCCTTGTGACAAAGCCCCTCGCGGCCGATCCGCCTCCTCTCACCGGCAAAGCCGGTATCGCTTTGGTGAAGCCCGATCCGCGATCTCCTCAAACCGCAGTAATCAGACCTGTAATCACCAGGCGGCCGGCTCGATCTTTTGCCGAATACAACCACCTTCGAAATCAATAGTGCGCCAACACTAAGTGGTTTGCAACACTATATATTTCATCGTATTTTAGAACGCGACAATATTTATTCCGCCACTGTTATCAAAGTGACAGTTGGTTCGCGCATTGATTATTGTATTATTCTTCAGTCCTTTATAGAGAATGCCGATACCCTATGCGTTACATGCAAAGGGATGCCAGCATTGAGCGCGACGGCCGTAGGCACACCGCGGCGATTGATGGGATTGGGTTGGGTGGAAACGGCGGTGTTGAGGTCGAAAGCCGACGCAATCGGTTCGACGCCGATACCGCGATATTGACCATGCCATGGCGCGCCTTCGATGCCGCGATCCGTGTACCAGATCTGCAGCGAAGGCAGGATAGCGCGATTCCAATCGAGCTCTATGCCCATGGCTTCATCGAGAAAGACCGCACGCAAGGGGCCCGTCATGCCACAGAGTTGGACACTGAAGTTTTCTGTCGCGAGCGGCAGATGCGACAGGTCCACGGGACCAATCGGCGTAGGGACGCTGTCGAGGCGCGAAAACTCCTGCACCTCGCCGTCGCGAACCTGACGCGGATGAACGAGACCAAACGCAAAATCAGCCTGAAGCTGCAAGCGGCCGGGCGTTTCGGGCAAGCGCAGGATGGGGTGAAGCCCGACCGAAATCGATCCAGAGCGGCGCGGATAGATCGTCAGTTCTGACTCAAGAACCGGACTGCCCTCGCGCCCCGAAACGGTGCGCTCCAAGCGCTGCACGATGTGATCGTCGGGATAGTCGAGCCCAAGCGTGACGCTGCTTTCGGTCTGCGCCACCAGCGTCCATTCCGCATCGCCTGCCGGACCATGAATGGGCAGAAGCGGCGGTTCGATCATCAAACTGGCCCAGTCACGCGGGCCGATGGGCTGCGCGGGCCCTGCCCCGAACGGCACGCAGGCGAAATCCCCGCCGAGCTCGCGCAGATGGCCGATGATAGTCGGGTCGTCCACCGTTCCCATCCAGGGCGCGCGGGCAAAGGGGCGAAAGGCACCGGCGGGCAAATCGAACCGGCAGTCGGCAAGCACCGCCGCGGTGCCGAGCACCACCGCTTCGCCATGACTCCAGGTCAGCCGGTATTCGGTCACCGTGCGGTCCTCACCAATTGGTCACCGAGCCATCGCGCCGACGTAAGTGCGGCGCTTCCCAGAAGCGGAAGCTGTCATGGGTCAGCTTGTCTTCATCGATCTCGACGCCAAGGCCCGGCGTCTCAGGAACTTTGTAAGTGACGCCTTCCAGCATGGGCTGCTGGGTAAAAAGCCCATAGCCCGGATCGGCGCCGTAGAGATCTCCGGCGGCAACGCGCGTTTCGAGCCAGGAAAAATTGGCCACGGCAGCGGAGAAATGGATGGTCGCCGCAGTACAGATCGGCCCCAGCGGATTGTGGGGCATCATGTCGACGTAATGCGCCTCACTCCAACCGGCGACTTTCATGGCTTCGGTAAAGCCACCGACATTGCAGAGATCGAGACGATTGAACTGGTGAATATCCCGCTCGATATAGGGCAGGAATTGCCATTTGCTGGCGAATTCCTCGCCGATTGCGAAGGGCACATCGGTCATACGGCGCAGCGCCTCATAGGCTTCCGGCGTCTCGTCGCGGATCGGTTCTTCGAGGAAATCGAGCGTGCCCGACGGCATCTTCTGGCAAAAGCTTGCCGCCTCTGCGACGCTGAGACGGTGGTGATAATCGATGCCGATGACGACCTCGTCGCCCAGTTCTTCGCGCGCCTTAATCAACCACTTCGCGGTCTTGCCGATGGATTCGCGTGGTTCAAAAATGCCCTGCCCGTCATCCCAAGCGCCGGGGAAGAAGCGAACGACATTCCAGCCATGGGCGATCAGCGCTTTGGCACGCTCGATGGTTTCGGGGCCATCGAGGCTCCCGGTTGATGGGAAGGTCGGGATGACATCGCGGTGCTTGCCGCCAAGGAGCTCATAGACCGGCACGCCGAGCGCTTTGCCCTTGATGTCGTGTAGCGCAATGTCGATGGCCGATTGCGCCGCGAGGAGGACGCGGCCGCCTTCAAAATACTGGCTGCGATAAAGCTCCTGCCAGATCGCGCCGATCCGCATGGGGTCGCGGCCGATGAGGAACTCGCGAAAATGCTCTATGGCGCCGACGACCGCCTTTTCGCGCCCGGAAAGGCCACTTTCGCCCCAACCATAGATGCCTTCATCAGTCTCGATCTTGACGATGAGCTGGTTGCGATGCCCGACCCAGGCGGGAAACGGCTTGATTGCTGTGATCTTCATGGCCGGACTACCAACTGGTCAGTGTGCCGTCTTCGAGACGGGCAACGGGGAGATAAGCGGGTTCGTAAGGGTGTCGGGCGGCGACGGCCTCGTCGATATCGACGCCGTGCCCGGGCGCTTCGCCCGGCTGCAGATAGCCACGCTCATAGGTCCAGGCGCGCGGGAACATATCGAGCGTGGCGTCGGTGTAACCGGAGAATTCCTGGATACCGAAATTGGGGATCGCGGTATCGACATGGATATTGCATCCCATGGCGACGGGCGACACATCCATCGGCCCGTGGCAGGCCGAGCGGATGTGATAGATGGCAGCAAAATCGAAGATTTTCTTGATGCCCGTGACGCCGCCGGCATGGACCGAGGTGACGCGAATATAGTCGATCAACTGCTCGGCGATCAGCGTCGTTGTATCGTAAATGGAATTGAACACCTCACCCACAGCAATGGGTTGGGTCGTGTGTTGGCGGAAAAGCCGGAAACCTTCCTGGAGCTCCGCGGGAATGGCGTCTTCGAGCCAGAAGAGGCGATAGGGCTCCAGATCCTTACCCAGCCGCGCCGCCTCGATTGGCGTCAGTCGGTGGTGCACGTCATGAAGGAGATGCACATCCCAGCCCACGGCATCGCGCAGCTTGGAAAAGAGCTTTGGCACCAGCGGCAGATATTTGTGGGTTGCCCAGACTTCTTCGTTCGGCAGCGGATGGATCATGCCGCCAGCGGCCTGATCGGTCGAAGGACCGGTGCCATAGATCGGTGGCAGGCCAGGTATGGCGACCTGAGCACGGATAGCGTCGAGCCCCTGCTCCTTGAGCGCAAGGACGCCCTCGACCACCTCATTGATCTCCATGCCGCTCGCATGCTTATAGACCATCACCTTATCGCGCGAGCGACCGCCAAGCAGTTGATAGAGCGGCATATTTGCCGCCTTGGCCTTGATGTCCCAAAGGGCCATGTCGATGCCGGAAATAGCGGCCATGGTGATGGGGCCGCGGCGCCAATAAGCGCCCTTGTAAAGATATTGCCAGATGTCCTCGCTCCGCATCGGATCGCGGCCGATGAGACAGGGCACGACATGGTCTTCGAGATAGGCGACCACAGCCTTTTCGCGGCCATTCACGGTCGCGTCGCCGATACCATAGAGGCCCTGATCGGTCATGATCTTGACCGTGACGAAGTTGCGGCCGGGAGACGCGACGATGATTTTTATCTCGGTGATCTTCATGACTGCTCAGCGCAAATGCGGATGGAAAGCGACGACGGTGGGGGAGCCAACGGCAATGGCCGGCTCGATGGGATCGAGATCGCCGGTTTCCGGGCGATAGCGAAAAAGGGTCAGGCAATCGCTTTCCTGGTTGGCGACAACCAGGATCGTAGCTGTGGGATCGAAGGCGAAATCGCGCGGAATGCGCCCGCCGCTTGGCGTGGTGCCGAGGCAGGTGGCGACGCCGGTCTGCGGATCGGTGCTGAAACGCGCGACGCTATCGTGGCCGCGATTGCCGATATAGACGTGCCGGCCGTCGCGCGAGATGGAGATGGCTGAGGCCGATGCGCCGTCATGGCCGCCCGGTGGCAAAGTCGACGTCGACGCGATGGCTTCAAGTGTGCCGGCCTCGGCATCGAAGGCCATGGTGACGAGGGCACAGTCGAGCTCGGTGACGCAATAAACTACTGGTAGAGTTGGATGAAAGCAGAAATGCCGCGGCCCAGCTCCGGGCGGCAATACCGCTTCGTCGTGGTCTTCGATGGTGCCTGAACTGGCGTCGAACCGGTAGATTTTTAAGCGATCGAGGCCGAGATCGGAGACGATGACGAAGCGATTGTTGGGTGTCCACTGGATGCAGTGGGCATGCGGGCGATCCTGCCGCGATGCATTTGGCCCCCTGCCCTGATGGGCCACTTCCGCCGTCAGTGCGCCGAGCCGGCCGTCCTCATCGCAAGCATAGATGGCGAAAGATCTGTTGGGTTCTTCGCTGATCGGCACGCCGCCATAATTGGCGACGCCGACATAGCGGCCGGTGCGGTCGAAGGCGGCGTGGCAGGTGTAGTCGCCGCGGGTCGGTTGTTTGTTGAGATAGCGCAAGGCGGCAGTTAAGTCTTTGATTTCATAGGTAGTAACCAGACCTTCATTCCAACCATCGACCTCGCTGACGGCGGCAAGGGCATGGCCCCCGGGCGCGATGGCGATGAATGTCGGGTTGTCGATGCCCTCGGTGATCCCAAGCGGCTCGACGCCGCCGGTATCGAGATCGAGCTCAAAAGCAGCGATGCCTTTGCCAGCGGCTTTGGCGACATAGCCGATGCCGCGATTGACGCCGCCGATGTAAAAAAGCGCTTTTGGCATAAAGGCTTGGTCCTGACTAAGATGATCGAGCCATCCGGACCAGTGGCCCGAATGACGGGGCCGCTAAAGCAGGCCGGAATATTGGGCCATGCGCACAAGGCCTTGCATATAGCCAATGGCATGGGCGCGACCGCGATGGTTCCAGTCGCTGTCGCCGTCCATCTTGGGGACGTGATCGTCGAGGAGGAATCCATCGAAGCCATGGCGTGCGAGGAGGGCGATGACCTCGGCTGGATCGTAGTTTCCGTCGCCGATAAAGCACTCGGTGAAGTTGGGAACCGAGCCCTGCACATCGCGGAAATGGATGTAAGCAATTGCACCGCGGGGGGCAAAGAACGTTACCAATCCGGTAACGTTGATTGCGCCGCCGGGCATTTCCGAGCAACAACCAAGGCAAAGGTCGAGTGCCCATGCCGGAGACTGGCCCGCCATCTCATAGGCCTTGTAAAATCCCTCCGGCCGAT
Source organism: Devosia sp. Leaf64 (assembly GCF_001421945.1). NCBI lineage: Bacteria > Pseudomonadati > Pseudomonadota > Alphaproteobacteria > Hyphomicrobiales > Devosiaceae > Devosia > Devosia sp. Leaf64. Next base: position 127,814 of record NZ_LMLO01000005.1, on the reverse strand, counting down.
AGAAGAGACGCGCAACCCCACCGAGCATCGGCACCGGCGGATCGTCGGGATGGAGCGCGAGGCGCAGACCCTCTTCTTCGGCGACCGGCAGGACGGCTTCGATGAAGTAGCGATAGTTCTCCCACATCGCGTCTTCGGTGATGACGGGACCGTCCTTGCCAAAGAGCGGCATGGAACTGGCGCGGCCGAGCGTCGTGGGCATGAAGCTGCGGAGCTGGTCGAGATTGTCGGCATTGGCTTCGACGATGGCCATATCGAACTGCCGCGCGAGGGCACCGCCGCGCGTCTTGGCCGAGCGATCCGTCGACCAGACAGAATTGGGCATGAAGTGATAGCCGAGAACAGGCACGCCGGCGCGGGCAACGGCGCGGATGGTCGCCTGGTAGTTTTCGATCTGCTCGTCGCGGCCCTCAAGGCCGAGCATGGCCTTGTGATAAAAGTGGGTCGGGACGTTTTCGATGGCTTCGAATTTAAGCCCAGCGGCTTCGACCGGTTCCACCAGGGCGCGAACGTCCTTTTCTTCCCAGCGCTGGTCGCCGGGCAGGTTCGGATTGTTCATCTGAATGCCGCTGGCGCCGATTTGCGCGGCAAAGCGCAAGCGCTCTTCGGTCAGATCGTGGAACTGTCCCACCGCGATCCTGATCGCCATGGTCGTCTCCTCCCCCGTCGGTCAGTCGCGGATCGCGCTGCCGATCATCTGCCCCTAGGTTGGAGCGAAAGACGAACCTTGCCAAGCATTATCGCATCAAATTCAGAAAATAATGTACAATCGTGATCCGCACGTGCACGATCAGTTGGCGCTAATGTGGAAGCTGCACTGGGACGCGAGGAAAAACCGGAAGCCTGAGCGCTGGTTGTCGCCTTCAAATCTGATCGATGACGCATTGCGGACCCTGACTTGTCTGGCAGTTTGCCGCGCTTTGGCTTAGGTCCTGAGCGGTGCCTTTGTTTGCATCAGTCGAAATCACAGGCACCCACAATGCTGCGCACGATCGATCACTCGTCGTTGGCCGTTTCAGGCTATGTCGAGCCTTGGACCGGCCCGGCCGGAACCCGAATGGTAGCTTCGTCCTGCGCCGGAGCTGTCGAGGCCGTCCGCATCCGCGCGCTTGATCGCGATGGGATGCCGAAGGTCGACTGGCCAATCCGATCCTTGGCAGAATGCCGTCGACAGAGCTTTTCCCAAGGCGCGTGGCTCTCGATAGACCATGCGCGATCGATCACGGCGCTGTCCTTTGAAATGCTGCTCACGCGCAATGAAGGCTACCGCGTTCTTCTCGATGCGGGAGCGTTTCAGCTCGCGATCGTCGACGGCGCCAATTTGGTCTTGCGCGACGACATGGGCGAGACGCCTATCGATCGCCTACCCACGCGCCAATGGCTCAAAGTCGCAATCGGCCATGGCGCGCTCACTGTCGAAACGCTCGACCAGGACAAGCCCTTCGCCCTGTCAAAAGTGCTCCCGGGCGGAACGCTCGACCAGGTCATCCTCTGCTCGGATAAAGGAGAAGCGCTGCCGACGCTCAATTGCCGGCTGGCCAACATCAGCCTCATCGCGAACGGTCAAAGCGCCAGCTGGGTTTTTCCGACAATCTTTACCGACGCACCACTCCTGTCCAACGGCATGGCGCTGCGGCTCCATAACAATCCGACTTTCTGCGTGCGCTCCTCGCGCTGGGACGGGTCGAGCCTCGATCCGCGCCTGACACCATCCCATTACGACGCCATCCATTGTCACGACACCGACTTGGCGGGCCTTGATTGGCCGGCCAATTTCGCCATCGACATCCCTGCCGACGCGCGATCCGGCGTTTATGCGATTGAGATCGAAACCGGCGAGACCTGCGAGCGCATCCCGTTCTTTGTCTCGGCCGCCGAACCCGCCTCGCGGCTTTTGTTCATTGCCCCGACGGCAACCTATCTCGCCTATGCCGATGAATATCTGCCGCCCCATCTCTACGAATGGATCGGCACCGATCGCGGCCACGAATTCGCGCGCGCCAACAATCTACGCTCGCTCTACGATTACCATTCCGATGCGAGCGGCGTATCCCTCGCCTCGACGCGCCGGCCCAAGGCGACGCTGCGCGACGACTATCGCTATCCGCTCTGCGGGGCGCCGCACCTGCTGCCGGTCGATCTGCATTTCCTGGCCTTCGCTGCTCGCAACGGCATCGCCATAGATCTCGTGACCGATCATGACCTGCACCAGAAGGGCCTCGCGCTTCTCAGCCCCTATCGCAGCGTTCTCACCGGCAGCCATCCGGAATACCTTTCAGTCTCCATGGAAGACGCCTATCGCCGCTATGTCGCCACGGGCGGGCATCTTTGCTATCTCGGCGGCAATGGCTTTGCCGCGGCGGTCGCCTTCAAGGATGACCTGATGGAATTGCGGCGCGGGCCGACCCAAGCTGGTCGCACCTGGGATGGCCCCTTAGCCGAAATGCCCCTGGCGCTGACCAACGAGCCGGGCGGCTATCTGCGCGATCGCGGCCGGGGCGAATTCGCCCTGACCGGCGTCGGCATTGCCCTGATGGGCTTTAGCAAGTCCCTGCCCTTCACCCGCATGGCATCCAGTTACAAGCCAGCCTTTGCCTGGCTCTTCGACGGAGTTGCAGGCGACACCTTTGGCGATACCGGCATGGTTCTCGGCGGTGCTGCGGGCTATGAGGTCGATTGTACCAACTCGGCGCTCGGCACGCCTGAAAACATTGTCGTTCTCGCGACTGCTCGGGGCTTTCCCGACGACTATGTCGATGATCCCGGCCGCTGGTATGAGGGCGGCGCGCCTGAACGCGACGCCAAGCGTCTTGCGGAAATGACCTTCCTGACCCACGCTTCGGGCGGCTCGGTTTTTTCGGCGAGCTCGGTGGCTTTCCTCGGCGCCCTGCCGGGACCGGATGAACAAAACGATGTTGGCAGGATGACACTGAATCTGCTCAGGCACTTTTCAAGCTGAGCTAATCCGTACATGTATGCTGCCAATGCGCCCGCGCCCTTTAAGGAACATGCCCCATGAAGCTTGCGTCACTTGCCCTCGCTAGTCTTTCTCTTGCTGCCCTTGCCGTCCCCGCTTCTGCGGAAACGGTCAAGATCGGCCTCCAGCCCTGGCTTGGCTATGGTCCACTCTGGATCGCCGACCAGAAGGGGTTCTTCAAGGAGAACGGCGTAGATGTGCAATTGATCAACTTCACCTGGGACCAGGACGTTGCCGCGGCCCTCGCCAGCGGCAATATCCAGGTGATCTCTGCTGCGACGAACACCGTCATCCTCAATATGAACAATGGCGTCGATCTCAAGGCCTTCATGATCATGGATGGCTCGACGACGGCAGACGCGGTTCTCGCCGGCAAGGATGTTGCCACGATCACCGACCTCAAGGGCAAGAGCGTCGCCTATGAAAAGGGCTCGACCAGCGACCTTCTGATCAACTACGCGCTCAACTCCAACGGCCTCACCCTCGCCGATGTCGAGGCCGTGCCGATCGCTGCGGCCGATGCAGGACTTGCTTTGATCGCGGGCCGGGTTGATGTGGCCGTGACCTACGAGCCCTATATTTCCGCAGCCCTCGCGCAGGGCCCCGAATTCAAGGTTCTCTACACCGCCGGCGAAAAGCCTGGCCTGATCAGCGACGTTCTGGCTGCCGAGACGAGCTTCATCGCCGGCAACCAGCAAGATCTCGTCGGCATCATCAAGGCCTGGGACGAGGCGGTGACCTTCCTGCGCGACAATCCGGAAGAAGGCGGCAAGATCATCGCCGATGCCGTCGGTAGCCCGATCGAAGAATTCAACACCGCTTTTGCCGGTGTTCACCTCTACGATCGCGCCGAGAACGACGCTGCCCTCAAGGGCGAATTCCAGGCAACGGTCGAAGAGATCGGCTCCATCATGCAGCAAGCCAATCCCGACGAGGTCAAGACCCTGCCGACGGGCGAAACCTTTTTCGACCTGACCGCTCTCTCGGCCGCCGCACAATAATTGTTGGCCGGCGTCCCCGAGACGCCGGCATCTTTTCAAAACTTCGAGTAGCGCATGCCCAAGACCTCGAGCATCGCGGCAAATGCCGCGGCTGGTCGCATCGACCGCCGACAATCCCGCCGCAAGAAAGGTCTGTTGCGGCTGCGCCAGCCCATTCCGGACCGCATCTTCACGAGTGCTGGCCTTGTCGTGCCCGTGGTCCTCGTGCTGCTGTGGTTGACGGTCACTGCGCTCGGCCTCGTCAAGCCGCTGTTTCTTCCCAGCCCACTCGCCATCCTTGAAGAAGCCTGGCGGCAGATCACGACCGGCATCCTGTTCGAAGACGCCGCCGTCAGCAGCTATCGCACCATCGTCGGCTGGCTCAGCGCCGCTATCCTGGCTATTCCTGTCGGTATTCTGATGGGCAATTTCCGCCTCTTCGAGGGCGCGCTCGAGCCCTTGATCTCGACAGTGCGCTATATGCCCATCGTGGCCTTGATACCGCTCACCATTCTCTGGGCCGGTATCGGCGACGAACAGAAAATCCTGATCCTCTTTCTCGGGACCTTCTTCCAGATGACGCTGATGGTGATGGACAACGTCAAGACCATTGACGTCAATCTCATCCGGGCCGGGCAGACGCTTGGCTTTTCAAATGCCGAGATCCTGTGGCGCATCATCCTGCCCGCGGCTCTGCCTGCCATCTGGGACACCTGCCGCATCACCATCGGCTGGACCTGGACCTATCTCGTCGTCGCCGAACTGGTGGCCGCGCAAAATGGCCTCGGCCGCCGCATCATGGATGCGCAGCGCTACCTTGCGACCGACACCATCATTTTCGGCACGCTGTTCATCGGTCTTTTGGGTCTTCTGACCGACTATGCCTTCAAGCGCACCGGCCGATCGCTCTTTCGCTGGACGGCCGATCGATGACCATGGCACCCAAAATCCACGCCGAAGCCGTGGGCAAGATTTTCGGCGAAGGCGCGAACGAGTTCCTCGCCATCGACCGGATCGACCTGACCGTTGCGCCCAACGAATTCGTCTCGATCGTCGGCACGTCCGGCTGCGGCAAGTCCACCTTCCTCAATATGGTCGGAGGCCTCACCGAGCCGACCTTTGGCGACATCTTCATCGATGGCACGCCCGTCACGGGACCGGGGCGTGACCGCGGCTTCGTCTTTCAGGGCTATAGCCTCTTTGAGTGGATGACCGTCGAGGGCAACATCCTCTTTGCGCTCGAAAAGAGCCGACTGAGCAAGCCGGAAAAGACCGAACTGGTGCGCCAGTTCATTCACGAGGTTGGGCTCAGGGGCTTCGAAAAGTCCTACCCGCGTCAACTCTCGGGCGGCATGCGCCAGCGCGTCGCGATTGCGCGGGCGCTGGTCTATAAGCCCTCGCTGCTCCTCATGGACGAGCCGTTTGGCGCCCTCGACGCCCAGACCCGCGGCATGATGCAGGAACTGCTGCTCAAGGTTTGGGAAGACCACAAGGTCACGGTTCTCTTTGTGACCCATGACGTCGAAGAGGCCATTTTCCTCGCCGACAGGGTCATCGTCCTTGCCTCGCGGCCTGGTCGCATCAAGCGCGAACTCACGGTCGATCTCCCCCGGCCCCGCCAATTCGACATCGTGACCAGCCCCGAATTCTCGCAACTAAAGCGCGGCGTCCTCGCCGACATCCGGGAGGAAACACTCAAGGTCATGTCACTGGGGGACGACGCTTAGGACTGTCGCGCTGATGGAAAAGAGAGGCGATCCACCTGCCTAGGGGACCGCCGCTTTGCGTTATCACTCGGCGCGGAAAAAGATCATGCCACCGTGGTGCAGTTCGGTATCGGTGACGAACTCGCCGTCAGCTTCAAAGCCGGTATCGTCCCAGTAGTAGATCATCTTGCCCGTGACCTCATAGCGGCCTTGATAGGCACTCTGCCGGGTGCCACGCGCTTCATCATAGCGGCCATTGGGCAAAAGCTCCTGGCGCACATGTCCGTCGCCCGTCACCCACATGCCGATATAGGGGTGCTTTTCCATCGTTCCGTTCTCCTCGGAGTTTGAAGGGTCAAATTGAGCCGCCTGAGCTATCGCCGCTGAACCGGCGAAAGCGAGCGTGATGAGGAGCAATCTTGCGATCCTCATGTTTGGCCACCCGGCAGATCAACACGCTTAGCCGGCTCGAACCGTTTCAAAAGATTTTCGACCTCCTCAACGGGCACACCGCGGCCCGATGTGTGTTCGCGCACGATTTTCCAGGTGCCGCCGCTTCGTCGGAAGACATGGGAGGTTCGGCAGATCACGCCGCTCGCCGTTCCATCTGCCTGCTCGAGCCTTGCGCAGAATTCGAATGTACTTGCCGCCACATCGCCGCTGACCAGCACATCCGGTTCGGCGATAACAGCGTGAACCGCGCTGTGCATCCGGTTGAACGAGGTCTCGAATGCCTCGGCCCATTCGCGCGGGCTGCGCGCCAGCCGCAATTGGGGATCGAAGCTGTCATAGAGCGCGGTGTCGGCGCTTTCCCAATCGTAGAATAGGCCGGCTTTTTTCTCGAAAACGAATGGTTCGCCCGGCGCCTTTTCCCAGCCTTCAAGGATCCAGCGCCGCTGCAGCTGGGCCACGTCCATTTCGCTGGTCATGAGCATGCCTTTCCTGGGCTCAAGAGGTCGTCGTGCCGACTCGATACGCCGTTGACGAGAATGATCTCGCTCATTTTTTTCTCCTTTGGCTCGTTCGGCTCAGACCATGCCGCCATTGGCGCGGATGGTTTGACCATTGATCCAGCCGCCGTCGGGACCGGCGAGAAATGCGACCGCTGCGGCAATGTCCTCAGGCGTTCCCAATCGTTCGAGCGGGTTCATCTTGGCCATCTTGGCGACGAGCTCGTCGGACTTTCCGTCGAGGAAAAGATCGGTCGCTGTCGGTCCCGGCGCCACGGCGTTGACGGTGATGTCGCGCCCGCGCAGTTCCTTGGCCAGAATGGCGGTCATAGTCTCGACCGCTGCCTTTGTCGCGGCATAGACACCATAGGTTTCAAGCTTGAGGCCGACGACGGAGGTAGAGAAATTGACGATCCGTCCGCCAGTCTTGAGGCGCCGGGCCGCCTCGCGCAGCGTGTTGAACGTGCCCTTGAGATTGACGGCGATCTGCCGGTCAAACAGCGCATCGCTGCTCTCGGAAAGGGACGCCAGCGACATGATCCCGGCATTGTTGACGACGATATCGACGCCGCCAAAGGCCTGCTCCGCGCGCTCGAACATCAGCGCCACGGCGGCCGGATCAGAAATGTCGGCCTTGTGCGCCAGCGCGGTGCCGCCTGAAGTGCTGATCGCCTCGACCACTTTGGCGGCCTCGCTGTCATTGCCGGCGTAATTGACGACAACGTTGAAGCCATCGGCCGCCAAGCGCTTGGCGATCGCCGCACCGATCCCGCGCGAGGCACCAGTAATAAGAGCAGTTTTCTTAGATGCGTCAGTCATCTCGATCTCCTGTTCTGTTTGGTGTCCTCTCTTTACGCGATGCCCTGCAGCGGATAATCAGGTGAAATCCGACAACATAATGCGGAATTTTCGAACAATGGACCGTCTGGATTGTATGCGCGTCTTTTCGCGTGTGTTGGAGCGGCGGAGCTTTACGGCCGCGGCTGAGGACCTCGCCTTGCCGCGCTCAACAGTGACCGACGCGGTCAAACAGCTCGAAGCGCGCCTCGGGGTGAGCCTCCTCCAGCGCACGACGCGTTCGGTGACGCCGACGCTCGACGGAGAAGCCTATCACCGCAGTTGCCTGGCGATCCTAGCGGAGGTGGAAGCGGCTGAATCCACTTTTCTTGGCGCCAAGCCCAAGGGGCTGTTGCGCGTAGACGTTCACGGCACCCTCGCCCGGCATTTCGTCATGCCGCGGTTGCCGGAATTCCTTGAAACCTATCCCGAGATCGAGCTGTTCATCAGCGAGGGCGATCGGCTTGTGGATCTTGTGCGCGAGGGGATCGACTGCGTGCTGCGGGTTGGGGTTCCGCACGATAGCGACATGATCGCGCGCCGGATCGCAACCCTACCTGAGGCAACGCTTGCTTCGCCGGCTTATCTCGAAAAGTTCGGGATACCTGAGACGCTCGACGATCTCGCCCACCATCGCATGGTCGGCTTCCGATCCACTGCCACGGGTGGCGTTTTGCCTTTGCTCTTCGAGATCAACGGCAAGGTCCGTGAGGCGATGCTGCCCATGACGCTTACGGTCACAGGGGCCGAAACCTATTATGCCGCCTGCCTGCGCGGTCTGGGGCTCATCCAGATCCCGCGCTACCACGCTGCCTCGGCACTGGCCTCGGGCGAGATCGTCGAAATCCTGCCAACAATCAAGCCGCCAAGCACGCCCGTTTCCGTGCTCTATCCGCGCGACCGCCAGCTTTCGCCCCGCGTTCGTGTCCTCATTGACTGGCTGGTCAAGGTCTTCAACGTTCCGGACAAAACCATCGCGTAGAGCGGTCAGTTATCCGCTTCACGGCGAGACAACGACCTTCTTCGGCCAACGCTCCAGACCGACGACAGCCACGCCGCTGACCATGATAACCGCAATGCCCAAGAGAGCGAGCGCGTTGGGAAACGTGCCGAAAATCAGCATGCCGGACAGCAGCGCCCAGACCGTGGACATATAAAGAAAGGGAACGACTGCCGAGACCGACGCGGCGCGATATGCGGTGAGCAGCAGCCAATGCGCGGCGATCAAAAATATGCTCGACCCCACGGCGAAGGCAAGGGTCAGCGCAGAAGGCCATGTCCATTGCTCGAGCAGCAGGCCCGCGAGCCCCGCACCGACGATCTCGATGGCTCCGGCGGCGACTGCGACGACGATTCCGGGTATATCAAGCTTGATCTTCCTGCCGATGAGATCGCGCACCGCAACTGCCGCAGCGCTCCAAAGACCAAACAGGGTATAGGGTGAGAAGCCGCTCGCGCCTGGTTGCGCGACGAGAAGTGCGCCGGCGAAGGCCAGAACGATCAGAGCGACCTGCATGCCCGATAGCCGCTCCTTGAAAAACACCATCGCGCCGATCAGCAGCAGCAGCGGTGACGTTTGCCCCAGCGCGGTCAGATCGGCGATGGGCACATAGGCAAGCCCAGCGACAAAACCCATTGCGGCGGTGAGTTCGAGCAAATTCCTCAATTGCACACGGCCGTCCAGCATGCGCGGCGCGTAGCGAAAGAGGCCCAGGGCTGCAAGAAGCGGTATGCCAAGAAGCGTGGAGCCGACGCCCCGCAGGAACAGGGCTTGAAACGGCGGCACTTCGTGCATGGCCAGTTTAAGTAGGCTGTCATTGATCGTGAAGCAGGCGGTCGCAAGGATCATGAGGATGATCCCAAGCGTATTGCCGGAAGGGCGGCGCATGGTGGTCTCTAGACATCGGGCAGGTGCAAGCTCGAATCCTGATAGAGCAGTGCCCGTAAATGTCCAGCGGCTGGCGCCGCAGAATCTCTTTTAAGGCGCGACGCCTGTCACGGGCTACAAAAAAGGCCGCCAGCGGCGGCCTCAAGGCTTGGACGTCGAAGCTGAACTTACTTCTGAAGGATCAGATTGATCGCGGATTCGCGGCCATCGCGACCGGTCTCTACTTCGTAAGAAAGCTTGTCGTTCTCATAAAGTCCGTCAACGCCAGAATTCTGGACAGCCGACACATGGACGAAGTGGTCCTTGCCGCCATTGTCAGGGGTGATGAAACCAAAACCCTTGGTTGCGTTGAAGAATTTTACAGTACCGTTCATGGTTGCCATTTTAATATTCCTTGAGCTCGGAGCCGAAGCAAAGCGAGCGTTGCCCTCTGCAACATGCAAGAGGGGGCATAGACGTTCGCAAAGTGGATCACTGAGCCATTAACCGGATAAGGACCGGCAGGAGGCAGCCGACTTGGGCTGAAAACGCGTATCATGGTGTTTCGCACCCAATAGCGGCATTGGCAAGGCGAACGCGCCAAAAGCTCCTGCTAAAGCTCAAGGCCGTCGCGTTGACCTCATCCTGATATGGGTTCGCCTTTGTGCTTATCGTTTTGAACGACCGAACGGCGAAGCGGATATTCGTCCGAGAAGTAAAGGCCGCGAATAGCCTCGGCGCCGTAGCGAATTTCGTTTGCTTCGATAATGGAGCTTGATTGAAGGCCGACGGGCAATTCCTCAATGGTGAACTGAATTGCCTCGACCAACGAGGGAAACCGCTGATATCGCGCCACCCGAGGCGAGGTATGATGTCGTCCAGGATAAAGTTCAGCCGGCGCATTGAAATTAGTCATCGCTAGTCCTTTCGAGAACGCGAGATCGAGCGCCGCGTGGGCGCAACGTTCACAATCTGAGGAAAGCGGCTGGGACCGGGAGCCAAAGGCATATGAAGCGCCACAACTCATATGGGGCACAATAGCCACTTTTGTGAGGCAGGAAACGAAGAGAGGCCCGCCACGTCTCCCGAAAGCTCGGCGACCTCGGCGCAAAATGCGCTTGGCAGTGTAGATACTGCCCAGTTTTCCGACGTCGCCTACAAATGGAGCGGTGAGAGCCATCATTGGCTGGCGGCCTTGCACACGACATGTCGTGTGCTCAGCTAATTGAGGCTGACCCTTTCGCCAGTGCGGCCATCGAAAATATAGGTCTGGCGGGGATTGGCCATGATGTTCACGCTGTCGCCGGGCGTGACCACTTCTTCGCCATTGACGGTAACGACGACCGGCAGGCCGGAAACATCGACCGTCACGAACGTCTGGCCGCCGGTCGGTTCGACGAAGCTCACTTGGCCGGCAATGCCGTACGCACCGAGCTGGAGATGTTCGGGGCGGATGCCGACGCTGACCTTTTGGCCATCCGCGACCTTGGGGCCGGGCTCGAACGTGAAGACCTCGCCGCCGGCGGTGCGGGCGGTGTTGCCGGTTACGGTTGCTTCAAAGAAGTTCATGGCCGGTGAGCCGATAAAGCCGGCGACGAAGAAATTGGCCGGCTGGCGATAGAGCTCCATCGGGGAGCCCTCCTGCTGGATGACCCCGCGATTGAGCACCACGACCCGATCGGCAAGGGTCATCGCCTCGACCTGGTCATGCGTCACATAGACCGAAGTGACGCCCACTTTTTTATGCAGCGCCTTGATCTCGGATCGCATCTGGACGCGCAGCTTGGCATCGAGATTGGAAAGCGGTTCGTCAAAAAGGAAAACCGAAGGGTCACGCACGACGGCACGGCCCATGGCGACACGCTGGCGCTGGCCACCTGAAAGCTGGCTGGGCTTGCGATCGAGCAGCGGTTCAAGTTCCAGCATCTGGGCTGCCTGCCGGACGCGGCTGTCGATCTCGGCTTTGGGTTTCCCTGCCAGCTCGAGGTTGAAGGCCATATTCCGGTAGACGTTCATATGTGGGTAGAGCGCATAGGACTGAAACACCATAGCGATGTTGCGCTCGCGCGGCGTCAGGTCGTTGACCACCTCATTGCCGATAGCGACCTCACCGCTCGAAATGTCCTCAAGCCCAGCGATCATGCGCAGGATCGTCGACTTGCCACAGCCAGATGGGCCGACGAGAGCGACGAACTCGCCGTCTTCAATAGAGAGGTTGATGCCCTCGATTACCGAGACGGTTCCGTAGTTTTTTGCAATATTGCGGAGTTCCAAGCCGGCCATGAAAGCCTCCTACTTGACTGCGCCGGCAGTCAGCCCGGCAATGATGTGCTTCTGCGCCGCGAAGAAAACGATGACCGTGGGCAGGATGGTGAGAGTGATGAAGGCAAGGATCAGTTGCCAATCGGTGCTGAATTCGCCGCGATAGACCATGATCCCCAGCGGCCATGGATATTTGCTCTCGGAATTGAGCATGATGAGCGGCAGGATGTAGCTGTTCCAACTCCCGACGAAGGAGATGATCCCGACCGTCGCGATGATTGGGCGGCTGAGCGGCAGCGAGATGTGCCAGAAGAACCGAAGATAACCCGCGCCATCGACGAAGGCAGCGTCGAAGAGTTCAGTCGGCAGGCTCCGGAAATAATTGCGGAAGAGCAAGATGCTCATGCCGAGCCCGAAGGCCACCTGCGGCAGCACCACGCCCCAATAGGTATCGAGAAGGCCCAAATCCCGGATGCGGATAAAGAGCGGCAGGATGGCCGTGGCCGCCGGGAACATCAGCCCGATCAGGAAGTAATTGAGCAGGAACTGCGAGCCGAAGAATTTGACATGGGCGAAGGTGAACGCCGCCATGGCGGCAAAGGCCAGCGTCAGGAAGACCGTGAGCCCCGCGATGAGCAGAGAATTGCCCATTTGCAGCCAGTAACGCTGGGAAAACAGGATGTCGGCATAGTTCGAGACCATCCAGGTCGATGGCAGGCCGAAAGCATTGCCGCGGAGGTCGCCCAGCGTCTTGAAGCCGCCGAGTGCAGTCGTGACCAGGGGAATAACCACAACCGCGGCAAAAATGATGAGGCAGGTATAAAGGTAAGCCTTGGTGCCGAAGCGGAGGCTGCGCCCCGGTGTCTGGGCCTTGGCGGCGTCGATGGGATTGGTGGCGGTGTCAGTCATTTTTCATGAAGATCCGCTTGTAGGAGAAAGCGAGGGTGACGCAGATGACGAACAGCACGACGCCCACGGCCGAACCGAAGCCGACCTGCATGCGCATGACCCCGAAACTGTAAAGGAAGGTCACGAGCGTCTGCGTGGAGTTCGAGGGACCACCGCCGGTGAGCGGCATGATCATGTCAAAGAGCTGCAGCGATCCGATCACGGCAAAGAAGACCGAGAGGCGTACCGTCGAGCCCAGCAATGGCAGGGTGACCTGGCGGAACTTCTGCCATCCAGTCGCCCCATCGATATCGGCAGCCTCGAGCACGCTTTTGTCGATCGCCTGGAGCCCGGCGATAAACAGCATCATGTGAAAACCGAAGTATTTCCAGACTATGACGCCAAGCACGGCCGAGAAGGCGGCGTTCTTGTCGGCGAGCCAGAAGGGCGCGTTAAGGCCCATCATATGGTAGATATTGGCGACGAGCCCGAATTCGCCATCGTAGACGAAGCGCCAGATCATGCCCGCAGCAACGTCGGCCAGCACATAGGGCAAGAAGAAGATCAGCCGGAAAAAGGTCGCGCCCTTGATATGCTTGGTGACCATGGTCGCAAGCCAGAGCGCAAGCGGCACCTGGATGCAGATCGAAACGAGGATGATGAGCCCGTTATTGACGAGAGCGTTGCGGAAGGCGCCCTGACGGAAGATCAGCTCATAATTTTTCCAGCCGATCCACTGCGTCGGCAGGCCATAGCCGTTCCAGTTGTAGAACGAATACCAGGCCGCCTCGCCCATGGGCAGAATGACGAAGACGGTGAACAGCAGCAGCGCTGGCGGCAGGAAGAGCACCAGAACCGGCCATTTGCCGCGGATGCGGGCACGTCGAACTTTTGGGCGGGCGAGCGCCGTTCCGGCGGACAAGCCGGGCGCTGCAACAGTCTCAGTCATCCATCTCACCTTTCAACGACCGAAGGGAGAAGCGGGCAACCGCAAGGCTGCCCGCTCGCGCTCACATCTCCATCGAGAAGGCGTCCTGCACCTGCTGCAGAGCATCTTCAGGCGTGACCTGACCCGAGACCAGTTCGACGGACATGTCGTTGACGACACGGCCGACATTGGGGCCGAGATCCTGGTCGAGATAGTTCTGGTGCCAGGTGGCCTTGGCCATCTGCGCAGCACTATCGGCCAGGCTCGGATCCTTGACGCTGGCATCCGAGCCAAGGGCGGTCGGCAGGATATTGTTCTTTTCAGCCAATAGCCCGGCGTTTTCGACCGTCATGTAGTGGATGAAATCTTCGGTTTCCGGCGGGGCATTGGTGGTGACCACCCAGCCATTGAGGCCGCCGAAATCGTCGGTCACGACGCCGGCCCCGCCATCGACCAGCGGGAAGGCGAAGCGCCCGATCGCGTCTTCGGCAAGGCCCTTGCCGTCGGTTGCGGCATTGGCCTGGTTCTGCGGCGTCGCGGTGTTTTCAAAGCTGAGCACCATGGCAGCGCGGCCATCAGCGAACACAGCCTGCGTATCGGGCCAGGTCGCGCCGAGATAGCCTTCCTGGAATGGCTCCATGGCGCCAAGATCCGCCAGCATTTGGCTCGCCTTCACAAAGCCTTCGCCCTGGAAGCCCTCACCGGCCTTGGCCGCGTCGAACCCATCCTTGCCGAGCTCGCGCATGGCGAGATAGCTCCAGAAGAAGTGGATGGGCCACTTGTCTCCACCGCCACCGGCAATCGGGGTGATCCCGGCATCCTTGAGCTTTTGTACGGCCGCCGTAAAATCGGTCCAGGTCTTGATGCCATTGGCATCAACGCCCGCCTGCTCGAACAGCGCCTTGTTGTAGAAAAAGGACACGAGGCCCGACTGTACGGGGGCGGCCCAGACCTTGCCGTCGATGCTGAGGCCATCGACCGCTGCCGGGCTCACCGCATTGCGCCAGGCGCCATTATCGGCATCCATGGCCGCGGTGATGTCGCGGATGGCGCCGGTTTCGGTCTGCGCTTTCAACACACCACCGCCCCAGGTGTAGAACATGGATGGCGCGTCGTTCGATTGCAGCAGTGTCGGCAGCTTGGCTTTGAAAGCCTCGTTTTCAAGGAACTGGAATTCGATTTTGACGTCGAGATGCTCCGCCTCGTAATTGGCGGCGATTTCCTGCCAGGTGGCAAGACGATCCGGATTGGATTCAAGGTGCAGCCATTTGATGATGGACTGCGCTGCCGCACCGGATACAGTCGAGGCCAGCGCCACGGCGCTGAGGGCAAGCACGAGCGATCGCCTGGACAGGCGTCCGAAAACCAGATTCATGATGTTCCTCCCGTCGGACATTTTGTCCGTTATGCGGAATTAATAGGCTCGCCGATTCACCGATTGTCAATACCTTCAGACCGACACCGCCCTAGACACCTTGAAACAGTGGGTTTGGCACTTGCTAATCGACGATTTTGGCTGCTAGAGTTTTTTGAATTAATACGCATCGCTGATTAAAGCGGGCGCCGGGAGGCCGAAGACGGGATCATGAAGACTGCCGATCCTGAACTCATGCGAGCGATCAATCGCTTCCATGTGCTCGATACCATCCGCCGCTATGGCGCCATTTCCCGCGTCGAAATCGGCGAGCGGATCCAGCTTTCGCCCACCACCGTCTCGGCGATCACCGGTTCGCTGATCGAAGATGGGCTGATCCTGGCGCAGCATGAGGGCGACCTGCGCGGTGGCAATCGCGGCCGCCCGCGAGTGATGCTGGCGCTCAATCCCAAGGCGGCGCGTGTCGTCGGCGCCAAGATCGCCGCCAATCGCCTTGCCTTCGTCGTCACCGATTTTCAGGGCGATATCCTGGCTGAACTGATCCTGCCGCTGCGGGTCGATCGGCTGCCGCTATCGGTCATCGCCGATCTCGTCGAGGATGGCGTGCGCCGCTGCGTGCTCGATGCCGGCATCGCCATGGAAGACATAAAATCCGTGGCTGTATCCCTGCCCGGCATCATCGAGCATGGCACCGGACTTGTCCGCGCCAGCAGTATTTTCCGCGATGCCGATGTGCCGCTCAAGGAGGCCCTGGTGGAGCGGCTCGGCATCGACGTTATCGTCGAGAGCGATGCCAATGCCATCACCATGGGCGAGCACTGGTTCGGCCAGGCGCGCGATTGCGACGACTTCGTCCTCGTCGCCATCGAGGACAATCTCACTCTCGGAGTGATGCATGGTGGCCAGATCTTCCGCGGCGCACGAGAACTCAGTCTGACGCTGGGCGACATGGTCATGGGTGCCGATCCCGATCACGCAGTAAAACTGGCCGATGTCGCGAGCGAAAAAGCGATCATTAATGGCGAGGTCAGCGATCCACGGATGCGCGACGCCATTCGCCTTGGTAGCGGCATGAGCCAGGTGCGCGGCATGATCGAAGCCGGCGACAACAAGCTGCGGGTTGCCGCGAACAAGGCCGGCGCGGCCCTTGGCATTGCCATCGCCAATCTCGTCGCGCTCTTCGCGCCACCGCGCGTCATTCTCGTTGGCTCGACGCTAACGCTCGGGCCGCATCTCCTCGATGCGCTCCACAGCAGTTTTGCCAAGGCCATTCCCCAATCGCTGCGGGAGGTGGCGGAAATCGTCATCGAAAACGCCGACGACCGACTCTGGGCTCGCGGCGCCGCCGCGGTGGCACTTGGCGAACTCTACGGCTCGCCCTGGGGGACCACGGGCCCCGCGAGAACCTTCAATGCCGATGCGCTCGAAAGCGGCAAAAGCCCGTGAGCAATTCGCGATCCATCACCAGGTCGGTCAGCCGGCTAACTTAGCCGGTGGCGCCCGATTGCGGCGGCGTCTCGGCTGACCAAAGCAAGAGGAGGAAAGACTATGCAGGAAGCTCTCATCGTTTGGGGTGGCTGGAGTGGACATGAGCCGGAACAGTGTGCCGACATTATTCGCGGCATGCTCGAGGAAGACGGCTTCAAGGTCTATGTCGAGAACACGACCGAGGCCTTCGCCGATCCTTCGGTAAAAGATCTCAGCCTCATCGTGCCGATTTTCACCATGAGCAAAATCGAGAAGGAAGAGCTCAGCATGCTCACCGAGGCCGTGCGCGGCGGCGCGGGCCTCGCCGGATATCACGGCGGCATGGGCGATGCTTTTCGGGATGCGGTAGACTATCAGTTCATGGTAGGCGGCCAGTGGGTCGCCCACCCGGGGAACATCATCGACTATCGCGTCGACATCACCTGCCCCGACGATCCGGTGATGGAAGGCATCGAAAGTTTCCCCTATCGCTCGGAGCAATACTACATGCATGTCGACCCCTCGAACGAGGTGTTGGCGACGACCACTTTCAACGGCGATCATGCCTATTGGATCGACGGGATCACCATGCCGGTGGTCTGGAAACGCAAATATGGCGAAGGCCGCGTGTTCTATTCTTCGCTCGGCCATGTCGCTTCAGAATTCGAAGTGCCGCAAATGCGCACGATCCTCCGCCGCGGCATGAACTGGGCCGCCCGATAGGCAGGTTAAAACGGGGCGCCCCAATGGGGTCGCCCCGTGTAGATTGGCGGCTCTGTCCTCTCGCTGACATCAAACTGCGTCAGACTGCCAAAAACCTAGCGGACCGCTCAGCCATGACCCTCAAATTCATCGTCCTCAGCGACCTCCACGTCATGCCTGAGGGCGAACTCTCGATGACGCTCGACACCGGCGCAAGGCTTGAACAAGCCGTCCAAACCATTGCCGCCCGCTACCACACTGTCGATTTCTGCGTCCTTGCCGGGGACCTCACAGATCTCGGTCAACCCGCAGCCTACGAGCGCCTCAAGTCACTGATCGACCGTATAGATATCCCGGTCCACCTGACCCTCGGCAATCACGATGATCGCGAGACTTTCCTCTCGGTTTTCGGCGAGGAATATGTCGCCGAAACCGGCAAGATCGACAAAGCCTTCGACGCCAAAGGCTATCGCATCATTCTCCTCGATTCCTCCGAGCCCGGACGCGTCGACGGCGTGCTCACCAAGGTTCAGATCGCCTGGCTAAAGGCCCGACTTGCCGAGGCATTGGACCGCCCGGTCATCGTGATCCTCCATCACAACGCCAATGCGCTCCACATCAACTCCGATGATATCCGCATCCGCGACGCCGAGCCGTTCATCGCCGCACTCAAGACCCATCCCGATATTCGCCAGGTCATCGCTGGCCATGTCCACTTGACCTCGACCGCCCTCTGGCGCGGCATCCCCTTCACCACCCTCGCCGGTGGCCACTATTACTGCACGGTGGACCAGGACCACGTCCCCATGCGCCGCCTCACCGGCCCGGCGCAAATGGCTCTCGTCATCGGCGAAGCGGACCAGACCACAGTGCATTTCGACAGCTATATCGACGGCAATCCCGAAATCGCCTGATCGAGCCCCCTTCTGACAGCGTCTTCATGGGCGCGGGTTTGGCAAGCTGATCATGGGGCGCACTTGACAAGGCCCCCCGCGCCCGTCAGGTGCTGATCATGATCTCGGGAAAGCCAATGCTCGCCCTCAAGGGTGTTACGCGCCACTTCAATGACGTGGCGGCGCTGCAGGACGTCTCGCTGGAACTGGGTGCCGGGCAGGTTCTATGCCTTGTCGGGCATTCCGGCTGCGGAAAATCGACGCTTCTGCGAGCCATTGCAGGCATCGAAACGCTTGATGGTGGCACCATCGCCATCGAGGGCACCCCGGTTTCCGGCGACGGCATCTTCGTCGAGCCGGAGGATCGCCGGATCGGCTTCATGTTCCAGGACTATGCGCTGTTCCCACATCTCAGCGTGCGAGAAAACGTCGCATTTGGCCTCAAGAAACTTGCCCGTTCCGACCGCGCTAACCGGGTCAGCGACATCCTCTCCCGGATCGGCCTCGAAGCTTTGGCCGACCGTTTTCCGCATATGCTCTCTGGTGGCGAACAGCAACGCGTGGCGCTTGCTCGCGCCCTCGCGCCCCAACCGCGCCTCTTATTGATGGACGAACCCTTCTCCAATCTCGACCGCGGCCTGCGGGATCGCGTGCGGCACGAAACTCTCTCGATCGTGCGGGACCTCGGCATGACAGCCGTGGTCGTGACCCACGATCCCGAAGAAGCCCTGGCCATCGGGGATACGGTTGCCCTCATGCAAAAAGGCCGCGTGGTGGAAGCGGGCACCGGCGAACGCATTTACGACGCCCCCTGGACGGCTTATGCCGCACGGTTCTTTTCCCGCATGAACGTCATTCCCGCAAAAATCGAGGCCAATATGCTCGATACGCCGCTGGGACGCTTTCATGCGCCGGCCCTCGACGGCGAGCCGCATGTTCTCTTGCGGCCCCAATCCATCGTCCTGACGGAAAGCGGAATTCCCGGTGTCGTGGTCGATCGCTCCATTCTCGGCGAGATAGAGGAATTGCGCATCGCCGTGGCTGGTGTCGACGATCCCCTGATCATGCGCGGCACATCACGGCACGATGTCCATCCTGGCGATGCGGTTGAGATCGCCGTCAAAGCGGACGAGGTCATGATCTTCCCTTAGGATGCCTAAAAGTCCCGATTGTGATGGAAAGTCAGTACCTTAGACTAATTCTAAGTTGACCCTAAATAACTTGACTTAGACAGTCCGCTATGGCTTTAGCCTCCCTAGGAGAGGAAATGCGGAAGGGCCGCGCGACCTGCTCATCAATTTGGGAGATCGTCCATGAATACCCTTTTCAAACTCGTTGGCGTCACGAGCATGCTGGCTCTTGGTGCAGCCGTTCCTGCGCTCGCCCAGGAAGTGAACATCTACACGACCCGCGAGCCCGGCCTGATCCAGCCCATCCTCGATGCCTTCACCGCCGAGACCGGCGTTAAGGTCAACACCGTGTTCCTTGAAAGCGGCCTGATCGAGCGCGTTCAGGCAGAAGGCGAAAGCTCGCCGGCCGACCTTCTGATGACGGTCGATTTTGGCGCGCTGATTGATCTCGTCAATGCCGGCGTCACCCAGCCGGTCGATTCCGAAGCGCTTGAGACCGCGATCCCCGCATCACTCCGCGATGCCGATGGCAACTGGTTTGCGCTGTCGGGCCGCGCCCGTGTCGTTTACGCCGCCAAGGATCTCGATCTCGACAGCATCACCTATGAACAGCTCGCCGACGAACAGTTCCGCGGCAAGCTCTGCATCCGCTCTGGCCAGCACCCTTACAACACCGCGCTATTTGCCGCCTATATGGCCAAGCACGGCGAAGAAGCCACCAAAACCTGGCTCGAAGGCCTCAAGGCCAACCAGGCCCGCGCCGCAGCCGGTGGCGACCGTGACGGCGCCCGCGACATCGCCGCCGGCATCTGCGACATCGCCGTCGCCAACTCCTACTATTACGGCCTGATGGCGAGCGGCGCCGGTGGCGACGAGCAGAAGGCGTGGGCCGAAGAGGTCAAGGTGATCCTGCCGACCTTTGAAGGTGGCGGCACGCTGGTCAACGTCTCCGGCGCGGCTGTAGCGGCCCATGCCCCCAACCGCGACGAGGCCGTGCAACTGCTCGAATATCTCGCATCCGACGAGGCGCAGAAGCTCTATGCCGAAGCCAATTTCGAATATCCGGTTTCGACCACCGCGGAAGTGCAGCCGATCATCGCAGCTTTTGGCACGCTCAACCCCGATAGCCAATCGCTGACCGAAATCCTGCCGTTCCGCGCACGCGCCAGCGAGCTGGTGGACGAAGTGAACTTCGACACGTTCGGCAACTGATCGGAGACACGCGGCGGCCCCGGCCGCCGCACTTTCTATGGCCGATTTCACCATGACGCGCCCAAGGCGCCGCCATTTCGGTATCAACGTCTGGGCCGCCGGGGCATTTGCCGCGGCGGCTCTCGCGCTTGTGCCGATCGTGACGATCGCGGTGACGGCCATGGCCGATACCGGCGGACTCTGGGGCCATATCGTCCAGTTCGTACTGCCGCAGGCGACCTGGAACACGCTGGTGCTGCTTGCTGGTTCCGGTCTCATCGCGACCATCGTTGGCACCGGCGCAGCATGGTTGGTCACCGCCTATGATTTCCGGGGCCGCTGGTTCCTCGAATGGGGCCTTCTGCTGCCGCTGGCCGTGCCCACCTACATCATGGCCTATGCCTATCTCGACATCCTCAACCCGCTCGGCCCGGTGCAGGGCGTGCTGCGATGGGTGCTGGGCTATTCGAGCCCGCGCCAGTTTCGCCTGCCCGACATTCGCGCCATGTGGGGCGCCATCCTGGTCTTTGGTTTCGTTCTTTACCCATACGTTTATCTCACCGCCCGGGCGATGTTCCTGACCCAGGCCGCCAATGTCATCGAAGTGGCGCGCACGCTAGGCGTGCCGCGCTCTGCCATCTTCTGGCGCGTCGCCCTGCCTCTCGCGCGACCTGCCGTCGCCGTCGGCGTTTCGCTGGCGCTGATGGAAGTGCTCAACGATGTCGGCGCCTCGCAATTTCTTGGCGTGCGGACCCTGACCGCCACCGTCTACACGACCTGGATCGTTCGAACCGACTTGGCCGGCGCCGCCCAGATTGCCATCAGCATGCTCGCCATTGTCCTTGCGATGCTGGTCTTCGAGCGATGGGCGCGCCGCAGGCAGCGCTTTGCCTCGGCCGCGCAGAACGCCCGACAGATGCAGCGCCAGCGGCTCCGTGGCCCGGCCGCGCTTTTCGCGTTCCTTTTCGGGGCACTTCCGATTGCCATCGGCTTTGCCGGCCCCGCGCTTTATCTCATCATTGCTGCGATCCGGCGCATCGAGTTTGCCGGTTTTTCCAACGCTCTCCTCCGCGCCACCATCAACACCGTCAGCGTGTCGGCCATGGCCACCGTGGTCATCGTCCTCATCGGCTTTGCCCTCGCCTATGCGGCGCGGCTGCATCGATCGGCCTGGACCGAGGGCGCCATGCGCATAGCCTCACTGGGCTATGCCGTCCCGGGCACTGTGCTGGCCCTTGGCATCCTCGTTCCCGTTGCCGCCTTTGACAGGACACTGGGCAATCTTTGGCACGCCTGGACCGGCCTGCCCGGCACGCTCTTGCTGCTCGGCTCTGGGGCAGCCCTCATCTATGCCTATTCAACACGCTTCCTTGCCATCTCCGTGGGCGGCATTGACGCGGGACTAAGCCGCATTCCGCCCGCCTATGACTACGCCGCGCGCACCCTCGGCCGCTCGGCAAGTGGCACCCTCTTCGCAGTCCACCTGCCCCTGTCGCGCTCGGCACTGACTGCCGCGGGCCTTCTGGTCTTTGTCGATTGCATGAAAGAATTGCCCGCAACGCTGCTCCTGCGCCCCCTCAACTTCGAGAGCCTTGCCACCCTCCTTTACGGCGAGGCGGCCCGCGGCACCTACGAAGACGCCGCCCTCGCCGCCCTCATCATCGTCGCCATCGGCATTCTACCAGTCGTGCTGCTGGCAAGAACATCATCGCAACCAGCTGCGTAAGTCTTTGGGACTTGAGGCGTTGAGTGCAGATTTTGCCCTGACTTAAGCACTCCAACTGATGGGAGGACGACACGCTGGGAGCGATATCCCAGGTGGCGCTTTCCATCGTCCATCTTGCCGCTCTTCGCACGAATTTAATCCATCTTGCGCACCGCTCCACAACACGCTAATACGTATCAGCGCTAATACGCATTAGCAGATTTTGGAGGATGGCTTGGCGACGCGGCGGCTGACACAAAAGGACATTGCGAGATTGGCCGGCGTCAGCCAGGCGACCGTGTCCTTTGTGCTCAATGGCTCGCCGGAAAACGCCAACCGTATCCCTGCAGAGACGCGGGACCGCGTGCAGAAAGTGATCCGGGACACCGGCTATGTCGCTGATCCCGTCGCACGCCGGATGGTCAAGGGTCTCAACCGCATTCTCGGCGTTTTCACTTATGAGCCTGCCTTCCCATCCGCCCAGGCAGACTTTTTCACGCCATTTCTCCTCGGCATTGAGGAAGCGGCACAGGAGCTGGGATATGACCTGCTGCTCTTGACCGGCGCAGGCGTCAAACGGCGTATTTTTGGCGACAATGTTCGCCTCAGGCTCGCCGATGGCTGCATCATTCTCGGACGGCAATTCGATCGCGATGAGCTGACCCGGCTGGTCGCTGGCGACTTCCCCTTCGTCGCCGTCGGCCGCCGAGACGATGCGGGCGGCCCCGTCCCCTATGTGGGTGGCGGCTATGTCGCGGGCACGGCAGCGCTCGTTCAGCGTGCCCGGGCCCTGGGCCACCAGCGCATTGCCTATATCGGCCTCAACGAAGGCGCGGAATCGACGGTCGATCGCTGGATCGGCTTCGAGCCGGCCCTAAATGGTGCAGAGCTCGTCCACACCCAATTTGCCGTAGCGCAGCCGCCCGGCGAAACGCTCGATGCGCTGCTCGCGGCCGGCGCCACCTGCGTTTTCTTCACCGAATTGGCCGATGCCATCGCCGTCGATGCCGTCGCACGCCATCGCGGCATCAGCGTTCCCGGCGATCTCTCGATCGTCGTTCTCGGCAATCACATCCGCGCCGAAGAACACGGCCGCCGCTTTACGTCCTTCTCCATTCCCCGCGAAGCCATGGGCCGCGCCGCCACCGAAATGCTGGTGCGGCGCGTGGAGAATGACGCCCCGGTCGAGCAGGTGCTGCTCGATTGCGCCATCGTCGAGGGTGACACCCTCGGCCCTCTTTCTACCCAACACGTTCGGAACACATGACCAAAGAGCTTCACGCAGACATTCTCATCGTTGGTGGCGGGCTCGGTGGCGTTGCTGCAGCGCTTGGCGCCTTGCGCTCGGGCCGCACCGTCATCATGAGCGAGGAATTCGACTGGATCGGCGGCCAATTGACGAGCCAGGCCGTGCCGCCCGACGAGCATTCCTGGGTCGAGCAATTCGGCGTCACCCGCTCCTATCAGCAACTGCGCCGCGGCATTCGCCAGTATTATCGCGACAACTATCCGCTGACCGCGGAAAGCCGCGCCTGGGGCGATCTCAATCCCGGCGCCGGCTGGGTCAGCCGCTTGTGCGCCGAGCCGCGCGTTGGCCTTGCCGTGCTTGAAGCCATGCTCGCGCCCTGGCGCGGCGGAGGGAAGCTGACGGTGCTGCAGCCCTATCGTCCAGTCGCAGCCGATGTCGACGGCGACACTGTCCGCTCGATCACCCTCCGCCATCGCGACACGGGCCGCGAAATCGTCTGCTCGGCGCCTTATGTGATCGACGCAACCGAACTCGGCGATCTCCTGCCGCTGACCGGCACCGAATATGCCAAGGGTTTCGAGGCCCAGTCCGATACCGGCGAACCCAGCGCCCCCGATCACGCCCAGCCCGACAATGTGCAGGCCGTATCCGTCTGTTTTGCCATCGATCACGTCGATGGCGACCAGACCATCGACAAGCCTGAAAACTACGATTTCTGGCGCAAGTATCAGCCTGAATTCTGGGGCGGACCGCTCCTCGGCTTCAGGGCCCCGCATCCGCGTACGCTCGAAATCACCGAGCGCTCCTTCACGCCCAATCCCGATGATGATCCGCTTCTGGTCGACGCCGACCAGCGCCGCAATGCGGGCGACGGCAATCTCTGGACCTTCCGCCGCATCGCGGCCCGCCGCAATTTCCAGCCCGGCGCCTATCAGTCTGACATCTGCCTCGTGAACTGGCCGATGATCGACTACATGGAATCGACCATCATCGACGTTTCCGAAGAGGAAAAGGCTCGGCACCTCAAGGCGGCCGCCGATCTCTCCTATTCGGTGTTTTATTGGCTGCAGACCGAAGCGCCGCGCCTCGATGGCGGTCAGGGCTTCCCAGGCCTCCGCCTCCGCGGCGACGTCACCGGCACCGATCATGGCCTCGCCATGGCGCCCTATATCCGCGAAAGCCGCCGCATTCTGCCCGTCACGCGCATTGTCGAGCAGGACGTGTCGATGACCGTCCACGGCAATAGCCTTTCGAAAAGCTATCGCGACAGCGTCGGCATCGGCATGTACCGCATCGACCTCCACCCCTCGACTGGTGGCGACAATTATGTCGATGTGGAATCCGCACCCTTTGAAATCCCGCTCGGCGCGCTCCTGCCGCGTCGCGTCAAAAACCTGCTGCCGGCGGGCAAGAACCTCGGCACCACGCACATCACCAATGGCTGCTATCGCCTGCACCCGGTCGAATGGAACGTGGGCGAGGTCGCCGGCATGCTTGCCGCGCACTGCCTCAATCATGGCCTGACCCCGCATCAGGTGCAGGCCGATGACGGCAAACTCGAAGATTTTCAGGCTCAGCTCTACCGCGCCGGCGTCGAAATCCGCTGGCCGGACGTGCGCGGCTACTGATCGGCTCATCAACGGAGGAAACGATGACCAGACTTGCAATGCTCAAAGCCACGGCGGCTTCAGCCGGCATTCTTCTGCCTCTCGCCTGGAGCGGCGTCGCCTGGGCCCAGGACGCAGTCAATCTGCGCATGACCATCTGGAGCGCCAACGAGGCGCATCTGGCGCTGTTCAACGAAATCGCCGAAGGCTTTAAGGCGACGCATCCCAATGTGTCCGTCACCTTCGAGCCGCTGCCGTTCGAAAACTACACGACGACGCTGACCACCCAGATCGCCGGCGGCAACCCGCCCGATCTCGCCTGGATTTTCGAAACCAGCGCCGCCGACTTCGTCAATTCCGGTGCCCTTGCGCCCTTGACTGAAGCCTTCACCAATACCGAGGGCTACAACCTCGACGACGTCACCGAAGCCGCAACGGCGCTCTGGACCCGCGATAGCCAGCTATATGCCTATCCGTTCTCGACCTCGCCCTTCGCCGTTTTCGTCAACAATGACCTGGTGACCGCAGCCGGTGCCAAGACCCCGGCCGAACTTATCGCCTCGGGCGAATGGACCTGGGAAAACGCGCTCGCGACCGCCAAGGCCGTGGCTGACAGCGGCAAGGACGGCCTCGTCATCCGCGATTTCAATTACCAGACCTGGCAGAACCTGACCGCCTTCTGGCGCGGTTGGGGCGCCAATGCCTGGAGCGAAGACGGCAAGACCTGCGGCTTTACTGAACAGCCCATGGTCGACGCCATGACCCGCCTTCATCAGGCGATCTTCGTTGATGGCGCCCTCCCCGGCCCCGGCGAAAATGTCGACTTCTTTGCCGGCGACGCCGCCATGACCATCACCCAGATTTCGCGCGCTTCGCTCCTCCCCAAGGACGATCCATTCGATTGGGATCTGGTGCCGCTTCCAGAAGGTCCGGCCGGCGCCTATTCGGTCATCGGCCAGGCCGCCGTCGGCGCCTTCGCCAATCGTCCGAACACCGATGTTGCCGTCGAATTCCTCGGTTACATGACCAATCCGGAAAACAGCGAAAAGCTGGCCCAGTTCTTCCCGCCGGCCCGCGCCAACCTCCTCAACGCTGAAACCCTCGGCAAGACCAATCCGCTGCTTACTCCTGAGCAGATCGAAAACGTCGTCATTGCCGGTATCTCGAACGGCAAGGTGATCGCTGGTCACACCAACTTCGCCCAGATCCAGCAAACCATCCGCGCTTCGCTCGATGGCCTCTGGGTGGCCGATGCCGATGTGCCCGCCGTGCTCGCCAGCGTCTGCCAGGGCGTCAGCCCGCTCCTAGCCCGCTGATTCCATCCGCTCCCCGGCTTTTCGTCGGGGAGCTTTTTTCGATCACCGAGGCGAAATGAACGATCACAGCGCCGCCCCAAACCAAAAACGCCCCTTCTGGACCATCGCCCGGAAAGACGCGGCTGCCGGTTTCCTCTTCATTGCGCCGCAGACCCTGGGCATCATCACCTTCGTGCTGATCCCGCTCGGGCTCGTCTTCTACTATTCCATGCACGAATGGAACGTGCTGGCGAACACCTTCACCTTTGTTGGCGACGCCAATTACCAGATGCTGCTGCGCGATCCGAACCTGCCGCCAGTGCTCTTGGCCTCGGCCATCTTTTCGGCTGGCCTCGTCGTCCTCAACCTCAGCCTCGCCTTGCTCCTGGCCGTGCTGCTCGATCAAAAGCTCAAAGGCATCGTCGTCTTCCGCACGCTGTTTTTCTCGCCGGTCGTCGTTTCGCTCGTCGCCTGGACCATCGTCTGGAGTTTCCTGCTGCAGGCTAATGGCGGCATCAATGGCATCCTCGCCGTCTTCGGTATCGAGGGCCCCAATTGGCTGCGTACGCCAACCACGGCGATGATTTCCGTCGTCGTCGTGCAGGTCTTCAAGAATGTCGGGCTCAATATGATCCTGTTCCTCGCCGCCCTCCAGGGCGTGCCCAAAGAACTCTACGAAGCAGCAAAGGTCGATGGCGCGAGCCCCTTCAAGCAATTCCGCCGCATCACCTTGCCGATGATCTCCCCGACCATTCTGCTCACCTCGATCATCACCATCGTCGGCTCGCTGCAGGTCTTTGCCCAGATTGCCATCCTGACCAAAGGCGGCCCCGGCGTCTCGACCACGGTGCTGGTCTACTACCTCTATCAGCAGGCCTTCCAGTTCAATTTCTTCGGCTATGGCTCGACGCTCTCCATCCTCCTTTTCCTGATCGTCGCGGTGCTCACCTTCATCCAGTGGCAGATGCGCAAGCGGATCGTCTTCTATGAGAACTGACCTTTCCCCCCGCCTGCGCGTCGCCCTTTATGGGCTGATGTGCGTGCTGCTCATCCCCTTCGTCTTCCCCACTTGGTGGATGATCACCTCGTCGGTCAAACCGATCAGCGATATCTTCGCCTTCCCGCCCGATCTCTGGCCGCGCCGCTTCGATTTCTCGACTTATCAGCGCGTCTTCGAATTGCAGCCCTTCGCCCGGCAATATTGGAACTCGGCCTATATTGCCGCCATCGTCACGGCGGGCACCATGGTCGTCTCCTCCATGGCCGGCTATGCCTTCGCGCGGATCAAATTTCCCTTCAGCAATGCCATCTTCATGATCGTGCTGCTGGGCCTCCTGATCCCCTCCGAAGTCACCATCGTGCCGCTCTTTCAGATGTTCCTGGGTTGGGGCATGATCAATACCCACTGGCCGCTGATCCTCGTGCCGATCTTCGGCGCCCCTTCGGTCTTTGCGACCTTCGTCATGCGTCAGTTCTTCATCGCCCTGCCCGGCGAGCTCGAAGAAGCCGCGCGCGTCGATGGCCTTGGCCGGTTCAAGATTTTCTGGACCATCGCTTTGCCGCTCGCCAAGCCTGCGCTCGGCGCCGTCGCGATCTTCACCTTCCTCCACTCGTGGAATCTCTACCTCGAGCCCATCGTTTTCCTCTCTTCCACCCAGATGTTTACCCTGCCCCAGGCGCTGACCCAGTTCACCGACGCCTATGGCGGCGCCATGTGGAACATCCAGCTCGCCGCTGCGACCATGACCGCCATTCCCGTTCTCCTGGTCTTCATCGTCGCGCAGAAGCAGTTCGTCGAAGGTCTCGCCCATACCGGTTTGAAAGGCTGATCCATGGCCCCCGTCTCCCTCCATTCCGTCAAGAAAGCCTATGGCGACGTCCAGATCCTCCATGGCATCGATGTCGATATCGCCGATGGCGAATTCATCGTCCTCGTCGGTCCATCGGGCTGCGGCAAGTCCACCTTGCTCCGCATGATCGCTGGCCTTGAAACCATCACCAAGGGCGACATTCGCATCGGCGATCGGATCGTCAACGACCTTGAGCCCAAGGACCGGGACATCGCCATGGTGTTCCAGAATTATGCGCTTTATCCCCATATGACGGTCGCGACCAATATGGGTTTTTCGCTTGAACATCGCGGCGCCTCGAAGGCCGAGATCGCCGAGCGCGTCAAATGGGCCGCCGATATCCTCGACCTTTCGCACCTTCTCGATCGCTATCCCCGCCAGTTGTCGGGTGGTCAGCGCCAGCGCGTTGCCATGGGCCGCGCTATCGTGCGCAATCCCCAGGTGTTTCTGTTCGACGAACCGCTCAGCAATCTCGATGCCAAACTGCGCGTCGTCATGCGCGGCGAGATCAAGGCGCTGCACCACCGCCTCGGCGTCACGACCGTCTATGTGACACACGATCAGATCGAAGCCATGACCATGGCTGACCGCATCGTCGTGATGCATGCCGGCAAGGTCGAACAGATCGGCGCGCCATTGGAGCTATACGATCGGCCCGCCAATCTCTTCGTCGCCGGTTTCATCGGCTCGCCGGCCATGAACATTCTGGGCGGCACGATCGCAGGCGCCGAGTTCAAGGCCGCTGGCGTCACCCTGCCCTTGCCGGCTGGCCTCACCGCGACTGGGGCCGCCAGCTATGGCATCCGTCCCGAACATTTCCAGCTTTCGTCCGACGGCCTCCCGGCCACTGTCTCGCTGGTCGAACCTATGGGTTCGGAAACCCTGGTCACCATGACCCTTGGCGAACACGTGGTCACCGGCGTCTTCCGCGAACGCGTCGCCGCCCGCCCCGGCGAAACCATTCACATCCTGCCCGACCTCGCTGCCGTCCATCTCTTCGACGCCACGACCGGCCAGAGGATCAACTGATGTACGCGACGACCCCGCTCTACCAAAAGCTGACCGATGGCAGTTTCCCGATCATCGTTTCGCTGGCCCGGCACGATCTCGATCTCGCCAAAGCCGCGCTCGATGCAGGCGCCTATGCGCTCAAAACCCATCTCAACGCCTATCACCGCGCCACCGGCACGACCTTCGGCTCCTTTGCCGAAGAACGCCCCTTCTTCGAAGAGCTCTCAAAGCTCGGCTGCCCTCTCCTCGTCATGGCGGGCCAAGAGACGGTCCCGACCGCGGAAGAAATGGACGCGCTGCACACCCTCGGCTTTGAAGGCTTCAACGTCTATGTGGATCACCTGCAGCCGCACCTGCTACAATCAAAACTTCGCCCCATGCCCGCCCTCGCCTCGACCAGCACGCCCGAGGACGTGACAAAAATCGCCGCCATACCGGGCTGCATCATCGAAGCCTCGATCATGCCCTTCGAGCGCTATCGTACGGCCATGACCCCAGCCGATCTCCAGCGCTATGCCCAAATCGTCACTGCCGTCGATGTGCCCGTCATCGTCCCAAGCCAGCTCTCGCTGACACCAGACGACGCCCTCGCCCTGCGCCAAGCCGGCATAGCCGCCCCGCTCCTCGGCGCCATCGTGACAGGGGATACACCCAGCTCCATGTCCAAGGCTGTCGGCGATCTCCACAAGGCCCTGGCAAGCGCCTGAGGCCTTCAAAAGCCGCCCCACATCGGAGAATTAGCGCTCTGTGCATCGGCTCACGCCGAACAACACCTGCTGGCTGCAAAAGGCGGCATTGAAAGCGCGGCCGCGAAACGTGGCTTTGCGTAGCCGCGCCGTGGCACACGCCTAGCTCATCAGCACAACAATGACCTTGAAATGGCTGGGGTGCTAGGATTCGAACCTAGGAATGCCGGTACCAAAAACCGGTGCCTTACCACTTGGCGACACCCCAACTGTGGCGGGTTCCTACACGGTTTAAAACGAAGGCGCAACACGGGTTGCGCCTTGTTCACAGACCCGCGCCGCGCCACCTCAAAGCGCCGTCCCTCCCGGATCAGACGACAGCCACGATCATAGATTCCGCGGCAACCGCGCCAGCGCAATGTCCGCTCAAGCGTCGAAACGCGCAGCGCCGGCAAACCCGTCACAGCCGATCATCGCGATTAGGAAAAGAATGGTGGGTGCGACAGGGATTGAACCTGTGACCCCTGCCGTGTGAAGGCAGTGCTCTCCCGCTGAGCTACGCACCCGCTGCTTAGCGGCAGGGAAATGAGAGATGGTGGGCGTAACAAGGATCGAACTTGTGACCCCCTCGATGTCAACGAGGTGCTCTCCCGCTGAGCTATACGCCCATCTCTCCGGGACCGATTCAGCGTTCGCCGTTCCGGTGGCGCGGATAAACCATGAAGCGACCAATGGGTCAATAGGTTCATTTCCGCGCCTGTGGATTTCTTCGTTCGCATGCCTTCCAAAAGTGGATACCGGTTTTGCGACAAAGGCATGCGCGTCACCATCAGGCGGCGAGCAGTCGCTCCACTTCCGACACCAGGTCCTTCAAATGGAAGGGCTTGGACAGGACCGAGGCATCCTTGGGCGCATCGCTGTCAGGATTAAGGGCGACGGCGGCAAAACCGGTGATGAACATGACCTTGAGGTCAGGATCGAGTTCGGTGGCGCGGCGCGCCAGTTCGATCCCGTCCATTTCCGGCATCACGATATCGCTCAAGAGCAGCGAGAACGGCTCTTCGCGCAAGCGTTCATAGGCGGAAAGCCCGTTGTCGAAGGACACGACATCGTAGCCCGCATTCTTGAGCGCCCGCGTAAGGAACTGGCGCATATCATTATCGTCTTCGGCGAGCAGAATTCGCTTCATCAAAAACCTCTAAAAGGGCCCGTTCGGCGGTGAGTCGGTCTTTAGCGATGTTTAATTCAGATTTGAGCGGACGCAAACCGGCTCAATCAAACCTGCGCTCTTTTTGCTGGCGTCTGGACAAGTTGGTTGCGCCGCGCGACACTTGGGTGACAGCAAATCACTCGACTGCGCCGTCCTGGTGCCGTCTGCGGAGGCAGCGTGCGATCCGACTATTGGGATCAACCGGCATTTGAAACCATCCGGCCCCGCCGCATGGTCGCGCCCATCGTTTTCAATTCGCCCCATTCGGGCCGCAACTATCCCCCGCGCTTCCTTGCGATGACGCGGCTCGATCACCTGTCGATTCGCCAGTCCGAAGACGCCTTTATCGACGAGCTGTTTTCGCGCGCACCCCATCTTGGCGCCCCGCTTTTGCGCGCGCATTTCCCGCGCGCCTATCTCGACGTCAATCGCGAGCCCTGGGAACTCGATCCCACCATGTTCGTCGAGCCGCTCTCGGACCGGTTCAACACCACCTCGCCGCGCGTTGCAGCCGGCCTCGGCACGCTCGCCAAGGTGGTCGCCGAAAACAAACCTATCTATCGCGATCGCCTGACGCTCGAAGATGCGCGCATGCGCATCGAGGGCATTTATCATCCCTATCACGCCGCGCTCCAAAACCTCCTCAGCGAGGCATCCGCCAGCTTCGGCGTTTCTGTGCTGATCGATTGCCATTCCATGCCGCGCCTTGGGCGCCATGGCGAGCGCGCCACGCCCGATATCGTGCTCGGCGATCGCTATGGCACGACCTGCTCGCCCGCCCTGATCGACCTTGTCGAAACCGGTTTCAGCGCTGCGGGCCTAAAAGTCGCGCGCAATCGGCCTTATGCCGGTGGCTTCTGTACCCGCGCTTATGGAAGGCCGCAGCATGGCGTCCACGCCCTCCAGATCGAGATCAGCCGTCATCTCTACATGAACGAGGCAACGCTCGAAAAAAGCGCCGGCTTCGAGCCGCTGCGCCAACTCGTCGAGAGCATGATCCACGCCGTCATCGGCATCGATCTCGTGCAATTGGCGATGCCGCAGGTCACGCCCGAGCGCGCTGCCGCCGAGTAGCGCTTGTCAGGCGCCGAGCCAGCCAATACACCTTGCCCGCCCCCGGCCGAGGATTTTCATGACCAGCGCCACGCCCGATTTCGCCCGCGTCGAAGCAACGCTCATTGCGGCCGCCGAAGCTGCTGCCGCGCACACCTTGCCGCTCTTTCGCTCTGGGCTTGCTGTCGACAACAAGCTCGCCGTGGGCTTTGATCCGGTGACCGAGGCCGACAAGGGCGCCGAAAAAGTCATCCGCACCATCATCGAAGACGCTTTCCCCGATCATGCCGTCATCGGCGAGGAATGGGGCACGAGCGGCGAGAGCCGGTTTTCCTGGATCATCGACCCGGTCGATGGCACCAGGGCCTTTATTTCGGGCGCGCCCGTCTGGGGCACGCTGATCGGCTTTGCCGTGGATGGCGTCGCCGTCGCCGGCATCATGAGCCAGCCCTTTATCGGCGAAACCTTCCTCGCCGTCCCCGGCCAATCCCGCTACATCCGCGGCGATATCAGCCAGCCCAATCGGACCACCGCACTCACCGATCTGTCGGCAGCCCGCGTCTTCGCCACGACGCCGCGTCTCTTCAACACGCCCGAACTCCTCGCCAAATGGCACGCGATCGAAGCCGCTACCCGCCTCCAGCGCTTCGGCATGGATTGCTATGGCTATGCGCTCCTCGCCTCCGGCCATGCCGATCTCGTCATCGAGCCCTATCTCAACACCTATGACATCGCCGCCCTCGTCCCCATCATCCGCGAAGCCGGCGGCGCCGTCGCCTGCTGGGACGGCTCGGAGCCCACCGGCGGCGGCAATGTCATCGCCGCGGCCAATGAGACGCTGCTCGAAAAAGCACTGGCGCTCGTCAACGCGGCTTGAAAGTTATTGGAAGGCGATCGAAGACACGAAGCGCGGCCGGTAGGCTGCGCGCGCCGAAAACGTGACGTCGCTGATCCCGAACCCGGCGACCATCGCTTCATGCGGCACGAAGCTCTCCGTCAGCAGCACCGAATCTCCATCAGCCATCTCGGGGAAAAGCGAGGTGTTGAGTGCGGTGCCGGGCACGTTGTTCCCCACGGTCTGCGACCAGCGTAGAACGAACTCGCCGTTCACACGCCCGATACTGCTGACACGCAATCCACCGTCATTGGCGCTATAGACCGTCTGCCGCAAAAGGGTCAGCATGTCCGTGAGCTTGGCCTTGGTCAGTGAGGACTTTTCACGCGCCAGCATGTCACCGATGGTGAACGTTGCTTTCTCGACGTTTTGCGCCGTTCGAAACATATCGAAAGCTGTTAGCGACGCGAGAAGCAGCGCCATCAATATGGGCAGGAACATCGCAAACTCCGTCGCCGAAGCTCCACTCTCATTCTTTAAGAACCGAATGAAAATCTGCGTCATCATGCGGGCTCGTTGATGAATGCGGATTTGGAAATGAGCCGTAGCGCGCCGCTCTCGTCCTTGTTCAGTGCAAGCGATAGGCCAAGGCCGGGCGTTATTGGAGAAACGACGTAACAAGCGCGCACGAACATAATGTCCGATCGCGCGCCACCATTAAAGCGCAGCACCGGGGCAATCTCACTTCGCCGGTCAACGCATCTGGTGTCATCGGTTGGATAGCTCGCCGCCCCAGCGGTTATGGGGATCAATTCGAGTGCCATTGAGGCCTCGCAATTGAGAAGCACCATAGCGCGCTCGCACACTTTTGCCCGCATCGCTTCATGCGTAGGATTGGCAAATGTGCCAAGGCGCAGTTCGCGCACCGTCATGTCGACTGCCCGGTCAAGCATGATCGACTGCAGCATGATCCAGCCGCCTTCAAAGGTCGAAAAGATGATGGCGAGCAGCATGGGCACAACCAGCGCGAACTCGACCGCTGCAGCGCCACGCGTGTCCCTGCGGAGCCATCGTGCCAAGGTGAGAATGGATAGGCTCATTGGGTGAGCTTCAAGCTTTGGATATTGTTGGCGATCGATTGAAACGCCAGCGTGATGCCGCTGCCCGTCACATTGTAGAAGTGGCTGGCGCTCGAGGCGCAGGTCGTGAGGTCGGCGTTGGTGGTGTAAAATCCGATCGTAAAGACAATCACGCCCTTCTCTTTGGCAACTTGGCAAACGCGGCGCAGCGACGTCGAGGCAGCCGACTGTGATTGGTAATCGTTGTTGCTTGCACCGCCTTCGGGATTGCGCGGATAGTTATACAAGCCAGGCTTCGGACGCCGTTGGGCGGAGATACCGCCATCCGTCATCAGCACCAGAATTTTCAGTGTTTCACTATCGTCGAACGCAGCAGGGCGATTGGCAAACTGCATAGGGACCTGTCCCGCTGCCGCCATCCGTCCGATAAATGGCCGCGCGGAAGGATCCAGCAGTAAAAATCCCCAGTTTGTAGCGACGCCGGAACCAGTCCCGTCATGAAGTTTGAGGCTATCGATCCTCGTCTTCAGCGCGTTCGCATTATTCGAGAGATAGGTGATGGAGGTTGCTTCATACGGGCAGTAGGACCACTCCTTGCCGGCAGGGTTGTCCTTATGGTTCTCGGTAAAATGCGGCACTTGAGCGCGTTGGTTGAACGCTACCCAGCCGGTGCCGTAGTCCTTATTGCCCGCGTGGTCGAATTCAACGCAGGACGAGTAATTGTGCTGACGGGTCACACCGAGAAGCCCGAAGGCGATGGAGCCGACATTGACCGTACCCGCATAAGGCACGATGCTGATCGAGGTATAGGGCGCGGTATCAGGCGTGATCATCGCATCGATGAATTGCTTGGCCGCAGGCCGCAACAAACTGATACGAGAAGGACTGTTTTCAGTCATCGAGCCCGAGATATCGAGCATCAGCGAGATTTCGAGGTTCTGCTTTCGCTCCTGCGCGGTAGCCGTTGCCACCATCGGCAGCGTGTTGATGCCGATGAGCGGCAAAAAGCTGGTTTGCATCTCATATCGCCCGGTAATCGTTACCGAGCGGTGGTTCAACGCAGCTGTGTAATCGTAGTCGAGATCGACCTGATCAATGAATGTAACGGTCTTGAGGTACTCGCGCGCCGTCGCTTCGACCGATTTCTTCTGAGTCAGCGCCGCTGCTGCTAGTACAGCGCGATCGACACCATCTTGAAGCTGAACACGGTGCATCTCATAGCGCGCGATATCGGTAGCGCCGCCTGCCAAGACCAACATCGGTATGATCATAAAGGCAACGATAATAGTCACGTTGCCATTCTGGTCGGCCAGTAATTGCCTGAAAAGACGCACTTCGGCCCCTCGTGATCCTTCTGGATCAGGAAAAACCCTTAGTGAGATTGCCCTAAGAAACGCTTAGCGGGTCTGATTTGTGATGAAGGCGTCGAAGGCCGCCAACACTTGGCCGCGCACGGGGTCGGTTTCCATGAACAGTTCATGCTTGGCGCCGGCGACGACGACGTGCCGTCCATTGCGCAGCCGCAGGCCGAGCTGTTCGAGCGCCGGGGTGGAGACGATCGTGTCGCGCGCCGCGGCAAGCACGAGGAGCGGGATCTGCAGCCGGCTCGCAAACTCTTCGCGATTGGCTTCGACCATGGCGCGCATGGCGGCAGCGAGCCAGCGGAAGCTGGGCGAGCCGAGATAGAGACTATCGTCGGCACGAATGGTTTCGACCATGCGCATATAGCGCAGCATGTCCGAGGTCAGGGGATTGTCGAGAAAGCTTGCCTCGGTCGGCCGCTTGTCGCCCCGCCGCTTGAGCGGCACGGCGCCTAACCCGATAAAACTCAGGACTTCGGCAAAGCCGCCCCAGGCGCCAAGACTGTCTTCCATGCCTGAAAGACTGACCATGGGCGCCGACAGAAACATGCGATCGAACATCATCCGGTCGCGCGTCGCGGCAAAGAGCGAAGCGAGCCCGCCCATGGAATGCCCGACGAGATAGAATGGCGGCGGGCAGTCGGGCAGCAGGATTTCGCCATGAAAGGTCTTGAGATCGGTCCAATAATCCTCGAACCGGTCGACATAACCCACCGCCGGATTGCCGATCAGCCGGTCCGAACCGCCCTGCCCGCGCCAATCAAAGGTCGCGACCGCAAAGCCGCGCGCCTGGAAATCGGCGACCGTCTCGAAATACTTCTCGATATATTCCGTGCGTCCCTGGACGAGGCACACCGTGCCACGATGCGGCCCCGCCGATTTCGGCCAGATCGCATAGCGCAGCTTGACCCGATCAGGGGTCGTCACAAAGCCCAGCCGAACGCCGTCCGGCACCGGATTGGATGGGACGATGGCAAGCTTGGGTCCAGTGGGATCGACCTTTGCGGTCACGGGCGCCTCCGAATTTGAGCCGCACGATAAACGCGCGAGGTAAAGAAAAGCCAGCATTCCGGGCTGGCGGAACACTGGCTTTCTTTTACCGACGGTTCCGTGCGGGGGGCGGGTGACGGAACCGCTTTGTAGACCGTGTGGCCTACGCTGACTTTATGCGCCCCAGCGCCTGAACCGGGCCGGACCCTATCATTCATATTCGGTTCATCGGGCACGCCATGAGAGATGCGTTTTTCCCCTCTTGAACCCCGAAAACCCGCACCTAAATATCATTCGTTCGCCGGATTTCCGGGGACACCGGCCCTGCCAAACGGTCGCTCGCCACTTCTGGGAGCACCACGGGAGCCGTCGGCGAGGGGTGCCAAATGCACCCGAAAACACACGTTGCTTTACGGAGAATGTGACAAATGCAGACCTTTGATTTTTCCCCCTTCTATCGCTCCACCGTCGGCTTTGACCGTCTGTTCAACCGCCTCGACACGCTGGGCACCCAGGAAACCAAATCCTACCCGCCCTATAATATCGAGCGCACCGGCGAAGATGCCTATCGCATCTCCATTGCCGTAGCCGGGTTCTCCAATGGCGATATCGCTATCGAGACCAAGGAGAACAGCCTCGTCGTCAAGGGCGCAAAGGCCGCCGAGAGCGCCGATGCCAAGCGCGAGTTCCTCCATCGCGGCATTGCCGAACGCGCCTTCGAGCTGCGTTTCCAGCTTGCCGATTATGTCGAGGTTCAGGGCGCAACGCTCGAAAACGGCCTGCTCCATCTCGAACTGAAGCGCGAACTGCCCGAAAGCAAGAAGCCGCGCACCATTTCGATCAATGGCAGCACCCCGACGATCGAGGACAAGTCGGTTAACTAACTAGGAGCCGGCGCGAAGCGCAAAATCGCTCCGGTGGAGCGATTTTAGGCAACTAGGCCATGAGAGCTAGGCTCGAATGGCGAAGTCTCCGGAATGAAGAAGGCGCGGTCCCCCGGGGCCGCGCTTTTTGTTTGTCAGCCTAGCCAACCACCGGAGCGTTCCTCCCCCTATCAGGGGGAGGTTAGGTGGGGGTATTGAGAGCCACGACGCCGAGCGTGCCTCACCCACAGCAGAAGGCCCCGACTGAGAAAATCGCGCTCCGACACCCCACATCACAAGGAACGAGTCCCAACCGCCACCAGTTGAAGATGCACACGGCTCAAGAGCCCTCAGTTTCAAAACCAGCGTCAGGACCATTCCCGATGAAGACTCCCTCGATCACCCTCAAATCCAATGCCAAGGCCGCCGTCATCGACGTGCTCAATGCGCGCCTTGCCGACGCCATCGACCTCGCCCTGATCACCAAGCAAGCCCACTGGAATTTGAAGGGCCCCAATTTCATCGGCGTCCATGAAATGCTCGATCCCATGCGCGCGGCAATCGACAATCACGTCGACATCATCGCCGAACGCGTCGCCCAGCTCGACGGCATTGCGCTTGGCACCAGCCAGGTTGTCGCCAAAGCCACGAGCCTCGAAGCCTATCCCACCGATATCCGCAAGGTTGCCGATCACCTCGCCGCCCTCGCCGAGCGCTATGCTGCCCTCGCCAACCAGGTCCGCGAAGATATCGACACCACCGACGAAGCCGGCGATGCCGACACGGCCGATATTCTCACCAATTTCTCGCGCGAGCTCGACAAGGACCTGTGGTTCATCAAATCCCATCTCGAATAGGATTTACCCGCCATTAACCATAAAAAGCGCGCCGACCAGCGCGCTTTTTGCGTTTTCTAGCGTGGTTCTCCTACGCTTTCCTATTCTTTCGCCAGCAAAGTCCTATTATTTGTGTCTCAAATCTGGCAAAAGCGCTTGCTCGCAGTTTGGAATTATGCAAATGTGAAGGCGTTAGGGCAGTGCTTCTGTCCTATCTGACGCGCACCCCGCTCTCCGCGGCCAAGTGCGCACGCTGGTTCGGCTGGCCCGTTACAGGATAGCGGAAACGAATAGGCGGAGCTAAGATAGCTCGAATTATGAGCGGCCATTTGGATGCAGCGCCGCTCCCCACGCATGGACGCGACTTTGTTCGCTGAGCCGTACGAAAAGTACGACCCGGTCGAAAAGCGTGCCCACTGAGGAACAAGACTGCATCCAGCGGGCCGGCACCGGCACCATCAGGATGCATACGACATAGCGAACCAAGCCTGGCAACAGGCACGATCAGATAGCGAGGAACACGATATGGCACACGAGACGAACGGATTTTCCCTTCCGGTCACCGCGAAAGCCAATGCTCGCAAAACCACGCTGATCGAGAATGGGCACCGCGTCATCGCAGATGATCGCGCCGTCGTGACTGGCCGTCCGCATGCCCAGGGTCTCTACGATCCGGCCAACGAATCCGACGCCTGCGGCATCGGCATGATCGCCAATATCAAGAACAAGCCCAGCCACGAAGTGGTCGAAAAGGGTCTCGAAATCCTCGAGAACCTCGAACACCGTGGCGCCGTAGGCGCTGACCCCCTGATGGGCGACGGCGCCGGCATTCTGGTGCAGACCCCGCACGCCTTCTTCGAGAAGGTGCTGCCCTTCGCCCTGCCGGAAAAGGGCCACTACGCCGTGGCCATGATCTTTTATCCCAACATCGTCGCCCTGCGCGATCGCTGCGCCGCCGCCGTCCGCGCCTGCCTTGATGCCGAAGGCCTCGAACTCCTTGGCGAGCGCGTCGTCCCCTTCGACAATTCAAAGCTCTCCGAAGGCGTCATCGCCACCCAGCCGATCATCGAGCAGATGGTCATCGCCCGCCCCGATGGCCTGACCGTGGATGAGTTCGAGCGCAAGCTCCTCATCGTGCGCAAGGTGATCTCCAACACCGTCTATGCCCAGGTCCCCGAAAGCGACAGCGACAACGGCTTTTACGTCGTCTCGATGTCGGCGCGCACGCTCGTCTATAAGGGCATGTTCCTCGCCTATCAGCTCGGCGCCTTCTATCCCGACCTCTCGGACGAAAGTTTTGAAAGCGCCATCGCGCTCGTCCACCAGCGCTTTTCGACCAACACGTTCCCAAGCTGGAAGCTGGCGCACCCCTACCGCATGACCACCCACAATGGTGAAATCAACACCATCCGTGGCAACGTCAACTGGATGGCCGCGCGCCAGGCCTCAGTCTCCTCGCCGCTCTTTGGCGATGACATCACCAAGATCTGGCCGATCTCCTATGAAGGTCAGTCCGACACCGCCTGCTTCGACAACGCGCTCGAATTTTTGGTACGTGGCGGCTATTCCCTGCCCCACGCAGCCATGATGCTGATCCCCGAAGCCTGGGCCGGCAATCCGCTGATGGATGAAACGCGCCGCGCCTTCTACGAATATCACGCAGCCCTGATGGAGCCATGGGACGGCCCGGCCGCCATGTCGTTGTCGGACGGCCGCTATGTCGTCGCGACCCTCGACCGCAACGGCCTCCGCCCGGCGCGTTACCTCGTCACCAAGGAAGGCCACGTCGTCTTGGCCTCCGAGTCTGGCGTGCTCGATATCCCGGACGAAGACATCGTCGAGCGCTGGCGCCTGCAGCCCGGCCGCATGCTGCTGATCGATCTCGAAGAAGGCCGCATCATCTCCGACGACGAAATCAAGAAGGTTCTGGCCACCAAGAACCCCTATGCCGAATGGCTTGCCCGTTCGCAGATCGTCCTTGAAGACCTGCCCGAAACCGAACCCAAGGCCCCGACCACCTCGGAAAGCCTCCTCGACCGCATGCAGGCCTTTGGCTACACCCAGGAAGACATCAAGCTCCTGATGGCGCCCATGGCGACCACCGGTCAGGAAGCCGTCGGCTCGATGGGGACGGACACGCCGATCTCGGCGCTCTCCAACAAGTCGAAGCTCCTCTACACCTATTTCAAGCAGAACTTCGCGCAGGTCACCAACCCGCCCATCGATCCGATCCGCGAGGAATCGGTGATGTCGCTGGTCTCCTTCATCGGCCCGCGCCCCAACATCTTTGATCTCGAAGGTGTCTCCAAGCAAAAGCGCCTCGAAGTCCGCCAGCCCATTCTCACCAACGAGGACCTCGAAAAGATCCGCGGCATTGGTGACATGGAAGACAACCAGTTCAAGACGCGCACCCTCGACATCACCTATCATGTGTCCCAGGGCGCCGAAGGCATGGCCAAGGCCCTCGACGACCTCTGCGCCGTCGCCGAAGAAGCCGTCCGCGGCGAATACAACATCATCATCCTCTCGGACCGGCTCGTTGCCGCCGACCGCATCGCCATTCCGGCGCTGCTCGCGACCGCCGCGGTCCACCACCACCTGATCCGCAAGGGTCTGCGCACCTCCTCCGGCCTCGTCCTCGAAACCGGCGAAGCCCGCGAAATGCACCACTTTGCCATGCTCGCCGGTTATGGCGCCGAAGCCATCAACCCCTATCTAGCCTTCGAAGCCCTCGCCGCGCTCCACGCCGAAGGCGAATATCCGCCCGAAGTCTCGGCCGACGAAGTCGTCTACCGCTACATCAAGTCGGTCGGTAAAGGCCTTCTCAAGGTCATGTCCAAGATGGGCATCTCGACCTATCAGTCCTATTGCGGCGCCCAGATCTTTGACGCGGTCGGCCTCAACTCGGACTTCGTGAAGAAGTTCTTCTTCGGCACCGCGACCTCGATCGAAGGCGTCGGCCTCGCCGAAGTGTCGGAAGAAACCGTGCGCCGTCACGCCGAAGCCTTTGGCGACGATGTCGTGCTCAAGAAGTCGCTCGATGTCGGCGGCGAATATGCCTATCGCATCCGAGGCGAAAAGCACGCCTGGAGCCCCGACGTTGTTGCCGATCTCCAGCACGCCGTCCGCACCTTCGAGGAAAGCCCGGAAACCGCTCGGGATCGCTACGACAGCTTTGCCCAACGCGTAAACTCGGGCGAAAACGGCTATCTCGCCATTCGCCACCTCTTCGATATCAAGCCGATTGGCGAAGCCGTTGCCATCGACGACGTCGAACCGGCTGTCGAGATCGTCAAGCGCTTCGTCACAGGCGCCATGTCCTTCGGCTCGATCTCGCGCGAAGCCCACACGACGCTCGCCATCGCCATGAACCGGATCGGCGGCAAGTCCAACACCGGTGAAGGCGGCGAAGAGCCCGATCGCTATAAGCCCCTGCCCGATGGCTCCAGCAACCCGCTGCGCTCTGCCATCAAGCAGGTTGCCTCCGGTCGCTTCGGCGTCACCACCGAATATCTGGTCAATGCCGACCAGATCCAGATCAAGGTTGCGCAGGGCGCCAAGCCCGGCGAAGGCGGCCAGCTGCCCGGCCACAAGGTCGACTGGATCGTCGCCAAGACCCGCCACTCGACCCCCGGCGTCGGCCTCATCTCGCCCCCGCCGCACCACGACATCTATTCGATCGAAGATCTCGCCCAGCTCATTTACGATCTCAAGAACGTCAACGAAGAGGCCGACATCTCGGTCAAGCTCGTGTCCGAAATGGGCGTCGGCACGGTTGCGGCCGGCGTTGCCAAGGCGCGCGCCGATCACATCACCATTTCCGGCTATGATGGCGGCACGGGCGCGTCGCCCCTGACCTCGCTCAAGCACGCCGGGGGCCCCTGGGAAATCGGCCTTGCCGAAACCCATCAGACCCTCGTTCTCAACCGCCTGCGTTCTCGGGTAAAGCTGCAGGTCGATGGTGGTTTGAAGACCGGTCGCGACGTCCTTATCGGTGCCCTCCTCGGCGCCGACGAATTCGGCTTCTCGACCGCGCCGCTGATCGCGGCCGGCTGCATCATGATGCGCAAGTGCCATCTCAACACCTGCCCGGTTGGCGTCGCCACCCAGGACCCGGTGCTGCGCAAGCGCTTCAAGGGCACGCCCGAGCACGTCATCAACTACTTCTTCTTCATCGCCGAAGAACTGCGTGGCCTGATGGCATCAATGGGTGCCCGTACGCTCAACGAACTGGTCGGCCGCTCCGACCTCCTCGATCAGCGCCGCGCCGAAGACCAGTGGAAGAGCGAAGGCATCGACCTCTCCAAGGTCTTTTATAAGCCCGAGCCCCTTGGCGGCGACACGCTCTACCATTCCGAGCTGCAGAACCATCACCTCGAAGAGGTCTTGGATCGCAAGCTCATCGAACACGCAGCCCCGGCTCTCGAACACGGCACTGCCGTCCAGTTCGAGCTGCCGATCCGCTCGCGTGACCGTTCGGCCGGCGCCATGCTTTCGGGCGCCCTCGCCAAGAAGTACGGCCATGAAGGGCTCAACGAAGACACGATCTCGATCACCCTCCGCGGCACCGCCGGCCAGGCTTTTGGCGCCTTCCTCGCCAAGGGGATCTCGATCGACATGATCGGCGACGCCAATGACTATGTCGGCAAGGGTCTTTCCGGCGGCCGCATCGTCGTCCGCCCCTCCGACAAGGTGACCTTTGCGCCCGAAAAGTCGATCATCGTCGGCAACACGGTGCTTTATGGCGCCATTGCCGGTGAAGCCTACTTCCGCGGCATTGCCGGCGAACGTTTCGCCGTCCGCAATTCCGGCGCCATCGCTGTCGTCGAAGGCACGGGTGATCACGGCTGCGAATACATGACCGGCGGTCTCGTCGTCGTCATCGGCCCCACCGGCCGCAACTTTGCCGCCGGCATGTCCGGTGGTGTCGCCTATGTCCTCGACGAAGACGAAACCTTCCGGTCCCGCTGCAACCTCGCCATGGTCGATCTCGAACCGGTGCAGGAAGAAGAAGACCTGATGCGCAAACTTCACCACCATGGTGGTGATCTCGAATGGCACGGTCGCGTCGACATTTCCGGCGACATGACCAAGCACGACGACGAGCGCCTCCATCAGCTGATCTCGAACCACCTGCACTATACCGGCTCGACCAAGGCCAAGATGATCCTCGACAACTGGGCCGAAATGCGCCCCAAATTCGTCAAGGTCATGCCGGTCGAATACCGCCGCGCCATCCTCGAAATGGAACGCAAGCGCGGCGCAACCCCGCACGTGGCGGCCGAATAACGACCGAACAAACCCACTGGATCATCCTCGCCCTAGCGGGGATGATCCCGAGAAATGTTGAGACGAGCGCTTTCAGCGCCGAAAATCAGATAGGGAAAAAGCCATGGGTAAGGTAACCGGCTTTCTCGAGATCGAACGCGAAGAGCCCCGCTACGAGCCGGCCTCCGACCGCATTCGTCACTTCGGCGAATTCACCATTCCGATGACCGAGGGCCGCATTGTCGACCAGGCGGCGCGCTGCATGGATTGCGGCATTCCGTTCTGTCACGGCGACACCGGCTGCCCCGTCCACAACCAGATCCCCGATTGGAACGATCTCGTTTACAACGGCGATTGGGAAGAGGCCGCGCGCAACCTCCACTCGACCAACAATTTCCCTGAATTCACCGGCCGCATCTGCCCCGCGCCCTGCGAGGAAGCCTGCACGCTCAATCTTGAAGACGCGCCCGTCGCGATCAAGACTGTCGAGCAGGCCATCGCCGATAAGGCGATCCGTTCGGGCTGGGTCAAGCCGCAGATCGCCAAGGAAAAGACCGGCAAGAAGGTCGCCGTGGTCGGCGGCGGTCCCGCCGGTCTCGCTGCGGCCCAGCAGCTCGCCCGCGCCGGTCACGAAGTCCACCTCTTCGAGCGCGAGCCCAAGGCCGGCGGTCTCCTCCGCTATG
This sequence comes from Devosia sp. Leaf64, assembly GCF_001421945.1. NCBI lineage: Bacteria > Pseudomonadati > Pseudomonadota > Alphaproteobacteria > Hyphomicrobiales > Devosiaceae > Devosia > Devosia sp. Leaf64. The sequence continues at coordinate 84,080 of NZ_LMLO01000005.1, read as the reverse complement.
GCATTCCCGACTTCAAGATGGAAAAGGAACACATCGACTTCCGCACCGCGCAGATGGAAGCCGAGGGCGTCACTTTCCACTATGGCGCCAATATCGGCGTCAACAAGCCGCTCTCCGATCTCCAGCGCGACCACGATGCGGTCTTACTCTGCGGCGGTTCGGAACGTCCGCGCGAAGTCGATGTCGAAGGCCAGCAATTTGCCGGCGTTCACTATGCAATGCCCTTCCTCGTCCAGCAGAACCGCCGCGTCGGCTATGAAGACGTCTCGGGCGAAATGCAGCTGACCGCCGCCGGCAAGCATGTCGTCGTAGTCGGGGGCGGCGATACCGCGTCCGATTGCGTCGGCACCTCCTTCCGCCAGGGCGCCATCGCCGTCACTCAGCTCGACGTTCGCCCCATGCCGCCCGAGCTGGAAAACAAGCTCACGAACTGGCCCAATTGGGCGGTCAAGATGCGCACCTCGTCCTCCCAGGCCGAAGGCGCCATCCGCGAATTCTCCGCCGGCACGATGAAGATCATCGGCAATGCCAAGGGCCAGGTCTCGGGCGTCGAATGCGCCCGCGTCGACCGCAAGCGCCAGCCGATCCCGGGTTCGGAATTCATCATCAAGGCTGACATGGTTTTGCTGGCCATCGGCTTTGCCGGCCCGGTCGTCGAAGGCATGCTGAGCGAACTCGGCGCCGACCTCGACAAGCGCGGCAATCTCTTTGCCGACACGATGAGCTACCGCACGTCCAAGCCAAAAGTCTACGCCGCCGGCGACATGCGCCGCGGCCAGTCCCTCGTCGTCTGGGCCATCCGCGAAGGCCGCCAAGCCGCCCGCGCCATCGATTTCGATCTGATGGGCAAGACAGACCTGCCGCGCTGAGAAGCGTACCGAAGGCAGAAGGCCATGGGAGCTACGCTCGAATGGCGGTGTGCAATCTGTCCTTGCCCGTCTAGGGCTGGGATTTGACCTCGATGCAATCTAAAACTCGATTGTCACCCCGGCGAAAGCCGGGGCCCATCTTGAGATCTTAGGATCGATCTCGGCTCAAGGCCGGGATGACAGCCAGCGAATTTGCGACAAAGTGCTGCGATTGGTTGGTGCCCCCCGCGCCGCTAACGAAACTGCACCCAATTCCCGCTTTGGCTACCCTCAAAGCTAACGGTCTGCTAACAGTTCCGCCTCTCGCGTGACTCGGATCTGCCATGACCCAAAAGCCCTATGTCGTCGATGAACTGATCTCGGCCAAGTCGATCGCCGCCCGCGTCGAGGCCCTCGCCAAAGAGATATCCACGCATTTTGCCGATACCGACAAGCTCGTCGTCGTCGGGCTTTTGCGCGGCTCCTTCATCTTCATCGCCGACCTCGTCCGCGAACTCGACTTGCCGGTCGAAGTCGATTTCATCGAGGCTTCGTCCTATGGCAATGCCATGGAATCGAGCCGGGAAGTCCGCATTCTCAAGGACCTGCGCGGCGAAATCGCCAATCGCGACGTCCTCGTCGTCGAAGACATCATCGACACCGGCCACACCCTCAAGCACGTCCTCGAAATCCTCGAGACGCGCCACCCGCGCCGCATGGAAGTCTGCGCCCTCCTCTCGAAACCCAGCCGCCGCGAGACCGAAATTAACGCCAAATGGCTGGGCTTTGAAATCCCCGATCGCTTCGTCGTCGGCTATGGCATCGACTACGCCCAGCGCAATCGCAACCTCCCGCACATCGGCGCCGTCCGCTTCACCGACGAGGCCTGATCAGGCCCTCATAGGGGCCCACCGGCTGTCATTCCGGCCTCGAGCCGGGATCCATCCTGAGATTTTCAGGGCTTTTCATCCCGACGACAAAAATTTCAAGAGAACGGGATTAAACGAACGCCGCCGGTGTTCGTCTTCCTGCAGGCCGCATTGCGTGGCTGCTGCAAGGAGAAAACCAATGATCCTGCGTTCCGTTCTCGCCGGCGCCTTTGCGCTGGCCCTCGTCGCCGCTCCCGCCTTTGCCACCGACTATGTCGGCGGCGCCGTCAAATCCACTGATATCGCTGGCAAATCCGTCCTGACCGATGCCAATGGCATGACGCTCTATATCTTCGACAAGGACACAGCCGGCGTCTCCAACTGCTACGACACCTGCGCCGAAAAGTGGCCCCCGCTTTTCGCCGATGCCTCTGCCAAGGCGGAAGGCGATTTCACCATCGTCGACCGTACCGACGGCACGAAAATGTGGGCCTATAAATCTATGCCCCTCTACTATTGGTATGAAGATACCGCAGCCGGCGAAACCAAGGGTGACGGCGTGGGCGGTGTCTGGCATCTTGCCATCGAATAATCCCGAGGCCGATTTTGGCTGACATCCTGCACGAGATCGAAGACGCTGTCCCCGCTCTGCGCCGCTATGCGCGCGCGCTGACGCGGGATATCGATCGCGCCGACGATCTCGTGCAGGATTGTCTCGAACGCGCCATTTCCCGGCGTCGGCTGTTCCGGCCGTCTGGTCCAGTGCGCCCCTGGCTTTTCACCATTCTCGTCAATCTCTACCGCAACAGCCTTCGCGGTCAGCGCCGCCGCGGCGAAACGCTTGATCTCTCGAGCATTCCCGAGCCAGCGGTCCCCGCCGCCCAGCCCGGCCATCTCGCGCTTGCTGAACTCGCCCGTGCCATCGACACCCTGCCGCCTGAGCAAAAGGAGGCTCTGCTTCTGGTGACCCTCGAAGGCCTTGCCTATAAGGAGGCCGCCGACATTCTCGCTATTCCCCTCGGCACGCTGATGAGCCGCCTTGGCCGCGCCCGCGCGACGCTGAAAACCCTGACTGGCGCGCCCGCCGAACCCCATCTGAGGACCGTCAAATGAGCGACATCACCCGCGATACGCTCATGGCCTATGTCGATGGGCAGCTCGATCCCGCGCGCTGTGCAGAAGTCGAAGCGTTCCTTGCCACAAATCCGGATGCGGCAGCTGAAGTCGCGCTCCTGCAGCGTCAAGCCGACGCTATCCGAACCCTTTACGCTCCAGCCGGCGCCGAGCCCGTGCCCCCACGTCTCTCGGTAAACCGTCTCGCCCGCGCCCAAGATCAGCGCCGCAGCCGGTTTTGGACCCAGGCTGCCGCTGCCGTCGTGCTTCTCAGCCTCGGGCTTGGCGGCGGCTGGCTCATTCGCGGCAATACCGATACGCCCGCCATTGCCGATCGTCTTATCGCCGATGCCGTCAGCGCCCATACCGTCTATGTGCTGGAAAAGCGCCACGCCGTCGAAGTCGGTGGCGACGAACAAGAGCATCTCTCCTCCTGGCTTTCGAACCGCCTCCAGACCACTCTCGCCATGCCCGACCTCACGGCATCCGGCCTCACCTTCCTCGGCGGCCGCCTGCTCCCCGCGGCTGATGTCCCCGGCGGCAAGGCCGCGCAGCTAATGTACGAAGACACCAATGGCGAGCGCCTGACGCTCTACATCACCCCGCGCCCCGCCGCTGACGCCCCCCGCACCGAAGTCGCCACCCTCGGCCTCGACACCGCGCTCTTCTGGGCCGATGACGTCCTCACCTGCACCATCACCGCCCCCTATTCGGCGGAAAAACTGCAGGGGATCGCCGGGTCCGTGTTTTCCCAGCTCAATCCGGGCACACCGAACTACCGGACCTGATTGGCTCTTGCACGGCCCACAGCCCCACTCTTTGTCACCCCGGCCTTGAGCCGGGGCCCATCCCCAAATCTCAAGATGGATCCCGGCTTAAGGCCGGGATGACAGCCAGAGAGTGTTGAAAATCAAAAAAAATGGCGGACACCAGGTGCCCGCCACTCTCCAACTTTGAGAAACTCTTATGCCGGAACGACAACCGGCGCTTCGACTTCGATCTCCCGCCAGCGAATGCAGGCGACGAGCCGCCCGCCCTCGATCGATTCAAGCGGGGGCCGCGTTTCCGCGCATTGTGGCTTGGCGAACCGGCAGCGCGTGCGGAATGTGCACCCCGATGGCGGATTGATCGGCGATGGAATTTCGCCCTTGAGCGCATCGATATTGCGCTGTCGCGCCAGTTTCGGATCGGGGATGGGCACCGCCGTCAGCAGCGCCCGTGTATAGGGGTGCTTTGGGTCCTCATAGATCTCGTCTCCGGTCGCAAGCTCAACAATCCGCCCGAGATAGAGCACGAGGATGCGATCCGACACGTGCCGCACCACCGAAAGGTTGTGCGAGATGAAGATCAGCGTCAGCCCGAATTCGTCCTTGAGCTCGGCCAAGAGATTGAGAATCTGCGCCTGGATCGACACGTCGAGCGCGGAAACCGGCTCGTCGCAGACGATCAGCTTCGGGTCGGTGATCAGCGCCCGGGCAATGCCGATACGTTGCGCCTGCCCGCCCGAAAATTCGTGCGGATAGCGGTTGATCATTTCGGGCAAGAGGCCGACCGCTTCCATGGTCTTGACGACCTTGGCGCGACGATCGGTCTTGTTCATTTCCGGACGCAGCGTCTTGAGCGGATCTTCGATGATATCGCCCACGGTCATGCGCGGATTGAGCGAAGCCAGCGGATCCTGGAAAATGATCTGGAGATCAGCGCGACGCTTGCGCATTTCTTCGGCCGGCAGTTTCGTCAGGTCCTGGCCAAGCCAGAGCACCTGGCCCTCGTCCGGCGAGAGCAATTGCAGGATGCAGCGGCCGAGCGTCGACTTGCCGCAACCGCTTTCGCCCACGATCCCGAGCGTTTCGCCCTTCTTGACCGAGAAGTTGATATTTTCAAGGGCCGTCAGGCTCAGCGCACGGCCGAAAAGCCCGGTAGAGATTGAAAAGGTCTTCTTGAGGTCCCTGATCTCGATCAGATTGGTTGGGGTCTCGATCATTACGCGACCTTTCCATATTTGAGCGGGCCTTCATAGAAACACGCCTTCTCACGCCCGCTTTCGGTGGGCATCAGCGGCGGACGTTCCTCGAGGCACCGGTCGAAGCAGAAGGCGCAGCGCGGATTGAACGAGCAGCCCTTGGGCAGGTGTTCAAGGCTCGGCGGCAGGCCCTGGATCGGGTCGAGCCGCGCCGCGCGCTGGGCGATATGTGGAGTCGAGTGCAAGAGCCCAAGGGTGTAGGGGTGGCGCGGATCATAGAACAGATCGTCGACCGTGCCCTTTTCGACCGCCCGGCCGCCATACATGACCATCATGCGATCGGCGACGCCGGCAACGACGCCGAGATCATGGGTGATGATCACGAGCGAGGTGCCAAAGTCTTCGGTCAGCGACTTGAAGAGATCGAGCATCTGCGCCTGCACCGTCACGTCGAGCGCCGTGGTCGGCTCGTCAGCGATCAGGATTTTCGGCTGGCAGAGGAGAGCCATGGCGATCATCACGCGCTGGCGCATGCCGCCGCTCATCTCGTGCGGATAGGCATTGGCGCGCTTGACGGGTTCGGGAATGCCGACCCGTTCCAGCATCTCGATCGCGGTCTTTTCGGCCTTGCCCTTGTCGAAACCGCGATGCTTGACCAGCACTTCGGCAAGCTGGGTTTTGACCCGCAGGCTTGGATTGAGCGAGGTCATCGGATCCTGGAAAATCATCGCGATATCCTTGCCGCGGATGCGATCAAGGCGCGATTTCTCCATGCCGACGAGATTGACGTCGCCCAGCATCGCCCGGCCGCTGGTGCGGCCGTTCTTGGCAAGCAGGCCCATGATGGAGAGGAAAGCCTGGCTCTTGCCCGAGCCGCTTTCGCCCACCACGGCAAGCGTTTCTCCCGCTTCGAGCGAGAAGTTGAGGTCGTTGACCGCGCGCACTTCGCTCTCATGCAGAGCAAAGGTGACGCCGAGGTCTTCTACGGAAAGAACTTTGGTCATCAGCGATCCTTGGGGTCGAGCGCGTCGCGCAGACCGTCCCCGATATAGGTGAGGCAAAAGAGCAGCGTGACGAGCACAGCCGCTGGCGCAAGCAGCATCCAGGGCATGACTTCGGCAACCGGCGCACCGGCCGAAATCAGCGTGCCGAGCGAGGTCTGCGGCTCCTGCACACCAAGGCCGAGATAAGAGAGGAAGCTCTCGGCAATGATGATTTCAGGAATAGTCAGGGTTGCGTAGATCACCACCGGCCCGGTCAGGTTCGGAACGATGTGGCGCATGATGATGGTGAAGGGCTTTGCCCCACCGGCACGCGCCGCTTCGACGAATTCCTTCTCCTTGATCGAGAGCGTCTGCCCACGCACGATACGCGCCATGGTCAGCCATTCGATGGCGCCGATACCGACAAACAGCAGCACCGGATTACGACCGAACATCACGACGAGAATGATGACGAAGAGAATGTAGGGCAGCGCATACATGATATCGACGATGCGCATCATCACTGCGTCGACCCGGCCACCGAAATAGCCCGCCACAGCGCCATAGACGACGCCGATCGTCACCGACACAAAGGTCGCGACAAACGCGACTATCAGGCTCATCTGCGTGCCCTGCAGCACGCGCGCGAGCATATCGCGACCGTTCTGGTCGGTCCCGAAATAGTGCCCCACCTCGAAATTGGGCGGCTTGCGGATATTGCTCCAATCCACCTGGGAATAGCCCCAAGGCACGAAATAGGGCCCGATGATCGCAAGGATGACGATCGTCACCAGGACGAAAATCGAGATGAGGGCCATCTTGTTGCGCACGAGGCGCCGCATGGCGTCCTGCGTCAGCGAACGGCCCTTGGGCGCGTCAAGCGTCGCGAGCTTATTGGCATAGGTCGTGAGGACCTGGTCTTTACCGGTCAGGCCAGCCATCAGCGGTACCTCACCTTGGGATCGAGCCAGGCATAGACGAGGTCGACGATCAGATTGAGCGCGAGAATAATGAACATGTAGAGGATGGTCGTCCCCAGAACGACGCCATAGTCGCGGTTGAGCGCGGCGGTGACGAAATATTTGCCGATACCGGGCAGGCCGAAAATCTGTTCGACGGCCAGCGAGCCGGTGAGGAGATAGGAAAGGCCTGGTCCGAGATAGGACACGACGGGCAGCAGCGCCGGCTTGATGGCGTGGCGCGATAGCACCAGACGCTCACCAAGACCTTTCGAGCGCGCAGTGCGCACATAATTGGTGCCAAGCACTTCGATCATCGAGCCGCGCATCAGGCGCGAAATGCGCCCCGCATGCGGCCACGCAAGCACGGTCACGGGCAGAATGAGGTGCCAGACGCTCCCGCTGACCCAGCCACCGGCCGGAACCCATTTAAGGTACACGCCGAACCAGAGCTGCAACAGCGCTGCCATCAGGAAGTTCGGGATGAGCACGCCCACCATGACGGCGAGCACCAGCACATAGTCCGGCCACTTGTTCTGATAAACGGCGGCGACCATCCCGGCGAGCATGCCGATTGCGGTCGCGATCACGAAGGCGCAGAGCGCCATGGTCAGCGTGAACGGAAAACCGATGGAGATGAGCTGGCTAACATTGAAGCCGTCGATCACCATCGAGGGACCGAGGTCGCCATGCAAAAGGCGCCAGATATAGAGGAAATACTGCACGACCAGCGGCTGGTCGAGATTGTAGTGCGCGCGCAGGTTCGCCAACACGGTCGGGGGCAAGGCACGCTCGCCGTCGAAGGGACCACCGGGCGCAAGGCGCAGAATGAAGAAACAGGCTGTGACGGCAATCAGTGCGATCGGAATAGCCGAAAGCACACGCCGTAAGGCATAGGCCAACATGTATCGTGAACTCCTAAGCCGTTGCGCCAGAAACGGAGGGGCCGGAGGGCGCTAGACGGCAAAAGAACCGTGGGGGCACCGGGCCCCCACGTTTCGTATTTTCCGCTTATTCCGACTTCGAGAGCCATCGGGTGCGGAAGATGTTCTTCGCATTTTCTTCGAAGCCCGAGATCTTGGGCGATACGACGTCCTTGGACACGTACCAGTAGATCGGGATCGCAGCGAAATCGTCCATGGCGATCTTTTCAGCCTGGGCCAGGAGCTTGGCGCGGGCATCGAGATCGAGCTCGGTCGAAGCCTGGCTCAGGAGGCCATCGAACTCTTCGTTCGAGAAGCGACCATAGTTGTTACCCCAGTTCATCGTGCCGGCCTGGTTGGTGCCGGTCTTGAGGAGGTCGAGGGTATTGGACGGATCGGAATAGTCGAGCAGCCAGCCGGCACGACCGACCTGGAAGTCGCCGGCGCGCAGCGCATCATAGTGCACGGCGGTTTCGGCGTTGAAGAGCTCGACCTTCACACCAAGCGGCTCCCACATGGCGGCAATCGCCACGGCGATGCGCTGGTGGTTGTCATTGGTGTTGTAGCGCAGCTGCAGGGTCAGCGGCTTGTCAGGACCATAACCGGCTTCGGTCATCAGTTCCTTGGCATGCTCGACACGCTCTTCATAAGGCGTCGAAGCCCATTCCGGCATGTAAGCATCGGCTTCGGCGACATAGTTGTTGGTGCCAGGCGGCACCCAGCCATAGGCTGGCAGTTCGCCCGTGCCCAGGATATCGGGCCCGATCACTTCACGCAGGACCGTCGTCGACAGCGCTTCGCGGATGCGGACGTCGGAGAGCACCTGGCCCTCTTCTTGGTTCATCACGTAGTAATAGACACCGAGGAACGGCACGACGTGTGCCTGGCCCGGCATATTGTCCTGCAGCCACTGATACTGGTCGGCGGGGAAGTCGGTCAGGATGTCGAATTCACCGGCGCGGTAGCGGTTGAGCGCTGCGGCCTGATCTTCGAGCACATGGTAGAAGACTTCGTCGATCTTGACGTTGGCGGCATCATAATAGTCCGGGTTCTTTTCCGAACGGACATAGGAGCCTGGCAGCCATTCCTTGATCAGGTATGGGCCATTGCCGACGATGTTGGATACATTGGTCCACTGGTCGCCGAACTTTTCAACCAGATGCTGCGGAACCGGATAGGCGGTGTAGTGCGTCAGCGCATCGAGGAAGAACGGGGTCGGCGCTTCGAGCGTGATTTCGAGGGTCTTGTCGTCGATCGCCTTGACGCCAAGCTCGTTGAAATCGGTGATTTCGCCCGAGTTGATCTTTTCCGAGTTCTTGATCGGGAACTGGAGGTAAGCATAGTCCGCGGCAGTTGCCGGGTTGAAGAGGCGCTGGAACGCGAAGACGAAATCGCCCGCGGTTACCGGCTCGCCGTCCGACCACTGGATGCCGTCACGAAGGTGGAAGGTGTAGACAGTGCCGTCTTCCGAAATGTCCCAGCTTTCAGCCTGGCCAGGAATGGCCTCGGCCTTGGCGTTTTCCGTAAGCAGGCCTTCAATGTAATCGCCGATGACGCGGTTTTCCCAGTCACCCGAAGCCTTGTGCGGATCCAGTGTGCCCGGATCACCGCCATTGTGCAGCTGCAGAGTAACGGCTGACGCCGCCGTCGACATCATCAGCGCCATGGCGCCGGCGGTTGCGATCGCCTTGAAGGCTGTCGTGAACGTCATTGTCGTCCCATCTCCTTGTGGAATTCTTGAATTGTATTCCGTGTGTTTGCCCACACGGCCCCACCCTTTCACAAAGGCCCTCGCCTTTGCTCAAGATTGCTGGACGGTATCTCGCGAAACCGTCCACTGACAAGCAAAAGATTGACCTAAGCGTAAACGTGCGACGTTTTGTTAACATCCTGTAAGCCTTGGCAATGCTTTCCGGTTCACAACGCCTTGAGGGAAACTGGTTCCCTAAAAGGCCATTATGCGGAATAGCCGCCTCCGACGCCGGAAGATCCTGCGCCTCACGCCTGTCATTTGCAGGAAGACTTATTGGCCCATCATGCCGGACTTGCTGACGAAATAAATCGCCAGCGCGATCGCCAATAGCACGGCAAAAGGCAGCCACGAGGGCATGGGGCCGCGCGGCTTTTTAGGTTGCGGCGGCTCGGGCTTTTTCTCGGGCCGCCGGAATTTGATGACATTATCGCTCATAGAGCACTTTCTACCAGCGCAGCGACGCCCATACCACCCGCCGTGCACACGGAAATCAGTGCGCGCTTGCGCGTCTCTGTGGACAACAGCTTTGCCGTCAGTCCCAGGATGCGCGCGCCAGTCGCTGCGAAGGGATGTCCATAGGCAAGGCTCGAGCCCTTCACATTGATCTTGGCTGGATCGATTTCCCCGAGCGCTTCGTCACGCCCGAGCACATCCTTGCAATAGGCGGGGTCTTTCCAAGCCTTGAGGGTGCAGAGCACCTGCGCCGCAAAAGCCTCGTGCAGTTCGAAGTAATCGATGTCGGCAAAGCCGAGACCGGCCCGCTCCAGCATTTCGGAAACCGCAATGGTCGGCGCCATAAGCAGCCCTTCGCCGTGCGCAAAATCATTGCCGGCAACGCGACCCATAGTGAGATAGGCAAGGATCGGCAGTCCGCGCGCCTTCGCCCAGTCTTCGCTCGCGAGCAACACGCCGGCGGCGCCATCCGTCAGCGGCGTCGAATTGCCGGCGGTCAGCGTGCCATGGCCTGAGGATTTGTCGAATGCGGGCTTCAGCGTCGACATCTTGTCGAGATTGCTGTCGGCGCGGACATTGTTGTCCCGCACCAGCCCGGCACACTGGACGAGCAGGTCATCATGAAAACCCTCATCATAAGCCTTGGCCGCATTACGATGGCTCGCTACCGCCAACTCATCCTGGCTGCGGCGGGATATGCCCCATTCGCGCGCCATCAATTCACAGTGCTGGCCCATGGACATGCCGGTGCGCGGTTCATTGACCGATGGCGCCACAGGCGTCAGTTCGCCAAAGGAAAATCCCTTGGTGAATGCCTTGAGCTTGTCGCCCGTCGTCTTGGCGCCATTCGCATCGAGCAGGCGATGCTGGAATTTCGAGCCGAAGACGATGGGGCTGTCCGAAACCGTATCGGAGCCCGCGGCAATGCCACTGTCGATCTGCCCCGAGGCGATCTTGCCGGCGAGGACCAGCGCCGCCTGGAGGCTTGTGCCGCACGCGATCTGCATCGTCGTGCCCGGCGTCCGCGGCGAAAGCCCAGCGTCAAGCAATGCCTCTCGGGCGATGTTGAAATCGCGCGAATGGTTGATCACCGCCCCCGCGATCACCTCGTCGATTTTCTCGCCTTTCAGACCGTACTTGTCCGCGATCCCGCCAATGGTCGTCGCGAGCATGGAAAGATTGGTTTCGTCAGCATAGGCCGTGCCGCCACGGGCAAAGGGAATGCGGGCCGAACCGACAATGGCAACGCGCTTCAATTCAGTCATTATCCTGCTCCCCTTTACGCACGACCGTCGGCACGGGCTCTGAGCGGCCCGCCAAGGAAGGGCGCAAAGCCCGTTCCCATGATGACGCCGACATCGGCAAGGTCGGCATTGGCCACAACGCCTTCGCTCACCACCACTTCGGTCATATCGACAAGCGGCTTGACGAGCTCACGCCCGAGCGCGACGAGATCGGTATGCGCGGGCGCGGTGCCCTTGATGGCCTTGCCCTTTTCCCATTTGTAAAAACCTTCGCCGGTCTTGCGGCCGAGCTTGCCCTCGGCGATCAGCCGCGCAAACGTGCTGCCATCCGGCACCGAATGCCCAAGCTCGGTCGCAACTGATTTGCCGACATCGAGCCCCACGGTATCCATCAGTTCGATCGGCCCCATCGGCATGCCGAAGGCGACAGCGGCCGCATCGAGCAATTCCTTGCTTTCGCCGCGCTCGACCCGTTCCACCGCGCCCAGCATGTAGGGCATGAGCACGCGATTGACGAGGAAGCCGGGCGCGGACTTGACCACGACCGGCGACTTGCCGATGGCCAACGCAAAGCTCGCGCCCTTGCCGATCGCCTCGTCCGAATTGAATTTGGATTTGATCACCTCGACCAGCGGCAGTTGCGCCACCGGATTGAAGAAATGAAGCCCGATCAGCCGCGCCGGGTCCTGCAGCGCCTCAGCAATGCGTTCGAGTTCGATGGAAGACGTATTGGTCGCCAAGATCGCGCCAGGCTTGAGCTTGCCTTCGACGCTCTTGAAAATCGACTGCTTGACCTCGAGCTTTTCGACCACCGCCTCGATAATCACATCGGCCCGCGGCACGCCATTGCCCTGAGGGTCAGCGGTCAGCCGCAGCATCGCCGCATCGACCTCGCGCTTCTTCTTGTAGCGCTTTTGGAAGAGTTTCTTTGCCCGATCAAGCGCCGGCTGGATCCGCGCCATGTCGAGATCCTGCAACGTGACGCTCATGCCGCGATAAGCGCACCAGGCCGCAATATCGCCGCCCATGACGCCGGCACCGATGACATGGACGCGCGAAAATTTCGCGCCCTTGAGCCCCTGCTTCTTGAGTCCTTCGGAGAGGAAAAACACCCGCCGAAGATTGGCCGCCGTCGGTGAACCCATCAGCGGCACGAAGGCATCGACCTCGTGGCGGATCATCGATTGCCCATCCCCGCCATGCTGCTCGAACAGTTCGATCAGCGCATAGGGCGCGGGATAATTGACGCGGTTGGCCTTCTTGCCCACCTCTTCACGCATCTTGTTGGCGACATAGTCGCGGAGGAGCGGCCCAGCCATGGCGCGCTTGAAAAATCCAGCTGGCTGGGATTTGCGATGCTGCAGCACAGCCTTGCGGCCTTCCCAGCGCAGCATGTCGCGATGCCGCACGAGCTTGTCGACGAGATTGAGCCCTCGCGCCTGTCCCGCGCGCAGCATCTTGCCGGTCAGCATGATCTGCATCGCGTCCACAGGCCCGGCCTGCCGGATAGAGCGGCCGGTACCGCCAAAGCCCGGGAAAATACCGAGATTGACCTCGGGGAAGCCGATGCGGGTTTTGTCGTCATTGACGGCGATACGATAGTGGCACGCCAGCGCCAGTTCGAGCCCGCCCCCAAGGCAGAAGCCATGGATACCGGCGACAACAGGCACCTTCAAATTCTCGATCCGCGAAAACAGCGCATGCGTGCGCTTGAGCGCTTCTGGCAGCACCGAAAAGTCGCTCATCGCGTCGAATTCACTGACATCGGCCCCGGCGATGAAGCCGGAATCCTTGCCAGAGAGCAGCACGATCCCGATGATTTCCTGGCTATTGGCCAGGTCTTCGAAACGGGCGACCAGGGTTTCGAGCTCCATGATCGCTTCCCGGCTCAGCGTATTCACCGAGCCCGTCGGCGAACTGATGGTCAGCCAGCCGATCTTTTCGAGATCGGTGTGGAAGCTCCAATGCTTGGTCTCGGTTGCCTGCGCGATCATGCTTGCTCCTCTTCAATCCACCGCTTGACGCCTATTCGGCTGCCGTCCGCTGCTCTGTGTGCTTGAGCACATCCTTGTCGAAATCATCCACCTGCACGGCGCGCTCGGTGGCCTCGTCGGCCGCCCGCATGATGCCGGCTTCATTGTCGTTGATCACCCCTGCCTCCACCGCATCGGCAATGGCGTCGCGGTCGAGACGGCGATCAAACACACCGCGGCGCGACGCCTTGATGAACCGGGCTTCGATGTCCTCGGCCTCCGTGACCTTGATGAATGCATCTTCGAGAACGCCCGTCACGTCATTTGGGTCCATGGACACATAGACCCCCGTGGTCAGCCGATCGCGGAACGCACCGGGACGCAATACGGCGCGGACGAACTTGTAGTTGACGTCATCCGCGGCAGGCTTGGCATGCCGCCCGAGCGGGAAGCAGAGGAAGCGCATGGCCGTGCCGAAGACAGGATTGGGGAAATTGTCGAACACTTCGCCAAAAGTCTTTTCCATCGAGGCAATGCGATCTTCCATGATTGCATCGACCAGTTCCCGATCTTCTGCCAAGCGCCCCTCTTCCTCGAAACGCTTGAGCGTTGCCGACATGATGTAAAGATCACCCAGAAGATCGGCCATGCGGCCCGAAATCTTCTGCTTGGCCTTAAGCGCCCCGCCCAGCACCACCGTCGTCCAGTCCGCCGTCAGCGCAAAAGCCTGCGAATAACGGTGCAGCTTGCGATACCAGCCCGCCATCGGCCCATCATTGGGCGAGGAGGCAAAAGAACCATTGGTCAGCCCATGGAGGAAGCTCGCGACGATATTGCGCAGCATGAAGGCCGTGTGCCCGCCAAAGGCGGTGTCAAACGCATCGATCCCCTTCTGCCGATCCTTGCTCTGCGCCGCCTGCACTTCCTTGAGGAGATAGGGATGCGCCCGCAAAACGCCCTGCGCAAAGGTCATCAGCGTGCGCGTCAGGATATTGGCGCCCTCGACCGTGATGGCCACCGGCAGCGCCTGATAGGCGCCGAACAGATAATTGCCCGGCCCGTCCTGAATGGCGCGGCCACCCTGGATATCGAAGGCATCGTCCATGCTGTCGCGCATGGCTTCCGTCGTCGTGTATTTCAGGAGCCCCGCGATCACCGCCGGGCGCTGACCCTCATCGACCATCGACGCCGTCAGCCGCCGCGCCGCCTCAAAACTATAGGCGCGCTTGACCATTTCACCGAGCGGCTCCGCCACGCCTTCCATGGTCCCAACCGGAATGCCGAACTGCCGCCGCACCCGCGCATAGGCCGAAGTCGCGCGCAGCGTCGCCTTGATCGAGGTCGATCCGATCGCCGGCAGCGAAATCGCCCGGCCGGTGGAGAGACACTCCATCAACATGCGCCAGCCCTGCCCGGCATAGTCGGTGCCGCCGATCAAAAACTCGATCGGCACGAACATATCCTTGCCGCGCACCGGCCCATTCATGAAGGCCTGCCGCGCCGGGAAATGCCGCCGACCGATATCGAGGCCCGGATGGTCATGCGGAATGAGCGCGAGGGTAATACCGATATCCTCGCCGCGACCGAGGAGATTATTGGGATCCTTGAGAATGAAAGCGAGCCCAACCAGCGTCGCAATCGGCGCAAGCGTAATATAGCGCTTGTCGAACGTCAGGTTGACGCCCAGCGTCTCCTCGCCATTCCACATGCCCTTGGTGACAATACCAATATCGCGCATGCCGCCGGCATCCGAACCGGAATGCACGCCAGTCAGCGCGAAGCACGGAATATCGACGCCTGTCGCGAGGCGATGGAGATACTTTTCCTTCTGCGCCGGTGTGCCGTATTTTTCGAGCAATTCGCCTGGTCCAAGCGAGTTGGGCACCATGACGGTAATCCCTGCGGCCACCGAGCGGCTCGCGATCTTGGACACGATCATCGACTGCGCCTGGGCCGAAAAGCCCAAGCCCCCATACTCCTTGCCGATGAGCATGCCCAAAAAACCCTTGTCGCGGAGGAACTGCCAAAGCTCGGGCGAGAGATCGGCGCGATTGTGGCGGATGTCCCAATCGTCGATCATCTGGCACACCGTCTCCGTCGGGCCGGCAAGGAAGGCTTCTTCCTCGGCCGTCAGCGTCAGCGGGCGGATTTCAGTCAGCTTGTCCCAGTTCGGACGGCCCGAAAACAGCTCCGCATCCCAGCCGACGGTCCCGGCATCGAGCGCTTCCTGCTCGGTGCGGCTGACGCGCGGCAAGATGGATTTGACGGCCCCGAAGACCGGCGTGATCACCAGCGCCTTGCGCAAGGGCGCAACGCTCAAGGCCAGAAGCACGAGCCCGAGTACGATCAGCAGCCAACTGCCAAAGCCGAGCCCGAATTCGGGATGGACCGGACCAAAATTGACGCCGGACAACAGCCCCAGCGCCAGCGTTGCGACGCCCCAATGCCAAAGCGGACTTTCCCGCATAGCCAAGGTTGCGAATGCCACGATCGCGATCACGAAAAGCAATAGGCCCACTGCACTGTCCTCCTCGGACGGCGCGACGCCATTGGTTGGGGCGTCGCCCGCAAGTCCAAACCGTAGCCGCCGATAGGGCAGCTTTATGATCACGCGCGAAGAAAACCGCGTCGCGATCATCGTTGCCTTAAAACTAGCAACGTTTACGTAAACGTCAACCAGGCGCCCAATACGTTCACACGATGTTGGTTGCCACTCCTCCCGCAATGGCGCCTTGCACGGCACCATTTCCTCCAAAGTTTACGGGCAGTTGTTTGACGCTAACGTAAAGGCGTGAAATAATTCTTGTCAGTGTCGGCGGGAGGAATGGCACAGGTCGAAAAGACCGCGGCGCCGCCGACCTCTTGAGGAGGAGTAGTTTATGACGGCAGCCACGGACCGCCTGCGCCCCTGGATCGCCAACTATCCCGACGGCATCGATTGGCAGACCGAGATCGATACGACGCCGGTCCATGAACAGGTTTTGGCCGCCTGCGCCCGCAACCCGTCAGCCGTCGCGCTCGATTTTCTGGGCGGCACCACCACCTTCGGCGAACTCTCCAAAAAGATCGTTGCCTTTGCCGGAGCGCTGCAGTCCGAATTTGGTGTCAAGAAGGGCACCCGCGTCGCCCTCATGCTGCCCAACACGCCATTCTATCCCATCGCCTATTATGGCGTGCTGCGGGCCGGCGGCATCGTCGTCAATTGCAATCCGCTCTATACCGTCGCCGAGCTCAGCCACATCACCGCCAATGCCGGCGCTGACCTCATGGTCACGCTCGATCTCCAGCAGATTTACGAAAAGGGCGAGGCGCTGCTCAAGGCGGGCCACGTCAAATCGCTCGTCGTCTGCCATTTCACCGATGCCTTGCCGCTTGCCAAGAAGGTCCTCTTCTCGCTCTTCAAGCGCAAGGACATGGCGCACCCCAAGAAATCCCCGCTTGCGAGCCAGATCACGCCATTTGATGATCTTATTGCCCTTAAGCGCACCCCGAGCGCGATCCACATCGACGCCAAGACCGATATCGCGGTCCAGCAATATACCGGCGGCACCACCGGCATTCCCAAGGGCGCGCTGCTGACCCACGCCAATATCGCGGCCAATATGAGCCAAATCGACAAGTGGGGCTGCGGACTGTTTTATCCGCCCTCCAAGGTCGTCGCCGTCCTGCCCTTCTTCCATATCTTTGCGATGACCGTCTGCATGAATGTGCCACTTTGCAATGGCACCCAGGTCGTCATGCTGCCGCGCTTTGAGTTGAAGGCATTGCTCGATCTTCTCGCGCGCACCAAGGCCAATGTGCTCCCCGCCGTGCCGACGCTGCTCAATGCCGTTGCCCGCGCGGACACGACCAAGGCCGAACATCTCGCAAGCCTCGAAGTCGCGATTTCCGGTGGCGCCGCCCTGCCCGACGAAGTGCGCAACGCTTTTGCCAAAAAATCCAAGGCCATTCTCGCCGAAGGCTATGGCCTGACGGAAGCCTCGCCTGTCGTCTGCTGCGCTGCGCTTCGCGTCGCCTCAAAACCCATGTCCATCGGCCTCCCCCTCCCCGGCACCGATATCCGCTTCATCGATGTCGATACTAAGAAGGAAGTCGGCATCGGCGAAAATGGCGAGCTGCAGGTCAAGGGCGCCCAGGTCATGCCGGGCTATTTTGAAAATCCGCAAGCGACAGAGGAAGCCTTTGACGACGGCTGGCTGCGCACGGGCGATGTCGGCCACATGGACGAAGACGGCTATGTCTTCCTTGTCGATCGCATCAAGGATCTGATCATCTGCTCGGGCTTCAACGTCTATCCGCGCATCATCGAGGAAGCGCTGATGACCCATGACGCGGTCGAGGAAACCAATGTCATCGGCGTACCCGATACCTATCGCGGCGAGGCGCCCGTCGCCTATGTCAAGCTCCGCGCCGGCAAGGCCGTGAGCGAAACCGATCTCAAGCACTTCCTTGCCGAAAAGCTCAACAAGATCGAAATGCCCAAGGAAATCATCTTCAAGGACGCGCTGCCCAAGACGCTGATCGGCAAGCTCAGCAAAAAGGAATTGCGCGCCGAATACGCGAAAGAGAAGGCCGCCCACTCGTGAGCCCTGTCGATCCCGAAAGTGCAGAACTTTATTCGATTGCCGATCTCGCCAAGGAGTTCGGCATTTCGACCCGCGCCATCCGATTTTATGAAAGCAAGGGCCTGATCTCGCCCGAGCGGCTTGGCGCCACCCGCGTCTTCCGCCGCCGCGATCGCGCTCGGCTGATCCTCATTCTCCGTGGCAAGCGCCTCGGCTTTTCCCTCCGCGATATCTCGGATTATCTCGCGCTTTATGACGCTGACCGCGGCCAGCAAGTCAGCCTTTTATCGGAAAAAGTGGATGAGCGTTTAGAACTCCTTGAACAACAACTCGCCGACCTTCAAACCACGATTGCCGAGCTGCACGAAATCCGCAAACTTGCACGCGATCGAGTCGTTTTGAGTTAGACCCATGTCCGAGCTGTTCACGCCATTGACCGATGGCACCGGCCATCCCAGTCGCTGGCCCTCTGCCATGCTGGTCTGCAGCCAGACCGAAGCGCGCCGCAATGGTGCCGAATGGGCCCCGACCCACATCATTTCGGTCTATGGCCCGGAAAACCGCTATCTCGGCCTGCCCGATTTCGACCAGACGCGCCAAATCCATGCGCGCTTCGAAGACGTGGTGGATCCCAGCGCCCCCGGCGCACCGACCCCGGCCCATATCGAAGAAATCCTAGGCTTCATCGCGACGCTGCCCAAAGACGCGCGCCTGATGATCCACTGCCTTCAGGGCCGCACCCGCGCCGCCGCCATTGCCCTCGGCATTTTGGCGCGCACGCTCCCCGCCGACAAAGCCGGCCAGGCGATTTTCCGCACCGTGCCCCAGGCTTCTCCCAATCCCCTGCTGGTAGCCTTGTTCGATCGCGCCCTCGGCCACGATGGCAAGTTGATCAAGGCCGGCCGCAAATTCCCCTCGACGGGCCTTCGCGCAGCGGTCGCCTAGACGCTCTTGGCGAAAAGCCCGCCTGAACCGGAATAGGCGCTGGTCATATAGGCAGCCCGCGCCTTGTCGAGATTGCTGACGGCAGTATCGAGTTTGTCCGCGCTGAGCGGGTCGCTGCTGCCCAGAACACCAATGATCCCGGCCAAGCCCTCGGCGATCCGCGTTCCGACCGCGCCTGCACTGCCGATATCGTTTTGCGCCGCCTTGATCAGGCTCACCATGGCCTGTCGCGCCGACATCTGCTTGGTGCGCCGCTCGATCGCGGAGGCATCTGTGGTCTTGACCACACGTTCATAGCCGGTCACGACGCTTTCCGTGCCGTCCTCGACCTGCTCTGATCCGGAAATATACGTCTCCGAACCGACCTCGTACCGCTCGCTGCCCGTCTTGACGCTTTCACGGCCGACAATGACGGTTTCAGTTCCCGTCTGCACCTGCTCGGTGCCATTCTGCTCGCGGACCGTCCCCGTCTGCTGCCGGTTCACAGTCCCCGCCGACAAACCAAGCTTGTCGAGCGCCGTGCCGGAAAGATCGAGCAGCTCGTTGGTGACTTCTGCTAGCTTCAGGCTCTCGGCGTTATCGGACTTGAGGGACAGATGGCCACTAGTATCAAGACTTGCAGTGAGCCCGCTCACGCTACTGAGCGCCGCGACCATCGCGGACTGGAATGAACCCGCGCTCGCCGTATAAGCAAAATTATGGGTGGCGCCGTTTTGGGTCACCGCCACGGTGCTCCCGGTAAACTGCACACGCGCGGCGGCTCCCGATCCGACCTGCACCGAAAAATCGGCCTTTTCATCGAGCCCAGCCGCAGTCGCCGACGCAAAGCCCCGCAGATCCCGGCTTCCCGTGAGCTTGGTCTCATAGACGGGACGATCCGCATAAGTTGGCCGCGTCTCGTAGACCGCCCGGTCCTCGGTTACATCCCGCTCGGTATAGACATCGCGCATCCCATAAGTCGGCCGGCTCGCATAGACCGGCTGGGTTGCAAAGCGGATGCGCGTCTCGCGCTTGACCTCGAAGCTGACCTCTTCGGTGGTCTTGCTTTGGCCGATCGTGCTTTTGAGCGTGACGAGACTTTGCCGCGCCTGCTGAAAGCGCGCGGGGACACTCGGCTGGTTATAGCTTGCGGCGCTGATGGCCATGGCACACTCCGTCTCCAAGCCATGCCAGACGGGCGCTAAACCCCGCTCAAGATATTGGGTCGCATTTTATCGACCGTAATCAACCGACGAAGGCATCCATATCCTCAAGCCGCGCCGCCTCCTGCGCCGGCTTGTCCCAGCGGATGCGGCTGATGCGCGGAAACCTGAGCGCGACGCCCGATTTGTGCCGCCCGCTCTTTTGCGCGCTATCGAAGGCCACTTCAAACACGAGTTCCTTCTTTACCTCGCGCACGGGTCCGAAACTGGCCGTCGTGTGCGCCCGGATCCACTTGTCGAGCTGCTTCAACTCCTCATCGGTGAAGCCGAAATAGGCCTTGCCGATCGGCACGATCTCGTTGCCCTTCCAGACCCCGAACGTATAGTCGGAGTAGTAAGAGCTGCGCTTGCCGTGTCCGCGCTGGGCATACATCAGCACCGCATCGACGACATTGGGATCGCGCTTCCATTTGAACCAAAATCCCTTGGGCCGCCCCGGCACATAGGGCGCGGTCCTGAGCTTGAGCATGACGCCCTCGTGGCCATGTTCATCGGCGCCCATCCGCCGCAATCGCCCCAGGTCTTCCCAATCGGCAAAGGGCAGAATTTCCGAGATATCGAGCCGCGTCTGCGGATTGGCCGCGAACCATTTTTCAAGCCGCGCCCGCCGCTCTTCCCAGCCGAGCGCCCGCACATCCTCGCGCCCATCGAACAGGATGTCATAGACCCGCACGAACGCTGGCAGCTCCTGCATCTGTTTGCCCGAAGCCACCTTGCGATTGAGCCGCTGCTGCAGATCATTAAAGCTCTTCGCGTCAAAGTCCTGCCCGACCAAGAGTTCGCCATCGAGCACCGCCTCGCCCTTGGCGTTCTCGACCACATCGGGAAACGAGCCGCCGATATCGTCGCCCGTGCGCGAAAACATCGAAACCCCGTTTGGCCCCATGACGAGCTGCACGCGGATGCCGTCCCATTTCCATTCGGCCGAAAAATCCTTGGGCTCGAGCTTTTCGAAATCCCGGTCCTCGATCGGATTGGACAGCATCAGCGGATGAAACCGCGCCGCATGGTCGATGTCGGGCCGCGCGTTCTTCCCCTCGAGCCAGGCAAAAAGGTTCTGATAGGGCGGCTTCAACCCATGCCAAACTTCCTCGATATCCTGAAGCGGCACGCCACTCATCTCCGCCAATGCGGTCTTCGCCAACCGCGCCGAAACCCCGATGCGCAATGCGCCGGTCGCCAGCTTCACCAGCGCCCAGCGCTCATGGATCGCCGCCTGGCTCAACAGCCCGCCGATCACCTTGGGCAAGTCCGCCTTGCTCGTGCGGTTGAGGAGATCCACCGTCTCGCTCAAGCTGGGCAATTCCCCCTCGCCCTTATGCGGCCAGATCAGCGCGATGGTCTCGCCCAGATCCCCGACATAATCGTAGGACAGCGCAAAGAGCGTCTCATCGACCTCGCGCAACACTGTCTCGCGCAACAGCGCTGGCTTGACGTTGCGGATGTCCATTTCCCCGGTCAGCACCGCCAGCGCAATGCCACGATCCGGGTCCGGCACTTCGATAAAATAGCGCTTCAGCGCTTCGATCTTTCGCAAGCGCGAGGGCGTCAGCGCCAGGAGTTCGAGCAGGTCCGCAAACCGCTTCATTCCCCGCCCTCCCCGCCATCGTCATCGAGCCCCGGCAGCGCCAGCGGCTCGGCATAGAGCCCCTGCTGCCGGCACCAATAAACCAGCGCATCCTCGCGCCCATGCGTCACCCAAACCGTTTCCGCGCCGCATTCGAGGATCGACGTATTGAGTTCGCCCCAGTCGCAATGGTCCGAAATCACGAGCGGCAATTCCACTAGCGCCTGTCTTGCGCGCTGTTTTACGCTCATCCAGCCCGAGGCCTGGCACACGACGGGATCGGGAAACCTTCGGCTCCACCGGTCGCGAATGGCCGATGGCGGTGCAATCACGATCTGCCCCATCATCTCCGCCTTCGGCATCCCCGTCGCCGGCAACAACTCACCCAACTCGACCCCAAGCGCCTGATAGAGTTCGCAAAGCCGCACCATGGCGCCATGAAGATAGATCGGCTTGTCCCATCCCGCATCGCGCAACAGCGCAATCACCCGCTGCGCCTTGCCGAGCGCATAGCTGCCGACAAGATGGCACCGCTCGGGCTGCGCCTCGACCGATTTGAGCAACCGTCCGATCTCGAATTTTGGATCGGGATGCTGAAACACCGGCAAACCAAAGGTCGCCTCGGTCACCAGGAGATCGCAGTCCACAGCCTCATAGGGCTGCGCCGTGCGGTCCCGGAGGCGTTTATAATCCCCCGTCACCACGGCCCGCTGCCCGGCTTGCTCCATCAGCACCTGCGCCGACCCCAGAATATGTCCGGCGGGATGAAAGCTCACGGTCATGCCGTCGATCTCAAGCGGCATGCGATAGTCGAGCGCCTCGAACCGCCCAGCGCAATCGACGCCATAGCGCACCTTCATGATTTCGATCGTGTCGGGTGTCGCCAAAACGCTGCCATGGCCCGACCGCGCATGGTCGGCATGGCCATGGGTAATGATGGCACGCGGCTTCGGCTCCGCCGGATCGATCCAGGCGTCAATGGCAGGAACGTAGAGATTGCGGTCTATGAGAAAGCCCATAATTCCTCCAACGACTCTTGCCGCCCCCCGGTTCACATCGTCTTGCCAAGGACATGCTGGTGGGCCAAACCTCGTGCCCAACGAGCAAAGGGAGCCAAGACCATGCGCCGCACCAGCCACCCCGCCGGCACCATTCATCGCCTGACCGTGGAGAGCAAAGCCATCGCTGGCAATCGCCTTGGCGACCCCACTGCGCGCTTGGTCGATGTCTATGTCCCCGCCGGTCACACTGGCGAAGGCCTGCCACTACTCGTCGATCTCGTCGGCTTCACCGCCGGCGGCCCGGCCCACACCGCCTGGAAAAACTTTGGCGAAAACGTCCCCGAGCGTCTCGATCGCCTGATCGGCGATGGCAAGATGCCGCCCGTCGTCGTCGCCTTCCCCGATTGTTTCTCGCGTCTCGGCGGCAATCAATATGTGAACAGCCTCGTCCTCGGAAATTACGAGGATTTTCTCATCGAAGAGATGGTCCCGACGGTCGAAGAAAAATTCAACTGCGGCGGCGCCGGCAGACGCGGCGTTTTCGGTAAATCCTCAGGCGGCTTCGGCTCGCTCGTCCACGCCATGCTGCATTCCGATTTCTGGGCCGCGGCGGCCAGCCATTCGGGTGATGCCGGCTTTGAAAATCTCTATATCCCCGAATTCCCCGGCACCCTCCGTGCCCTAGCCAAATTCGGCAACGATATCGAAACCTGGCTCCGCGCCTTCGAGGCCAAGCCAAAGATCGATGGCAAGGACACGCTGGTCCTGATGATCCTCGCCCAGGCCGCCAGCTTCGACCCCGACGACAACCCCGGCACCTTCCTCGGCCTCCGCCTGCCCGTCACCATGGACACCTGCGAATTGATCGAAGAGCGCTGGGCCAATTGGCGCAAATGGGACCCGGCCCGCATGGTCGAAACCCATGCCGACGCCATCGGCAAACTGAAGGCCTTCTACCTCGATTGCGGCACCGAGGATCAATACAACATCCTCTACGGCTCCCGCCGCATCCACAAAACCCTCGCGCAAAAGGGCGTTGCCCACTGCTACGAGGAATTCCCCGACAACCACTCCAGCGTCGATTACCGCATGGACATCAGCCTGCCCTACCTGGCGGAGGCGCTCTCTCGGTAGTGGAGGTCACCCCCTCCCAGCCTCCCCCATCAAGGGGGAGGTGCAGGGCCGGTGGATTTGATCAAATCGCGGTACAGACTCGATCCACACCTCCCCCTAGATGGGGGAGGCTGGGAGGGGGTGGAGCAAAGCCTACCGGCGCCGCGACTAACGACACGTCAGTAATGTGGGGGCGGCTTCTCGTTCGCCGGATCCGCAATATAGCTCCCGCTGCGCACCTGCTCTTCCATGGCATCAAGCCGGCGCCGCAACTGCTCCATCGCCGTCCACTGCTCGGTGATGACGACGTTGAGATCCTCGATCGTCTGGTCCTGAAACGCGATACGGCTTTCGAGCCGATCCAGGCGCTGGTTTAGGTCGTCGTCACTCATCGCCAATCCCTCTTCATCCGCCCCGCACATAGCCCTGGCCTGCCCCTGCGGCAAGCCGGGCCTACACGGGAGCGTGTTGACGTTTAGGGAACTTCTTCGTGCAATTCGCCATTGACTCCGCGAAATCGAACAATTCGGGAGCCTAAAATGGCGACCTTGACGGCTCAAAATACGACACTCGCTCCGACCGCTCACAAGGCGGAAATCGGCAATGTCGCACGTCCCGTTCTGTCGGCCCTTCTCCCCCTCGCCGGTTTTGGCGCGGCCAATTTTATGGCCGAAAGCCTTGGCGTCATGCCGCTCTTTTTCTCGCCTGCCGGCCTTCCAGGCTGGGTTGGCGCGGGCATTCATCTCGTGGCGCTTGCCATGGCTGGTCTCGGCATCGGCATCGCTTATGGTCAGGGGCTGCGCGGTCGCAAGGCTCTGCCCTGGGGCATTGCCCTCATCATTGGCATGATCGCTTTTCCGTTCTTCGCTGCCCCGCTTGATTCGCTGCAGCTTGCGCTTGTCATGACGGGCGTCATGATGCTTGGCCTCGCAACGTCCATCCGCGTGGCGCGCGTCTCGCGCCTTGGTGGCTGGCTGATGATCCCAATGCTCGGCTGGATTGGATTTGGCGCAGTGCTTGGCCTTGCCATCTCCGCCGCCTGGGCTCCGCCTTTTGCTCTGGTGACCGCACAGAACCCAGCGCCTGCTGCGATCTAACGGCCGGCCAGACAAGTTACCCAAAGGTGCCTTCTTGCGGGTCTGCGTTAAGCAGCCCACATGGGGGCACCTTTCATTTTGGAGCGAACCATGGCTCGCACGCTCAAGATTGACGTCTTCACCGATGTCGTTTGCCCCTGGTGCCTCGTCGGCTCGGCCCGTCTCGATGCCGCCCTCGCCAATGTCCCCGACGATGTCGATGTGGTCGTCGAAAATCACCCCTTCTATCTCGACCCGACGGTTCCGCCCGAAGGCGTCGATGTCGGCGAGATGCTCAAGCAAAAATACGGTCGCGACCCCAAGGAAATGTGGGAGCGGGTCGAAAGCGAAGCCGCCAAGGCTGGCATCACGCTTGATCTCTCCAAGCAGCCGCGCATGTTCAACACGGCCAAGGCGCACACCATCACGCGCCTCTCCAAGCCCAATGGCAACCAGCACGAATTGGCCAATGCCATTGCCGAGGCCTATTTCCTCGATCATCGCCAGATCAACGACGACAATATCCTCGCCGATATCGCCGCCGAATTCGGCTGGGATCGCGGCGATGCGCTCGATGCGATGAACGACGCCAATGAGTTGGCAACCACCGAACAGCTCGCCACCTCCGCCTCCCAGCAGGGTATTCGCGGCGTGCCGTTCTTCGTCTTCGGCGAAAAGTATGCCCTTTCGGGCGCGCAGCCGGACGAGGTCTTTGCCCAAGCCCTTGAGAAGACAATTTCCGAGATTTGAGATCGGCGAGACGCTATAGCTGACCCGAATGATTTGAGGATCGCATCGGTGAAGCGCCTACGTCTTGCTGTTCTGGCCCTGGTGGGGCTCGTCGTCATCGCCTATCTTGGCATCGTCGGTTACATGTATGTCAACCAGCGCGCCTTGCAGTACAATCCGTTCGGCGAGGTAACCACCCTCGCCGAAGCCGGCATTCCCGGCGCCCAAGACGTCGCCATTCCGGTGGATGGCTCCGTCGTCAATGGCTGGTACAAGGCGCCATCGCCCGGCAAGCCGCTGATCATCTATTACAAAGGCAATTCTGAAAGCTTCTCGGCTGAGCACGAGCGCTACCAGACCTTTGCCGCCGAGGGCTACGGCTTCCTCGCTTTTGACTACCGCGGTTTCCCCGCCTCGCCCGGTTCGATCAGCGAAGCCGGAATCCTCGATGATTCCATCGCCGCCTTCGATTGGGCGCAGAAGCAAGGCTTCCCCCTCGTCATCTGGGGCCGCTCGCTCGGCACGGGCCCGGCGACCTATGTCGCGAGCCAGAGGGATGCGCTCGCTCTGCTTCTTGAAACGCCCTTCCTCTCCGCTGTCGGCGTCGCCGCCGAGCGCTATCCCTTCCTGCCGGTCAGCCTCGTCATGCTCGATCAGTTCCATTCCGATCAGTGGATCGCCAATGTCACAGAGCCGGTTTTCATCGGCCACGGCACGGCCGATCGCACCATCGACGTATCGAATGGCGAACGGCTCTATGATCTCGTCCCTAACAAGGACGAACTTTGGATCGTCCCGGGCGCCGACCATTCCGATCTGTGGGATGCTGGAATCTGGGCCAAGGCCAAGGCTTTCTTCACCCGCGCCGGAGCCGTCCGCTGACCGTCTCATCCGCATCGGGCGCCATGTCCGGCCGCCGCACCGCCATCATCGGCGGCCTCATGGTCGCGACCGGCCCTCTTAGCCTGACGCTCTATGCCCCCGCCTTGCCCGGCATGGTCATCGATCTCGGCACGACCGACGCTGGCGGCAAGCTGACGCTCACCGTCTATTTCGCCGCCTTTGCGCTGGCCCAATTGATCTGCGGCCCGCTGTCCGACCGCTATGGCCGGCGCATGGTCGGCATCGCCTTCTTTGCCATCTACGTGCTGGGCGCACTGGTCTGCACCTCGGCGCAAAACCTTGAAATGCTACTCATCGGCCGCATCCTCCAGGGGTTCGGCGTCTCGGCAGGCGTAGCGCTGTCGCGCGCCATGGTCCGCGATCTCTTCGTCGGCCGCGAAGCGATTGGCATTCTCACCCTGATCAACCTCGTTCTCACCGTCGCCCCGGCCATCGCCCCGACACTCGGCACGGCGCTTCTTGCGATCGGCTCATGGCACTTGATGTTCGTCGTCATGGGCGGCTTCGGCCTCGCCATTATAGCGCTTCTGGGCTTTTCCGCCCGCGAAACGCTCCCCGCCGACCGGCGCGTCCCGCTCAATCCGCGCACGATCCTCGGCAATTATCGACGCCTCCTCCGCGCCCCGGCCTTTCTGCTGCCCGCCGGTACGCTGGCGGCCGCCTTTGGTGGCTTTTACGCCTCCGCCGCGCTCCTGCCCTTCGTGCTCATCGATCAGATCGGCCTCACGCCCTTCCAGTTCGCCATGGCCATGCTGATCCAGACGGGCTCGTTCATCACCGGCAATCTCATTGCCGCGCGCCTCGCCAAGCGCGTCGATGGCTGGCAACTGGTCGCCATCGGTCTGGTGCTCATCGGGCTCTCGGGCCTTGGCTACGCCATAGCCCCGCGCATCTGGCCCAATGAGGTTCTGGCTGTCATGATCCCCGTGGGCTTCTGGATGCTGTCGCTTGCCTGCATCAGCCCCAGCGCCACCGCCGCCGCCATGTCAGGCTTTGGCGAAATTGCCGGTTCAGCGGGAGCATTGACCGGCTTCTTTCAGATGGGCGGCGGTTTCCTCGCCTCCCTTGCCGGCACGCTGCTCTTCCCCGAAGCCCGCAGCGCGCTCGTCATCCTCATGCCGGCTTTGGCGCTGCTGGCCATCGCCCTCGCCAGCGCCGACTTGAGGCGCACCCGCTCGGCCGTGCAGCGCTAGCGTCGCGCCTCAGCTATGGAGACCGGGTGCCTCGCGGCCGGTCGAGGCGACATATTCGGTATAGCCACCGCCATAGACATGAACGCCCTCGGGCGTCAGCTCGAGCACACGATTGGAGAGCGCGGCGAGGAAATGCCGATCGTGGCTGACGAAGAGCATGGTGCCTTCGTAATTGCTCAGCGCCGTTATCAGCATTTCCTTGGTCGCGATATCGAGGTGGTTGGTCGGCTCGTCGAGCACCAGAAAATTCGGTGGATCGAACAGCATCATCGCCATGACGAGACGCGCCTTTTCGCCGCCCGAAAGCACGCGACACTTCTTTTCGATATCGTCGCCTGAAAAGCCGAAGGCGCCGGCCAGCGCACGCAGCGGCGCCTGGCCTGCCTGCGGGAAGGAATATTCGAGCTGGCCGAAGACAGTCAGGTCGCCATCGAGCACATCCATCGCGTGCTGGGCAAAATAGGCCATCTTCACCGACGGACCGCGCGAGACCGAACCATCATCTGGATCGGTGGTGCCGGTCACCAGTTTCAGCAGCGTCGACTTGCCCGCGCCGTTGATGCCCATGATCGCCCAGCGTTCACGCCGACGAACGTGGAAATCGAGCCCGTTATAAATCGAGCGCGACCCATAGCTTTTCGACACGCCCTTCAAAAGCGCGACGTCTTCACCCGAGCGGGGCGCTGGGCGAAATTCGAAATCGACAGTCTGCCGGCGCTTGGGCGGCTCGACGCGGTCGATCTTGTCGAGCTTTTTCACCCGGCTCTGCACCTGCGCCGCATGGCTGGCGCGCGCCTTGAAGCGCGCGATGAAATCGAGCTCTTTTGCGAGCATGGCCTGCTGGCGCTCGAACTGCGCCTGCTGGTTCTTTTCGGCCAGCGCCCGCTGCTGCTGATAAAATTCGTAATTGCCCGAATAAGTCGTCAGCGCGCCGGCGTCGATCTCGACGATTTTCGTGCAGATCCGGTTCATGAATTCGCGGTCGTGCGAGGTCATGAAGAGAGCGCCCTGATAATTCTGCAAAAACTCTTCGAGCCAGATCAGGCTTTCGAGATCGAGGTGGTTCGAGGGTTCGTCGAGCAGTAGCGCGTCGGGGCGCATGAGAAGGATCTTGGCGAGCGCCACGCGCATCTTCCAGCCGCCCGAAAGCGCGCCGACATCGCCATCCATCATTTCCTGCGAAAAGCCGAGGCCATCGAGCACTTCGCGCGCGCGCCCATCGAGCGAATAGCCGTCGAGCTCTTCGAACTGGTGCTGGATTTCCCCATAGCGCTCGATGATGGCGTCCATCTCGTCGGCCTTATCGGGATCACCCATATCGGCTTCGAGCGCGCGCATTTCCCTGACAATTTCACTGACCGGGCCGGCGCCATCCATGACGGCAGCAACCGCGCTGACCCCGCTCATTTCGCCAACATCCTGGCTGAAATAGCCGATGGTCGTGCCGCGCTCGACCGAAACCTGGCCCTCATCGGGCTGCTCTTCGCCGGTGATCATGCGGAAAAGCGTCGTCTTGCCCGCGCCATTGGGCCCTACAAGACCGATCTTCTCGCCCTTGAGCAGCGTTGCCGATGCCTCGATAAAGACGATCTGCTTGCCGTTCTGCTTGCCGATGCTTTCGAGGCGGATCATGGGGAGCCCTTGAAATTCAGTAGTCCTCATCCTGAGGTGCTTGCCGGAGGC
Source organism: Devosia sp. Leaf64 (assembly GCF_001421945.1). Taxonomy (NCBI): domain Bacteria; kingdom Pseudomonadati; phylum Pseudomonadota; class Alphaproteobacteria; order Hyphomicrobiales; family Devosiaceae; genus Devosia; species Devosia sp. Leaf64. The sequence continues at coordinate 55,022 of NZ_LMLO01000005.1, read as the reverse complement.
AAGCCTCGAAGGACGAGGGCGTGGTTCAAGGAGCGCGTGCCACGTCCTCGTGGTTCGAGGCTACGCTGCGCTCCGCACCTCACCATGAGGACGACTATGCGTTACGATTTAGGGCGGTCTCTAAAGAACGGGGGCGTTATGCGCAAGGCAGCGTTTTGCAACGCGGCCTTGCAGCGCTTTCCCGCCTAAGCCGCATCGCTGATCAGCCCCTCGGCCATGCCATATTCATGGAGCTTGCGGTAGAGCGTCGAGCGGCCGATCCCCAGCGCCCTTGCGACACGCGACATGCGGCCGCCGTGATAGTCGATGGCAAAGGCAATAGCCTCGCGCTCGATATCGCCAAGTGCGCGCAGATCCCCTGCCGAACTGAGGAAGCGATCCTGCATCGGCTCGATTTCGGGCTCAGGCCGCGGCCGAGCCGGAGCGGTATCGATATGAATGGGCGCCGCCAAGACCGGGGCGCGCTCGGTCGCGCGATACGCCTCATCGCGGCCGGCAGCTTGCGCGAGAATCTGCGGAAAATCCTTGGGCTCAAGAAAGGCCGAGTCAGCAAGGACGATGGCGCGATAGATGGCGTTTTCAAGCTGGCGGACATTGCCCGGCCAATCGTAGGAGGCGAGCAGATCGAGCGCCTTGGGCGTCACGCCAACGACGCGCTTGCCCGCTTCCGCCGAAAGGCGGGCGACGAAATGAGCCGTAAGGTTCTGCAGATCTTCCATTCGCTCGCGCAGCGGCGGCACGTAGATCGGGAAAACATTGAGCCGATAAAACAGGTCCTCGCGGAATTCGCCCGATTTGGCGAGGTTGAGCAGGCGCCGGTTGGTGGCCGAAATCACCCGTACATTGACCCGCTCTGGCCGCGCCGCGCCGACCGGCTCGATCTCGCCTTCCTGCAAGGCGCGGAGCAGTTTGACCTGCGTTTCGAGCGGCAGTTCGCCCACTTCATCGAGGAACAGCGTACCGCCATGGGCCTCGGCAAATTTCCCCGCCTGGTCGGCAATGGCGCCGGTAAAGGCCCCCTTCTTGTGCCCGAAGAGCACGGATTCAACGAGATTGGGTGGGATGGCGCCGCAATTGACGGTCACGAACGGTTTTCCCGCGCGATCGGACATGCCCTGAATGATGCGCGCGACCATTTCCTTGCCGACGCCGGTTTCGCCCTCGATGAGCACCGGGATCGGGCTTTTCGCCGCCTTGCCCGAAAGCGTCAGCACGCGGGCCATGGCTGGTGCCGTCGCGATCATGTCCGATTGGGTCAGTGTGCCACTGCGCTTGGCCGTGTCGGAGCGGATAGCCGCTTCGAGCGTATCGAGCTTCATCGCATTGCGCAGCGAGATGATGAGGCGCTCGGGCGAAACGGGTTTGACGAAATAGTCAGCTGCGCCCTGGCGCATGGCCGAGATGACGGTTTCGAGCGAGGCATTGGCCGTCTGGATGATCACCGGCGTGGTGAGTCCCTCGGCCCGCATCACCGACATGACCCCCATGCCGTCGAGATCGGGCATGACGAGATCGAGGATCATCGCGCCGATCTTGCGATCGTCGCGCAGAATAGCGAGGGCTTGCTCGCCCCCCGTCGCCGTCAATGGCTTGAAGCCGGCTCGATTGGCAATTTCGGCAGTAAGCCGGAGTTGGACCGGATCGTCATCGACCACAAGAACGCGCGTCATGCCTATCCCAAAGCTGATTGCGGGCAAAAGGCACGAATCGGGTGTGCCGTTTTGGGAAGACAATGAAGAAACGGCGTTAAGAGGGTGTTAATCCTAAATATTTCGGCTTCGCTTTTGCGCGCGCCAAACGGCGCGAAGGCGTTGCCATGCCCAAATAAAAAGGGCCGCGGAAAATCCGTGACCCTCAGAATTCAGTGATAGATGGTCGTCCGACCGATTAATGCTGCGCTTCGGAATAACGCGACAGTTCGTCTTTTACTTCGAGCTTTTTTCGCTTCAGCGTGGAAACCATCAGGTCGTCATATTGGCGATTCTGCATCTCTGCCTGAATCTGCCGGTCCAGTTCCTGGTGGCGCCGCTCCAGCGCTGCGATGTGGCCTTCAGTAGTCATAGACAACTCCTTAGACATCGTGGACGAGGATCATGGTCACAAATCTTTCATGGTTTGTCGAGCACAGATGGGCAGCTCATCGAAATCAGATGCAAAACAAGGTGTGATGCGTTAACCAAAGGTGAGTGGGAGCAGGGTTTTCCGGTCATGCTGCAGCTCAGCAAGGAACAAGAGGCCCAACTCGGGCTGGAACTGGCGACAAAGCGGCAGGAGCATGCGGATCTTGACGCGGCGATCCACACGCTGACGCAGTCGCAATTTTCCGACAAGATGCTCGTGCAGCGGCTCAAGAAGCGCAAATTGGCGCTGAAAGACCGCATCACCCAGCTCGAAAACATTTTACTGCCCGATATCATCGCCTGAAAAGTCGCTGAGCGCCCCGCCCCGGCTTGAGCGGTCTTTGATTTTGAGCTAGATGCGGTTTTTGCGGAGCGGCAGGGGAGACACCGCCATGCTCAAGCCACCTGTGGCCATCGTCATGGGCAGTCAATCGGACTGGCCGACCATGCGTCTTGCCGCCGAAACACTCGAATCCCTTGAAATCGAATATGAGGCGCGGATCGTCTCGGCGCACCGGACGCCCGAGCGCCTGGTGGATTTTGCTACCAATGCCCGCGCCGAAGGCATCAAGATCATCATCGCCGGGGCTGGAGGCGCCGCGCATCTGCCGGGCATGATCGCCGCGATGACACCGCTTCCCGTCTTCGGTGTGCCGGTGCGCTCCAAGGCACTAAGCGGGCTCGATAGCCTTTATTCCATCGTGCAGATGCCCGGCGGCATTCCCGTCGGCACGCTCGCCATTGGCGAGCCGGGCGCGATCAATGCCGCCCTTTTGGCTGCGGCGGTTCTGGCCCTCAATGATGACGAATTGGCCGACCGGCTCGACGCGCATCGCGAACGGCAGGCGAAGGCCGTGCCGCATTTCCCCTCCGATCTCGAGTAAAACTCTTGGCAGACACTTTTGCGGCGCTGCGCCCCGGCGCCACCATCGGCATTTTGGGCGGTGGCCAGTTGGGCCGGATGCTGGCCCTCGCGGCAGCAAAGCTTGGGCTCAAGAGCCACATCTATTGCCCCGATCCGCAAAGCCCCGCCTTTGACGTGACTCCACTGAAGACCGTCGCGGCATATGATGATGCATCTGCGCTGCGGGCCTTCGCGGCAGAGGTCGATGTCATCACCTATGAATTTGAGAATGTGCCGGCAGCGACGGCCGAAATTCTCGCAAGTTTGAAGCCGCTTCGGCCAGGCGCCAACGCCCTGGCGATCTCGCAGGATCGTTTGGCCGAGAAGAGCTTTCTGGCCTCGAAGAATATTCCGGTCGCGCCCTATCGCGCGGTTCATTCGCTCGATGAGCTCAATGACGCGATCTCTGCGATTGGCCTTCCCGCAGTTCTGAAGACCACGCGGCTTGGCTATGACGGCAAGGGGCAGCGCGTGCTGCGGGCGCCGGAAGACGCGGCATCAGCCTTTGCCGATTTGAAGCCGCATCCGCTGGTGCTCGAAGGTTTTGTGGATTTCGAAAAGGAAATCTCTGTCGTTGTGGCGCGCGGCGCGGATGGCACCGTGCGGGCCTTCGATCCGGCCGAAAATGTCCATCGCGACCATATCCTCTTCACCTCGACGGTTCCCGCCGAGATTGCGCCGGGCATTGCCAAACATGCGGCCATGCTCGCCAAGGTCATCGTCGTTGCGCTCGATTATGTCGGGGTGCTTGGCGTCGAGTTTTTCGTCATCGGCGGCGAGCGCCCGAGCCTCGTCGTCAACGAGATCGCACCCCGCGTCCATAATTCCGGCCACTGGACTGAAGCAGTGTGCCTCACCGACCAGTTCGAACAGCACATCCGCGCCGTTGCCGGCTGGCCGCTCGGCGATCCGCAGCGCTATGCCGATGTGGTCATGCAGAACCTGATCGGCGACGAGGTCGATATTGTCCCCGGCGGCATCGATGGCGATACCCAACCGCATCTTTATGGCAAGGCGGAAGCGCGGCCTGGGCGGAAGATGGGGCACATCAATAAGATTGTGCGGGCGAACTAGTTTTGCTCCAGCGAACGCTGGAGCTTTCCTCACCGAAGGCGAAACGTGTCGCTCCCATCCCTGTCCTCGAAGACCTCCCACCCACTGCACTTCCCTCGGGCTTGACCCGAGGGCCAGTTCGGAAGCCACAAACATTCAGGCATGGGGGAGTGACCCTCGGGTCAAGCCCGAGGGAAGCCCGGTGGGAACTAGACGCCTCGCAGGCAGACTATCCCCTTAGGAACGGTTAAAACTACCGCGCCAACCATTCCCGCATAGCGGTCGCCACCGCCTGTGGCGCTTCGAGCGTCGGGATATGGCCCGCATTGGCAAAGATGGCGAGTTTGGCCTCTGGGATCATCGCTGCCATTTCCTCCGACAGTTCAGGCGGGATCAGCTTGTCCTCGGCCCCGACGCCGACCAAAGTCGGCACAGCAATTTGCCCGAGGTACGGCCGGGAATCGATGCGGGTCATGATCGCGTCTTGCTGGCGCAGATAGACTTCGGACTCGACGCGCAGCGTCATGGCGTGGACGGCTTCGGCGATGGGACTATCGAGATGGATCGGCGCCAATAGGTTCGGCAGACCCATGCGGGACACAAGTGCTGACTTGCCTTGGCGGACAAGTTCCATTTCGGTACGGCGGGCGGTCTTGCGCTCTTCGCTATCGGGCCGCGCATTGGTATCGAGCAGCGCCAGATGGGTCACGCGCTCGGACGCCTGGCGGATGATCTCGAGAACCACATAGCCGCCCATCGAAAGCCCCGCGAGGGCAAAGCGCGGCGGCGCCGCGGCAAGTATCCGCGCAGCCATTCCAGTAACGCTATCGTCGCGCGAAACGTCGGCCACCACCGGCGCCACGCGCTCGTCGAGACGCTCGATCACGGCATGCCACAGGTAGGCATCGCAGCGAAGGCCGGGAACGAGGACGAGCGGCTGGAACATGGTGGTCTCCTTAAGTCAGGCAAGACGTAGAATGCCGGCTTGCTGCGAGCAAGACAGTGATGGCGCTCGCGTTGGTTGAGCGTAGGAGTCTTGAGCCAGTTTTGGGCGGTATTCGGCGGCTTTTACAGTGGACAGAGCCGCAATCTTACTCTATAGACCCCGCCACGGTGACCGGCGCTGCTGGTCGGCGACGTGGCTCTGCGGCTCCGGCGCTTCCATCCTAGCACATTGCCAAGTTTTGAAGGGGCAGTTGACCTTTGCAAGTAGTCGTTCGCGATAATAACGTTGACCAGGCGCTGCGCGCCCTGAAGAAGAAGCTGCAGCGCGAAGGCGTCTTCCGCGAAATGAAGCTGCGCAACTATTACGAGAAGCCCTCTGAAAAGAAGGCTCGCCAGAAGGCCGAGGCCGTCCGTCGCGCCCGCAAGCTGGCTCGCAAGCGCGCACAGCGCGAAGGCTTGATTGCAGCGCCACCGGCTCGCAATTAGGTTTTGCGAACAGTCTGAATTTGAAAGCGCCGCCCTTCGGGGTGGCCTTTTTGTTTTGGCGCCAGGATTTCGCTTAGGCAGCGGGCGGGCCAACTTATCCCCTGCCCTAACAAACCCCTTCACAAAAGCATAAAACCTTCGGCGTTAACCTTATTCCTTACCCCGTCGTTAAGACCTTCGGACGATTTTGGGCCTTGATGTTAAGGCTCATTTTCGACGAGGCCCGAATGAAACGCTCAGCCATTGTGATGTCAGCCCTTCTGACGCTTACCGCGTCTGCGAGCGCAGCCGACCTGGGCTGGAACGGCGGCGGCGCCCCCGCTACGTCCACCATGTTTTCCTCCACGTCCGTTGCGGATTGGAACGGGTTTTATGCCGGCGTGAACGGCGGCTACCTCTGGGGCAATACCACCACCAGCCCTGCGATCAATAATACCAACAATAACAGCTCCGGCTGGACCGCTGGCGGTCAGCTCGGCTTCAACATGGATATGGGCGGCTTCGTCGTCGGCGCTGAAGCCGATCTGCAGTGGGCCAACCTTGCCTATAGCGAGCCACTCGGCAACGGCAGCACGTTCGAAAGCAAGCTCGACATGTTCGGTACCGCCCGCGCTCGCGCCGGTGGCACCTTCGGTCAGGTCATGCCCTTCGTGACCCTCGGCGCCGCCTTCGGTCGCGGCACGTCCCAGGTCCTCAATGGCGGCGTCACCACGTCCCAGAACGCCACCCATTTCGGCTGGACCGCCGGCGTCGGTATCGAAGCCAAGGCCACCGACAATCTCTCGGTCAAGGCCGAGTACCTCTATGTCGATCTCGGCAACCAGACCTACAATGGTCTCCCCGGCGGCAGCCGCGAAATCGGCCAGCGCTTCAGCGTCATCCGCGCCGGTGTCAATTACGCGTTCTAATCGCGCGTCGATGTTAACGGAATGCTAACAGAACAAGGCCCGCAGGCAGCGCTGCGGGCCTTCTCTGTTTTAGTCCCGTGGAGAACGTTTCTCGATTGCCGAACATTCGACCTTCACAAAATATCTCCGCCGATGTGGGCCTGATCGCACATTGCGACTGGAGCAAAACTCCATCCAAACGCTGGATGAGCCTCGCTTGCCGGACAGAGAGCGGCTGGCAAATTTCCGCACCCGAACCCGTCGGCAGCACCGAAACGCTCTTCGAGAGACTGGCAAAACGAAAGCGCGAAAACGGCGCGCTCCTTTTAGGCGTCGATTTTTCGATAGGTTTACCAGCAGCTTACGCTAAAGCCGCCGGCATAACGGGCTTTCGAGAGTTCCTGAATTCCATCGGAAAGGGCAAGTGGCCGACCTGGCTCGACGTCGCCACAACCCCTGAAGAAATCGGAATTCACCGCCCCTTCTATCCCGCACGCCCCGGCAGCGCGAAGCGAGCCCATCTCCTCGACGCCCTAGGCCTAACGGCTTGGGACGACCTCCTCCGCCTCTGCGAACGCGCCAGCAAAGAAAGACCAGCCGCCGCCAGCCTCTTCTGGACCATGGGCGGCAACCAAGTTGGCAAAGCCGCCATCTCCGGCTGGCAGGAGCTTATCATTCCCAACCTCGATCGCATCGCACTATGGCCCTTCGACGGGCCTTTGCACGAGCTTGTCCGGACCAATGACATTGTCATCGCTGAAACTTATCCCGGCGATATCTATAGCCAAATCGGCTTTCCCAAACGCGGCTGGAGCAAGCGAAAGCAAGGCGATCGCGTCAGATTTGCCGATAGTTTCGCCCAATGGTTCATGGAAAAACCCCACGTGAAGCCAGGCGCAATACTGCCATTGATCGCGACGGGCTTCGGCGAAGACCCGCATGCGGAAGACCGCTTCGATTCTCTTGTCGGTCTAATTGGCATGATCGATGTGGTCGACGGAGGGCGCTATGACGGCGCGCCGGATACCCCGCAAATCAGCGAGATCGAGGGCTGGATGCTTGGTCATCGGCGAAGCGGATAGTTCAGAAATCGCCTAGAATTTCGCGCCTATGCCACCCCTGACTGTCACGGAACGGAACCCCGTCGCGTCAAGATCTGCACCAAATTCGCCGTTGAGCGTGAGCCCATTTGGGCTCGAATAGCCAAAGCCCACCGTGCTGCGACCATAGAGGCGGCTGTCGACACTGAGATCGCCAAGAACGCTGTCAGACAGCCCGAGTTCGATCTCTGCCTTTGGCGTCAGGACGTGCCCGCCTTCCAAATCGATGCCGTATTCAAGGGCGCTCCCCAGGCCCAGCTTGAATTCCGTCTGCCGCTCAATTTCGACCAGAACGGCATCCCCGGTCTCGTTGCGCACGAGATAGTCGCCACCATCTTCGCTTGAAAGCGTCATGAGCACGCTCGGCCGGATGGTGAGGGCGTCGTGCTCCCAGAAACCGCTGAGATCGAGATTGGCAAGGAACCGCTCCGTGCCGAACGAGCCAGCGAAATATTGGCCAAACATTTCCGCAACCGCGTCGTTCTGCGATTGGCCATAGAGGAGACTGCCGTCGAGAGAGAGGTGCTCGGAGAGGGCCACTGAACCATAGATGCCTGCGAGATAACCGGTGCCGCTCACTGACCCCTTGCTCGAATTGTCGTGCATCCAATCCCCCTGCAGCACTGCGCCGAGCAACGCAGTATCGCCAATCAGGTAGTCGGCGCCGATGGCCAGGGTCGAGAAGTCGCCCCAGTGCGTATCGACACCAGCTTGCGCGTGGAGCGTCATCTGCGCGTCGATCCAGATATTGACCGGAAGGGGCTCCAGCGCGACCGAAGTTGCCAGATTTTCTGCAGCCTTTGCCGCGCCCCAACTCATGACGTCAGCCAGGCTCGAGGTGAAGCCGAGGATCTGGCTTGTGCCATCGGCCCGCGCAATGACCGTGCCGGGGCGCCGGCCGGGCGCAATGCGGCGTCGATCAAAAATATCAGGGAGACGAAGAGCCGTTGCCACGAGCTTCTGCCGCGTCGTCATGAACTCTTCGGTCATCGTGGCGAACTGTTCAGCGACTGCCGCCGCCTGCAAGGTGATCGACGTTCCTGAGACGATGGCGCCGATCCCATCGACCACCGCTGTGCCAGGCAGATCAACGCGGCCGGCCTGCATGTCGGCTTCGGTGATCGTATATGACCCCGTACAGACCATGGTCGCAAAGGCCGCCAGACTATCCGACGGACACGTCACCGCCATAGCCGCGGAACTGACGCCGAGGCCCGTCAGATCGACACCACCCGTCGCAACGAGCGTATAGATGACCTCGATCCGCTGACCGAGCGCGACGAAGGCCTCGGGACGTGTGCTCATCGAGAAACTGACGCCATCGGCGCCGATCACGCGCTGGCTCAACGCTGGTGACTGGCTCGCGGCATGGAGCGCCGTGCCGCCATAATAGGCGATGATCGAATGCGTGCCGGACGCAAAGCCGGGCACGGTATATTGCGCTAGTCCCCCGCCAAGCGTGGCGCGCCCCAAGAGAATGTTGCCGCTATAAAACACTACAGACCCCGACGGCGAACCAGTTGGCGTCTGCACGGCAGCCGTAAAGGTTACGGGCTGGCCCACGCCCACTGCAGCGGCCGAGGTCGAGAGAGCGGTGCTTGTGGCTTCAAGGCCCGACATCATGACGATGCGGCGCCGAAGCGGCGCAGCGGCGTTTGATTGATAGACGGCGTCTCCCGAATAGATGACCGTCATCTCGCCTTCCGTCGCGTCCGGAAAGACCATGCTGGCCGTTGCGTGGTCACCCACAAGGTTAGCTGAAACCTGATCGCTCCAAGTGCTGCTGGCGAAGCGGAACAGGACTGATCCCGTGGGCATGCCACTGCCCGATAGCGAGAAAACGCGCGCCGACAGGGTGGCAAGAGCGCCGGGAACGGGACGGTTAGGCGAAATGGTGAAGCTTACCGTCGTATCGCCCATGACCTGATGGTTGATCTGGGCGCTGGCCGCATTGAAATAGGTGTCCCCGTCATAACTGACTAAAAGCGTATGGACGCCTGGGCCAAAAAGGGTTTCGGGAACGGAAAACTGCGCGGTCGGCCCTGCAAGCGTGATGACCTGATCGGCAAAGAGTCCGTCGGCGTGACGAAGTTTCAGTGTTCCGCTGGGCGTGCGACCGGTTAGAGCGACAGGTGTCAACGTAACGTCGATGACGAAATCGGTGCCATTATTGGTGGCATCGACCGCAAGATCGACATCGTCGCGGACGACGGGTTGGTTGAGGACCGCCGACTGGCTTGCAGCATCGATCAGATTGAGTGGACCAAGATATCGCGCCGTGAACGCTGTATCGGCGGCGAGAGGCGGTGTGACAAATGTCGCTGAGCTCGCGCCGTTGGTCACCGATGTTCCGATCACACTGCCATCGGCTAGGAACTCTATCGTTGCGGAGGATGGCAGGCCGCTGGCGGGTGCCTGTCGCTCGACTTCGGCCGTCAATGTGACCGTCTCGCCAACAAGTGTTCTGGGCGCTGACGCTGAAAGGTTGAGCTTGGTCGGCGCACTCACCGGAACGACCGGCGAGGTGTCTGAACTCGCATTGAAGTTCCCCTCGCCAAGGTATCGCGCCTCAATGTTCCGCGTATCGAGATCGAAAAATGCATAATCAAGGCTCGCAACACCTATGGCATCAACTGCGCTCCTGCCGAGCACAGTGCCTGACGGCTGCGCCACGAACTCGACGTCGCCAGTCGGGATCAACCCAGACAGCGCGGTTATTTCAGCCCTCATCGTGATCATTTGGCTGATGACCGGCGACGCAGTTGAGAGCGAAAGATCGGTAAACGAGTCTTCAGATACCGTCGAGACGTGCATGACACGATGGGCCATGCGGGGCGATGCACTGGCGCGGAACACGTGATGGAGCGGGTAATTCACCCATATGTCATGAGTACCGACGGGCAGCTCATCGGTCGAGAATGTTGCTTCTCCGCCCACGAGTGTCTCCTCGCCGAGCTTCGTTGTTCCGGCAAAGAACTCCACATCGCCAATGGCGTCTAACGCATGGGCCGGCACGAGATCGACGGTGGCCACGAATGTGGACGTCGCGCCTTCCATTGCCGAGGCCGGACCCGTGACGGTGACCACCGTGTCTGCACTGACGGTTATGTTCACCTCTGCGGATGCGCCAAGGTCGAGCGCTGGGTCGTCTGGCTCAAACTCCGCGCGTAGAATATGGAGCCCAGGATCCAATGTGCTAATCAGCGTGCGCGTCCCTCCAACGGCCGGACCAGAGTCGATGGGCGCATTATCCAGGTAGAATTTAAGAGTGCCGGCACTCACCGGACCGCTTGAAGGCGCAAGTCGCCCGACGCTTGCGACAACCACAAGCCTATCGTCATGCCGGCTGATCGAGAGATTGCCGCTGATGCTGGCTTCCGTGGCTGCTGCTGTGGCCGACACGGTAAGCTGTGCGGAACTGGAGCCCAGAAAGCCCGAGGCACCGAGATATTCGGCCTCCACCGTTTGCGAAGCAAGCCCGATCGGCCACTCGATTTCCGCGCGGCCCTGAGCGTCGAGAAGCTCGCTGCCAATCGTCGCGCCGTTGGATTTAAAGACCAGGGTACCACCCGGAATACCGCCCGACGACAGCACCTCCGCACTCAAGACCACCCGCTCCCCCACCACGGGGCTTGAGGAGGATGGCGTGAGGTTGACGGTCGTCACGCTCGGCGTGCTGGCGCCTGCGGGCGCAATCGTCAAGGTGTAGGTTTTAGAACCGCTATTGCCCAGATTGTCTGTGGCCGTGATCGTGAAGGAGAATTGGCCGTCGGCCGAAGGCGTACCGAAAAGCAAGCCGCTGGTATTATCGATCGACAGATTGGGAGGAAGGTCAGGGGCCGCGTCAATCTGAAACGTGAACGGGCCAGTCCCATTGGTTGGCTGGACCAGCTCGGAATAGGGCACGCCATTTTCGGCATCGGGAAGGCTAGCGGGGAGCGCGAGTGGAATGAACGCCTCAGAAACGACGAGGGTGTGGCTCTGACTGACGAAAAAACCGTCTCCATCGGTCGCCTGGATAGTGAAGGTAAACGAGCCATCGGTTGTCGGCGTGCCCGTGATCGCGCCGGATGCATCGATCGAGAGGCCGGGCGGCGCATTGATCAGTCGATAGACGAAGCTCGAGCCAGACAATGTACTCGTCGCATCCACATCGGCGGTATAGGGCACACCCACACGACCCGTCGGCGGAACCATACCGCTCAAGCTCAATCCTGGCGGAGCCACGTTCAGGTCAAAGGTATGAGATTTGAAATAGTCGCCGTCCTTTACCGTGATTTCGAAACGGAAAGGTCCCGCTGCGGTGGGCGTTCCGCTGAGCATACCGGTCGTTGGCGCGAGGCTGACACCCGGCGGCAAGGCACCAGCGGTGACGCTATAGCTGACATTCGCGACAGGGGTGCCTGATGCCGCAACGTTGCGCGTATCGAGTTGCCTGAAAGGCCAATCCGCCAACGCACCGGAGAAGCTGAGGGCGCCGCTTTCATTGCTGAGCACGGTCAAATCAAAGAGCGCCGAACCGGTAAAGCCATTCTCGTCGGTCGCAGTTATTTCGAACGAGAACCGGCCTTGGGCGGTCGCAGAGCCCGAGAGCGTCCCGTCTGTCGCAAGAGCAAGACCCGGCGGAAGCGTTCCTGCGCTCAGCGAGAACTTGAGCACTCCAGCACCATTGCCTGACGCAGCGAACTGATAAGGTGCGAACGGCGATGCCAGTATCGTTTCGGTGAGACTGCCGCCGGCTAGCGTAATCGTCGGCGCGTCGACCTGCAGCGCATAGGTCGCGGTGCCGTCAAAACCATTGCTGTCGCGGATGGGAACGACGATGGGGAAGGCACCCGCTTCAGTCGGCGAGCCGGCCAACGTCCCTGTCGCCGGATCAAAGGACAGACCTGCCGGAAGCCCCGTGGCTGCGCCAAAAGTGTAGATGCCAGAACCACCGCTGACGGCGATCTGAGCGGAATAAGCCGTCCCCGCGGTACCAGTTGCCAACGCACTTGCCGAGGTGAATGCCGGGGCCACGACGGAGAGCGAATAGCTCTGGCTATTCTCAAGACCGGTCAAGGTATTCGTCGCAGTCACCGTAAACGCGTAGGTCCCGGCCGTTGTCAGTGTCCCTGAAATGTCGCCCGTGACCGGGTCAAGACTGAGACCGGCGGGCAGGTCCAAGCTCACATAGGTGAAAGTGCCGCCCCCATTGGTCACTCCTGCCGTGTCAGAGTCAGGCTCGCCCGCAATCCAAGGTGGCAGGGTCGGATTCAATATGGCGGTGCCCAGATGGGTGCTGATGATGACGGTGTAGGCATGCTCGACAGTGAAGCCATTGGCATCGCGAGCCTCGATGTCAAAGGTATATGTGCCGACGAGCGATGGCGTACCGGACAACGTGCCCTGAATTGTTGCCATGGCACCCAGCGTCAAACCGGGCGGTAGTGTCCCTCCCTTAAGGACCAAGCTATAAGGCGCGACGCCCCCCGCTATCGAAAACGTCGCGCTATAGGGGCGAGTGGTTTCGTGGGCAGTATCACTGAGGACGCCAAGCGAAAGGACCGGCGGCGCGACAACCAGGGTAATTGTGGCCGTGCCGATGAAGCCATTTGCATCTTTGGCCTCGACATCGAAGCTCACAGAACCGGCAGCGTCGGGTGTGCCCGTAAGGTCACCGGCTGCTGTAAGGGATAGCCACGCTGGTTTGTCGGGGCTGGTGAAGGTGTAAGTGCCCTGCCCGCCCACCGCCGTCAGATTTGCCGAAAAAGCAGCGCCGAATGCGGCGGAGGTCCCTGAGATCGAAACCACGATCGATGGCGGGACCACGACCAGAGCAAAGCCTTGGCTCGATGTGTCGCCGGAGCCGGTGTCGGTCGCCGCGACGATGAAAGCATGATTGCCGACGTCGGTCGTGGTTCCAGAAACCACGCCAGTCTGCGGATCGAACTGGAGGCCCTGAGGCAACGTGCCCGAAACAATCTGATAGGTGTAGCTTCCAGAGCCACCCGTAGCATTGAAGGCATGGGAATATGCCGCGCCCGCGACGACCGCAGGCGGCGGCGTCATTGTGAGCACAGAGGCAGCGGCGATCGCAAAGGTGTAGCGCTGGGTACCAACACGCGGCACGGGCAAGGAGCTGTCGATGGCAGTGATTGTGAAGTCAGCAGTGCCCGATTGGCTCGGTATGCCAGACAACAAGCCCGTCGTGGTATCGAGCTGCAGGTCAAATGGCAGGCTGCCCGCTGAGACGCTGTAGGTATAGGGACCCGTCGCGCCAACCGCTGCGATCGACTGAAGATAATGTTGCCCCTCACGGGCGGGCGGCAGGCTTGCCGGCAGGGTGACCACGGGCACCACGGTGGTGACGAACGAAGCCGATGCCTGCCCGGAAAAACCGTTGGCGTCTGTGACTGTGAACGTCACCGGATAGGTCCCTGCGGCTGAGGGAATACCGGTCACGGCGCCTGTATCTGCATCGAGTACCAGTCCGGGCGGCAGTGGATCGGCACCGATCGCATAGGTGTAGGGGGCAGCGCCTGCCGAGGCAGTGATTGAACCGCCGGGATAGGCAACGCCCACTTCGCCTGCGGGCATGTTGGCTGACGCCGCGATCACTGGCGCGGTGAAGGTCACCGGATAGGTTCTGCTGCCCACAACGCCATTGGTATCGGTTGCGGTCAGGACAAGGTTGAACGTTCCGGTTTGGCGCGTGGTCCCTGCGACAATGCCCGTCGTTGGATCGACATTAATCCCCGATGGTGCCCCCGATAGCGCGAACAAATAAGCGCCAGCGCCGCCCGTGACGGTAGGCGCTACACTTTGATAACGGATCCCAGCGACACCGCTTGGTGGAAGACTTGACGTGATGAGCACCGCGACGGGAACGACGATGGTAATCGAATAACTGCCTGTGGTGACCGGCTGGTCGTTTGCGTCGACCACATCGACGTCAAAGGTGAACGATCCAGCGGACAAGGGGCGCCCGGTAATTTGCCCCGTTGCCGCATCCATCTGCAGACCCGGCGGAAACCCGGTGCCGTGCGTGACAAAATAGGGACCTGTACCACCGACGGCAGTGACCGAACCGAAATAGTCCGCGCCGACTTCCCCAGGGGGAACATGCGAGACGAGCGTCACACTGATTGGCGCAGGGTCGACCACGAGCACAGCAGACGCGCTGGCCGGCAAGATATCTGGTGTTCCGCTGAAATCGGCAGCGACGGTGAAGCTGCCAGCGCTTGGGAACGCTGTTGAGTAAGAAGCCTTTCCGGACGCGTTGAGTTGGACCGTTGCCGGAGACATGCCGGGAGCGCTGAAGGTGACATCGCTTGGCGGAAACAGGCCAGGCGCAGCGACCGTGAGTTCAAACACCACCGGCTGTCCCGCAGTGGCGGGGCTCGGGCTGACAACAAGGGCAACGTTTGGTGTCGCTCGTTCGATGGTGACGCCAATGCGCTCGTCAAAACTTGCCCCATAGTCTCGACCTGCGACATAGCGGGCGATGACCACATATTGTCCCGCAGACAATGCCGGTAAGTCGAAGTCCGCAGAGCCACCCACAAGGGCCGAGGTGCCGACAACAGTCCCATTGACCAAAAATTCGACGATGCCCGACGGTGTTCCCGCCCCCGCAGTCAGGGCCGTAACGACGGCTGTGGCAGTGATCGGATCGCCAAAGCGCAAAGGTGCGGCGGGCAAGGATAAAGCCGTGCTGGTGGCAGCCGCGACAACGACCTGCCCGCCAGCAAGCGCGTCGCGCGCAGGACCGTATTCATGCGTACCGGCATAAACCGCTTCCACAGCGTGATTGCCGCCTGACACAAATGCGTAATCGAGCGTGGCGGAGCCATTCACGAGGGGTTTTCTGATTGGCGCCGAAGTGTCTCCATCTATGATGAAATCGACTGTGCCGGTTGGGGTAAAAGCACCCGTCGTCAGGTCTGCGCGGAACGTGGCCAGCTCACCTACATGAAGAAGCGCAGGGGGCCCGGAAATTCTAAGCGTCGTCGTTTTGTGCGTAATGACGACAGGGGGCGCCAGCGTCGCGCTGGAGGTGTCATGATTGTTCTGCGTGGCGTAGGAGGCGCTGACGGCGTGCGAACCGACTGTCAAAGCGCTCAATGTCAGTCGCGCTTTGCCGCCAACCAAGGAGCGGGCGCCATAAGCGGTCCCATCGACCATAAAGACCACGTTGCCCGACGGCGTCCCCACGCCGGTTACCTCAGCCACCAACTCGACGGCAGTCCCCAATTCCGCGGTCAAGGGCGTCGCGGACAAAGCCATGAGGGTGCTCGCCGGGGTAACTGTCTGTCCGCCGCTTAGAGCGCCCGTCGCAGGCAGGATATGGCTATCGCCTGAATAGCTTGCTGAGATGGTGTGATTGCCGACATCGAGGCCAGGAAGGCTCAGCACCGCCACGCCATTGGCAAATGAATCAGCAGATCTTGGCGAACCGTCCACCGTGAAAGTTATCGTGCCGGATGGCACAAGAGCGCCTGTATTGAGGCGCGCCTCGATCGTCGGACTGCTCCCATAGACTGATACGGCCGCAGAACTAACAACGGTGAGCGCAGATGGAGCCCGTTGGATGGTCAAACCACCGGCCAAAGGCACGGTCGCGCTTTGGAAATCGGTCGTCTGCGCATAGCTGGCAGTGACGAGATAAAATCCTGGCTCCAATGTCGGAACGGCCAGTTGCGCCCTGCCATTCGTGATCGGAGCCTGGTAGCTCGTCCCATTGATGTCGAAGACGATGTTACCAGGAAGCGACCCTCCCGCTGAAGAAATATCGGCAGTAAGGGTCGCGGATTGCCCATAGGCGATCGCATTGGCACTCGCTGATACGCTTAGAGAAACCAGCGCCCTATCAACGTGTAAGTCACCGGCGAGAATGCCCGTCGATTGCTCGAGATCAGAGTCTCCAGAATATTCAACCCTGACAACATGAGTGCCGACGGAAGACGGCGTGACGGAAACATTCGCCATACCTGCTGTAAGCAACACATCGTCCGCGACCAGCGTGTTGTCGATGTAGACATCGACCGTGCCTGTCGGCGTTGCGGCTGTGGAGTTGACCTTGACCGAAAAGGTCACAGTCCCGCCTAGCGCGATTGAAGGCGCCGAGGTGGTGACTTCAGTCGAGGTCAAAGCCTTGTTGACCTGATGCTGCACACTGGCAACTGGGCTCGCGCTAAAGCTGGTCGTTGCAGTATAGCTTGCCGTAATCTGCCGCTGCCCCACGGCAAGGGCAGTCGTTTTGGCCAAGGCTACACCTGCGTGAAGCTCCGCCGATCCAAGAGACTGCCCGTCGACCATGAAGGTCACATCGCCAATTGGCACACCACCTAGGGATGTCACCTCTGCACGAAGCGTGACTTCATCTTTGAACCGACTGGGTTCAGGTGAAACGGTGAGGTTCAGAGCAGTATCGGCAGGGCGCACCTGGTAGCCACTGGCGAGCGTATCGGTGCTCTGGATAAAGCCTGCATCCCCGCTATAGACGGCGGTTACTGTATACGTGTTCACCGCAAGGCTCGGCAGGGAGAGGACTGCCGTACCATTGACGAGGTTTTGCGCGGGTTGCTGTGCCCCGTTGAGCGAGAAGGTGACGCTTCCCGTCGGAGTGCCGACGCCAGGCGCGAGCGCTTCGACATGAGCGGTGAACACCGCAGCGGCGCCAAATGCCCCGCTCGCAGCAGTGCTTGAAATCGTGGTGGTCGTGGCGGCACGGTCAACAGTGTGGCCACCTGGAAGCGAGCCAGTTGTCGAAAGAGCGTTGGCACTCCCGCTATAGGCTGCCGATACGGTGTGATTGCCCACTGCGAGCGAGGAACGCGTGAGTGTCGCCTCACCATTGACGAGGGTCACCCCGGGCAAAACCTGCTGATTGTCGATCGTGAATATTATCGACCCCGTTGCCGGGCCGCCCGGCGCGGAAGCACGGGCCGTAAAAGTCACCGCCTGCCCGGTTACAGTTGGTTCAGGCGTCGCGGTCAACAAAACAGAGGATGTCGCTTTACTGACGGTGTGTACGACAGCGCCTGAAACGCTGGCCGAAAAACTGCCGGACACCTGATAGGCGGCGGTGATACTGCGATCGCCAATCGCAAGGCCCGACAGCGATACCGTGGCTTCTCCACCAACGAGCGGGGCGTCTGGCCCCGGGACGCCATCAATACTGAAGACAACCCTGCCACCCGGAGCACCTGCGACCGACGAAACGCGAGCGACCGCCGTCGGCGTATCGCCAAACTGGCTGTTTGCCGAACCCAAGGTGAGCGTGGTCGTGGTCGAGGCCGGCGAAACGACCTGTCCGCCTGAGAGAACCCCATCCCCGGTCCGGAAATTGGTAGAGCCTCCATAGTGAGCCTCCACAAGATGTGTGCCACCGGAAAGATTAAGCGCGGTGAAGTTTGCAACACCGCCGACGACAGGCACCGGCGTCTGTGCAACACCGTCGATCTTGAAGGTAACCGTGCCAGTCGGCGTGCCGCCAGAAGAGGTAACTGTTGCGGCGAAGGTTGCCTGCTGACCATAGACCACGGCACCCGGACCCGTGACTTGGACAGTGGTGGCCGCTTGATCGACCTGCTGGGAAGCCGACGTATTGGAGCCGGTGAAATTGCTCGTGGGATGATATGTCGCCAACACGGCATGTGTCCCGACACCAAGCGGCGGCATGGCGATACTGGCTTTGCCGCTGACAAGACTGACCGGCGCATAGGCAACGCCATCGACGGTGAAAACCACGGTGCCCACCGGCGTGATCTGGGAGGCCTCGACAGTGGCGGTAATTGTGCCGGCCTGGCCAAAAGTGCTCGGATTTGGCGAAAGACTGAGCGTAGTCGTCGTCGCTGCAGGCGTGACGGACCGGTAAGCTGGGCTCGAAACACTGGCAGCATGACCCGATGAGCCCGAATATTTGGCAATGATAGACCGCGTGCCGGCGGCAAGTGCTGTGGTCGTGAAGGTCGCCGTGCCCGCCTGCAAAGCGACCGCCCGCTGATCGACGCCATCGATGGAAAACACCACCGTGCCGGTGGGCGTCGACACGCTGGGCGCAGTCGCACTGACTTGAGCCGTCAGCGTCACAGACTGGCCATAAGCGCTTGGGGTTGGATTTGAAGCGACGGTCGTACTGGTCACCGCTAGTGCGACCCCGTGCCCTCCGGCCAGCGTGCCGCTAGCGCCACCAAAGTTCGCATTCCCGAGATAGTTCGCGGTCACCGCATATGTGCCGACCGGCAAATCCGAACGCGATAGGGTCGCAACGCCGTTGCTCAAGGCAACCGGCGATTGCTGTACACCACCGATCGAGAAAACCACATCGCCCGTGGGTGTTCCACCAATCGAACTCGCGCTTGCCTGAAACTGAACCGACTGACCAAAAAACGACTGACTTGCGCCCGAAACGGCTAGTGTTGTCGGCGCGGGCGCCGGATTACAGGTGAGCGAGACAGTAACGCGGTTCGACTGGCTTAGGGCGGCCGTCGCATCGACATGGGCCGCCTGCAGCAGGGCGGAGCCAGTCGCCGCAATTGTTCCATTGATGACATAGCTGGTATTAGTGGCATTGGTAACGGTCGCGCCAAGGATCGTTGCGGGCAAGATGTTGTTGTAGAGGATTTGCAATACTGCGCCGGCTTTGGCCGGATTGCTCGTATAGGCAAAGCGAATTTCGTCGCCGGCATAAAAAACCTGCGTCGTCAGCAACAGTCCTGCGGTGGATGGCGGACCCGAATAGTTCATCACGCCCGAATTGACGTAAGTGCAACCGGGCGACGCTGCGGCGGCGACACCCGTCAGCGCGAAGAAGCACAGCGATGCTGGAATGCAATGGCGAAGAGGCTGGATAAGAAGACGGGCGCAGCAGATGGCGAGGACTGTCGCCAGCCACTGAATAACACCGATAACGAAGTCATTACGCCAAAGGCGCGTAAAGATCGGTACCACCGAAAACCCAGACAGAAAGAGCACAACACCAATTGTGACCGTCTGAACGCTTTCGAATTGCCAACTGGAAAGAAAAACGTTAACTGTTGTTAACTAAATCGGAGCCTGACGCTGGCGCGATATTCCAGAAGCGCTGCGATCGAAAGCCGTCATGACGCCGATTGTCAGTATGCTTAACGCGGATTATTCGAGATATTGTGGGTTCTTGGTACGGAATATTCCGTATCTGGCGCGATTCGACGTCGTGTCAATTGCTGGTTTTCTGCAATGGACGTAGACGTGAACGCAGTCTCACGCCTAAACTAGTTTCAAAAAGCGCTAGATCTGGTTTTTACGAAGGGCCGTAGCGACCGCATGAACGCGGTTGAACGTACCAAGCTTCGCCCCCGCATTGGCAATATGCGTATCCACAGTCCGGCTGGTGATGCCGAGCATCGAAGCAACGGTATCGCTGGTATTGCCGAAAGAGATCAGTCGCAGAACTTCCCGTTCGCGCTCGGTGATGGCGTATTTGCCGCGTGGCTGCGGCTCTTCCTCACGCGGCTCTTCTTCTTGATAGTCCTGGATCGGGCAAACAGTGCCGTAAAATCCTTCGAACTGATCATTCTCGCCGAATTTTGGTAGGCCCACGGCCCAGACGCTCGAATAATCGCCATCCGCCCGCGCCAGCCTGAAGGCCGCGCCATAAGCAGTCTGCGTATCATGAGCGTGGAGGAAGCTGCGCCGGACCTTTCCGGCATCGTCTGGATGAACAAGGCTCAGCCAGGAAAGGCCGATCCCTTGATCAGCGTCAGCACCGGTGAAATGAAACCATTCCGGGCTGAGGTAAAAGCATTCACCATTCAAATCAGTCGCCCAAGCGATCAAATTGGTGGTCTCAGTAACGGCCCGAAACCTTTGACGTTCAGCCGTCCAATCGACAGTTTTTTTCATCAGCCAGGAAGTTGGTTCATAGGGTGCGGTTAAGGCAATCTACATACACAACCTCAATGTACCCAATATCGGTGATAATACAACCATCTTCTGTGTTCATATAACCCATGTTCTTTGTGGAACTAAGCCGCATTGCCAAGCGACTGCAGAACCGCAGGTCGCGGACAATTACATTCACGATGTGAACTTAAAGATCGGGAATGGTTATTGCAGTAACTGGGCAAAGCGACGCTGAGCGCACCAGTTGGCGGACAGCCCATAACGAGGCTAAACCGCGACATCGGAATACTGGGAGGCAAAGCCCCGATCCGATGGATAAGAAGGAAGAGAGCCTAGGGCCGCCGACCTTATGCCGGCGGGCCCTGGGTTATGCCTTAGCGGGGCGACGGACGACCATCGGTGCGTACCGGGCGCTTGGGAGCCGCGATCAAACCTTCGCGGATAGCCTGCTTGCGAGCATTCTTGCGGGCGCGGCGAACGGCCTCACCCTTTTTACGGACGCGCTCTTCCGAGGGCTTCTCAAAATACTTCCGGAGCTTCATTTCGCGGAAGACGCCTTCGCGCTGAAGGCGCTTCTTGAGGACACGAAGGGCTTGTTCGACGTTGTTGTCGCGTACCTGAACCTGCAAAAAATTTCCTAACTTTGATTTCGTCTCACCCGCCTGAACAGACAGGCAGGAGTCGACGTAAGACCGATTGGGGCGTGTGGTATCAGCTTGATCGTCTCGACCCAACCCCAATAAGGGTAAATTTTCGGGAAGATCTAACCAGGAAGCGCCTGCTTCACATCAGCAAGGCTTGGCGCATTCATGTGGCGGTACACTGCCTGGATGATGGAATAGCAGCCAAACGCGACGAGGCCAAGAGCCGCAGTGCCATAAAGCCAACGCCCGAAGGGCAGCGCATAGACATAATCGAGAGCATCCGAAATTCCGCCAGCCTGCTCGGGCGAAACGGTCAAAGCCGCATAAGCCACGAACCCACCGACGATGGCGAGCAAAGCGCCGCGGGCAACCAGCCCGAACAAGCATGCAAAGTCGAGCACTTTGGGCGACGATGGAAGATCGAGCCGATCGCGATATTTCCGTGTGACACCCTTGCCGATCTGAACAAGACCCGCGCCGATGACACCAATAGCGACGAGGCCAAGGAGGAAAGGGCCGAACGGCTGCTGGAGGAGCCAGGCCGAGGCCTCGGATTCCCCGCCACCACCGCTACTGCCGCCCCCTTGCCCCAACGCCATGCGCGCAGCAGTGAGCGCAAGGAAAACATTGGCGCCTGCGCTGATCAGCGAACCGACGCGCCCGACAAGACCCTTGCCGTCCGTACCGACATTGTCGGCGTCCAGAAATCCTTGCGCGAGGCGCCAGGCGATGTGACCGGCAAGACCGATGGCAATCAGGCCCAGAAGCACGCGACCGAAGGGGAATTGCAAGACATGCGAGAGCGCTCCTGAGGAGTCTTCCGTGCCCCCGCCGCCATTTAAAGCTGACATGAAGGCGAGACCGCCAAGGAGAATATAAACAACGCCACGAGCAGCATAGCCTGCCCGTGCCAGTGTCTCAAATTTGTTGCGCATGACGTAAACCCTTCAACTGAAGGGCAAACGACGAGACGTGGGCCGGGTTCCGCAGCGTTAGCGATGCGACGATGCTGCGACGGTGGGCGAGCATGGCGCGACACTTGGGTGCCGCGCCACTTAGGTCCTATTGGCCGGCATAGGGCACGAAGGTTCGGCCCGAAATGTTGGAGATCAGCATGTAGCTGATGGCTCCGAGCGCATAGAAGGAGTTGGACGAGGCTTCTTCGCGCGGAATGGTGATCTGCTGGTGGTTCTGGCACGCCGTCAGATACTGGCAGAAGTCGGGGACAACGGCGTTTAGCTTCTCATTGGACGTTTGAGGGGTTTCGAGCGTGTCCGTGCGGTAAGTGGCAAAGACAAAGTCTGCATCGAGCTCCGGAAGTCTGTCGGCCGGAACCATCATGTCGCCGCCCTCGGGTATGCTCTCGATGAGCGCAGGCGCCTTGAACCCCGCATCGCGCAACACACGCCCGAGCGTGCCATAGGTGTGCTCGACATAGAAGGCGCCGTCATTGCCCTGAATGACAGAGACCGAAATGTTGGCCGTGTCGATCAGTCGCTTGATCTGCGCAATCTGGCCATCATAGCGGGTCTTGAGGAAAGCCATGCGCTCTTGTGTGCCGGTTATGTCGGCCAAAAGTTCATAGGCCGCAAAAGCGTCAGCGCTGGTATCGATGACAACGACGGGAGCGATCTTCTCCAATTGACCGACGGGGGCGGTCTGCCATTCGGTCGTGATGATGAGATCGGGCTCAAGAGCCGAGATCGCTTCTATATCAGCAGGCAGATTACCGACGAATTTGATCTCGGAATTGTCGAAATCGACCCCTGTCAGTACTGCACTGGCGCGGATGAACGGCTTTCCATCGGCCGTCGTCCGCCCATGGCTACCGATCGGGGGCACGCCAAGCTCGATCAGCGGGATGGTGATGCTGAGATCGTGCAGCGAAACGATCCGCATTGGATGTGCTGGAATCTCGGCCGTCCGACCGGTCAGATCGGTGATGCTGCGTGTCTCCTGCGCTAGCGCCGGGGCAACGGTAAGGATGACAGCCAATAAGGCTGCAATGAAGCGGTTCATGCGTTTCCCCCATACCGAGGCGCATAAAAGTGGCCTCACAGCCCGCACTAATAATTATGACTAACGATGTCAACAATATCAGTGACGCTTTGAGAGGCCTGCGGATGTCGCCGAGCAGCAACGCCTATGCGGCATGCCCAGCGCTCGTTACGGTCAGGAACCTGCGCGATCGAGAGTGAAAACAGCACTCCAAGCGCCAATCGTATCCTTTGACGCGGACCCTTCAAGCCAAAGCTGATCCGCGCCGGAGATTTTGGCGCCCGAGAACGGTTCATCAGACAAATTCGCGATCAGCGTCAAAACCGATTCATCCCCTAGCGTCCACTCAACCTTGAGAACCCTTTTAGCCAGCAGCTCGAACCTGCCAGCATTGCCGCCGATATCCGCAAGGCGCGGAATGATCTCTTCTTTTCTCAGCGCAAGAAGCTGCCGATAATGCACAAGGCTCTTGGCATGCTCGTCTTTCTCGAGATCGGACCAGACGAGCTTGCTGCTTTCAAAGGTCGAACGCGCCATCGGATCGGGCGGATCGCCGCGGTCCATATCTTCGGGAAAATTCTTGAGCTCATCCTTCCGCGATTGCCTGATGTCATCGGCAAGATCTTCGCCCACATCGGAAAAGAACAGGAAAGGCTGTTTGGGCGCCCATTCTTCCCCCATGAACAGCATGGGAATATGTGGGCTCAGCAAATAAATCGCGGCCCATAGCTGGACGCGGTCGGCGGGGATTAGATGGTTGATCCGCTCACCGAACGGCCGATTGCCGGCTTGGTCGTGGTTTTGCGCATAAGAGACGAAGGCCGTTGGCGGCAAGAAGGCGCTCGCCTCGCCCTTTTTGCGGCCTTCATGCTCCATATATTCGCCCTGCCAGGAAAAGCCTTCCGCTAGCGCTCGTCCCAAAAGGTCGATGCGACCATCAAAGTCCGCATAATACCAGGCGCTTTCGCCCGTCAGCGCATTGTGCATCGCATGGTGGATGTCATCGCTCCACTGGGCGTCATAGAGCCATGGCGTGCTGTCCTCGCGCCTTTTAAGCCAGCTCGCTTCATTGTCGGAATTCTCGACCATCAAATGAATATGTCGCCCATCGGTCGAGCTGCGGATCTGCTCCGCCAAATCCTGCAGCAGATGCCGAGGGCCATTGTCGTGGATCTCGTGAACGGCATCGAAGCGCAGGCCGTCAAAATGATATTCGTTGAGCCAATAACGAGCGCTGGCGAAAACATATTCGCGAATGACGGAAGCGCCGTCTGCGTCGAAATTGATCGCCGGACCCCAGGGCGTTTCGTGCTTGTCGGTCGTCTGCGGGGTATAGACGGAGAGATAATTTCCCTTGGGGCCGAAGTGATTGTAGACCACATCGAGAAAGACGCTGAGGCCCTTTTCGTGCGCAGCATTGACCAGCGCCTTGAGATCCTCTGGCCGTCCATAGCTTGAATCGGGCGCAAACAATTGCGCCACGTCATATCCCCAGTTCCACTTGCCGGGAAATTCGGCAACGGGGAGAAGCTCGATGGCGGTGATGCCGAGTTCGACGAGATAGTCGAGCTTATCGATGACGCCGCGGAACGTGCCTTCCCTGGTAAATGTGCCGACATGCAGTTCATAAATGATCTGCTCTTCCCATGGCCGGCCTGGCCAACCGATGTCGGTCCACTCGAACTGGTGGGGGTCGATGATCTCGCTTGGGCCGTGAACATCTTCTGGCTGAAATCTTGAAACCGGATCGGGCACTTCGGTGCCATCCTCGAGCACGTAGCGATAGCGCATGCCCGCCTGCGCGCCCTCGATCTCGACTTCATACCAATCCCGCGGCTGGCTGTTCATCGGTACGGTGATATCGAGATCGTATATTTTGAGCGCGACCCCGTTGGAATAGGGAGCCCAAACCCGGAAACGCACACCGGTCGCGGTAAACTGAGTGCCGAACTTCATCGGCTGGTCACGCCGAACAACGCGCGGCTCTTGGGGGATCATGATATTCATGGGTACACAACTGACAGGATGGACTGTGAGGCATCTGGATTCCCAAATGCCTGCGCCCAGCGCGCGTTCCTGCATGTAACGCTTGCGGCGCGCGCAACGAGGCGATGGGCCGCCTGTTTGAGATATTGAATTCGGGGCTTAATGGTGCTGCAATAGAACCATGTTTCGAGTCTGCGGCGTCCTACAGCACCGCTTTCCAGAGCGGCGTCGTTTATGCTCACCTATATTCTCAATCGCTTGGGCATGATGCTCGTCACCCTCTGGGCGATCGTCACCCTGACTTTCTTTCTCATGCATGCCGTACCCGGTGGGCCATTCGTGTCCGAACGCATGCTTGCGCCTGAGATCGCGGCCGCCCTCAATGCCAAATATGGGCTCAACCTGCCGATCTGGGAGCAGTATCTCAACTATCTCGGCCGCATCCTGACCTTCGACCTCGGCCCGTCCTTCAAATATCCCGGTGTATCGATCAATTCCATGATCGCCGCCGGCCTGCCTGTCACGTTGCAGACCGGGCTCCTGGCGGTCATCTGCGTCATCGCGCTGGGCGTGCCGCTGGGCGTCATCGCGGCGCTCAATCGCAATCGCTGGCCCGACACGACGGTGATGTTCATTGCGACGCTCGGCGTCGCCATTCCAAGCTATGTGATCGCCACAGTTTCGATCTACGTCTTCGCCCTGCGCCTCGGCTGGGTGCCCACATTCGGCCTCGATGATTGGCGCGGCTATTTTCTGCCGGTCTTTGCCCTTTCCGGCTTCTGGATTTCCTTCGTGTCCCGCCTGACTCGCTCGTCGCTGCTCGAAACGCTCGATCAGGATTATATGACCACAGCCCGCGCCAAGGGCCTGCGCAAGGGGCAAATCCTCATCAAGCATGGCCTCCGCAATTCGCTTCTGCCCGTCGTGACCGTACTGGGTCCGGTCGTTGCCAACCTGATCACCGGCTCCTTCGTCATCGAACAGATCTTCGCTTTGCCCGGCATCGGGCGGCAGTTCGTGCTCTCGATCACCAATCGCGACTACACCGCCATCATGGGCATCACGATCTTCTATGCCGCCGTGCTGATGCTAATGATCCTGATCGTCGATCTTCTCTATGTGTGGCTCGACCCGCGCATCAAACTGACCAAGGCAACCGCATGACCGACATATCTCCGGAAATGTGGGCCAAGCTCCCGGCCGACGAAAAGGCGACGCCTGTTCCACCGCCCGCCCCGACCTATGGCCAGGAAGTACGCCGCCGCCTCTGGGCCAATAAGCCCGCCGTCGTCAGCATTGTCTTCATCGTGCTGCTCGTGATCGCGGCCTTCTTCGGGCCCTATCTCTCGCCCCACACCTATTACAAGCAGGACCTGAAGCTCGCCAATATCCCGCCCTTCTTCGAAACCTATGCGGTGACCGACGGTGCAGGCGAAACGACGCGCTTCTTCCTCAATGCGTCGAACTTCAACCTGTACGAGGTCGACGCCGAGGGGAACATGCTCGGCCTTTTGAGGGGTGGGCGCAAAGACATCATCAAGAAGAGCCAGCCGTACGAATTCGGCGATCAGACCCTGACGCTCGATTATTCAAAACTGCCCGCCCGGCTCGTGCTCGAAGACGGCTCGGAAGTCCGCCCCACCGGCTGGGCCTGGAACAAGACTTATCTTTTCGGCACAGACCAGCTCGGCCGCGATATCTTGGTGCGCCAGCTCTATGGCGCGCAGATTTCCCTCACCGTCGCCTTCGTCGCGACCCTCGTGAACTTCTTCATCGGCGTCTTTTATGGCGGCATTGCCGGATATATGGGCGGCAAGGTCGATGCCGTGATGATGCGGATCGTCGAAATCATCTCGACCATTCCGCTGACGCTTTATGTCGTGCTGCTGATGGTGGTGTTCGACTCTGGGCTCCTATCCATCATCATCGCCATCGGCTCGGTCTTCTGGGTCGATATGGCGCGCATCGTGCGCGGGCAAATCCTCAGCCTCAAGAGCCAGGATTATGTTGCCGCCGCCCGCACCATGGGCGCATCCCCGGCCCGCATCCTGACGCGGCACCTCTTGCCCAATTCCATCGGACCGATCATCGTCACCCTGACCATGCTCATCCCCTCGGCCATCTTCATCGAGAGTTTCATGAGCTTTATCGGCCTTGGCGTAACGCCACCGCTCGCGAGCTGGGGCTCGCTGACCTCCGAAGCCGTCGAGACGCTCCGCGCCTATCCGCACCAATTGTTCTTCCCGGCTGCCGCGATTTCCCTGACCATGTTCGCCTTTAATTTCCTCGGCGATGGCCTCCGCGATGCGCTTGATCCGAGGCTCAGCCGATGAGCGCCCCCATTCTTTCCGTCAGAGATCTCGCAACGTCCTTTTTCACCCGGCGCGGCGAAGTCCAGGCCGTTCGCGGCGTGAGCTTCGATGTGCGACAAGGCGAAATCCTCGGCCTCGTGGGCGAAAGCGGCTCAGGCAAGTCAATCACCTGCATGTCGGTTCTCCGCCTCTTGAAAGCTGGCGGCCGGATCAAATCCGGCTCGGCGACCTTCGAAGGCACGGACATTCTATCGCTCGACGAAGACGCCCTGTCCGACCTCCGCGGCAACCGCATCGGCGTCATTTTCCAGGACCCGATGACCTCGCTCAATCCCACGCTCACCGTGGGCGAGCAGGTCATGGAAGCGGTGCGGCGGCATCGCAAGGCAAGCGCCGCCGAAGCACGCGCGCGCGCCATCGAACTTTTCGAACTCGTCCGCATCCCCTCTGCCGCCAAGCGCCTAAGATCCTATCCGCACGAATTCTCTGGCGGCATGCGCCAGCGCGTGATGATCGCCATTGCGCTCGCCTGCGATCCAAAACTGCTGATCGCCGACGAGCCGACCACAGCCCTCGACGTCACCATCCAGCGCCAGATTCTCGCTCTGCTGAAGGACCTGCAACGGCGCCTTGGCATGTCGGTGATCCTGATCACCCATGACCTCGGCGTCATCGCCGAAGTCACCGACCGCGTGCTGGTCCTGTATGGGGGCCTCGTCATGGAAACCGCCCCGGTGCGTGACCTGTTCGCCCGCCCTGCGCATCCCTATACAGTCGGCCTTCTGGGCGCGGTGCCGGACCTCCGTGACGACACGCATAAGCGGCTGACACCGATACCCGGCTCGCCGCCCAATATGCTCTCGCCCCCACCCGGCTGCCCCTTCGCCCCGCGCTGCCCGCACGCCATGGCCCAATGCATGGCCGCACTGCCGCCGCTCTTCGGCGCCGCGCATCAATCGCGCTGCTGGCTGCAACACCCCGAGGCGCCCAAGGTCGGCGCCATTCACGAGGTGGCGGCATGACAAAACCCCTTCTCCAACTGCGCGACCTCCACAAGCACTTCCATCTGCCGGCAGCCCCCTTTGCGGCAAAGCCCGTGCTTCGTGCCGTCGATGGTGTCGATCTCGACCTGATGAAAGGCGAGACGCTTGGCCTCGTCGGGGAATCGGGCTGCGGAAAATCGACGCTAGCCCGCACCGTCATTCGCCTCCACGAGCCAACCTCAGGCAGTATCCTGTTCGATGGCCAAGAGGTCGCCAAAGCGCCCGAGCGGCAACTGGGCCAGTTCCGGCGCCGCGTGCAGATGATCTTTCAGGATCCCTATGCCTCGCTTAACCCGCGCATGAGCGTCGGCGACCTGATTGCCGAACCCCTTGAGATCGCCGGCATCGGGACGCCAGTCGAACGCCGCAAGAAAGTCGCGAACCTTCTCGACCGCGTCGGTCTCCCCAGCGATTCCGCCCAGCGCTTCGCCCATGAATTTTCCGGCGGCCAGCGCCAGCGCATCGGCATCGCCCGCGCCATCGCGCTTGAGCCAGATCTCGTCATCTGCGACGAGCCCATTTCCGCGCTCGACGTGTCGGTGCAGGCCCAGGTCGTCAATATGCTTGAAGACCTTCAGGCCGATCTCGGGCTGACTTATCTCTTCATCACCCATGACCTCTCGATGGTCCGGCATATTTCGGATCGGATCGGGGTGATGTATTTGGGCAAAATTGTCGAGCTCGCGACCTCTGCCGATCTCTATCACCGCCCCTCGCACCCCTATACCCGCGCCCTGCTCTCGGCCATTCCGGTGCCGGACCCGGAAGCGGCCCGGGCGGTCGAGCCCATGCAGGGCGAAATCCCGAGCCCGATCGATATCCCATCCGGCTGCCGCTTCCGCACCCGCTGCCCGCTCGCTACCGAGCTTTGTGCGCGTGTCGAGCCGCAGCTTACCGATATTGGCGGCGGTCATCTGGCAGCCTGCCACTTCGCCGGGGAACTGGCGCAACAAGCAAACGGGGTAACATCCCCGACAAAGGAGAGAACGCAATGATGAAACGCGTACTGCCGCTCATAACGGCAATGCTGCTGGCCTCGGCCGGGTCGGCCTTCGCTGCCGGCGAATTGACCTATGTGGTCAACAATGAAAGCGCCAAATACGACCCCGGCACCACCGCCGAAACCTTTGCCGCCCCGATCATCGGCAACACCTTCGAAGGTCTCGTGCGCCTGAGCCCCGAGGGCGAAGTCGTGCCAGCTCTGGCTGAAAGCTGGGATGTTTCGGAAGACGGCCTCACCTACACATTCCACCTGCGCGATGCAAAGTGGTCCGATGGCGAACCGGTCAAGGCATCGGACTTCGTCTATGCCTGGAAGCGCGTGCTCGATCCCAAATCGGGCTCGATGAATTCGCAGATGCTCTACCACATCGTCGGCGCCGAAGAAGCCTATGGCGGGGGCGATGCTAGCGCGATTGCGATCTCGGCTCCCGACGACAAGACGCTGACCTTCACGCTCAAGCAGCGCGTGCCCTATATGCTGCAGCTTCTTAACTACCCAACCTTCTATCCTGTCCGCGAAGATGTCGTTTCCGCCGATCCGGAAGGCTGGACGCGCAATCCCGCTACTTTCATCGGCACCGGCCCGTTCCGCGTCACCGCGTTCAATCAGGGCGAATCCGTCGTCTTCGAAAAGAACCCGAACTATTATGACGCCGACGCGGTCAGCCTCGACAAGCTGACCTTCCGCCTGATCCCTGATCCGGCAACCGCACTCGCCGCCTTCGAAGCCGGCGATGTCGACGGCATCGAAGCCGTCCCGGCGCCCGAAATTCCGCGCCTTTCCGTCGAGTCCGATGCTTTCCTCATCGTTCCCGCTCTCGGCACCACCTATGCGTTCTTCAATCCGCACCAGGCGCCGCTCGACAATATCCATGTGCGCAAGGCGCTTTCGATGGCGATCGATCGCTCCGAGATCATCGAGTTCGTGCTGCAATCGGCTGACACCCCGGCCCTCGGCCTTGTGCCCCCGGGCATGAGCCTTGCCGGCGAAGATTTCACCGAAGGCCACGATAATTTTGGTCTCTCGGAAACCGCCGATGTCGAAGGCGCCAAGGCCGAACTGGCCGAAGCCGGCTTCCCAAATGGCGAAGGTTTTCCAAAGACGCTCTACGTCACCTATTCCTCCCCGCCGATCGAAAAGCTGCTCGAAGCCATCCAGCAGATGTGGAAGGAAAACCTCAATATCGACGTCGAGATCCAGGCGACCGAATGGCAGGTCTTCTATCCCGAAGTGCAGAAGGTCGAGTACCAGATCGCGCAGATGGGCTGGGGTGCTGATTACCCGCACCCCATGACTTTCCTCGACAACTTCGTCACCGGCAGCGCCAACAATCTCGCCAATTGGTCCAACCCGGATTACGACGCTGCAATCGAAGCGGCCAAGGCAACCGGCGATGAAGCGGAATCGCGCGACGACATGCGCAAGGCCGAGGCCATCTTGATGAATGACCACGTCATCCTGCCGCAGTACCACCGCTACAATTACATGATGATGAGCCCCAAGGTGACCGGCTTCTGGCGTTCGCCGCTCAACGTCCCCTACTTCCGCGACGCTGAAATCGCTGAATAAAATCAATGCCTCCCGCCGGCCAACCGGCGGGAGCTTCTCTTTCATCGGATTAAAGACGTGACCATTTCAGTTCTGCTCGAAACCGAGCTAGGCAGCTTCACCATTTCCGTCGACGACGCCAAGGCCCCCGTTACGGCGGCCAATTTCCTGCGCTATGTCGATGACGGCCTGCTCGATGATGCCGAGGCCTATCGCATCGTCACCTATGAAAACCAGAACCCGCAATCGGTGCACAAGATCGAAGTCGTGCAATGGGGCTATCACACGACCGACGACCGGCAAGCGCCCTATCCACCGATTGCCCATGAAACCACTGAAATGACTGGCCTTTCCCATAAGGATATGACCGTCTCGATGGCCCGCTTTGCTGTCGGTTCAGCGGCTTCGGAGTTCTTCATCTGCATCGGCGATCAGCCCGAACTCGATTTCGGCGGACGACGCAATCCCGATGGCCAGGGCTTTGCCGCCTTTGGTCAGGTGGTCGATGGCCGCGATACGGTGATGAAGATTTTTGCCGAGGCCGAAACCGGCGCCGGCAATGAATACAAGAAGCAGCCCGTAAAATTCACGCGCGTTCGTCGCGCCTGATTATTCCATCGCGTCAATAGCTTGGCGCTGCCTCAACATTTCGAGGAATATCCGGTAGTCCCTGTCGAATTGCGACCGGGCTGCCGGATTGGGTGCCCGCGAGGTGCCGCCCTGCTGCATGGCTAGACACGCCTGATCAAGGCTCGGATAAAGCCCCGCGGCATTGGCAGCGACCATAGCCATGCCGAGAAGCGTTGCGTCGGGCGTCGATGGTTCGACGACGGTGCAGCCGGTAGCGTCGGCGTAAAGCTCCATCAGCAATGGATTTTTGGTATGCCCGCCAGTGATATGGAGGGTGTCGATGGCATAGCCGCGGGTATTCAGCGTTTCGAGGATATGCCGAACGCCGAGGGCGATGGAGACACAGGTGCGCCAATAGAGGCGGCAGAGGGAGTCAAAATCGCTGTCGAGGGTGAGGCCGGAGATGACCCCCAGCGCAAAGGGATCGCCGAGCGGCGAGCGGTTCCCGTGAAAATCTGGCAGCACGTGCAAGCGGTTAGCGAGGGCGAGACCTTCGGTTTCGCGCAACTCCATCACCCGTCGACAGATGCCGAGGTGGTTTTCCGGGGTCGGATCACCCCCCGCCCGGTGCCAGCGGATGATGTGATCGAGCAGCGCGCCGGTGGCCGATTGGCCGCCTTCGTTGAGCCAGACGCCCGGCAGGACGGCGCCGAAATAGGGCCCCCATACCCCTGTGGTCGGGCGGTCCTCGGCCGATAAAGCCATGACACAGCTCGATGTTCCGGCGATGAGGGCAAGGTGCCGGTCTATGGTTTCGACGTCGGACGTGAAGGCGCCGAGGACGCCGAGGGCGCCGGCATGAGCGTCGATGAGGCCGGCACCGACGCGGCAATTTTGGGTGAGGCCGAGTTGGGCGGCGGCGGCTTCCGTGAGGGAGCCGAGGTCGTCGCCGACAGGGCTCGCTACGTCAGGAAGTGCAGCTTTTTCAATGAGATCGTCGAGGCCAACGAGACTCAAAAAGTCATGCCGCCAGCTTGGGCTCTCGTGGCCGAGATAGGTCCATTTGCAGGTGAGGGTCGATTGCGAACGGGCAAGTGAGCCCGTGGCTTTCCAAGATAAAAAATCAGCTAAATCAAACATATGGCCAGCACGGGCCCAGCTTTTGGGCAGGTGGCGCTTGATCCACATGAGCTTGGGCACTTCCATTTCCGGGGACATGACGCCGCCGGCATAATGGAGCACTTCATGGCCGGTTCGCGTGCATTCATCGGCTTCTTCGAGGGCGCGATGATCGAGCCAAACTATTGTATCCCAACGATCTTCTCCATCTTTGGATACAGTTACCGGTGCGCCTGCGGCGTCGCGGACAACGAGGGAACAGGTGGCATCAAAACCGATGCCGACGACATCGGCGGGATCGGCCTTGGCTTGGGTGAGGGCGGCGCGGACGGCGAGGCAGACGGCGGTCCAGATGTCTTCGCTGTCGTGCTCGGCAAAGTTGGCGTCGCTGCGCCGCATCAGGATCGGATTTTCGTGACGGCCCAAGAGTTTACCGTCGACTGTGAAAACTCCGGCACGGGCGCTGCCGGTGCCTACGTCCACTCCCACCAGGAGGTCTTGCCCCACGCTGCCCTCGCTTCTCCGTCCCGGGCGGAGCTTAGCGGAAGGCAGCGAGCGGGGCTAGAGGCGGTCGGCGAGATAGGCTTCGAGCGTCGCCTTAGTGCCGATAGACCACAATGAATTCAACGACTTGGTGAAGGCCGCGATGAAGCTGGGGGCCTTGGCGAGGTCGCCATAGATGTCGGCCATCTCGAGCCAGACAGTTGGATTATCCTTGGCTTTTTTGGCCTGCGCCGTGAGGCGATCCCAGCTTGGATCGTTGGGTTCGATGACCGCGCCGCTATCGGTCGTGCCATAGCAGTAGCGGCACCAAAGTGTGCTCACCAGGGCAAGGCCTGTTACCATTCCGTTAGCGTTGACCCTATCCAAGGCCGTCGGAATGATAAACTTCGGTTGTCGATTGGAGCCATCGAGCGCGAGGCGGCGAATCGTGTCGCCGATCTTGGGATTGGCGAAGCGTTTTTCGCAGAGCTTGAAATAGTCGTTGAGGTCGGTATCGGGCACCGGCGGCACGACCGGGATGATCTCTTCGGTCTCGACCTTTTTGAGGAAGGCGGCAACGAGCGGATGCTCCATGGCTTCGTGGACGAAGTGGATGTCCATGAGCCCGGCGGGGTAAGCGATGGTCGCGTGGCCGCCATTGAGGATGCGGATCTTCATGTGCTCATAGGGCGCGACGTCGGGGACGAACTGGACGCCCACCTTTTCGAGCGCCGGGCGGCCGGCCGGGAAATTATCTTCGAGCACCCATTGCTTGAAATTTTCGCAGAAGACCGGCCAGGCGTCGTCGATACCAAAATTGTCGGCGAGGAGCTTTTTCTCGCGGTCGGAGGTCGCGGGGGTGATGCGATCGACCATGCCATTGGGGAAGGCGACGGAAGATTTGACCCAGTTGGCGAGCGCGGGATCGATCAGGGCAGCGAGGCCTGCGACGGCGTTTTCAGTGACGTGGCCATTGCCGGGGATGTTGTCGCAGCTCATGACGGTGAACGGCTGCAGACCGGCGTTTTTCCGCGCGACGAGGCCGGCAAGGATCAGGCCAAAGGCGGTTTTCGGTGCGTCGAAGTGGGCGGCGTCGTAGGCGATATCGGGATGGGTCGGATCGAACTCTTGCGATGCCGGGTCGATGTAGTAGCCGCCCTCGGTGATGGTGAGGGAGACGATGCGGATGGCGGGATCGGCGAGTTTGGCAATGACGGCAGCGCTGTCGCCGGGCTTCAGGTAATCGACCATCACACCAGTGACATGGGCGGAGCTGGAATCGGCTTCCTGTTCGACGACGGTGGTGAGCAAATCCTGACCCATGAGCTTTTGGCGCATGGCTTCGTCGGTTTCGCGGACACCAGCGCCGATCAGGGCCCAGTCGTGGCCCTCGCCGATATTGAAGAGCGCGTCGAGATAGACGGCCTGGTGGGCGCGATGGAAATTGCCGACGCCGAAATGGACGATGCCGGGGGTTAGGTCGGCGCGGGTGTAGCCGGGGACCGCGGCGGTGGTGAGGCTCGGCAGGGTGGCGGCGGCAAGTTTGGTCATTCTGGTCGTCCTATTCTTCACATCCGGCCCTGCCCCGGCGTCATTCCCGCGAAAGCGGGAATCTCTCTCCTGTTTGCAACAAGGGATTCCCGCTTTCGCGGGAATGACGCTGTTTGTGTGGCAGGCTTATAAGGCCTTGCCCGCAGCGTCGAATTTATAGATGCGGGTCGGGTCCGGGGTCAGATAGACTACGTCACCGTGGCTAAAAGTCTGGTCGCCGTCGGTGCGGATGGTCATCAGGCCTAGGCCGTCGGTTTGGACGTGAAGGAAGGTGTCGGAGCCGAGCTGTTCGGCAACGCCGACCGTGCCTTTCCAGGCGCCTTCTGTGGTCGAGAGTTTAAAATGTTCGGGGCGAACGCCGATGGAATGGGCACCGTGCTTGGCGGCTTCCGGGCCGTCCACAAAGTTCATTTTCGGCGAGCCGATGAAGCCAGCAACGAAGCGATTGGCGGGCTTCTTATAGAGGTCGAGCGGGGAGCCGAACTGTTCGACATTGCCGGCATTGAGCACCACAATCCGGTCGGCCATGGTCATGGCTTCAACCTGGTCGTGGGTCACGTAAATCATCGTGGTCTTGAGCTGCTGGTGCAGCTCGGTGATTTCGAGGCGCATGTTGACGCGGAGCGCTGCGTCTAGGTTCGACAAGGGTTCGTCGAAAAGGAAGGCCTTGGGCTCGCGGACGATGGCGCGGCCAATGGCGACGCGCTGGCGCTGACCGCCGGAGAGGGCCCGCGGGCGACGGTCGAGATAAGAGCCGAGGTTGAGGGTACGCGCGGCGTAGTCGACTTTCTTGTCGATCTCGGCCTGGGGCATTTTCGCCATCTTGAGCGGAAAGGCGATGTTCTCGCGCACGCTCATATGCGGATAAAGCGCATAGGACTGGAACACCATGGCGAGGCCCCGGCGCGCGGGCGGCGCGTCGGTGACGTCCTGCCCGTCTAGGAGGATTTTGCCCGAGGTCGTGTCTTCAAGGCCGGCGATGAGGCGCAGCAAGGTCGACTTGCCGCAGCCCGACGGACCGACAAAGACGACGAATTCGCCGTCCTCGATATCGAGGGAAATGTCGGGAATGATCTCGACTTCGCCGAAGGACTTGTTGACGTGTTCGAGGGTGATTGAACCCATTGTTTTGGTCCTTCTAGGCTGTTCGCCGCATGGCGGTGATTGGGTGCACGAGACGCTGGCCTTCTTCACCTCTCCCTTTGG